>JANNBN010000073.1:0-3715 GCA_031385545.1 Acidimicrobiia bacterium | reverse complement strand
CCCTCGTAGCACTGGAGCCGGATGAGCCGTGCACCAAGCATGGCTGCAACCGATTTGGCCAGCTCCGTTTTCCCCGTTCCGGCCGGCCCCTCGACCAGGATCGGCTTACCAAGCCGGTCCGCCAGGAACACGACTCCGGCAATGGAATCGTCGGACAGATAGTTGACGCCTTTGAGCTGTTCGCGGACGGTCTGCGGGGATTCGAAGCGGTGGCCAGTCGGGTGGTCGTTCACAGTCGTCAACCCTAGAGGCTCCTTGACCGCGCGGTCGATTCCTCTTGCCTGCCTTGCCTGCGACGATTGCGTGCTGGAGAACACCTCGCAAGGTGATTCGGAGCTGGGGGCAGCCTCTCTCGCAACGCGACGAACCCGCCGCTGGAAGCGGCGGGTTCGTTGAAGCAAGTGGGCTGGGCTGCTGGAGCCCGGACGCTCAGCGGCGGTATTCCTGCGCGAACGCAGAGTTGTACGTCTTGATGTCCTGCAGGCTGCCCTTCACCGACACGTCGGCACGGGCAAGGTGGATTTGCGTCGGAGCAAGGCGCTGAGCCGGTGCGACGTAGTTCCAGTCGGGGTAGATGCCTTCGAGTGGCACTTTGCCAAGCGTGGCAAGCGCCTTGTTCATTCCGGTCGGCGACAGGTCACCGAGCTTCACTGCGTTGGCAAGCAGGGCTGCAACCGTCTTGGCCTGTGCCCAGCCCCAGATTGCGGCAGGGTTCGGTGCACCGATGTACTGCGGTGCGTATTTGCCCATGTCGGCAAGGAAGTCCTTCATACCGGGAACTGTCGAGTCGCCCCACTGGGCGCCGTCGATGGCCACGATGACCTGATCGGCGTAGAGCTTGGAGTTTGCCGAGGTGACCCGGCGGCTGGAGAACGTGGGCGACGACGACAGGTACGTCGGGAAGTACCCGATCTTCTCGCCTGCTGTCAGCAGCGGCGAGGTGTGGACCTCGCCGGAAATGGCTGTGACCACCGCGTCGCACTTTGCGTCCTTCAACTGCTGCGCGGTTGCGTCGGCAGTCGTGAAGCGGAACTTGCCGCCGTTCTTGAACGTGATCTTCTTGGCTGCGTAGTCGAAACCTTCCTCGACGGCAACGCCGTACGGGTTCGGTGCGACAGAGAGCGAGCACAGGGTCTTGCCTGCGCCTCCACCTTCCTTGATGTAATAGTCCACCAGGTTGATCCCATGAGCCTGATACGTCGTGCCAACGGGGAGGAACTGGTCACCAGTCGCCCACTCGGCATCGAGCGAGACCGGCGAAGCGATCATGTTGTCGCGCTTCAGCGCGTCGCGCAGTGCCTGTGTTCCAGGTGTGCCGTACACCTGCCCGATCATGACCACGTCGTCCTTCAACTCCGTGTACTTCTTCACGGATTCCGCTGCGTCGTAGAACGCGTCCTTGAACAACACATCGACGGGGTACTTTCCGGCGATTCCTCCGGCGTCGTTCACCCGGGACATATAGGCGTTGAATCCGGCCGTCAGTGCAGCGCCACCTTCAGCGAACAGCGAGGAATTTGGGAACGCTGGGCTGGTTGCGACCTGGCCGACGTAGCCGACCTTGATCGTCCTGCCGTCGAAGCCACGGGCCGCTGCGATACCGGCGGCCGGGGCAGGAGTGGCGCTTCCGGTTGCGGCTGCCGCGGTGGTGGGAGCGGCAGCCTGCTTCTGATACGTACGCTTATTGCCGACCTGCTTGCAGATCAGGCCGTTTGCGACCTGACCGACCTTGGTGCATTTTTGGCCAGCTTTGACGGCGGCCCCGGCCGGGCTGACCAGCAGGAGGCCGGAGATGGCGAACACCGTGCCGAAGGCGGCGGCGGTACGAATGGTTTGTTTCATGTGACTCCCTCAGAGTGCGTGGTGGTTGGTGACGAGGTGTTGAACGGCCTTCGACGCGACAGCCGGTGGTCCGAGTTTGTACTGACGTCACAACACGTGCGACATCTGTCACGATTCATTCAAGCAGAGCCCAGCAGCTAAAAACGGATTCGGTCGCTTCCCACCGTTCAGGTTCGGCTGTGCTTCACGTGGTTTCGGCTACTCCGTGCTCAGTTCAGGGGCCAGGTGAGCGCGTACCGTTTGAGCCGACTCCAAATTCCGACCAGCCCGGCAGGGAAGTAGATCAGGAACACGATCACAACCACGCCGAACAAAATATCCGTGAATCTGCCGACGGTGAGGCCAGGTTTGGCCGGGTCTGACTGAATGAAGCTCAACTTCTGGTTGATGCTCGGCTCGAAGTACTTCAGCAGTTCAGGTACGAACGTGTACACAACAGCTCCCAAAATGCCTCCGGCGACGGACCCGACGCCACCGATCACGATCATGGTGACGAATCCGATTGCGATGGTCAGCGCGAACGAGTCGGCGTTGACCGACCCGAAGAGTGAGCCATACATTGCACCGGCCAGTGACCCCATCGCGCCAGAGATGGCGAACGCCCACGTCTTGGTGTACATCTGGCGGACACCGATGACCTCGGCGGACAAATCACGATCGCGCACCGCCATCATGGCCCGTCCCTGGCGCGACCGGAGCAAGTTCCGGGCAGCGACAGCAACCACCGCTACCAGGATCCAGATGGTCCAGAAGTATCCGGGTTTGTCCGTCGCTCCACCCGAGGGCGTACCGAAGAAGAACGAGTTGAAAATGTTCGTTGCGCCCGTCTCGTCGCGCAGCCAGACAGGACTCTCCCCCGCTCCGAAGTTGATTGAAGGGAGCGACCGTGGGTTGCCTTCGCCGCCCGTCAGCGATGCCCAGTTTTTGACCATGTGCTGTGCCGTGAACACCAGCACCAGCGACACAATGGCGAGATAGTTGCCGCGCAGCCGGAGAGCAAACGGTCCGATTGCCGCTGCGACCACTCCTCCGATCACCGTGGCGATGAACAGGACCAGCAGGCCGTGGAGGCCGAAACCGATGTTCAACAGCCCGTTGGCTTTGCTTGACTCCACCTCGGTTCCGAAGTAACCCAACGAGAACGAACCGATGGCAAGAAAGGCTGAGTGACCGAGCGAGATCTGGCCCGTGTTGCCGATCAACAAGTTCAGTCCGATGGCCGCGATAGCCCATATCCCTGCAGTCGAAGCCACCAGCATCCAGCGATCGGTGAACGGCATACCGGGGAAGAAGCCCCTTGGTACATGGGCCGACCCGACACCGAGCCAGCTCCATCCGACCGGGATGGACGCAACGATCAACGCGCCCACCAGGAGCATCCACTTGCGACCATTCGGCCGGAACTGGCGAACATCGTCGGCGTATCTGCTGACAAGCAGACGTGCGTCGCGTCGAGACGCCCACACGATGAGCGCAGCCGCGCCCAGCAGAAGCGCGATGCCGAGAAAACCACCGCTCATACCCGTCTCACTTCTTTCGTCCCGAAGAAACCGGTTGGTCTGATGAGCAGAATCACCAGCATCAGCAGGAACGGTGTCAGGGCAAAGAACCCGATGCCTGCAAACCCGAGGTATTTGGCTTCGTAACCAGCGGCCAATTCCTCGATGATGCCGATCAGCATCCCTCCGGCCAGCGCACCTTCGACGGAGTCGATTCCGCCGAGCACGATGGCTGGGAACCCGACGAGAGCTGTGAGAGGAATCGCTGTACTGACAGCCCGATCAGGACCACTCGCGAGCAGGATTCCGGCCAGCGTAGCCAAGGCGGCTGCGATGCCCCACGAGGCGGCGAACAGACGATTCGCAGAGATTCC
>JANNBN010000071.1:0-54830 GCA_031385545.1 Acidimicrobiia bacterium | reverse complement strand
AGGACTCCGAACCGATCGTTTGCGATCTCGGTACTGGCCTGCGCTGTTGGGGCGAATCCCAGCCACACGACGGTACCTTCGCAGCCACCGCGCTGATTACCCATTTTCACTTCGATCATGTTCAGGGCTTGCCGTTCCTCGCCTGCGCTGATCGTGTCGGTGCCACGTTCACCATGTACGGCCCTCAGGACGACGGCCGCGGTGTCGCCGACATGCTGCACGAGTTCGTGCGTCCGCCGTTCTTCCCTGTACGGCTCGACCAACTCCGCGGCACCTACGCCTGTCACGACGTCAGCGACGACGTGTTTGCAGTCGATCAGGCAAAGGTCACCGTCAAACCGGTGCCGCACGAGGGCAACACGGTCGGCTACCGCATCGAGGCCGATGGATTCTCCGTCGCGTACGTCCCGGACCACCAGGCCCCTGCCGATCTGGTCTCCATCGACCCGCGAGTGCGCGAATTGGTGAGCAACGTCGATCTGCTCATCCACGACGCGCAGTACAACGAGGTTGACTGGGAGACAAAGGCGCATTGGGGCCACAGCACGTTCCGGTATGCCATGCACGTGGCATCGGAGTGCGGGGCGCGAGCGTTGGCGATGTTCCATCACGATCCGGGTCGCACCGATGCACACCTGGCCGCTGAGATGGCCGCACTTGCGCCTGATGCAGCAGCGGCGGGCCTGGAGATGTTCGCCGCCGTCGAATCGATGGTCGTGCAGTTCGAGCGTCGTCCAGATGGACGCATCGGGCTTCTACGATCGTCGTTGTGACTCCATCAGTGCACCTGTACAACGCCGGCTCGGCAGACGAGTCGGGGGCGGTAGAAGCAATCCTGTATCGCCAGGTCATGGGCCAGTTCCTTGCGGGCGTTACCGTCATCACTGCTTCGGACGCCGGCGTGCCCGTCGGTATGGCCGCCAGTTCGTTCACGTCGTTGTCGATGGATCCGCCACTGGTGCTGTTCTGCCCGGCGAAGTCGTCCAGCACGTGGGCGCGCATCGCTGACGCCGGAAACTTCGCGGTCAACGTGTTGGCGTCTGAGCATGAAGACGTCAGCAAGCAGATGTCCTCGAAGGCAGCCGACAAGTTTGCGGGGATTGCATGGCATACCGAGGTGACGGGGAGTCCCGTGCTCGACGATGCGCTGGGGTGGACCGACTGCCGCACCGAGCACGTCTACGAGGGCGGCGACCACTGGATCGTCGTCGGTCGGGTGCTTGCCCTCGGATGGCGTGACGGCGAGCCGCTCGGCTACCACCGTGGCGCGTACGGTCGGTTTGCCAAGTAGCCAGCACGGCCCAGAGACCAGAGGATCGCTGCCATGCCATTCACCTTTCACGAAACGCCTCTGAAGGGCGTGATGCTTATCGAGAGCCGCATCTTCCCCGACGAACGTGGCTATTTCCGCGAGGGGTTCAAGGCTTCGGAGTTCGCCGCCGCTGGGTTGCCCGTCGCTTTTCCGCAGGACAACACGTCGCGTTCGCGGCGCGATGTCATCCGCGGGCTGCACTTCCAGACCGACCCGCGGGCGCAGGGAAAGCTGGTCTCGGTGACCAACGGTGCGGTGCTCGATGTGGCCGTTGACCTGCGCCATGGCTCGCCGTCGTTCGGCCAGTGGTACGCAACTGAGCTGTCAGACGACAACGGCCGCCTGCTGTGGATTCCGGCTGGGTTCGCACACGGTTTCTCGGTCTTGTCCGAAGCTGCCGACCTTGTCTATAAGTGCACAGATGAATTCAGTGCGGCCAACGACGGCGGCATCGCATGGAATGATCCGCAGTTCGCCGTCGACTGGCGCGTGGAGAACCCGATCGTGTCCGACAAGGACGCGTCGTTGCCAACATTCGCGGAGCAAGACCCAGGCTTTCGTTTCTGACGGTTGCGTTACGCCCCGCGCGTGCTCTCCGCCTCGGGGTAGAGGTCCGGAAACAGGTACAGGAGCGAATCGAGCGGAAAGGCGATGCTGACCGGTGCGCGGTGGCTTGGTGAGGTGACCAGACCGACCTGCAAGAGGTGAGATAGCGCTGCCCGCGCGGTTCGCTCGCCGAGCCCGGTCATCCGGAGAAACTCTCCTCGCTCAAGCGCTCGTGGCCGTTGCGGCATGGGAAGACATCAACCCAGCCGAGGTATCATTCATTGCCGGTTTCGAACATTGCCTTTTGCCACGCCAAAATGCAGCGTGGTGCGGCTTTGCAGGGCTTGTCAGGGCTCCCGAAGTGGAACTATCTGCCGGTTCATCTGCCGGTTACCTACCGTCCCGGAACCGGGCCGTCCTGTGTCGAACGGGCCTCCTCCACCCGCTGCTATGCCGTGATGCCGACTGCCCAGAGCGTGAACGCCAGGGTTTGGGCTTCGTCACGCCAGACTGCGTACCGGCCGGTGGGGCCTTGGTGGCCAGCCCCCAGTTCCGTCTTGAGCAGCACCGGGTTCGCAGATGTGGAGCGTTCTCGCACTCGTTGTACCCACTTGGCCGGTTCCCAGTAGCCGACCCGTGGGTCGTTGAGGCCGGCCGTGACGAACATCGTGGGATACGGCTGCGCCGACACGTTGTCATACGGCGAGTAGCTCGCCATGTACGCGCCGAATTTCGGGTCTGTCGGGTTGCCCCACTCGTCCCACTCGATCTGCGTGAGCGGAAGGGACTCGTCGAGCATGGTGGTGACCACATCGACGAACGGGACTTCGGCAACGATGGCCGTCCATCGCGTCGGCGCAAGGTTGGCAACCGCACCCATCAGCAGCCCGCCTGCACTGCCGCCGCGGGCAACGATGCGCGACCCGTCGCAGACGCCGGTCGCTGCGAGGTGGTCGGCGACGGCGATGAAGTCCGTGAACGTGTTGCGCTTCTGCAGGAACTTGCCATCGAGGTACCACCGGCGGCCCTGTTCTCCGCCACCGCGAACATGCGCAATGGCGAACACCATTCCGCGGTCCAGCAACGACAGGCGCATGGTGGAGAACGTCGGATCGATGGACACCTCGTATGAGCCATACCCGTACAGCGCAAGCGGTGCGGTGCCGTCGAATGAAGTGTCCTTGTGCCTGACGACCGACACGGGGATCATCACACCGTCTGCTGCGGAGGCCCACATTCGTTCGCACACATATGAATCTGACGAGAACCCACCGAGCACGGGCTGCTGCTTCAGTACCACTCGGCTGTCACCGAACAGGTCTTGTTCGAAGATGGTCGGCGGGGTGACCGGCGAGGTGTAACCGAACCGGTACGAGGTCGAGATGAATTCAGGGTTGCCGCCGGGCCACACGGTATGCACGGGCTCGGGCTGCGTCAGGGTAGTCACCGTGACTACGGACCCGTTGTCGGCCAGCCGCACGATGCGGAACCGTTCCAGCGCATCGGCACGTTCGTGCAGCACAAGGGCACGTTGGAACAGGTCGAAACCATCGAGTTTCACCGGGTATGGATCGGCGTTGTCGGGTTGCAGCCCGGCGTCGGTCCACTGGGCCTGGCCGAGGGCGTCGAGCCCGATTGCGTAGAGCCGAAATCCTTCGCGTTCGTGGTTGCTGACCGCGAAGAATCGCTGCGAACCGTCGACGGCCCGGTGATGGTCGACGGAGTACTCGACACCGTCGACACGTTCCTCAACCAGGCGGAGCACGGTGGCGCTGCCGGCGGTGTTGGCTGCTTCGGTCGGCATCACCCGAACATCGGCCGTGACCTGGCTTCCGGCGGACACGATGACGTACTCGTCGGTGGAGGACAGGCTGACGCCGAGGTAGAAGCGCTCGTCTCGCTCTTCGTGGATGAGCTCATCGGCGGTTTGGTCGGTGCCAAGCACATGGCGCCACAACCTGTAGGGCCGCATGAGGTCGTCCAGCGTGAGGTAGAGCAACGCGCTGTTGTCGGCCGACCACACTACGCCTGGCGCAGTGTCTTCCAGCACATCAGCCAGCAAGGCGTTGGTGCGCAGGTCGGTGACGCGCAACTCGTACAGTTCTTCACCGGTGGTGTCAGTGGCCCATGCCAGCAGGTTGTGGTCGTGGCTCGGCTCGAACGTGCCCAGACTGAAGAAGTCGTGGCCCTCGGCCGACGCGTTCTCGTCGAGCAGCACCTGGTCGGCTGTCTCATCGGCTTCGCGGTCGGTCGGCCGGCGGAGGTGGATGGGGTACTGCACCCCTTCGATGGTCTTCGTGAGGTACGACCAGCCACCCTTGCGGGTCGGCAACGACATGTCGGTCTCTTGGATGCGACTTTTGATCTCTTGGAAGATGGCCTCTTGCAACGCCTCCGTCGGCGTCAGCATCGTGGCTGTGTAGCTGTTTTCGGCCGTGAGATGGGCGAGTACCCCGTCGTCGTCACGGTTGCGGAGCCAGCCGAATTCGTCGGTGCGCTGTGTGCCGTGCAACGTGGTGCTGGTCGGCTCCCGTCGCGCTGCGGGTGCCGCAGCACTGGTCGGCCAGGTGGGTTGCTGATGGTCCGGATGGGTCTCGACTGGTCGGCTCATGAGGCCTCAAGGGTAGGTTGAACGGATGGCTCTCTACGCACTGGGCGACCTTGTCCCACGTATTCATCCCGATGCTTTCGTCCATCCCGATGCGGTGATCATCGGCAACGTGGAGATCGGGCCGTTCTCCACGGTGTGGCCGTGTGCGGTTCTCCGAGGCGATACAGGCCTCATTTCCATCGGGGCCGAGACATCTATCCAGGACTGCACGGTGATCCACTGCATCCCGACGCGCCCGACCGAGGTTGGCGACCGTTGCGTGGTCGGTCACATTGTTCACCTCGAAGGGTGCAGCATCCGCTCGGACTCGTTGGTCGGCAACGGTTCGGTGGTGCTGCACAACGCCGTGATCGAGAGCTATGCCCTGGTGGGCTCCAACGCCGTCATCCCGAACAACATGGTGGTGCCGTCGTTCGCCATGGCGCTGGGCGTACCGGCCAAGATCCGCGAGAACGCGGTCGAGGCTGGGTTCAACGCGATGGCGGTGCAGAGCTACGTCGAGAACGGGAAGCGGTTCAAGGCCGGCCTGCGGCGCATCGACTGAACTGGGACGACTGAACTGGGCCGACTGTCTGAGCCGACTGCCTGAGCCGACTGTCAGCCGACAGTTCTGAACCAGCCGGGAACAGCTGCGTCCATCTCTGCGGTACTCACGGAGAACAATCTGCCGTCGGCTTCTCCGAAAATCATGCCCAGCAGCGGATCGATGACGACGCCGGTAGGGTTGGTGAACGAGTCACCGCTGACCCAGCCGGCCCGGCCGACTCCGCCGCCCGTCAGCGTGTCGATGCGACCGTCTGGGCTGATGCGGCGAATGGCGCCGTTCCCTGCGTCGGCAACGTAGATGGCACCGTCGGGGCCGATCGCCAACCCGTTGGGGTCCTGCAACCGAGCAGACGTGGCCCGCCCGCCGTCTCCCTGATAGCCGCGGACCCCGATTCCAGCGACGACCGATCTGGCCCTGGTGGTCAGTTCCACCCGATACACCTGCCCGTCGGTCGATGCGCTGATGACGAGGTGGTTGGCGCCCTGGAAGGCGACTCCGGTCGGCCGGTCGACGCTGGCCAGGGGTGACACCTGCCCATCGGCGTTGACCAGCAGCACACGGTTGTTGTCCGTATCGGCGATTGCGATTCGACCGTCGGCCGCCACGGCCACGCCCGTTGGGTTGTTCAGCGCGACTGCCGCTGCGGGCCCGGTAGCCACTCCGTTTCCGGCGATTCCGGTTCCGGCGATGACGCGGCGCTGCCCGGCGGGGTCGATGGCGATCACCCGGTGGTTGGCCGAATCCGCGATGACGATGAGCTGGTTGCCGACGCCGATACCGGTCGGCGAATCGAGGTCGTTCGGGCCGGCCCCGGCGACTCCGGTTCCAGCCACCAGCGTCTGTGTGCCGTCGCGGTTCAGCAGCACCACGCGGTGTCGAGCGGTGTCAACAACGAGGACCCGGCGTTCGTCGGGCTTTACCGGGTCTGGCGTCGTGACCGCAACGCCACCGATTCGGCCGAAGAGTGTTGATGATGGCGCAGCGCCGCCCGCGATGACGCGGACCGTTCCATCTGTACCCATACGATTGATGGTGCCACCCTCGGCGGTGAACACGACTGTTCCGTCTGCCGCCGCAGCGACGTGGCGGGGCCTGACCGTTCTCTGCGAGAGCGGCGAACCGGTCACCACCGACGGTTGCGTGCCGAGGAATCGCGAAATCTGCCACGACCCGCTTGGGGTACGGGCAACCAGAGACAGCCGGTCGCTGGCAGGGTCTGTGATGACGAACTGTCTGGGACCGACCGCCACGATTCCGCCGATCGAGCCGATCTCGGTGTCCGGTAGGCCGAACGCGGCAGCCGAAGTATTACCGTCAGGGTTGACAGTCCGGGCGATTTCTGTGCGCGTCCCGGTGGCCTGATCGAAGCCCATCAGCCGGTTGCGATCAACAGCGGCGATGTAACCGGAACCATCTGATGCTGCGAGCGAGATGGTGAGCCCCCCAGTGATGCGCCGTGATTCAGCCGAGTCGACTGCGGTCCACGACGCGTCGGGAGCGGCGGCCAACGCCGCTACCGAGCGGACGACCGGATCTGCTTCGGACCTCACCGCTGATCGGGCAGCCTCTGTTCGATTGTCTCGCTGCCCGATGCGAAGCGTGTCGTATGGGAGCAGATGAAGCTGTCCGTCTCCCAGGATTACGAGCCCGTCACGAGCAGCGACCATCTGCCCGGGCTGAGAGATTGTGGTGGCTAGCGCCAGTCGTTCGATCCGACCATCGGTACGTAATGCTCCGATCGATACCGACGGGAAGAGATCGATCCAGTACACCGTGCCGTCAGGCGCAACCGCTAACGCGACGGGATCGAGATGCGCGTCGGCTGCAGGTCCGTCGAGCACGGAATCCTGGACCGGTGCAGTTCCGGCCCCCAGCAAGGTGCGTGTCTGGTCCGGGTGCAGCGGGTCGTCGACGCGAAGCACTTGTCCGTCGACCGTTGCGATGTCGAACCCACCCGCCCGGCCAACTATTGAAGAGACCATCTGGGTTGCAGCCGACGCGATGGTGGAACCATCAGCGTCGTGGACGGTCATGCTGCACCGGGTGTCTGCTGCGCATGCGACCGCTGCGAATCGGGAGTTGGCGATCGGCACGATTGTGCGAACGGCACTGCCACGTTCGAGGCCGGTCAGCTGCACATCGGCCAGCCCGTCGGTGGGGGATCCGAAGAGCGAAAGCGTAACGAGAGTTGCCTGCCGCTGCCCGAGCGAAAGCCAACGGCCACCTGCAACCGTGATGAGGTGCGGCGCGGGCCTGTCGACCGATGCAACCTCGAGGTCGCCTGCCGCGCCGATACGCATGACCGTGGTCGAGGTTGTCGTATCGGACGAACGTAATTGGACGAAGACAGCACCTTGGTCATCTGTGTACAGATGATCGGCCTCTGTGGTGATTTCGGCCATCTGCGTGGACTGGCCGGATGGGTCGATGCGAAGGATGCGACCTGCCTTGCCCGCAACCGGTTGGTCGGCGATGACGATGCCACCGAAAGAGTCGACAGCCACGGGTCCGGGTGCCTGGAGGATTGCCGTCGGGCTCCTGCCGTCTTTTCCGTCGCCTGCCAGTGTGGAGACGTCGGTGTCGTCTGCGGAAACCACGTAGACCCGACGTGACTGCGCATCAGAGATCAGCAACCGGCCGTCGCTCGTGGCGGCAAGGTGTGGGGACGGCCCAAGCCTGATGGCCGATGCCGCGACGGGGCGTGACGAGTCCTGTGCGGCTGACATCGCCACCGCAACCGCCCGGCGTTGAACGACCGGGATTTCACCGGCAACGGTGGGCGACCTGGCCGGTCCGCTGCCCGGTGGCACGCTGACGCCGGTCGATGCGGCCGACGTGACCGACGAGACAGAAGCCGGTGCGCCGCCGTCGTTCCCCTTCCGGTCAACGGCGATTCCGACTCCGGTGGCGACCAACCCGGTGGCGATCATGACCGTGGCGAGCCGGAACCTGGGCCGAAGTGGCCCGTCACCAACGGCGGCATGGCGAGGATGGGGTGTCTGGACCTCGCCGGACGGGTCGCTCATGATCTGACGAGTCTGCCAGTCGCGGTACCGAATGGGTCACTCACCTCGGATTCGCTCCGATCCCTCCGCTCACCGCTCGGCCGTTCCCGTACCTCGGATTCGCTCCGACGAGTGGGTAGGCCCCGGGGGTTGTTACTATCTGCGTAGGAGAATCTCTTCTCTCCCAGGTTTTGCACATCTCTCGCAGCATTTCTCCAGACACGGAGTCCCCCATGACGATCGAAGACCTCGACCTCGGCAAGTACAAGCTCGGCTGGAGCGACGAAGTCGATTACGTGTTCACCCCGAAGCGTGGGCTCAACCGCGAGATCGTCGAAGAGATGTCTTACATGAAGGGCGAGCCCGACTGGATGCGCAAGTTCCGCATGCGCGCGCTCGACGTCTTCTACAAGAAGCCGATGCCGAAGTTCGGCGGCGACATGTCGCAGATCTACTTCGACGACATCTACTACTACATCAAGCCCACGTCGAAGCAGGTCAACAAGTGGGAAGACCTTGACCCGGCCATCCGCAACACCTACGACAAGTTGGGCATCCCCGAAGCCGAGCAGAAGTACCTCGCCGGCGTCACCGCGCAGTACGAGTGCCTGGTCGGCTCGACCAAGGTCTGGACCGACCGGGGCATGCGAACCATCAAGGAACTCGAGCCTGGCGACCGGGTGTTCTCGCTGAACACCGATTCACGGAAGATCGAGTCAGCCACCGTGGCTGCGGTTGCGTGCAGCGGGGTCAAGGAAACGTTCACAGTGAAGGCTAAGGGCCACTCAGTCACTGCGTCGGGGAATCATCCGTTTTTGTCGTTGCGGGATCGGCGGAAGCCCAATCGGCAGAAGGCGCGGTACAACGCGGAGTGGACTCCCGTCGACGATCTTGCCGTCGGCGACTTGGTGGCCATCGCGACCGATCTTCCTGAGTTCGGCGAGTCGTATGACTTCTTGTTCATCGGTGCGCCGACCGATCACAGCCGCAAATTGCCCGTCACGTCGTCTGACGATGCGATGTGGATGTTGGGGCTGTACCTCGGTGACGGCTACCTGCATCACCGTGGCGCTTACACGGCGGTCGAGTTTGCGGTGAACCCGTCTGATACTGAACTCATTGCAGAGATCCAGCGCGTCGCACGAGAGTGTTTCGGGCTCGAGTTCACGCTTGCCGCAGACGGCTTGCGCCTCACCGCACATGGAACTGCAGCGTTCGCGACGTTCCTGCACGCCAACGACCTCGCCGGGACGGCGCACACCAAGCGCGTGCCGGACTGGGTCTTCGAGCTGCCGACGTCGGAGCGGTTGGCGTTTCTGGCCGGTTTCATTGATGCGGATGGGTATGTACGGTCCTCCCTCAGCGCCAAGAACCCGGTGCTGACAAGCGCGAACGAAGGCCTTCTCGCCTCGTTCCGGGAACTGTCGTTGCTGTGCGGAATTCATGCATCGTCGGTCACTCGGTTCCAGAACAAGCCGCTGCCCGGTTACGAGACAGCCGCTGTGGCGTATCGCCTGCATCTCAGCGGCCGGTTCGACCGGTTACCGTGCCGTTCGCCGAAACGCGCCGAGCGGCTGGGCGCACGCAAGTACGCGCACACCAGCAGCTCTGCCAATGGCACAACCATACGTTCGTATACAAGTGACCAGCTCGGCTATGTGCGGGTTGAGTCCATCACCCCTGCCGGCCCCGAGCTGGTCTACGACATCACGGTCGAAGGACACCACAATTTCGTGGCCGAGGGCTTCGTTGTTCACAACTCGGAAGTTGTATTCCACCGGAATCGCGAAGACCTCGAGTCGATGGGGGTCATCTTCTGCGACATGGACACTGCATTGCGCGAGTACCCCGAGATCGTCAAGAAGTACTTCGCCACGGTCATCCCCATTGCCGACAACAAGTTCTCCGCGCTCAACTCGGCTGTGTGGTCGGGTGGCTCGTTCATCTATGTGCCAGAGGGTGTCGAGGTCGATATGCCCTTGCAGGCGTACTTCCGCATCAACAAAGAGAACATGGGCCAGTTCGAACGGACGCTGATCATCGCCGACAAGGGCTCGAAGGTCCACTACGTCGAGGGCTGCTCGGCGCCGGTGTACTCCAGCGATTCGCTCCATTCCGCGGTGGTTGAACTGGTTGCGCTCGAGGGCAGCCACATCACGTACTCAACCATCCAGAACTGGTCCAACAACGTGTTCAACCTGGTCACCAAGCGGGCCAGGGCCGAGGCCGAGTCCAGGGTCAGCTGGATCGACGGCAACATCGGGAGCCGGCTCACCATGAAGTACCCGGCCATCTACCTGATGGGGCCAAAGGCCCACGGCGAAGTGCTGTCGGTCGCCTATGCAGGCGAGGGTCAGCATCAGGACACCGGCGCAAAGATGGTGCACGCTGCGCCCGAGACCACGAGCAGCGTCATCTCCAAGTCGATCTCCAAAGATGGCGGGCGCACGTCGTACCGGGGCCTGGTGCGGGTCGAAGAGGGTGCCGAAGGCGTCAAGAGCCACGTGCAGTGCGACGCGCTCATCCTCGACGGCGACAGCCGTTCCGACACGTATCCGTACATCGAACGCAACGCAGGCGTGATGGATGCACAGATCGGCCACGAGGCAACGGTGTCAAAGGTCGGCGACGACCAGTTGTTCTACCTGCAGTCCCGTGGGCTCTCCAAGGAACAGGCAACGGCAATGATCGTCAACGGGTTCATGGAACCGGTCACACGCACACTTCCGATGGAGTTCGCGGTCGAGTGGAGCCGCCTTGTCGAACTGCAGATGGAAGGGTCCATCGGCTGATCAACGCCTGCGGCGGGTCCGACCATGAGCCGGGGGCCTGGGTCAGCCCGGGTAAGGGTCGGGTAGGGTCGACTCATGCCTGCAGTTGTTCCTGCGCTCGAACGCGCTGCGAAAATGCTGTACGAGATTCATCGGCGTGGCAGCCAGATCCGAATCGGAAGTCTGGTTGCCGCCGTCACGTTGCGAGCGGTCACGTCGCTCATCCCGTTGATGCTCGTCGGTGTGTCCGTGACGGGCCTCCTTGCGCAGGGCGATGCCGACCTCGGGAATCGAATCCTCGACAATCTGCAGGTCGACGAACCGACGTTGCGCGATGTTGTCAACGGTGCTATCGACAGCGCGTCGGGCAGCGCAGGGCTTGCGCTGGCAATTTCGATACTCGGTTCGCTGTGGCTGGGTCTAGGAGTCATCGGTGCGCTTGCCGATGCGTTCAACGCTGTCTGGCAGGTGCCGGGGCGCGGATTCATCGACAAGCTCCTTGGCGTTCCCTGGCTCATCTGCGCAGCAACCGTGTTCGGGCTCTCGGGATTCCTCGCTACTTCCGTGACCAGGATTGTCCGGATTCCATACGTCGGCGTGAGCGCCGCGTTGGCCAGCTCTGCGCTGACCGGATTTGTGGCGGTGTGGGTCTCGTATCTGCTGCTGACGAACGTGAAGGTGGCTCCACGGTCCCATGTGCCGGGGGCCCTGTTGGCCGGGGTGTTCCTCGCCGTGTTCCAACTGGTCGGTGCATCGCTCGTGCAGCGCACGCTGCAAGGCAACGCCAGCACCTACTCCACGTTCGCCGGGATCTTCGCGCTGTTCTTCGTGTTCAACCTGTTCGGCCGGATCATCGTCTACGGCTGCACGGCAAACGTGGTGCTGTGGGAGCGCAGGCGGGGAACGACGCAGCTCCTCGGGCGCGCCCCGGCGCTGCCGTTCGACGTGTACACCGAACTGGAACGAGGCGGTCAACGGCCACACCCCGCGGCTGGATCCCCGGTCGGCCGGATGTTCAGAGCGTTGACGTTCCAACGCCGTCGGTAGCAGACCGACGACGCCGAACCAGCCGAAAAAGGAGGTTGTCCGGGTTATTTTGCCCGTGATCGTTGATCGAGTCAGCGAAAAATTGGTATTCGAAGTGTTTGACTTCACCGACCACTGAGCGTACGTTCACCACTGTACGAGCCGACCGCTGCCGTGACCCGAAGGACAGGCCCCGACCCCGGAACATTCGGAGCGGACAAAACAGCGACAACTTGACGGAGGTCCAGATGAAGGCACACAGAAGCTTGGCGGCAAGTCGCAGAATGCCCGGTCGTCGAATTCGAGCGGTGGCGTTGGTTGCAGCGGTCGCGCTGCTCGCCCCATGGCTCACGGCGCAGTCCAACGCCGTCGACCCGCCGCTTGCCTGGTATTTCGACCCCCTCATCACCAATATTCCGGACAGTGGGACATGCGGTAACGACGGCGAGACCTGGGTGAAGTTCACGGCCGGTGGGCCAGTCGTGGCGTCGGGCCAAGCGACTTCAGGACAGCCGAAGTGGACTGCGGATTACACCAGCGGTGCCGGAACGTTCCAAGTCGGCAACGTGGTCGACGAGTTCGGCAACCCGGTTCGCTTCAACCGCATCGTTGGTGGCGCCCAGAGCCAAAACCCGGTGTGGGATTTCCCGACGACGCAGATGTCACCAGTGCTGGCTGTTCCCAACACCGGCAACTTCTCGCAATTCGCCATCTGCGCTCTGCCGGTATTGGTAAAACTGACGATCAGCAAAACCGTGACGGGTGGGGCGCCTGCAGGTGTCTTGTTCACCATCACCATCGACTGCCGTTTCGGTACCGGTGCAACGAATCTTGCGGTTCCGACTTCTGTGGCAATCGCCGACGGAGGTTCGGCCCAGGTCACTGCACCAGCAGGTGCAACGTGCACCATGAGCGAAGGAACTGTCCCAGCCGGGTACGCGTTGGTGAGCATCACCCCGAACCCGGTTGTGATGCCTGCGCCGAGCAAAACGACTCCGCAGCCCAATGTTGCGGTGAGTGTGGTGAACCAGCGGTCGACAGGCAGTTTGGCGTTCACCAAGACCGTGCCAGGCGCGCTCACAGGTGAGGTCTATTCGTTCTCGTTCACCGCGGACTGCGGTGCGGCCGGATCGTTCAACTTCGTTCTGCCTGAAGCTGATTTAACGCCGCTGGTCTGGGACAAGTCTGGCCTTCCTGCCGGAACCGTCTGCAGTATTTCCGAGACATCGTCGACACCACCCGGTGCCTGGAGTGTCACCACGGCAAACCCAGCCGTCGCGCCAGCAGTTGTGGCGGGTGGCACGGTCAACGCAGCGATGACCAACACGCGCAACACCGCCACGTTGACGCTCGTCAAGAACGTGGCGGGTGGTAACGCCACGGTGGCCAGTTGGCCGCTGACCGCCGCCGGTCCCGGAACTCCTGCTGCAACCATCACAGGTATCAGCGGCACAGCAGCGGTCACCGGGCAGGTGGTGCCTACCGGTACCTACGCATTGTCCGAGACAGGTTCCGTGGGGACCTACAACAACGGCACCACATGGGATTGTGGAGCCAAAGGCGCCGGGCTCACGTCGGTCACGCTCGCAGCGAACGAGAACGTCAGCTGCACCATCACCAACGCCCGCAAGACCGGCAGGCTGATACTCGACAAGATCGTCAGCGGTGGAGATGCTGCCAAGACACTATGGACGCTTACGGCGACGGGTGATACCACGACAGCATCGAGAGTTCTCAGCGGCCTCGGGGGAGCGTCCGATGTCGTTCCGACAGGTAACTACGACCTGTCCGAAACCGGCACCGTCCCCGGCTACAGCAACGGGACCGCATGGACCTGCACCGTTGGTACCGCGGTCGATACGGACACGGTGACGGTTGGAGAAGGCCAGACGGTCACCTGCACGGTTACCAACACTCGTGACCGTGGCACGTTGACCCTCGTGAAAAGCGTGAGTGGTGGTGCTGCGCTGCCGACCGAGTGGAAGTTGTCCGGTGCTGGTCCTACCCCGGTGACCAGTGTCTCGACCGGTACGACCACACCTGTTGATACAGGCACATACGACTTGTCCGAATCCGGGAACATTGCCGGGTATACGAACGGGTCCACGTGGGTGTGTACAGGTGGAACGATGCCCGCCGGCGATCTCGACTCCGTCGTCGTTGCCAAGGGCCAGGCTGTCATCTGCACGATTACCAACACTCGTGACACGGGCACCCTCACGCTGGTCAAGCGGGTGATTGGCGGTACTGCTCTGCCGACCGAATGGAAACTTTCGGCCGCTGGCCCGACGCCTATCACCAACGTGTCGAGCGGGACGACGACCATCGTGCTCACCGGCACGTACAAACTGTCGGAGTCCGGCCCGGTTGCCGGTTACACCAACGGAATTACGTGGGTGTGCAGCGACGGCATACACGATATCGATCTGGTGCCGGTTGGTTTTGACACTCTTGTGGTGGGTAAAGGTGAGAACTTCATCTGCACGATCACGAATACTCGTGACGCCGGCACACTGACGCTGGTGAAGAGTGTGAGCGGCGGCCCTGCTGCGGATGCTTTGTTGTGGAAGTTGTCGGCTGCCGGTCCAACTGCGGTCAGCAACGTCACGACGGGGACGACGACGCCGGTTCTGACCGGTACCTATGACCTGTCCGAGTCCGGCACGGTTGCCGGATACACGAACGGGTCCACGTGGGTGTGTACAGGTGGAACGATGCCTGCCGGCGATCTCGACTCCGTCGTCGTCGCCAAGGGTGAAGCCGTCACGTGCACCATCACCAACACTCGCGACGCCGGTTCGCTGACTCTTGTGAAGAGCGTGAGTGGTGGCCCTGCCTCGGATGCTTCGTTGTGGAAGTTGTCGGCTGCCGGTCCAACTGCGGTCAGCAACGTCACGACGGGGACGACGACGCCGGTTCTCACCGGTACCTATGACCTGTCCGAGTCCGGGAACATTGCCGGGTATACGAACGGGTCCACGTGGGTCTGTACAGGTGGAACGATGCCTGTCGGCGACCTCGACTCCGTCGTTGTTGCCAAGGGGCAGGTCGTCACGTGCACCATCACCAACACGCGTGATACCGGCACCCTCACCCTGGTCAAGCAGGTTCTGGGTGGTACGGCAGCGGCAACGTCGTGGACGCTCACTGCAACCGGCGCTACCGCCGGGGTCAGCGGGACGACGGGCTCGGCCGCCGTCACAGCCAAGACGGTCCTGACGGGCCTGTACTCGCTGAGCGAGTCGGGCGGCGTCCTCAACTATGTGAACGGCGCGACGTGGTCGTGCACGGGGGCTGCTACCAAGACCACCACAACCGTCACGGTTGCCAAGGGCGAAACCGTTGTCTGTACCATCGTCAACAGTCTTGCCTCCATCGACGTGGTCAAGTCGGTAGCGCTTGCGACCGGCTCGCCGGCTGTTTGCCCTGCCGGTGGATACGCCGACAGCCTGTCGCCGGTCCTGGTCGGAAGCATGCTGTGCTTCCAGTTCGTGATCACCAACAACGGCTTCGTTGCCCTCGACCCGGTCACCCTGACCGACTCGCGGTTCCCGCTTGCCACCACGCCGACAATCTGCGGCCCGTTGCCGCAGAACGCCGCAACGCCGACCAACCCGCCGAGCGTCGGCATCAGCGTCGGAGCGATGGTGGTTGGTCAAACGGTCACCTGTGTGACGGGACCCGTCCCCGCAGTGTTCAACGGTGGCGTCAACTACGTCAACACCGCGACTGCGGTCGGTTGCGCAGCGTCGCTGTGTACGCCCAGCCCGTCGGACTCCGACACGGCCAGCTATGCGCCCGGGTACCTCGGGTTCACCCCTGGCTTCTGGAAGCAGCACACCGCTGCTGATGTCCACAACGCCTGGCAGGAGCGGTACCTGAGGGCCTGCTGGCCGATCTCGCCGTCGACGCTCGTCGGCGCGGTCTTCACCGGCATCCAGTCCACCGACGCCACCAAGGTGAACAGTGGTGTCTACGCCGGGAACGTCACGTTCCTGCAGGCCCTCGGCATGCAGGGCGGTAAAGGCCTCTCCGGAGGCAATGAGATCCTGCTGCGGGCAGCTACGGCCGCCTATCTCAACGCCTGCTACTCAGCAACGCTGGTCCCAGGTGGTGGTGGCGGTGCGTATCCGCTGACCATGGCCCAGGTCGTGGCGCAAACGGTCGCAGCGCTCAACTCGACGAACCGTGCCGTCAAGATCACCCTTGCAACGCAGCTCGACATCTACAACAACACGGCAACTCACCAGATCCAGTGGTGAGCTGACAAACCTGGGTGGAGGTTCGCCGCTACCCAGCCGGTGAGAACGACGAAGGACCTGCCGAAAGGCAGGTCCTTTCCGTTCTCTCGACGAAGAGGCACGCCAGCCTACGTGGAACCCTATGCGGACCTACGGGTTTGGAAGCGGCGACCCGTCGGGAACAACCTGGATGGACCGTCCATCAGCTGAAGAAGCGCCGGCGGAAGGCAGCGCGACTCCGTCTGCAGCAGGATCTGGGGCCACGCCGGCATCTGGCTCGAATGGAACGATCACGACATCGGCCGCAACGCCGGGATCGACGGCAGCATCGCTGCCATCGTCGAACAGAGCAGGAACACTGTCGACGACGATCGCATCTGGAGCGCTGACATCTGGTGCAGCCGACACTGCCGATGTCGTGACCGGTGTCGGTCCGCCAACGGTGGGCGAACTGGTCGCGGAGAAGTTGTCAGCCGGGCGGCGTATCAACGTGGGTGACGGTGCAGACCCGGTGGACGAACCGATGATGGTCCACAGCATCGCTGCAACAAGGACCCCGACCAGGGCAACGAGTGCTGAAACACCTATCGGTCGGCGTTCTTTGACGACCCTTTTGACGACCTCAAGCTGTGGTTCAGCTGCGTCCCCGCTGGTGCGCGCCTTGGAATCAGCGTTGAGCAGGGCTTGGCTCACTGCCGCTTCGACGTTCGGTGCCAGCCATCCGACCCCCGAGGTCGGTTGCGAAAGGATTGTTGTGTTGTTGCTGCTAGTGGACGACGGGTGACCCCAGATAGCAGCGCTGCCACCCCACAGATCCGTGGCCTGCGCGTC
Source organism: Acidimicrobiia bacterium (assembly GCA_031385545.1). Classification (GTDB taxonomy): domain Bacteria; phylum Actinomycetota; class Acidimicrobiia; order Acidimicrobiales; family JANYDT01; genus JANNBN01. The sequence continues at coordinate 37,940 of JANNBN010000071.1, read as the reverse complement.
ATCGACGACCGCTGCTTCTGCTTGTAAGTCAGATACGCCGACGGAAGCGAACACCGGGTTCGCAACTTCCTCGTTCGCCCCGAGGCTCCAGATTGATTCGTCCCAACTTGGGGCCACGCTTGTTTCGGATCGGCGCTCACCGCTGGTTGCGATGCTCGCCGTCGGCGACGGTGCTTCTTGCGGGATTTGTGTCCACAAGCTGTCGAGGTCTCCGATGGCGGACGGGCTGGCGACCGATGAAAGTTCGCTCACGGTGCCGAGTTGCGGGGATGATCCGTCGGCTGGGGACTGCGTCATGGAAGGAGTATCGGAATGGGTGTGAATGCGCTTGAGATTCGAACCCTCCGTATCCGCAGAAATTGGGGATGGTGACCACACAGCGCGCTCAGCGACCGCGGCGACGCACGTGATGGGTGACCGGTAGCTGACCTGGGTCAACTAGATTTAACTCCCCGTGCTCCCGACCACCGCCCCACCCTCCACGTCCTCAGCTCTTACCCTTGCGACGCTCCGCCAGCAAGCTTGCGACCGGCTCGGCGCGGTACCGACCGGTCTTGCTGCGGGGAGTGTGCTCAGCGGGCTGGCACGCCCCACGGCCGAAGCCGAGATCTGGCGTTACTCACGCATCGCAAAGGTTCCACTCGACGGTTTGGTCGTCGCCCTCGATGGCGCTCCGTCGAGGTCCGCGCCACCGCCCATCGGTGAACCGGCAGCGGTGGTGCACCTGGTCGACGGTTTCGTGCGTTCCATCTCCGTGACTCCCCAGGCGGCTGAAGCGGGGCTTTCCGTACTTTGCGCGTCATCGGACAACGCGGTGGTAACCGACCCGCAGGTCGAAGGCGGCGACCTCTTCGTCGACCTTGCACTCGCCACCGCTCCCGATGCTGTAGTCATCGAAGCCGCCCGCGGCTGCACCATCCCGGGGGTCATCCAGATCATTAACGAGATCGCGTCCGACCGGGCTTACATCGCTTCGGCACTCATGGTCCGGCTCGCCGAGAACGCGTCGGTTTCCATCGTCGAGCGCGTCGTCGGTGCCGGCGTCGGCTCCCTCTTCACCCCCATCACCCAACTCACCGTTGGCTCCGGTGCCACGTTGCGGTTCGTCAGCGTGCAGGAACTCGGTGACCAGTGCTGCCAGATTGCGCACCAGCAATGCTCCACGGGCCGCGACGCCACCCTGCGTTCGATGTCGGTCGCCTTGGGGGGTAGCTATGCGCGCGTACGAACTGATGCGGTTGTCACCGAGCAGGGCGGCTTCAACGAGCTTCTCGCCGTGTACTTCGGCGCCGGTCACCAGATGCACGATTTCCGCACACTCCAGCATCACATCGGTCCACGTACCACCAGCGAACTGCTGTTCAAAGGTGCGGTGCAAGACCACTCGCAGTCGGTGTATTCGGGCCTCATCAAGATCGGCGTCGACGCCCGCAATGCGGTGGCCAACCAGACCAACCGCAACCTGCTGTTGTCGCCAACTGCATCGGTCGAGTCCGTTCCCAACCTCGAGATCGAGAACAACGAGGTGAAGTGCAGCCACGCCTCGGCCGTCGGTCCGGTCGATCACGATCACCGCTACTACCTCGAGCTCCGCGGTGTGCCACCGGAAGAGGCCGAGCGTCTCATCGTCACCGGCTTCTTCGCCGATGTCCTTGATCGTTCTCCGGTACCTGGCGTCGCCGCCGCGCTCACCGGCGTGTTCGCCGAGAAGTTCGGTCGCGCACACTCGGCTTCGGCCGCATCGCTGAGCCCGGGAGCAATCGCATGAGCCAGGTCAAGGTCGCATCGTTCGCCGAACTCGCTCCTTCCTCGGCCACCCGGGTGCTGGTCGACGGCCATCCGCTTGCCGTCGTGCGGATCGAAGACGACGTGTACGTCATCGACGACACCTGCACGCATGCCGAGGTGTCGTTGTCCGAAGGCACGGTGTGGGACGACGAATGCGAAATCGAGTGCTGGAAACACGGCACCACGTTCTCGCTGGTGTCAGGTGAACCTCAGTCCCTTCCTGCCACGCAGCCCGTTCAGGTGTACGTCGTCACCCGTGTCGGCGACGACGTCATGATCGAGTTCACCCCGCCGACGGACCCACAGTCATGAGCGAACTCGTCATATCCGGGCTGACCGGTGGCCCGATCGGCACCGATATCCTCACGGGTCTCAGCATCACCATCCGCTCCGGCGAGGTGCACGCTCTCATGGGGCCTAACGGCTCGGGCAAGTCAACCCTGGCGCACGTGGTGATGGGCCGGCCCGGCTACGAGGCAACCGGTGGCACCGTCGCCCTTGACGGAGTCGACATTCTTTCCCTGCCAACCTGGCGGCGCGCGCAGGCCGGATTGTTCCTCGGCCTGCAGTACCCAACAGAGGTCCCCGGGGTGGTTCTGTCGGAAATGCTGCAAGCCTCTCTTCGAGCCGGCGTCTCCGGGCGCGGCCGAGCGGTGAACGGAGGGATCGGAGTTGAACCCGAGGTGGAGCAACCCATTGGATACGACGGGCGCGATGATGTCACTGCTTTGATGGAGGCCGAGGCGGACCGCATCGGCTTCGATCACCGGTTCTTGGACCGTGCCCTCAACGTCGGGTTGTCTGGTGGCGAGAAGAAGCGCAACGAGACCGTGCAGATGGGCGTTCTCAAACCGCGCTTCGCCATCCTTGACGAAATCGATTCAGGGCTCGATGTCGACGCGCTGCGTGCAGTCAGCCGTCGGGTGCTACAGGCAACGCAGGAAGATGGTCTTGGCGTGCTGGCAATCACCCATTACCAGCGCCTGCTCGACGAACTCACGCCCGACGTGGTGCATGTGTTCGTGAAGGGGGCCATCGTCGTGTCCGGCGGCCCCGAGCTGGCACGTGAACTGGAACGGACCGGCTACGAGCAGTATCTGCCGCCCGAGGCTGCTGCGGCAGCGCGCGGCGCCGATCCGTTCGCCGACATCCCCTTCTGACCCGGTGCCGATCGGTTCGCCATGACACCCATCACGGCAGGAATTACGCCTGGAATTACGCCTGCCAGCATTGCCGCAGCGGCCGAACGAGTCTCACCCCACATCAGGCGTACGCCGTGCATCGTGGCCGAGGTTCCGGTCGCCACCGACCGCGGAACCTCACTTGTCCCGGTGACGTTCAAGCTTGAATCGCTCCAGGTCACCGGGTCGTTCAAGGCACGTGGCGCAGTCAATTCCTTGCTCCGCTCAGGCGCTCCAGAAGTTGTCGCGTGCTCTGGGGGCAACCACGGTTTGGCCGTTGCGTGGGCCGCGCAACGTCTCGGTCGCCGAGCCACCGTGGTGGTGCCGCTGTCGGCCTCGTCGACCAAGATCGATGCGATGCGTCGGACCGGAGCCGAGGTCATCCTGCATGGCGATGTGCCGGCCGAGGCCTTCGAAGTTGCCGAGCGGTTGGTCGCCGTACGGGGATGGCCGCTGATCCATCCGTACAACCAGGAAGCAACCATTGAAGGCCAGGCAACGCTTGGTCTGGAATTGCTCACTGATGCGCCGACGGTCACGCACTGGATGTGCGCTGTGGGCGGAGGCGGGTTTTCGGCCGGGGTCGCGCTCGCCGTCGATGGCCGTGCGACGGTCGTTCCGGTCGAGCCGACCGGCTGCCCGTCGTTGGCCGAAGCGCAACGAGCGGGACGACCGGCGCCGGCCAGCGCCGAGGGAATCGCGCGGACCAGCCTTGGCCCACCGTCGCTGGGCGAGATTCCATGGGCGATACTGCGCAATCGGGTCGCGGCCAGCACGCTGGTCGACGATGATGCCATCGTCGATGCGCAACGGTGGCTGTGGTCCATGATGCGCGTGGTGGCCGAACCAGGTGGCGCAACCGCTCTTGCAGCGTTGCTGACCGGTGCCTGGCAACGGCCCGATGAGGCCGTGGTCGGCGTCGTGGTGTGCGGCGGGAACGCCGACAGTCTTCCTATTTGACAACACCGTGGTTCGTCGGCGGATTCAGCCGGCCGCGATCAGCGTTGGTTGCGTCGCAGCGGGTGGCTAACCGATTGGCAGCAGCGACGAGGGTGGCGCGGAAGTCGTGGTGACGGTGGTGACCGGTGCGATGGTGGCAGGTGCTGTACCCCCGCTCCCGTCGAGCAGCCGGACGATCGTCGTGGTGGTTGACGTGGAGGTTGTGGTGCCTGTTGTGGCGGGGACGGTTTGTCCGGGGACCGTGCTTGCGCCGCTGGGGATGGTTTGGCTGCCTGGAACGATGCTGCCGGGCGTGGTGCTGGACGGCTTGACCGTGGTGGCTGTGCTCTTCAGCGGCGTGGGCTTCTTGTCGGTGTCTTTCGCGCCGAACACGTAGATCGGGGTGCCGTTCTCAAGGACACCCGGCAGCCACTCGGCGCTGACCATCGGGACGCGGACGCAGCCGTGCGATGCTGGGTTTCCAGGCACGCTGAGCGAGCCGTGGATGGCGAAGCCGGCGTTGAAGTACAGCGGGTTGTACATCTCGCCGAGACGCGATTCACGCCATCCGACCCACCGCCGTGCGATGCGGAACGATCCGGTCGGAGTGATGGCCTTGTCGCAGCTCGTCTCTTCGGTCTCGGGGTCGAACGAACAGAAATCCTTGTTGTTGCCGCTGGAGATGGAGATCACCCGGTACAGCTCGTCGTTCTCCCAGATCATGAGGATCTGGCGTTTCAGGTCGACCTCGACTCGGTTTGCTCCGCCTGTCGGCATCATCGGCTCAGGGTCGGTGGCAGTTTCGAGTGCGGCCAGCATCTGGCTGCCGACGCGGCCGGTGCGGCCAAGACCGTTGGCCTTCTGGAACGCCATCACGGCGTGGAAGGTCTGGTCGCCGAACTGGCCCTCGGCCTCTGAGATGTCGTACTTCAGCTCGACGAGCCGCTCTTGCAGCGTTTGGACCGCCGCACCGCGGGAACCCATTCCGAGCCCCGAGAGCGAGCTGGCCTTCGCGGTCGACTTCTTGGCCGTTGCAGATTTCTTCGCCGTGGACGACTTCGAAGGCGTTTTCGATGTGGCCTTTAGCGTGGTGTTGGTCGACCCTGATGAACCGGAAGCGGCCTTTGTGGTGACGGGGGCTGCGCCTTTCGGCGGCAAGGTCGGCCCGACTGCGGTAGCGATTCCCGGTGCCAGCGCTGCGGACATGAGCACTGCTGACAAGAGCGCGGCGATGGAAGTGGCGCTGAACGCGTAAACGCGTCGCCTAGGTGATCGGCGGGAGCGGTGCGCTGGCATCGTTGGTCCTTGCGGTGCGGGGGAGGTGGCGAACCGGTTTCCCACCAGCACGCGCATCAAGTATCGCTCAAATGGTGTCGGAACGTGGCCCTTTGCCCTGCGAAGTCCGTCACCACGTGTTCGTACACCCGACACCGCGTCGAACCCGCGGATGGCGGTCAGCGTTCGTTCCGTCATGATCGGCCGACCCAGCGAGCGCGCCCAGCACGGAGTGGGTGTCTCCTGCAGGTTTGGGCGTCTCCAGCAGCGCTGCACAGCACGCCCAAACCTGCACAGCACGCCCAAGGTTCCATTTTGGAGCCTGCGCAACCTCAGTTGCTGGGCTAGTTGATTGCAAGAATTCCTTCGAACTCCTCAGGTGTAGCGACCGCAGCCATTGGTGACCAGGTGATCGGTTGATCAATCAGAGCGAAGCCGAGTGGGTTTCGAGTGAGCACAAGATTGCTGCAGTCGCTCTGGGCGCCATTCAGGTTGCGTCAACAACAGACGGTGAAGGACCGCATCGTCGTGGTGGTTGTTGCCGGAGACAAACTCGAAGACAAGGGAAACCTTGTAGGCCCGGAGCGCGAGGGTGTCCGCATCGACTTGTGTCAGTTCGACCGGAGAACCAGTGCTGGCCAGCAATCGCTCCATGATCGGCCGACCCAGTGGGTGCGTGCTGCAGGGTTGGGTGTCTCCTGCAGGCTGCCGAACGCGCCCAAACCTGCACAGCGCACCCACCTACGCCGAAACACGGTTGTGCCTGCTCTCGATTTAGGTGCGATTTATGTCGTGCAGAGGATGCCGTTCAGTCGCCATGTTGCCACGACGGGGTTGGCGCCGACGAAGGTTGCCGCGTAGCCGTATGTCACTGATTGACCCGCCGAAATGCTGGCATTCCATCCGGCATCTCGGAGGGTCACTTGCTGCCCGGACTGGGTGAGGCTGGTGCCCCAGCTCTGATAGATGCTCTGGGTGCCAGGGAACGCGAACGTCAGCGTCCACCCGTTGATGGGCGTCGGCCCGGTGTTCGTGATGGTGCCCTCGCCGCCGAACGAGGCCGCGCCCTGCCACTGCGTTGTGTACGACGCTCGACACGACGAACCTGCCGGTGACGTGGTGGGGACCAGCGTGGTTGGTCCGACCGTCGTCGGCGTGACCGTGGTTGGGGGTCCCGTGGTCGGGGGTCGCGTGGTGGTGACAGTCGTCGGTGGCGCGGTTGTCGGTGGCGCGGTTGTCGGTGTGGTCGTGGTGCCTATGGCACCGCCGATCGTCATGCGCATCACGGTCATCGACCACGGTGCGAACGACCGGACAAAGGTTCGCTCGCCGCTTGCATTGCTTGCGGTGCCCGGAGCGTCGGACAGATCGTCTGATGGGTTGGCGCGTCCGTTGAGCAGCACGTTGGGGTCGGCCATCGAGCTGCCCGCAGCGGTGTCGCTGACGATCGCCTGGATACCCGTCACGCCAGTCACATTGATCTGCGAACTTATGGTTCGCGAGGACTTGTTGAGGACCATCAGCGTCAGCGTGTTCGCGTCGCGCCGACCTGCGTAGACCGAGAGGGTCGAACCTGCGTCGAAGGTCGAGGACGAATCAAGGAGGGTCGAACCGAACCGGGACCATAGCGTCCAACCCCAGTACAACGCCGTGCGTGTGAACGCTCCGTCCTGTCGCATCATTCCGAAGTACGTGCCGTTGGGCGAGGCTGAGCCGTACAGCTCGAACGCGTTTGCGCCCATGTAGAGCGGGTTGCGCGACATGACCCCGACCGAGTCGGTCATCATGATCGCGTTGCCGATGCCGTTCATGCGCAGCGCCGCATCGTTCTCGCGCCCCGGCGTGAGGTTGAACTCGCTGATCAGCAGCGGCACCTGCCTGCTGCCGTACTGCGTGTACCCGCTGTTGAACGCGTCGGAGATCTCGCTCCAATGGCGTTGCGGCAGGCTGAGGATTTCAGCGTTGCCGGCCGCAGTGTCAGCAGGAGGGACCCACGTGAAGTACGGGTGGACAATGAAGAAGTCGATTTCGTTGCGGTGGTTGGCGATGGCCTCGCGGGTCCAGCCGTTGTAGTCGTCCAGCTTGCGCTCCGCCGGGAAACCGACCTGGATGGTGGCATCGATCAACTTCATTGCAGCCTTGGTCGAGCGGTATCCGTCCTGGCGCGCTGCGCCGGTGCCGACGCCGTCGAGGAACTCGGTAGCCTTGCACGTCCAGGTGACTTCCCACCCGTATGACACGCACTGGTTGCCGCCGGGAAGGCCACCGTAAGTCTCGTTGCCGAACTCCCACAGCTTCACTCCAAGAGGCGTGGGGTAACCAACAGCAGCGCGCTGCTGCGCCCAGTAGCCGATGCTGCGCCAGTCGGCCCCGCGCTGGTCCACGCCGATGACCCGCGTGTCCGACACCGAGCCGTTCATGAACGCGACGAACGCAGCGTTCTCCTTCGCTGTTGCGTTGGCGTTGACGGTGACAACGGATTCGCCGCCGACGGCCTGCATGAAGCCGATGAAGTCCGACGGGCGCGCAGTCCACGTGAAGTTGGGCATGGTGCACCCCTGTGCCGCTGGCAGGTTGGTTCCCATCTGGCAACTGGCCCAGCCCCACCGCTGGCTGTCCTGCGTGCCGGGGTAGCGGGTCAGCGCTGACACACCTTGGCTCCGTCGGCGCAGTGTGGCGTCGGCGTAGGAATACCCGCCTGCGTAGAAGCCGAGGTTCGTGCCGCGCATGCGGGTGGGGACGGACCCGATGACCGACGCGGCGTTGACCGTGATGGAACCTTCGAACGTGGCCGGCGCCGGTGTGGTCGGGGGCTGTGTGGTCGGGGCAACGGTGCCCGGGTCGACACGCACATCGTCCACGGCGAAGGATGCCCCCGATGGCGATACAAGGTTCAGACGCGCAATACCCGGTGCCGTGCCCAGCTGTGCCGCTGTGATGGTGTGGCGCACCCAGGTGTTGGCCGGTGCAGAGAGGGTGACGGAGGTCGACGGGGCGCCGTTGGAGTCGTCGGGGCTGGTGAACAGCGAGATGGTGACCCCGGATCCTCCGCCGTGCAGGGAGAGGCTGACGGTACCGTTGCCGAAGGGAACAGGCGGTGCGGTGCGCAGGCTGAGAGCGCCCCACGGCGCAGCCACGCTGACGGCCAAGGAGCGTGTCCCGGATGCGACTGGCGAGGCCGAGTCGACCGCAGTTGCCCCCCATGACCAGTTCTGCCACGTGGGCGAGAGCGAGTCTCCGTAGACGAGGGCGTCAGCGGCAGCGGCCGAGGGAGAACCTGTTGTCACCGCAAGCGTGAGGCCTCCCACGAGGGCGACGGTCGCAGCGAGTACTGGCAGCGATCTGGAACGATGCCTTCGACGAATCAGCATGGTCGCAGTCTGACTGAATCACGGTTCACTGAGACAGGCCAACAGTGAGATTTCATCAGGGATGTGGAAGCCGTGGAGGAGCACTTCGACAAGCCCGTCAGGTCTGGCTCCCACCCCGCCACATGAACCCGTCGAACAGAAAATGAGAACCGCCGATGGTCATGTAGATCACCAGGTACGCCGAGGTCGACAGGACACCGCGTACCGCCAGGATGATCGCACCGGCCGAGAGCGCGGCAGCGACGAGAAAAGCCCGGCGATGGCGGGCGATGCGGATCAATCGGTTGAGCCCCGTGCCGGGCCGCCCGAACCGCTTGCCCAGCGTTGCATCGAGCGCGAAAAAGTACTCGAACGAATGGGCTGCGACGAGTGCGAGGATCCCGGCCGCTGGGTCGATGACTGCACACCCGAGCGACAGCGCGTAAGCGAAGAGGTAGAGCTGCTTCGAGTATGACGTCGGACGGTGATAGCGATCCTTGCGCAGCGAGGCCGTGGTCCACAGGGTCCAGGCGAGCGAGACCACGAGAACGAGAGGCGCAAACCCGGAGATCGTCCGGATGCCATCGACGATTGCAGCGTTGATGCCTCCGAACCCCAATCGGTCGACCGAGTCGAGCGTGCCGGGCAGCCAGAGCGCAAGGCCCGCAGCGAGCAGGAACGGCCCGAAGATCAGACCTTGCTCGGCCGGCCGTCGGACTTGCCCGGCGTTTCGGCCATAGAGGCGCACGATGCCGTAGCGCTGACGAAGCGTGTGGAACAGGTTCCATCCGGCTGCGACGGCGGCCACCCATCCGAGCCCGGCCTTCAGAAGTAGCCAGGAGCCGAACGCGACGACGGGTATTCCGGCCGTGTAGATCAGCCGATGCTTGGCCCGCGTCGGACGATCGGTGGCAAGCAGCAGGGGAGTGATCGCCTGATGGACGAGCGAGAACAGGAAGATCAGCGAAGCCCAGGTGCGCAGTGCCTCGCCGGTGAGGACGTGGGCCACGACGAAGACAGGCAGCCAGGCAAAGGCACTGACGATGTCCGTGGTGGGATCGACGATCCACCCCCACCGGACATCGGTCGTGACCGGCTCGTTGCCCGCAATGCTCAACACCGCTCCAGTCTCCACCAACCGGGGACCCGAGGTGGCGAGCCCGTGCGGGCGGTGCCTCGATCACCCGGGCGCTAGTCGAGCCTGAGTATTTCGATTCGACAAAGCGGGCCAGTTGCCCGGGCCAGTCTTTCGTCTCCTGTGACCAGGACACAGGCGAGGGCTTCAGCTACGGCCACGTAACATGCGTCATAGGCGGTCACGTTCGCCCGTAACTCAAACGCTCGGACCATCAGCGGGGCCGTCGGGAATCGCACGATCGGCAACGCAACGAGATCGTCGATCGCCTGACGGAAACGAAACTCCGGCAAGGTTCCTGCAACCCATCGATTCCTGAGCACAGACACGGTTTCCACGTCGGCGAGATCGGGAACCGACGCTTGTCCGGCCGCAGCCAATCGGGACCGGGCCGCAATTCCCGCCGGACCGTCGTCGCCAACCACGTTCGCGAGCACGGAGGCATCGAGAACGATCAACGGAGGCGGTCCTCGTTCAGGTCCGCAACGGCAGTTTCCAATCCCACGCGCCCACCCTCGTGACGCGAGATTCGACCCAACACTTCCGTCATCGTGGGCGTACGTGCGAGCCGGGTCAGCTCAGAAGCGAGGTATTGCTGTAACGACTGCCCGAGCGCTTCTGCTCGGCGTTGCAAGTCGGCGTGGACATCGTCGGGAAGGTCTCGAACCAAGACGTTTGGCATGCTTGCATTCTGCTATCACTCGGGTTGGAGAAGCAAGGGTGACTCGTGAGAACTGGTGGCTTCACCGTGGAGGCTCGCGGCGAACGTGCCTACCTCACAGTGAAAAGGGGACCCAGGCCTGCTCGCCCAGGGTACCGAGATCGCTAACCATGAGGCCGAGCGGTGACACCGTGACCACTCGTCCTGACACGATCAGCGTGCGGAGCACCGGCTGTGGCGCGATGAACGGTGGGCTGATCAGAACTGGGCTGGTCGCGGAATTGGACGCAGGTATCGTCGTGACCGGTACCTGTTTCGTTGCCTTTGCGTCATGGCCGACGACGCCGCGTTCGGTGAGCGCCGGAGCGCTGCGGTCTCCGACCCGAACGACGTGCACTCCGAACGAGGGAAACCCATTTCGCTGGTCATACGTTGAGCTCGGAAGGAATACGTCTCGAGTGGCCGCCCACCAGAGAAACGCCTTGTGGTCGTATTCCGCAGCGGACTGACCGCCGATCGGGGCAGTCGCCAGTCGCTTGGGTGCTGCGATATCGCGTACGTCGAACAACGAAACTTGCGCTCCGGCGCGCCGACCCTGTTCCGTTGCGTCTTGGCCGATGCCGAGCAACAGCCCATCGCCAATAGGATGTAAGTACGCAGAGTATCCGGGAATCTTCAGCTCACCCGCGACTCGAGGACGAAGGCGGTCCGACAGGTCGAGCACGTACAGCGGGTCAATCTGACGGAACGTGACCACGTAGCCGACCGGGCCGACGAAACGGACCGCATAGATCTGTTCGTTGGTTCCGAGGCCCCACACCTCGCCGACCACCTTCAGCTTCCGGTGGTCCGCATTGTCGAGCATCATCACCTGCACGCCAGAAACCTGCGTCCCGCCGAACCCGGCGTCGTAGCGCGTCGAGGCAACCCGCAACGCACCGTCGTGCTCGCTGAAGGAGAACTGGTTGAGGATCGAGCCGGCGAACCGCCCGCTTGCGATCCACCGTGCGCCGTCGGAGACCCGCAGATCGAACGCATGAACCTCGGTGGTGACCGAAGACGGGCTGCGGCGCAAGGTGGGGCTCCACTGCTGCGTCGCGACGTAGAGGGTGTCTGGCGAGGCATAGGTTGTACCCGCGTTCGCAACGACTCCGGCAGCGCCGCGGACTACCGGCGACGCGCCTGGCCGATCGAGGTCGACCGAGGCCACCCAGGTGAGACCAAGGCCCGACGCGTCAGTCGGTCGTCCGACCTGGCCGCACGGCAGTGCTGTTTCGATCGGACCCTGCGAACTGCTTGCACCCTCCACGAAGCGACGTGGCAACCAGTCCGATGCGGGCGCCGTCCGGACGATCTTCCTGTTCGCCTCCGTGGCACGCTTTACTGCGGCCGGAGTGTTGAGCGGGCCAGGGTTGGGGAACTTCTGCGCCACCCGCTGACCGAAGCTGGTGCTGAGCACGATGCGAAGGCGATGGTCGACCGAACGCGTGGCTGTGGCTTGCCCCTCGAGGTGCGTGGTGTGGATGGCTCGTAGCGCCGCTGGGTTTGCGACGTCGTACACGGTGACGACTGTTTCACCGCCGATCGTGGTGTACAGCCCGGAGACGACGGCGAGGCGTGCACCATCGAGGATGAGTTCCGCTCCGTTGCCGTTCTGAGGAAGCGCGATCGTTGCGACGAGCTTGGCGGCCTGCGTGTCGGTGACCGTCAGGCGGTTTCCAATTGCTGTGTATACATAGCGTCCGTCGGTCTCCACGAGGTCGCCTTCATCGACGCCGATCTCCTGCGTGTTGGTCGACGAGGTGCCACCCGCGCCGGCACTGGCATCGCTGGCAGTCTTCGCTCCGGGTGCTGCTGCGGCGGCGGCCTCAGTCACCGGGACAGGCCCACCGTCATATGCGATGATGCCGCCGTTGCCGAACCCGTACGGCCCGACCTGTTCAAGAGCCAGCGGGCGGATGTACGACAGGAACTTCTCGCAGGACCCGAACGTGCGGTAACCGGTGTTGACCACGCCAGGGGCAGCGAACGCGGGCAAGCCCAGTCCGAACGTGCTCAGCCCGATGGCTCCGATGGCGGTCGCCGCCACGCCGAAACGGATCGGCGATCGCCGGCGAAGGCGTTGCGGTACATCGTTGCGGGCAAGATCTGTGGGTTCGAGTTCCATCGGTGCGTCTCCCAGGGTTCGCTGGCTGGCTGCGTCGGGTGAACCCGATGCTTCGGGGTGCTTCGGTGCCCAGTCGTGAGTCTGACGCTTCGGAGCCGCTTCTGGTTCCCGCTTTGCGAGGAGTTCTGCGGTGATCGACGTTCAGTTGGTGAAGGTCGACGAAGAGCGAGGCTCGTCGTGCCACCAGCGAGGAAACACCTTGGCAAGCAAACCGAGACCGGCGACGGTGAGCACAGCCTGAAGAACCGTGGCCCACTGGATGCTCCGGGCATCGGCGATCGGACCGCTGATCAGCAGCGCAGTGCAGTACGCGGCGCTCAACGACACGCTGAACACAGCCAGAACCCGGGCCCTGATCTCGGGCGGGGTGCCCAACTGCAACACACTCTGGGCGCACGCGAACGCAGCCATGTACCCGCCGCCCAGGATCATCACGCCCACCGCAGCGACGTAGCGATTCGGAGCGAACGCGTAGAGGATCAGCGCCGGAGGCAGCATCAGGAGCGCTCGCACCATGGTTCCCCGACGCCCATATCGTGTGCTCAGCCGGGTGGTACTGAGCGCGCCACAGACAGCGCCCAGTCCTTGGGCCGTGACGAACAACGCTGCGCCGATCCCGAACCTGACGCGCGCCATGATGGCCAACAGACCGATGAACGGGCCGGCTGTGCCCGCGAGCACCGCAATGAACACAATGGCGAAGCGAAGGTCTTTCGTGCGCCGGATATGAACAAGACCCTCGCGGAGCAACGCAACAAGGCCGGTGCGTTCACCGGTTGCCTTCGGTGTGGGCGGCAGGGTGATGGTCATCCACGCCACGAGCAGCACGAGGAAGCTCAACGCGTTCGCGGTGAACGCCCAAGCAGGCCCGATCGTGTCGGCCAGCAGCGCAAGCATCGGACCGAAGACCCGTCCGCCGTTCCACGTTGCCGAGCCGAGCGAGATCGCGGCGGGGAGGTCTTCGCGGTCGACCAGTGACGGCAAGATGGCCTGGCGGTTGGGAAGCGCCGCAGCGTTGACCGTTGATGCCATGAATACGATTGCGGCAAGTGGAGCGGTGCGGCGCTCGCCGAGTGCAACGACGACAGCCAGGAGGCCGGCGAACAACGTCTCGAGCAGCAGTGTCACCTGCAAGAAGCGACGCCGGTCGAACCGATCGGCGAGCGCACCACCGATGGGCGATGCGAACGCACTGGGCAGGAAGCCGGCGATGGCTGTGAAAGCCACTTGAGTTGCCGACTTCGTCTCGCGTGCGACGAGCGTGCTGAGCGCCGTGGTCTCCATCCAGGTGCCTACGTTGGACACCAGCGAGCCCATCCAGATGGTGCGAAAGTCGCGTTGGCGCAGCGGGCGCAGCGTGGGGCTGTTGAAGCGTTTCCGGGCCAGCGGTGCTGCGCTACTCGGCACGGTCACCGCGTTCGTCAAGCCGTTCGGCAGCGAGGGCAAGCGCAGCTTCGCTGAACGGATACGGAACCGCATTGGGAACTTTGCGAAGCGCTCCGGTGAAGGGGTCGTCTCCGGCCTGTGCGTTCATGATGTACCGAATGGGCTGGTCGTGGAGCACAACCAGCGCAGGGCGTGGAGCGTGTTCCAGTAGGAACTTCAATCCGTGCGCATATCGTTCGACCGCCTGGACCAACGACTCGCCGTGGCGCGGGACGGTGCCGGGTCCGTTCGCGTGCCGCCATGCTCGGAACTCTTCGATGGGCCGGCCCTCGAATTCGCCGACCCGCAAGTCGTCGAGCAGCTCAAGTTCGCGCGGGGTCACTTCGAGGCCGGGTGCGATGAGCGCGAGCGATTCCTTCGTGCGGGCAAAGCGGGTGGTCCACGCGGACCGCCAGTCCATGGAGCCGACCACGGCGGCGAGGGCTGTGCACTGCGCGCGGCCGAATTCGGACAACGGGTTGGTGACCGTCGGGTCGCCGTTGAGCAGGTTGTGCGTGTTGTACACGCTCTCGCCGTGGCGGATGAGGAGGAAGTCGGGCACGGACGAGGAACTGACTAGGCGCTGAAGGAACGTCTTATGCGCCTGCGAGCTCGTCGAGCCCCTGGCCCATCGTGTTCCAGGCCAGCGTTGCGCACTTGATGCGCACCGGGAACTTCACCACCCCGCGGAGCGCTTCGAGGTCGCCGAGTTTGACTGCGGGGGAAGCAGGCTCGGCGTCGTCGTGGTCGTGTGTCTGATCATGTGTCTGATCATGGGTCTGATCGTGTGTCTGATCCCTGATGCCCATCATCGCCTTGAACGCGGTGATGATTTCGCGAGCCTCGCTCACCCGCTTGCCCTTGACCGCCGTTGTCATCATGGAAGCCGAAGCCTGGCTGATGGAGCAACCCTGCCCACCGATGGAAATATCGGTGACGATGGAGTCGTCCGTGGTCCCGTCCACAACAAGATAGACGGCGATTTCGTCCCCGCACAGCGGGTTCATGCCGTCGGTGCGGTGTGCCGGTGGCGGCAGTTCGCCCTTGTTGCGTGGACGGTTGTAATGGTCGAGGATGATCTCGCGGTAGAGGTCTTCGAGGCCGGGCATCTCGGGGTCGTCCTTGGGTTGGGCAGTCAGCAGGAGGGTCAGAAGCGGGCGGGTCAGAAGTTGAAGACGTCGCCGACGTGTGCAAGCGCATCGCCCAGGGCATCGACATCGGCTTCGTCGTTGTAGATGTAGAAGCTGGCACGTGCGGTGGCACCGGTGCCAAGTGTGCGCATCAGTGGCTTTGCGCAGTGATGCCCAGCTCGTACGTACACATTGGATTCGTCGAGAATCTGGCTGAGATCGTGCGGGTGCACGTTGCGGTATGCAAATGACATCACCGCAGCGCGGATCTCGGGGTTGCGCGGCCCGTGGATGGTGAGGTCTGCGCCGAACCGTTGCGACAGCGAGTCGATGGCGTAGGAGATGAGTGCGGTCTCGTGGCGGTGGATGTGGTCCATACCGAGCGCGCTGATGTAATCGACAGCGGCGCCAAGGCCGACGGCTTCGGTGGTGGGCTGCGTGCCGGCCTCGAACTTGTCCGGCAGCGGGGCAGCGGTGAACCCGTCAAGGCGCACGTCGGTAATCATCGAGCCGCCGCCCAGGAACGGAGGCATTTCGTCGAGCAGCGCTTCTTTGCCCCACAGCAGGCCGAGCCCGGTGGGCCCGCACATCTTGTGCGACGAAAACGCCATGAGGTCTGCGCCCATGGCCTGCACGTCGGTGATGGTGTGCGGCACGGACTGGCACGCGTCGACGATGGCTACGGCCCCGTGCCGGTGCGCTGCAGCGGTGAGATGCTGCACCGGGTTGACCGTGCCGAGCACGTTTGATATTGCTGTGAAGCTGAACGCCTTGACGCCGTCGAGGAGCGAGTCGAGGTTGGTGAGCTCCAGTTGGCCGTCTTCGGTGAGCGGTACCCAGCGGATCTCGATGCCGCGCTCGGCCTGCAGCATCTGCCAGGGCACGACGTTGGCATGGTGCTCCATGTGGGTGAGCAGGATTGCGTCGCCGGCTGCCATGTTGGCCCGGCCCCACGAGTGGGCAACCAGGTTGAGCGCCTCAGTGGCATTCTTCGTGAATATCACCTCGTGCGGGCGGCGGGCCCCGATGAAGTTGGCGACCTTTGCCCGGGCACCTTCCACGGCGTCGGTGGCGTCGGAAGCGAGCCGGTACGACGACCGGTTGATAGGCGCATAGTCGTGCTCGATGAAATGAGTCATCGCGTTGATCACCTGACGCGGCTTCTGGGTGGAGTTGGCCGAGTCCAGGTAGACGATGCGCTTGCCGTTGATCTGGCGGTCGAAGATCGGGAAGTCCTGCTTCACCCTGGATGGCACGAAGCCGCAGGTGGCTGTCTGCGGGATGGTCGGGCTCGTCACGCCTGCCACTCTACCGGTTCGGAGTTTCTACTACCAGCGTAGGGGAAACTTCTTTCTCGCCGCCCGCCCCTTCCTCCAACGTGGGCCCGACAGCAACCAACGTTGTCTTTCGAGGCCGATTCCGGCTTCGAAAATCCAACGTTGGTTGCGCAGAGCCCAACGTTGGTTGCGGAAAACCCAACGTTGGTTGTTGGTGGGGTTGGTTGTTGGTGGGGTTTGGATGTTGGCAGGTTGGAGAGATGCGTTTCACCTACGGGGGTAGGGGAAATGGGCCGGTAGACTGAAGGGGTGAGTGCGCCGCTGTTCCAGGTCGAAGATCTCCACGTCAGCGTGGAGACCCAGGACATCTTGAAGGGCCTGTCCATCAGCGTGGGCAAGGGCGAGGTGCACGCAATCATGGGGCCCAACGGCTCCGGCAAGTCGACCCTCGCCAATGCACTCATGGGCAACGAGGAGTACCTCATCCAGTCCGGCGCCGTGCGGTTCAACGGCACCGACATCACGGCGTGGGAGACCGACGAGCGTGCCAAGGCAGGCATCTTCTTGGCGTTTCAGTACCCAGAGGAGATTCCCGGCGTCACGGTGATCAACTTCCTCCGCCGGGCCCTGTCGGCCCGGAAAGGCGTCGACCTGTCCGTGCTGGAGCTGCGACTCAACATCCGCGCATGGATGGCGCGCCTGGAAATGGACCCAGCCTTCGCCGATCGATACCTCAACGAAGGCTTCTCCGGCGGCGAGAAGAAGCGCAACGAGATCCTGCAGATGGCAATCCTCGAACCCGAGTTCGCCATTCTGGACGAAACCGATTCCGGCCTCGACATCGATGCGCTGCGCGTTGTGGCGAAAGGTGTACAAGAGGTTCGCCGTGACCGCCCGGAAATGGGTGTGCTGCTGATCACGCATTACCAGCGCCTGCTCGACTACCTCACGCCTGATTTCGTGCACGTCATGGTCGACGGTCGCATCGTCGCCTCGGGCGGGCCCGAGCTGGCCAAGCAGCTCGAAGCCGACGGCTACGACGCGTTCCGCCCGGCGGCTACCGCAACGGGTTGACCGGGGCTGGAGCACGCGGCAGGTTGACTGAAAGCAACCTTGCGGCCCAACGTCTGAGGCCCGATGCTGGGCGAGATGAATGACACCGCAAACAACGACCGGCTCCGCGCGCTGCTGCACTCCTTCGTCAAAGAGGTGCAATCGTCTCCGTTGTACACGGCATTGTGCCCATTGCTGGCCGAGACACCGTCTGCCGTTGCCCTGCTGGCCGCCGCCCGGCCACAGCAGCGACGACCCAACCTGCTCCTCGCAGCGATGCATGCGTCGTTGCTGCGCGATCGGGCACATCAGCTTGCCGAGTGGTATCCCACCGTTGGCGGATTCACTGCGCCGATCGACTCCGCGCTCGGCTCGGTCGTAGCAGCGTTCGTCAGCGAACGAACCGAAGAACTGAGAGCGTTGATCGCCGCCGGTGCCACGCAGACGAACGAACCGGGTCGAACAGCGGTGCTGTTGCCTGCACTCGCTGTCATCGCCGATCGGTTCGAGTCTCCGGTTGCGATGCTCGATGTGGGCACCAGCGCAGGGCTCAACCTCAGGCTCGATCATTATCAGTACACATATAAGATTGGCGAGAGCGAGGTTCGGCTGGGTGACCCGTCGTCGCCGGTTTCGGTGCTGTGCGATGCATCACGATCGACTGCCGAGATTCCGTTCGATGCCATGCGGCGGTTGGAAATCGCTACGCGGGAAGGGGTGGATCTCAACCCGCTTGACGTCCACGACGAAGAGCAGACTCGTTGGCTGCAAGCGTTGGTCTGGCCAGATGAACCGGCGCGTTGTGAGCGGTTGGGCGCAGCGCTGCAGCTTGCCCGTGCCGTGCCGGCGAACATCCGCCAAGGCGACGCGGTCGAAGCCATCGCCGACATGGTGAAGGCAGTTCCGAAACACGTGCATCCTGTCGTAGTCACCACGTGGGTCATGACCTATTTGTCACCACGACATCGCGCTGAGTTTGCAGAGGTGCTGGCCGGCATCGGGAGGAACAGACCTATCACCTGGCTGTTCATGGAGCATCCGCTGTACGCGAGCGAGCTGCCGTTTCCCACTGACGCCCGCGCAGAGCGGGCTGATAACGGAACCCCGGTCGTTGCCATCGACTACGACCAGAATGAGACGGCCCGCTGGGTAGCCACGACCCACGGGCACGGGACGTGGCTCGCCTGGCGCTGAGGCCAGTGTCAGGGTGTCAGGGTGTCGGGCGCTGCACCTGGATGAGCGTCAAGCGGGTCCATGCACCCACGAAAACCTGATCCCCGGGACCGAGGAGCACGGGGGAGTTCGGATCGAGCGGGGTGAGGGCTGCCGACAGCACCGCGTCGGAAGCAACGACGAACGTGCCGTTGGTGGAGCCAAGGTCGGTGATGCTCCACGTGTCGGCTGTTGCGTCGTAAGTGAGTTCGGCATGTCGCCGTGAGATGCCATGGTCGTCATCGACGACGATTCCCGGACTCTTCCCAGTGGATCGTGTGCGGCCGATGAGCAGCGGTGAATGGCGGAGTTCTTCCACGCGCTCGGCCCTGGTCGGCGGGGTGCCGATACCTTCGCCCTTTGCAGCGAACCAATCGGTGTCGATGCTGAGCGTCACACTCCATCCGAGATCGGTGCCGGGGTCGATGGGTTCAGGCGTTGCGATGGGCTGAGGAGCCTGGATCGGTAACGGTTGGGTCGATTGAGGGGTTGGTGCCTGCCCGGTGACGAAGTCGAGGCCGCAGGATTCGCAGAACAGGTTGGACTCGGGGTTGGGGTCACCGCACGAGGGGCAGTCGACAACAGGTCCCGGCGGGTTCAGGGGGGGAACGGACACGCCCGATGGTGCGGATGATGGCGCGGATGACGGTGCCGCGGTTGTGGAACTGACACCAGAACCGGCAGTTCCCAGCGGCGCGCCGCACGTGTCGCACCACTCGGCGTCGGTCGACTGGTGCCCGTTGGGGCAAGGGGTGAGGGGTGTCGTCATGGCTGTGCTCCTGCCGGTGGGGTGCGGCTGATGCGGACCGTCTTGGTGCTGCGGGTGTCCAGCGCCATCTCGTCTGACTTCTCCACGTCGCGGCGCAGACGTACTGTGCCGGCGTCGGCGTCGTCGACTTCTACGACCTTCTTGAGCAGCCGCATGGTCGCCTCGTTGTTCGTGTCATGCGCAAGCTTCGCCGCTTTTCCGAGCAGCACCGTAGCGGTGTTCTCATCACCTGCTGCCTTCGCTGCGAGGCCCTGCTGGATGGCGTCGGCCAGCTCGGCCTGGCCGGTGTAGTGCGCCACGGCGGAGTTCATGCGGGTGGTCATGGCCACGTCGTTTGACCAGACCGCACGGACCAACGCCTTTGCCTGCACCTGGTCGTTGACCACCACTTCGACGCGTGCGGAGAGGCGTTCGTTGCCGACGGGTGCGGGTGGCACTTTCACTGCCACGTGATAGTCGCGTGATTCGTCGGCCCACGCACCGGTGCCGAATTCCCTGATGAGCGGCCCGACCTGTGCGGCCCGACCTGTCATGTCTTCGACCTGAGGTGCAACCTGGCGGACGAAGAGCAGCTGCGACCCCTGAGGTGCCCAGACCCGGAGACGGACATCGGCGACACCGCGTGACATCGAGGCCTGCATCATCTGACGGAAGTCGTCGTCGAGGTCTTCGGGCTTCGCGACGATGTCGACCGTGCCCATCAGGGCTGATGAGATGCGGCGGAGTTGCTCCACCTCCCAATCAGCGCCGATGCCGCGGCAGTCGCATTGGAACACGCCTTGGCACTGTGACAGTGCGTAGTCCAGCACCTGTGGTTCTTCGCCTTCCTGGCGCCCGTCGGTGAGCAGGATTGCATGACGCTTGTCGGCGACGACGGTGGAGAACAATCCTTTGGCCGCCATCAGCCACGTACCAAGCGGCGTCGCGCCATCGGCTTTCAACCACTCGACAGCTTGTTTCGCGTTGACGCGCTGCTGCGCGTCCATCCGCACCAGCTCGGTCTGGAACGGGTAGATCATCTGCGGTTGGCTGCGGCCGGCAACGACCGCGAAGAACACGCCGTCGCTGATTTCGTCGATGGCCGCCATCCCGGCACGACGCGCTGCGGCGATCTTGGTCGGTGGCGACTCCATCGAACCTGAAGCGTCGATGATGAGCACCTCAGCGGCCGAGGACGGCACGGCCGCAACCGATTGCCCCGCGCCGCTGCAGGTCACTGTGACGATTGCGTGGATCTCGTCCGCCCCGTCGGCGACGTACTCGTTCTGGAATGTCTGCGCGCTGAAGGTTGGCATCGGGTCCTCTAGGAGTTGGGTTGAGTTGGCTGCGCCGCTGCACCGAGCCGGAGCAGCGTGACGGTGATGTTGTCGACGCCGCCCTGCGCGTTGGCGAATTGAACCATGGACCGCGCAGTACTCAGTGCCTCGGCCGTGCCGAGCAAAGCCTTGAGCGCAGCCGGCTCGGACGCGTAGTTCCACATGCCGTCGGAGACCACGGCCACCCAACCGCTGCCATTGACCCTGACCGATGAGACACGAGCAGTGGGATCGGGAGCGTCGGCCCCGAGCCAGCGGGTAATCGTATGTGCACGTGGGTCTGTCTCGGCGTCGATTCGAGATGTGCCCGACGCGATGAGCTGCGACGCGATGGAGTCGTCGATGCTGAGTATCTGCCCGCCGCCGGAATCGGGTAGCCAGTAGGCACGGGAGTCGCCGCACCAGCCAACGTGGATTGCGCCGGCGTCGATCACGGCAGCGACGAACGTGCACGACGGTGGTTCGGCCGGGTCGCCGAGGGTCCGTGCAACGGCGATGGTTTCTACCTGTGCAGCCGTGCACGCTGTGCGCAGCGCATCGGCCCAGAACGCGTCGGTGCGCGCGGCGGGATCAACACGAAATCCGGTTTCCAGGGAGGCGCAGGCCGCCCCGGCCGCAGCGAGGGCAGCGCGTTCGCTGAGTGGCGCGCTGGTCACTCCGTCGCAGACGACGAGAACCCCGGTCTCGGCGCCGGGACCGGCGGTTACGGCCATGGCGTCTTGGTTGGCTGCGTGCTGGATGCCACGATCACAGACTCCGGCCAGGCGTGCGGAGTGGACGATCTCGAAATGGTCGCGCGGAGACGGTTGCTTTGCGCCGCAGACGGTGCAGTAGTCGTCTTCGACCGTGTTGCCGCACGACACGCAGCTCACGACCGTGGCTTCGACGGTGGCTTCGACCGTGGCTTCGACCGTGACTTCGAGGGTGGTGGCCTGACCGATGCGCGCCGAGGGAGCCTCGCCCGGAAGAAACTCTCGACCGGGAACGGCCGAGCGGTGAACGGAGGGATCGGAGTTGAACCCGAGGTGGAGCGACCCATTGAACCCTGCGTCACTCGATTCTCCGGCAGTGCCGGCCGGCGTCGTACCGAGGGCGATACCGCATGCTTCACAGAACGCGGCGTCGGCAGGGTTGCTGCCGCTACATGCTGAACACACCATGAAACGGGTCCCTAGAAGAGGGACTTGTTCCTCACTCGGTTTGCCTCGTCCACCAGCGCGACGCGCTCTTCGGACGTCGGCACCAAGCGGGCCTGTGCCCGCAGCGATGCTTCGAGATCTGTGCGCAGTTTCGGCACGGTCGGGGTGAGCTGAATCAGGCGCCGGAGCACTTCGTTGCGGAACGCCAGGTGGTCCAGTTGGGGAGCACCGGCTGCCTCGTGCTCGTCGAGCGCCTGGCGGAGGTCATCTGCGGCGTTCGGTCGGGTTTGACCCGTGCCGGGAACTCCAGGAACCGGCGCACCGGCTCGTTCCAACAGCGCCTGTGCGCGTCGGATCTTGGCTTCTCCGTACAGGCGACTGGTGGGCGGAACTCGCTCCAGTGCCGCGAGGGTCGCAGGTACGTCGCCCTTCAGCCGAGCCATCCGCGCCAGGCCGAGCAGCCCGATGGAGCTGTACGCCGCATCAGTCTGCGCGCATACTTCATAGAGCGATGCGGCAGTGTCGAGCTGTCCGGCGACTTCACACGCCCGTGCGAGCGCCAGCTTGGGAGCAAGCTCGCCCGGCAATTGTCCGTAGACAGCATTGAATGCCTGAACCGCATCGTCATT
Source organism: Acidimicrobiia bacterium (assembly GCA_031385545.1). GTDB lineage: Bacteria > Actinomycetota > Acidimicrobiia > Acidimicrobiales > JANYDT01 > JANNBN01. The sequence continues at coordinate 15,494 of JANNBN010000071.1, read as the reverse complement.
GCGACCCTCGGCCAGTGCAGCGAGCCCCTGCACCCACACGCCCCGCCACTCCCACGGGTCTTGGGACAGGATGGTGGTGCCCTCGGCCGATGCAGTTTGCGGCTGCTGACCGGTCAACAGCGCCAATGCCCGTTTCACGTGGACAGCAGAGGTGTCTCCCACGGGCGACTGGGAGAGCTGCTCGAACTGCTCTTGTGGGTCAACCACCGTGATGCCTGCCAACCACGAGGCAGCGGCATCGGTGGGATCGACCTTCAGCTCTGGAAGGTCGGCCCAGTTGGGTTCGGCGGCAACGCCGGGTGCACCGAACAAAGGCGATGGCAGTGTTCGCTGACCTGCATCGGACGATTGCGACGACACAACTTCACGCAGCACGCCGATGAGCTGTTCACGCAACTCTTCGGCCGTCTGGAAGCGGTCCTGGGGCTGCGGTGCCATCGCCTTGAGCAGCAGGCGGTAGTACGAGTCGTGCTCGGCGAACAGCGCGACCGACGACGGGTCAGGAATTGTGTCGACGAAGGTGCTCTGGTACCCGCGGAACTCGAACGTGAGCACAGCGAGCGTCCGAGCGACGGTGTAGATGTCCGACGCCACCGATGCTCCTCGCTCAGGTACCTCGGGGGCCTGGAACCCCACCGTCCCGTAGAGCGCGCTGTCCTGGTCCTCGATGCGACGGACGCCGCCGAGGTCGATGAGCTTCACGCCATCGCCCACCTGCATGAGGTTCGCCGGTTTGAAGTCGCAATAGATCAAGCCCTTGTTGTGCAAGTACGTGAATGCAGGAAGGACCTCGACGATGAACGCGATCGCCTGGTCAAGAGGGAGCGGCGCGTACACGCCGTTGTTGGCGTTGATGCGAGCCTTGAGCAGATCGTTGAGCGTCTTGCCGCCCACGTACTCCATGACGATGTAGTTGACGCCTTCGTGGCCGACGAAGTTGAACACTTCGACGATGAGCGGGTGGCTCACCTCGGCCAGGAATCCCTTCTCGGTGATGACGGCCTGCTGCAGGTCCTTGTCGGCTGCGTTGACCAGACCTTTGATGACCACGAACCGCCCGGAGAGGTTACGGTCGCGGCCGAGGTAGATCCAACCCATGCCGCCGTGCGCGATGGGGCCGACCACCTCGTACTGCGATCCGAGCAGGGTGCCAGGGGAGAGCCGCGGCGCGAAGTCGAACGCTGCGCCGCATGCCGGACAGAACCCTTTTACTCGGCCCGTCTGGCCGTCCCGGCCTCGGCCAACGGGTTTGTTGCAGGTGGAACAGAATCGCTTCGCTTCGCTGACCTGTGCACTGGGAATGACGGCGGCAACGGGGTCGGAATCGGGCGCCGTGGGGATGTTGACCAGGCCGACGCCCAGCCTCGACCTGTCGGCGGTCGCGCCTATTCGTCGGGTTCTGACGCTGGTCGGTGCACCGGGAGCAGACCGAGCGGTGCCGAACGCGGCGGTGCCCAGCACCGTGGTGCTTGCGGTGGTCTGACTGCTTTGTCGCATGGAACGGGCGATGGATCCGGTGGCCGCCGTTGATCGCGTCGACCCGCCCGCCCCGGAGATGACCGAAGACCCTGGAGACACGCCGGTGGTGGCGCTGGTCGGTGCTGCACTGCTCGTCGGGGCGATGCCGCAGGTATCGCAGTAGCCGCTGTCGATGGTGCCGGCGCAGCCAGGCTGGGAACAGCGGACCGTTGGTGCGGTGGATGGGCTCATCGATGCACCTCCGGAGTTGCTGGACCGACCGTCTTTTCCAACACGGTATTCTCACTTACTACTCGTTGGTATGCGTCAACGGCCGCACGCGCAAGTGCAAGGTCGGTGGGTGCAGTCCACAGCAGCTGACGCGCCGACTGGTACGTCTGGTTCACGGCTGGGACTTCACCGATACGGGCTGCCATTGCTTTGGCGCGGAACGCGTCGACGACCTGCCGGAGTTCGTTCCGCTCGGCAAGCGCTGCTCGATTCGCGGCGATGACCTGCCTGAGCGAAGTTTCAGCACGTCGCAGTTTGCTCGCCCGCTCGGCGAGCAGGTTGCGTGTGGCCGGCCACGGCGCATCGTCCATGGCAGTGAGGTCAGGCGCGTCGCCGAGCGCGTCGACCGCCACGATGCCGCGTGGTGGAAGCCCGCGAATCTTCTCGGCACCGGCTGCTGCCGCCTGAGTGGCTTCAGCAGCCAAGGTACGGAGCTCGGTGACCTTTTGACGATCGACCACATGCGCTGCCAACATGTGCACGCGTTCCTGCTCGGCCGATTCAAGCTCGCGTCGCAACGCGGACGCCTGCCGAGCCAGTGACGAAACCTGTACCGGATCTGCGGTGACGCCGGGGTCGACGGACTGGTCGAGCAATCGCCGATGGAGCGAGGCGCTCATGGACAGCCCCTTCACCAGCGATGCTGCCGCAGCAAGGTCTGCTGATATTCCAGCGGTGGCTGCGAGGGCGCTGGAATGTGTGTCGATGCGCGATTGTGTCGCATCGATAAGTGCACTGATGACTGTGCACGCTTCGAACACGTTGCCGGCGAGTTGCATCCCGTCTGCGCCGAAGACGGGTCTGCGGAGCGGGGCAAGCCGCTGGTCGGCGGTGCCCACCTGCAAGTCGTTCGCAGCGTTGATAGCTGAGTCGGTGGCCTGCCACAGAACGAACGCAAGCGTGTGGTCCCGATGCGCTTCGTTCGACAGCGAGCCGAGCAACCCGTCAAGGTCGAGCAGGCGGGCACCAGTTCCGGCCGACCACCTGCGGAACGCAGTGACGACCGCCTCGGTTCGCTCGGGCGGCAGCTGGGTTCCCGTGGCCGGAAGGGCTGGGGGCTGGGGATGTGGTGGTTCCGTCATGAGACAGGGCGAGGTCACGCGGTTGGGAGCCGGCGCCCAGTGTCGGGTGTGGGCGGGGCGATGTCGGTGGGGAGTCCGTTCTTCAGCCGCAGGGTGTCGAAGGTGCCGTCGGTACGGATTGCGTCGAGCATGGCGTTCACGACCTGCACCAGGTCGGTGTCCTGTGCGTTGAACCCCATTCCGTACGGCTCTTCGGACAGGAACCGTCCGATCACTTTGACGTACGGGTCTTGGCGTGCCATTCCCTTGACAACTGTGTCGTCGGAGAGCACGGCGTCGGCGCCGCCCTGTTGCATCAGCACGAGGCACTGCGTGATGTCGTCCACCGGGACAGCCACGAACGCGTTGTCGGTGAACTTCGCCAGGTTCTCGACGCTGGTGCCACCGGATGGCACACAGACACGTGAGCCCTTTGGCAGTTCTTCGATCTCCTTCTCTTTGGCGTCGCTCTTGACCAGGAGCTGCTGTCCGGCGCTGTAGTACTCCGACGAGAACGCGATCCGGTTCCAGCGGGCGCAGTTGATGGTCATGGTGTGCGCCACCACGTCGACGGCACCCGATTCGAGCAGCGGAATTCGATCCGCGTACGTAATGACGCGGAACTGCACGTGCTGGTCGGCGCTGTTATTCCCGAAGATGGTGATTGCGAGCTGGCGGACCAGATCGACGTCGAGGCCCTGCAGTTGTCCTGTCAGCGAATCGCGCGCGCCGAACAGCAGCGTGTCCGCGCTGACTCCGGCCACCAGCTTGCCCCGTTGTCGGATGCGCTCGACGGCCGGTGACGGCTGTGGCGTTGCGCTCGCCGGGTACGAGGCCCGCGCATCAAATCCACGACAGTCTTCGTTGGGTGTTGGTGCCGGGGGCGGTGACGGCAGGGAGTCTGGCGGAAGACCGTTGATGACCGGCACTTCATTCGTTCCGAGGACTTGTCGGCCGGATTGCCCGAGGCTCCATGCGAGCACGAGAGCGGTTGCTGCCACCGCAGCGAGTTTCCAACGCCCGGCGGAGCGGAGTACGCCATTGGAGCTGGTCGCGGGCCCCGGAGCGGCCGAGGTCATTGGTATTCCTTCAGTCGTTGTGCAAAGCCCGCTCGAACCAGCGCAGCGGCAACGAGCGATGCAAACCCGACGGCGAGTTGGGCGATCGTGATGTCACGACCGACCTGCCGGTCGATGACGGACCCCGAGAAGGTGGGTCGAATCGCTTCATCGAGGGCTTGGAACGACGGCGCTGACACGGTGCCGCTCGGAGCAAGCACGACGCGCCGTGCGGAGTCCCAATCGCCGGAGTCGTCGAGCCTTCGGACCTCGATGTGACTGGCCCGGTACGCGGCGACAGTTTCGGCAACTTTCGGGTCGGAACGCATGAGGAAGTCCGTGGCAACGACCGCATCGAGATCTGACATGTTCTGCCGCCATTGCACTTCGTACGGCTGTCCGCTGCCGCGTGAGATCAGCGTGAGCGCCTCGGCCGATTTCGCGTTGTAGGCAGCGACCCGGGCCTGTCCGGAAAGATCTTGAAAGCGGAACGTGGTGCGAATTCCGCGCAGCCCATCGGTCCTGCTGGTGCCCGCGATCGAAGTGGCCAGAAGAAACGCGGCGAACGACACTGCAAAGCCAAGGAGTATCGGCACGTTCAGCAAGCGATTGGTGCGCACGGCGAGGGTGGCAAGCGCCAGCCCCAATGGGATGATAACCAGGAGCGCGAACAGCGCCTGAACAGCCCATGACCAACCCAATCGTCTGCCGGCGTCAACGAGGCTCTGCCGTGCCTGGTCATCGACCAGGTCAAGCCTGGGGAGAATCCTCGTTCGCAGGTTTGCAGATGCCGTCTTCTGGTAGGTGGCACCAACTGGCCAACCCTGCCGGTTGTTGGCCTGCGCCGCTGTGACATCGGTGATGTACGAGTTGATCAGCGAGAACACGTTGGCTTCTCCGACCTCGGTGTTCCGGTCGGTCGACGCGTCCAAAGCATTCGGTGCGTTCGGCGTGCCAGCCAGGGTGGCCCCGCCGACACCGCGCGAGATTGCAGCCAGCCCAGCGTTTGCCGCGGCCATGTCCGATGCGAACGCAGCCAACGCCTGGTCGCTTTGCAGGCCACCGGTGAGATAGCCCGACGTTGCCAGTGAATCAGCGCGGGTGAGTTGCACCTTGGTCTCTTGAACCAGCACCACTTGGTCTGCGGCCTTCCTGACCCGGGTCGAGCTTGATCGGACGAGGCCCAGCACGCCGATGGTGCTCAACGCCCACGCGATGATGAGCGCTGCCAGGAAGTTGCGCTGGAACGCCAGCCTGGCGGGGGTGTCGCGGAACCGCCTTGCTCCTGCCGAACTCGTCACATCTCGGACACTATCCCAGGGGTCCTGCAGCGTCGCTCCGGTCCTCCCCGGCAAACCCTGACCCCAAACCCTGACGCAACCCTGACCCAGCCCCCGACGCCCTGAGACGGGCTGTGGTTGCGGTGCAGGTTTCTGCCGACGGTCACGTTGCTGGGAGCCGCGTCGCGCAAGACTGATGAGATTGTGCCCATCTCCGTTCGCCGCAGAGGCATGACAGACGATTCGGCGGAAACCTCGATCATCGCGTCGCTTGCCGACGTGCTTGCGGCGATCATCATGGTGGCGGGTGCGTTGCTCGTGTTTACCAGGCTTATTGGCTGGCGTGGGTCGACGTATGCGGTGCTGGCCCACGCCGCACTTCCGTTGACACTGTTACCTGTTTGGTTCGCTCTGGCCATGACGGCCTGGCGGGGACATCCCATTCGATTTGCACTGTCGTTGATGCTGTGCGTGATCTACGTGTTCTCGCTGTATCCGGCTGTTCGGTCCTCTCCGTCGTCCCGGCTCGCCGCTTCTGCGGGCAGCGCCGGCCGCCGTCTGACGGTCTTCTCGGCCAACGTGTATGTCGACAACGAAACGGACTTCACCGCGCAAGTTCGAGCCCAGGTTCAGTCCGAAGTTCAGTCCCAGGTTCAGTCCGAAGTTCGTTCCGAAGTTCAGTCCCAGCAGGCGGACGTGTTGATCTTCCATGAGCTGACAAAACCGATCGAGGCTTCCCTGCGCCGGTCCGGTGCGCTGAACGCATACCCGTACTTTGCCGACAACGGCGCCGAAGGGACATGGCGGACGGTTTTGTTCTCGCGCCTGCCGTTCGCTTCGCAGCCCCGGCAGATTCAAGTCGCCGGTTCGGCCGGCCCTGGGTGCCCGCTGCTTGCGGTCGATGTGGCCTTGCAGGGTGGCACGGTGGTGCGCGTCATCGGCGCACACCCCGTGCCGCTCACGGTTCGCGGCGCAGATACGGCGTTCGTCAACACTGTTCGCATCCTGCAGGACGAAGTGCTCCGCTCCCGGTCGGAGAAGACCCTCATCGGCGGAACGCCGCTGATCATGGCGGGTGATTTCAACGGCAGCAGATGGCTCCCGGTGACCGGTCAGTTGTTCGACAATGGGATCCGCGACACGCACGAGGCCATGGGCTTCGGGCTGTCAGCTTCGTGGCCACGCGAAATGGGTTTGGTGCCAAGGTTCATGCGGCTGGACCACGCGTTTTTCAGTGGTCCCATCGCACCGGTATCGCTGCGCGACGTGGTTATCCCTGGCAGTGACCATGTCGGGTTCACCGCCCAATACGTGGTGGGGACCGACGTCTTTCCTGTTCAGACATCGACGGAGACGTCGGTTCCCTGACTGAAGACTGTTCGGCTCGGGGCCAAGATCACCTGGGTCAGTTCAACGTGGGATCAACCGGTATGCGCGCATAAGGATTGCCGTTGCGCGCCATGATTGCGATCCACAGTTCTTCGGGGTTGTCGGTGAGGCCGTCCCCAACGAGGGCCTCGGCCACGAACCATCCGTTGCGCGCAAGCTCAAACTCGAGCTGCATAGGCGCCCAGCCGGCGTAGCCGGCGAACAGGCGGATGCGGGTGATCTGGGACTGTGGGGCGTCTTGATTGAGGTCGACCACGACGATTTCGTGCGTGCTGGCTTCGGGTCCTTCAGTCGGTCCGGCTTCGTCCGTTTTCGACCGGTCGATCATGCCGAGCGCAATCACCGACGATGTCTGACATGGCCCTCCGACGAAGATCGACTCCGGAGGCGCAAGCATTGCAGCCCAGGCCGGGCCGACGACGTCGGCAATGGTTTCGACGCCGGTCGTGGACTCATCGTTGAGTACCACGCCGAAAGCTCCGTCTTCGGTGTGGGCAAGCAGCAACACCACTGATCGAGAAAAGTTGGGGTCGTCCATCCATGGCGGGCTGAGCAGCAGCTTGCCTGCCAATGATCGATGCACGAACTGCTTGCCGAACGGTTGGCCGAACTGCTGGCCCAGGCCCTGGCCCGACTGCTGGCCAGACGGGTGCGAGCCTGCGCCTGAAGCCGAAGTACCCGGGTCGTCTGCGCCCTCGTCCATGTCCCGATGCTACCGGCGTGCTCTGCCGTTCTGACACAGCGCAGGCGCTGCGCCCCGTCCAGGCGCACCTGGATGAGATCGGCTGCGGCAGTCCCGTAACCTCGGACGCGTGACCGATCTTCAGAACTCCCGGCCTGATTTCACCCTCGACCCGATGCAGTTGGACGCGACCCTGTGGGACTTGCGGCCGCTCGTCGACGATTCACCCGAAGACCTACGCCCGTTCGATACAACAGCCGCTCCCGGTGTGAGCCTGCACCGACTGCTGGACCGTGCAGAGCGGCTGGCCGACGACGCGGATCTGCAACGCGGGCGGGTCGGCGAACTCGACGCAGTGGCGCTGGCCGAACTCATGGTGCTCGGCGGCCGCGTCCACGACTTGCTCGGCCGGGTCGGGTCCTTTGCTCAACTCGACGCATCCACTGACTCGATCGACGAGGCGAAGGGGGCGTTGGTCGCCTCGATCACCGAGCGATCGACCGATATCGCCAACCGCATGCGGTTCATCGACCTCGAATGGGCGGCAGTCTCCGATGAACACGCCGAGCCGTTGCTCGCTGATGAGCAGCTCGCGTTCTGCGGCTACCACCTACAGACCGTCCGCGCCGCTCGTCGGTATCTCCTGACCGAGGTCGAGGAGCGCCTGCTTGCCGAGAAGTCCGTCACCGGTGCCTCGGCGTGGACGCGCCTGTACGACGAGCAACTCGGTCCACTGACGGTTGATCTGGGCGACCTCGGCGATGGCCCCATGCCCTACGAGTTGGTGTTCACGCACCTGATGAGCGCGGATCGCAATCGCCGGCGTGTTGCAGCAGAGGCGTTCACAGACGCGTTGGCGCCAGGACTCCGGACCCGGTCGTACATCTACAACACGTTGATGGCTGACAAGGCGCACGAAGACAAGCTGCGCGGGTATCCCACGTGGATCAGCGCCCGCAACCTGGCCAACCAGGCATCTGACGAGTCTGTACGCGCGCTTATCGAAGCGGTTTCCAACCGGTTCGAAATCGCCCGCTCGTGGTACCGCACGAAAGCCGATCTTCTCGGCCTGGATCGGCTTGCGGACTACGACCGGTTTGCCCCGCTCGCAGGCCACGACGAACCGTCCATCGACTGGAACGATGCGGCGCACGAAGTGGTGGGTGCGTTCGCGTCGTTCTCGCCGACGATGGCCACCCATGCCGCAGCGTTCTTCCGCGACAAGCGGGTGCATGCCCCCGTAACCGAGGGCAAGCGGGGCGGTGCCTACTGTTCGCCCAACGTGCCGTCAACGCACTCGCACATCTTTGTCAACTACACAGGTACCCGTCACGACGTGCTGACGCTTGCACACGAGATGGGCCACGGTGTGCACTTCGAGCTCTCGCGTCAGCAGGGCATCTACCACCACGGCGTTCCGCTGACGGTCGCTGAGACCGCATCGGTCTTCGCCGAAGAGGTCACGTTCGGCCGCCTACTCCAGGTGAGTACTGATCCGGCTGAGCGTCTTGCGCTGCTGGCTGAGCACGTGCAGGGCCATATCGCCACCGTGTTCCGCCAGGTTGCGATGTGGAAGTTCGAAGACCGGTGCCATCACGCCCGCCGCACCGACGGTGAGCTGAGCATCGAGACCTTCAACGGCCACTGGCAGGCCACGCAGGAGGAGTTGCTGGGCGACACCGTCGAGATCACTCCCGGGTATCGAACCTGGTGGAGCTACGTTCCTCACTTCATCCACGTCCCCGGCTACGTGTACGCCTACGCGTTCGGTCAATTGCTGGCGCTGTCGGTCTACAAGCGATACCTCGATGCCGGACGGTCGTTCGTCAACAGCTACGAGCAGATGCTTGCGTTGGGCGGGTCCGTTTCGCCGGAGCGGCTTGCAGCAACAGTCGGGTGTGATCTGTCCGACCCCGAGTTCTGGGACGCGGGACTTGATCTCGTGGCCGACGCTGTTGCCGAGGCTCAGCGTGCGGCAGCTGCTCTGCACCCATAGTCCACACGCGGACTCAGCTCGGAGCGACCGGCCAGCGGTGATCCATCGGCGGATCTTGGCAGGTCCGATTCTGTGATCCGTGTCGGTTTCGGTCGCTTCGAGAGATGGTTATCATCTGTCCAGACGATGCTCCGAGGAGGCTCTTCCACAGAACTTGACCGCTCGGTAAAGTGCGGACCGAGCCGAAAGTGAAATTTCGAGTACCTGAAAGTTCATCACCTTGCGTGAAGAATTTCGAGGAGCGTCATGACTCCGGCTACACCCAGACCCGATCAGCTTCATCCGCAATTGCGCACCATAAATCATCACTTTTCACCATCACTTTTCACATCACCGTCACCACACACGCCGGAGAACCGGCAGGGAGAACACTGATGCTCACAATGCTTCACGAGCGCTGGAACGATCTGGACTGGCGCGTCGACGCCGTCTGCCGGGACCTCAACCCCGAGATCTTTTTCCCCGTCGGTGTCACCGGCCAGGCGGTCGAACAGATCACCCTCGCCAAGTCACACTGCGCGGGATGCCCGGCCAAGGGTCAGTGTCTCGAGTTCGCTGTCACCACCAACCAGGAATACGGCGTGTGGGGCGGCACCACGGAAGACGAGCGCCGGGTGCTACGCCGTCAGTGGCGCGCTGACAACCGTCGGGCCGCGCGTCGTCGCCCCGCACAAGCCGGCGACATGGCCGAAGCCAGCTGAACTGATCCTTGCTCGGAACAGCGGCCGTCGGGCCGTTGTTCCGCGTCCTGCCGGGAGCGGTTACCAGCCCCGGTCGACCCACTCCTGCAGGTGCGGGCGTTCGGTTCCGATCGTGGTGTCGACACCGTGGCCAGGCAGCACGATGAGGTCAGCCGACAACGTGAACAGGCGCGACTCGATCGACGTGATGATCGTCGGGAAGTCGCTGCCTTCGAACTTCGTTGCGCCCGGCCCGCCCGGGAACAGCGTGTCGCCGCTGAACAGCAGCGGAGTCCCTTCGACCTGGAAGCAGATCGACCCTTCGGTGTGGCCGGGCGTCAGGATCGTGCGGATGCGGAGGCGGCCGATCTCCAGCACCTCGTCGTCCTCCAGGATCAGGTCGTAGCTGGGCAAACGGGCTGCGTCAGCTGCAGTGACGGCTACCAAATACCCGGCGTCGCGGATCTGCGGTACCGCCTGGATGTGATCCCAGTGCCCGTGGGTCTCGACCACCTTGCGCACGCCCAGGTCCCGGCACAGCGCGAGCAGTTGTTCGTGCTCGTTGGCAGCATCGATGAGCATCGCGTCGCCCGTGGCACGACACCGGACCGTGAAGACGTTGTTGTCGTACGGCCCAACGACGACCTTATGCACCTCGACGTCGGTGTTGTGCCAGTGCAAGGTTGACGACTCTGAAACTGCAGGGCTCATGCATGCAGCTTTCCATGGTCGACATCGGGCAGCACATACCGAGCGAACAAATCGCACTCGTCGAGGTGCGGGTACCCGGACAGGATGAGCGCCTTGATGCCCATTTCCTCGTAGGTCTTCAGCTTCGCAAGAACCTGATCGGGGTCGCCCACGATTGCGGCCCCGCACCCTGATCGGGCGCGGCCGATTCCGGTCCACAGGTTCGCTTCGACGTATCCCTCGTTGGCGTCAGCCGCATCGCGAAGCTCGGCCTGCCGTCGTACCCCGGCAGACGTCGAGTCGAGGCTCTTCGCCCGGATTGCCGCTCCTGCCGAATCGTCGAGCTTGGACAGGAGGCGATCAGCGGCGTCGCGTGCCAGAGACTCGGTTTCCCTCACCACGACGTGCACGCGATAGCCGAACGTGAGCGTCCGGTTGAAGCCAGCTGCCCGAGCGGCCATGTCGGCCATCATCTGCGTGACGTTCGGAATGGTGTCGGGCCACATCAGGTAGACGTCGGCGGCTTCTGCCGCGCAGTTGCGGGCGTCTTCCGAAAGGCCTCCGAAGTAGAACGGCGGGCAGGTGCCGCGAACCGTGCTGGCCCGGGGTGGGTCGACATGCAGCTGGTAGAACTCGCCATCGTGGTCGACCCGCTCGCCGTTGAGCAGCGTTCGCAGAATTTTCATCACCTCGGTCGAGCGGGCGTAGCGAGGAGCGCTGGCCAGCGGTGCGCCGGGAAGGTCTGAGGAGATGATGTTGATGGTCAGACGGCCACCTGCCATCTGATCGATGGTTGCGAGCTGGCGCGCCAACTGCGGCGGCCACAGTTCGGCACACCGGATGGCCAACAGCAGGTTGATGCTGCTCGTCTGTGTGGCAATGCCGGCAGCGAACGCGTTCGAGTCGATCCCAAGGTCGTACCCCGATGGCAACAGGATGTTGTCGAACCCGTGCCCTTCGGCGCGGCGTGCGATGTCGCCGCAATGCTGGAAGGTGCTACGCAGTGCCGGGTCCGGAACGCCGAGGAACTCGTAGTCGTCGTCGCAGAGGGCAGCGAACCACGCCACCTCGACACTCATGGGAGTGTCCGGCCGCTTGCGGCGATGAGCCGGTAGCAATCGGCCTTCGTCAGCTTGATGTCTGCTGCTGCTGCGGATTGCTTGATGCGGTCCAGGTTGCCGGTGCCAATGATGGGGATCACGCCGGCTGGGTGAGCCAGCACGAACGCAAGCGCGACACCGGTGCGGTCGGTGCCGTGCTCGTTGGCCAGGTCGTCCATCACGGCGTGAATCGTCGCGATGCGGGCGTCGTCAGGGTTGGCGCCACGCGACGCGGGTTCGACCAGCCGACCACCCGCGAGCGGGCTCCATGCGAGTGGAGTGAGCCCATGCGTCATGGCCAGGTCGAACACGCCGTCGTCGATCGGATCCAAGTGGGCGATGGAGAACTCGGGCTGAACCGAGACCAAGGGAATCTCGAGGTGTGCCATCAGCGCGGCAAGCTGCGCTGCCGAGTAGTTCGACACGCCGATGTGGCGCACTTTGCCGGACTCCACCAGCGACACCAGCGTGGCAGCAACGTCGGCCGGGTGTGCCAGGAGGTCTGGCCGGTGGATCTGGTAGAGATCGATGACGTCGGTGTTGAGCCGCCGCAGTGATTGGTCGCATGCATGGGTGATCCATTCGCCACCAGATTCGTACGGGACGCCGAGGCCCGCGCGGCCAGCGTGCTGGGGACCGAGGTGGATGCCGCCCTTGGTGGCGAGCACCATGCGGTTGCGTAGCTCGGGAGCGTGGGCGAACACCTTGCCGAGGAGGTCCTCGGCAGCGCCCCACGGGGCGTCGTTGTCGAGCCCGTACACATCCGCGGTGTCGACAAGCGTCATGCCCGCTTCCAGCGCTGCCTCGATTCGGGCCTGGGCGGTCGCAACGTCGGTGCCGGCAAACCGCCAGCAGCCGAACGCGATGGCTCCGACCTCGATGTCTGTGTTTCCGAGTTGACGAGTGATCACGAGGTGAGGCTACCGTCGCAGCTCATGGAGAAACTTCGCTACGGCGTCATCGGCGCGGGGATGATGGGCCGCGAGCACATCAGGAACCTGATGGCCCTGAACATCGATCGGAACATCGATCGGAACGTCGATCGGAACGTCGATCGGAACGTCGACCGCGCCGATGTTGTCGTCACTGCCCTCGCCGATCCCAACCCGAAGAGCATCCAGAACTCGTTGGCCGACCTGCGCGGGGAGTATGTGTTCTCCGGCGGGTCAAGACATGCCGACGAGGGTGTTGCGCCGGCCGGCCAGGCGGGCGATCCACCCGCCGTCTTCGCCGATGCCGCTGAGCTTCTGGCCAGTGGTCTGTGCGATGCGGTCGTTGTTGCCACTCCGAACTTCACCCACGCAGATGTTCTTGATCAGGTGTTCGACGGCTACCCCGACCTCCACGTGCTCGTGGAGAAGCCGCTCGCTACCACCGTCGCCGACGCCAGGCGCATCGCCGAGCGTTCGGCGCTTCATCGCGGCATCGTGTGGGTCGGCCTGGAATACCGGTTCATGCCACCGGTCGCCCGATTCCTGGCCGAGCTGCCAAATGCCGGCCACCTGCATATGCTGGCCATCCGCGAGCACCGGTTTCCGTTTCTTCCGAAGGTGGGTGACTGGAACCGATTCAGCATCAACACCGGCGGCACCCTCGTCGAGAAATGCTGCCATTTCTTCGATCTGATGAACCTTGCGGTGTCGGCAGCATCACCGGGAGCCAGACCGACGCGCGTCATGGCCAGTGGCGCGCAGAACGTGAATCATCTCGACGAGCGTTACCCCGGGAACCCAGCAGGCGACACTCCGGACGTACTGGATAACGCATACGTCATCGTGGAGTACTCCAACGGCGTGCGAACAATGCTGGACCTGTGCATGTTCGCCGAAGCCGGAGTCAACGAACAGGAACTGTGCGCCGTCGGCTCGGCAGGCAAGGTCGAGGCGTTCGTGCCGAGCGGACTTGTTCGAGTGGGCCGTCGTGCGCCGTTGCGCAACGGCTATCCGCAGCCCGGCGAGATCACCGAGATCGATGCTGCGCACGATCCGCGTGTCAGACACGGCGGGTTCCATCACGGATCGTCCTACCTCGAGCACCTGGCGTTCGCAGATGCCATCCGGTCTGGATCTGCGCCTGGGGTCAAGGTCGAGGACGGGTTGTGGTCGGTGGTGGTGGGACGGGCGGCGCACCGGTCCATCACCGAGCGGCGGCCGATCGACATCGACGAATTGCTCTGAAGCTGCTCTGACGCACCGAATCCTCGCGGCCAGCCTCTGTGACGGACGTCGCAGCCGCTACAGTCCAAGAACCACCCACACAGGAGAAACATCAATGAAACACAGGTTGCTCGCGGCAACGGCCGTCGGATCCCTGTTCGTCGGACTGCTTGCGCCCACTGCCTTTGCACAGGCCGCCAAGGTCGGCGGATCGTGTCAGAAGAAGCAGGTCAACAAGACGATCGGCACGCTGATCTGCAAGAAGGAGGGCAGCAAGTTCGTGTGGCGGCAGGTCACGGTGACTGCGTCCACGGTTGCGGCGGTTCAGGCCGGCGGCGGCAGCAACGAGGGAGCTGCTGCCGACGACCTCAAGGGTACGAAGATCACGTTCTTCCACTGGCGCGCAGAAGACAAGGACGTCATCGCCGACATCATCAAGAGCTTCACTGCGAAGACCGGCATCGAGGTCGAGCAGTCCATCAAGAACTCGACCGACTATCAGAACCAGGCACTGCAGGACATCCTCGACGGCAAGCCTGCCGACGTGTTCACAGCCTTCCGCGGTTCGCAGTTCTTCGGCATGGCCAAGGCCAACGGCGGCAGCGTGTTCGCTGATCTGTCCAACCAGCCGTTCGTGAAGAACTACAACCCCAACCTCATTGCCCCCGGCCGGTTCGACAACAAGCAACTCGGCCTGCCGTATCAGCTGGTGTTCAACATGCCGTTGGTCAACGTCGACCTGCTGAACCGGCTCAACCTCACCCTGCCAACCAACGTCAACGATCTGCAGCGCTTCTGCCAGTCCGTCAAGGCGAAGGGCATCATCCCCATCGCATGGCCAGGTGGCATCCGCGGTAACGCTGGGCAGCTCTCGATGAACGGCATGGTCATGAACAACATGCCGTCAGACAACGCGTTCGAGCTCATCGACACAGGCAAGGCAAAGGCGACCGACTTCTGGATGGTCCGCACGCTGCAGCAGTTCAAGGAAGTCTCCGAGGACTGCTTCCAGGACAACGCGCTTGCGACCAAGGACGATGGAGCGCTTGCTGACTTCGCATCGGAAAAGGCCCTGATGCTCGCAACAGGGACCTTCTCCATGGGCCCTGCGCTCCGTCTCAACCCCAAGCTCAACTTTCAGCTGTACGTGCCGCTCACCAACGAGGTCGGCACCACGGCAAAGTGGGAGGGCATCTACAACGCAACGTTCATCGTCGGTGTGAACGCCCGTCAGAAAGACGCCAAGAAGCAGGCTGCTGCCATCAAGTTCGTCGACTGGCTCAGTCAGGCTGAAAACGCGCAGAAGTACGCCAACGGCACCTCGCAGCACTCCACGGTCAACGGTGTGAAGTACACCAAGAAGGAGCTCCAGGACACCGGAGTATGGGCACAGAAGCGTGTGTTCCTGGCGCCGCGTTTCCAGTTCCTCAACCTCGACGTTCGCAACGCAGTGGAAGATGCTTTCCTTGGCGTGGCCGGCGGCAAAGACCCGAAGAAGGCCGCGGAAGAAGCGCAGGCAACGATCAACCAGAAGCTCGGCCTCGGCTGATCGTTTCGGTTTCCGCTGAAGTGTCGGGGGGGCCCCCCGGCCCCCCCCGGCCGTTAGGGGGGATAGGAGGTACACCAAATAACAACCGCGTGCGCCCCCCCACC
>JANNBN010000067.1:0-16520 GCA_031385545.1 Acidimicrobiia bacterium | reverse complement strand
AAGTAGTCGTCGGTAGCGACGTGGTGGTCGTCGTGGTCGAAGTAGTCGTCGGTAGCGACGTGGTGGTCGTCGTGGTCGAAGTAGTCGTCGGTAGCGTCGTCGTGGTCGTTGTTGCGGGCAGGGTCGCCGTTGTCGCGGTCGTTGTGGTCGGCAGCGTCGTTGTTGTCGTGGTGGACAGCGGAATCGTCGAAGTCGATGTCGTCGTGGCCGGGCGGGAGGTTGGTGGAACGGTAGCGACTGGTGGTGGAACGGTAGCGACAGGGGCGGGCGTGACAGGAGCCGCCTGCGTGGTTGGCACCGCGGTCACCACCTCGGTGGTGGTCGGCTCAGAAGTCGTTGACGACGTGACGGGTCGAGTAGGTGGACTGCTCGTCGTTGCGCGTGTCGTCGTGGGAAATCGTGTCGTGGTGACAAGCCGCGTCGTCGGCGCAATCGTCGGGGTGATCGTGGGCGCGATCGTCGCCACCGAGCGAGTCGTCGCGGCAGTTGCGCCAGGTTGTCCTGTCACACCATCAGGCGGGTTGGTAGCGACTGCACGAACCGTCGAGGCTATCGGCGCGTTGACGTCAGCAAACAGCCCGATAGTTGTCGAAGCGATGTTCGATGGAACCGTCGAAATCACGGTGACCGTCGGGGAAGGTGAAGAAACCACCGTGGACTGAGCCGGAACGCTGGTTGGCGCACTGTCGGCTGACGGCACGGTCTCGTCGATCAGGGCGAGGGCGGCTGGCTTCGTGCCGGAGACCACAACAGTTGTCTGCGACGGCGGTGGGAGTGTCGACGGAACCGTCGTCGATTCGACGGTCGCGGCCTGGTCTGCCAACACCGTCGCATCGACCGCATTGTCGAACGAGACGATTGGAACACCGCTTGCCGAAGCAACGCTCAGCGCTGCGGCGAACACACCGGCCTTTGCAGCGCTGGCTCCCAGCAACGCACTGGGTGATGCGGTGATGCCGTTCTCCACGACCCGGGCAACAACCTTTGCGATTGCGCCGTTGCCGGAAGCAAGTTCACCGGTGATGGACGAGAGGAACCCCTTGGAAAGCCGAGAGTCTTTGTACCCGACGTTGAGAAACGCCCGAACGACCTTCGGATCGAAGTGCGTTCCCGCGCAACGCGCCAATTCGGCCCGAGCATCGTCGTACGACATGGGCTTCTTGTACGAACGGGACGCCGTCATGACCTCGAACGCATCAGCCACGGCGACGATCCGCGAGCCGATCGGCATCTGCTCTCCGGTCAACCGCAGCGGATACCCGGTTCCGTCAAAGCGCTCGTGATGCTGTTCGATGCACAGCGCCCACTCGCCCAGCCAGCCGGCCAACGGAGCAATGCGAGAGTGGCCCGCAGCAGGGTGACCCTGCAAGATCTTCCATTCTTCCTCTGTGGGCTTGCCTTTCTTGTTCAGGATCTCAGAAGGGACGGAAAGCTTCCCGATGTCGTGCAGCAGCGATGCCCACCGCAACAGACTTCGATCCTTTTCAGGCAGACACATCTCCTCGGCGATCACGTCGCTGAGCGCCCGTACTCGTTCAGAGTGGCCGCGCGTGCGCCGGTCGTGGTTGTTGAGAATCTCGACGAGCGTGAGGACCTGCTCGGCAGCCAACTGTGGGTCAGTCGCCAGCCGGCCGTTGCGGAAGTCATCGAGCACGGCCTGGGTGTTGCCCGAGTTTCCGACGCGCAGCGCCATCTTCAGGCGCGAGGGAGCCTCCTCCGGGAAGGCGAGATTCATCTGGCACAGGCTGGACAACGGCACCAAGCGCGAGGCCCATTGCCCCACCGCAGTGCCCACGACAGAGCCCACGATGAACATCGCGAATCCCCACAAAATCCGAATCATCAAGGACCAGGAAGGCTGGTACAAGATCCGACCGAGGACCAGGGTGACGGCGAAGGCTGCGGCGATCGGGACCAGCGCCAGTGCGAGACGGATCGACCGGCCGAGCCACGGCCGGGGTTTCCATGACGTTCGATCCTTGTAGTCCTGAGGACGATTGGCGTCCGCCGCCTTCGTCCGCGAGCCAATTCCCACGGTCCAGTGATCGACCGCTCGGACCGTCAGGTTGACTGCCGGTCACCAAGTTTCTCCACGTTGAGCAGAACGGTGCGAAGGGAAATTCAAGGCTGAACGAGCATGCGCCGAAGCAATCGCCATGACTGCAACTTCCCCGAAGCATTCAGTTCGTTCGGCTCGCGCATCGGCTGGTCCATCTGGTCGTTCGGCGGGTCCTGGGTTTCGCCTGGGCCGCATTGGACTCCTGGTCGGCAGATATGTGGCCGTCTCGATGGTCGTCGTCGGGCTCACGACGCTGCACAGCGCTGCCACCCTTGGCGCCGACTTCGAGGGCGCGGTCGAGGCACGGTCAGGTTTGTCCGGTGTACCTCGTCCCGTCGAGGTCCTGGGCGAAATACAGGTCGCCGTCGACCCGGTGCTGTCCTCCGCGATGGTGGAGGCCACGAACCGCGACAGGGTCCGCAATCGGCGCCGACCTTACGTCCGGACTACCGAACTCGATGCAGCAGCGGCCGCCTATGCCGCAACGCTGACCTCGGGGAGGTTGGTCCACTCGACTGATCTCAGTGCCGGCATGGTCGGACGGTGGTCGAAGCTGGGTGAAAACCTGGGGCGCGGGGACGATCTGACGTCGATCCACCTGGCTCTGATGGCCAGCCCCACGCACCGTGCAAACCTGCTCGACTCTGGCTTCACGCAGATTGGTGTGGCCGTCATTCACACCGACGTCGGCCTCGTGGTCGTGCAGCGGTTCCGTCAGGGCTGAACCTCACCCGTCGGCCAGTCTGATCGTGCGAAGGATTCCAGAGCTTCGCCCAACGACACCACGCCGACGCCGAACTCTTCGACAACCGCGGCCAACCACGGCGGCCGTGCGGCAGTGCAGACGCTGACCGGTTGATCGGACCCGTTGTCAGCCACGAACCGGCGCACGAAGGACGCCACGTAGTTCGGAGGACGCACGTCCATGGCCAGTTCCAGCAACGCGAAGGGATCTGGGGTGGACCCGTCGACGCGCGCAGCAGGCACGGCGATGACCTCGCTGCCAGGCCTGGTGCCTCCGCCGGAAAGGCCGGTGCCACCCATGACGGCGATGCCGCGCACTCGCTGCGGGGCCGCACCAGCAGTGAGCAACGCGACGTACCCACCGAGACCCGCACCAAGCAGGAAGGCCGGGCCGATGGATCGCAACGCCGAATCCGCGTCGGCCATCAGCAATTCGGCCGAGTACCCACCGCCCGTCGGGACGCCGGACAGCCCATGGCCGGTGAAATCGAGCCCGTAGATGGGTCCGGTCCACGCCGCGTCGATCTGGGCGGGAACATGTTCTGGGGTGCGTGAACCCAGCCCGTGCAAGAGCAACAGCGACGGCTGACCGTCGGCCCCGATACGCATCTGGTGCAGCGCAAGGCTGACGCGTCCGTGCTGCAGAAAGGTGACGGTCATGTCGGACTGCCCAGGAACGAGAGCACCAGTGACGACGCCCAGCCCGGTGCCTCGATATGTATGAAGTGCCCGGTGGGGGCAACAACCAGTTCTGCTCCCTGTGGCAGATAGCGCTGCACATGGCGCGGGCGCGTCGCCCAGCCCATCGGTTCCTGTTCTTCGCAGAGGACGGCCAGGAGCGGTACAGACAGCTGGGCCATACCCTCCAGCGACCATTCCGGACGCCACGGGCCGAACCCTCCTGGACGCAGCATCGGATCGATCTTCCAGCGCCACCCGTCGTCGCTCTTGAACGCGCCGACGCTGACCAGGTAGCAGAGCCATTCGTGCGCCAGGCGCGGGTTCATCCGGGCGCGCCGACGTGCGAGCCCCTCAAGCGTGTCTGGCTTGCGCTCCTTCTTCCCCGCCATCTGGCGGAAGTCCAGCCACGTGCTCAGCTCGCCGGATGCAAGGCGGGTCTGCATCGCGTCGACGACATCAGGCTGCGGCGAGTTCGACGGGATTCCGTCGATGTTGACCAGCTTGCTGAACCGGTGCGGCCACGCCTCGGCGAGTCGCAGCGTCATCGCTCCGCCTTTCGAGTGTCCGATGACAGCAACAGGCCCGTCGGCCATCGGCGAGACATGATCGATGACTGCGGCGGCATCTCGTAAGTCCGCAGACCAGTTGGTGAGCGAGGCCCATTCGCTGTCCCCATGACACCGCTGATCCCACGACACGACGCGCCACCCTCCAGCGGCCAACATCGGTGCGAACACGTCGTAGGTCCGGGCGAAATCCAGCCCGCCGTGGATGAGGAAGACCACCGGGTTGTCGGGGTGACCCCACTCGTGGACGGCTATGCGGATGCCGTACGAGTTGACGGAGTACTGCCGCTGCGGGGCAACGGCATGTGCCACCGAAACGGTTTCCCTCTCCGCATCGATCACCGTGCCACGTGCGACGTCTGCCATCGTGAGCCCAGTCAGCGCTGCCTTGCTGACGGCAGCGTTTCCCGTGGGGCTCATATGAGCACCACGCGGTTGGGTTCGCCCGGTCCGTCTGCCGACACGCGCCCGGCGGTGACCGCCGCACGCATCCCGACGAGCTCGCTGTGCAACATCCGTTGCACCTCCGCGCTGTCGCACGGACCGTTACCCACGGTGCGGCGGCCGTCGTCGAAGTCGACGATGTACATCGTTCGGACCGCTGAACCGGAGCGATCGAATTCCGCTGTATACGAGACGACTCGCCCGTCGCCCGAGGTCTCGTCGGCGAGTTCCGGCCCGTGCAACTGCTGTTCGGTGAGCGCTGTCTTGGTGCCGAGCGCATCTGCGTCGGGTGCCGACTCACCGCCGCCGAAGATCGATACGGTGTGCTTCGATGCAGCCATGCCCAACGATGTGACCAACGCCGTGCGTGCCTCGCCGGCTCGGATGCGTTCGGCCGCGACGCACATCGAGTGCAACGAATAGCTGTTGCCCGGTCCGCCTGCGTAGGCCAGGCCGCCGGCCACGGTGACACCACGAGGATCGTCGGCCCCGATTCCGATCGCGGCCATGCCGAGTTGGACTGCGGACGGGAAACACGAATACAGGTCGATGAGGTCGATATCGGCGAGCGACAGCCCACTGTGTTCATACGCAACCGCTGCCGCTGCCTTGATACCTTCGGACCGGGCAAGGTCAGGGCGTTCGGCTGGTGTCCACGGGTCCTGGCACGAACCACCGCCCAGGAACCGCACCTGGTTGCGACGAGGAATGTTGAGTTGGTCTGCGTAGTCCTGTGACATCAGCACGACGGCTGCGGCTTGGTCAACTTCCATGATGGCGTTCATCAGCTTCGGGTATGGGAAGCACACCCAGCGGTTGTCCGGTCCGACTGTTGTGATCTCGTCGGCCGTGTGTGCCTCGGGAAACCATGCGTGTGGGTTGACGGAGGCGACGGCTGCGTTGCGACTCATCAGTGCACCGACGAATTGCTGGTGTGCCTCCACTGTCCGGCCCGATGCTGCCCGAATCGCGTTCTCCAAGAGTGGGTAGCAGTGGATCGGTGCGGTGACACCGTGGCGGGCCTCCACGGTGGTGGTCATCGGGCGTTGCCCCTTGAGGAAGTCTCGACGGCCTTCGAACGGGGTCCAACGTTCTTTGAGTTCGACCCCTTCCTTACGCGCCCTGCGGACCGAGTACAGCGTCTCGCTTCCGGTGAGGACGGCGACCTGAATCTCCCCGCACGCGAACCGCCCGGCTAGTTCGTGCAGCAGGTCACCTGGGGAATTGCCGCCAGGAGGCCAGGTGAGGCCGATCGACGGGTTGAGACCGGCGAACCGCGCAGTCGTGCCGACGAGGTCTGCGTATCCCCACGAGATGGGGTCGACTACCGCAAGTGCGTGAACGCTCTGCGCGAGCGCTGCGGCCGACCCGCCCCCTGAACGTTCGCAGTCCCGCACCGCGGCGGCGATGGCCAAGCCCATGATTTGTGCAGGTTCATGCGGGTCCCAGATCGACGCGGAGTCAAGAGCCGGGCGTCTGCGGACCTGCCCCACGCCGACCACCACGATGCGTGTCCCGGTTGCCCGCTCAACAACTGGTGCGGGTGGTTGCGTGTTCACAGTTGCGAGATTAAAGGCCGGCGACGACTCCGGCGAATCGAGGTCCTGTCCGGCAGGTTGTCGTTCCGTCAAGGAAAACCACTCAAGCCGGGACCTGGGCCCGCCGATGGATCAGGCAATTCAACACAGGGCCTCGGATGCCCACCGTGTCGACGCTGATGGAGTTGAAACCACATGGCATTGTTCACCCGAAAATCCAAGGAACCGGTCGTCGAGACCCCCGCACCGGGTGATCGTATGTTCACGTTTGCTGCACCTCCACGGGCGATCAGCGCGATGGAGGCCTTCGTCCAGGCCCAACAGATTGCACACTCGGTGTCATCGAATCGTCGACTGTTTCTGGTGCTGAGCGGCGATGACGTCGACTCCAGCGGCCGGTCCGGCGAATGGCAGTTCCACTACATCTACCCCGACGATCATCTTGAAGCGATCATCACTGTCTATTCCCTCCCGACGTCGCCGATCCCCGGGTCCGGCGCCATCAACCAATCCCTCACCGCGTGGCCACCCGTTGGTTCGGTGCAGGAGACGATGTTGCAGTTCCAGGGGCCCGCGGCGCGTCTGATCGTGGAACAGCAGTGGAACGACCGTCTTGACCGCCTACCGGGCCTTCCCGAGGTATTCGTGGACTCTGTCGATGCGATGGCCACCTTCATGGCGACCGGTGCCGACCTCGAGAGCAACGGTGTGGCATCGAAGCTGAAGGGCCGCACTCCGCCCGGCGCATATCCGGTGTGGGAAGTCGCCACCGGTTTCAACGTCTTGCAGACACCCTTTTCGCCGCGCTGACCATCGACCCTGGAACGGCTGCGCCTTATCGGCCGTGGAAGGTGGGGTCGCGACGTTCAAGCAGTGAGCGACCCTGGAACGGCTGCGCCTTATCGGCCGTGGAAGGTGGGGTCGCGACGTTCCAACATTGCGGCGATGCCCTCTTCGGCGTCTGCGGTCGCTGAGAGGCGATCCTGCACTGCACGCTCGTGGGCCAGCTGCGCCCGCACTCGCTCGTACAGCGACTTGCGCAACGTTGCCCTGGTGCTCTGAACCGCGAGCGGCGCAGCTGCTGCAATCTCGTGCGCCAACGCAATGGCCGTGTCACGCACCTCGCCGGCTGGAACGAGCCGGTTGACGAGACCGAGAGCAAACGCCTCTTCTCCCCCGATTCGCCTTCCAGTGAGGAGGATGTCGGCAGCACGTGCGGGGCCGACGAGTTCGGGCAGGGTGAGCGAGATCCCGAACCCCGGGTGGATGCCCAGCCTCACGAAGTTCGTCGCCATGAACGCTTCGGGGCAACTGACTCGAAGGTCGCAGGCTGTCGCAAGGCCAAACCCTGCGCCGACAGCCGGACCGTGCACCGCCGCAACCATCGGAATCTCGACCTGGAACAATCGCACGGCTGCTTCGTAGAACGGCCCGATCGGGGTTGAATCCTCTGTTGCGACGAAAGCCCCGAACCCAGCGGCCCGCTCACCCGTTCCGCCGCCGAAGTGGGCGCCCGCGCAGAACGACTTCCCCTCCGAGCAGATGACTGCCGAGCGGGCCCCGTCTCGCTGGGCGGCCAGCAACGCGTCGCCGAGTTCGTGCATCAGCTCGACCGATGCAAAGTTGTGAGGGCCGGCCTGCAGTTCGGCGACGACGACATGATCGTGGTGGGTCACGCCGATCCGGGGTTCATTCTGGGACATTCCCCGATGCTTCCACATGAGCACGTTCAGGTCTCCATGCAGGCGCGACAACTCGCGCGCGCCCCGAACCAACGTTGGCTTCCCCGGAACCAACGTTGGGTCGCTCCGCAACCAACGTCGGAAATTCATCGACGAAACACCGGGTTCGAGAACCGTTGGTTGCACAGGAGCCCCACGTTGGAGGGGACGGGGCGCGGCGACAAGTCAGGCCGGTCCGTTCGACTGCGCAAAATCCGTGTACCAGTATGAATGGAATGAGTACAGCGACATCCCCGCAGGCAAGCGGACAGGGCATTGGGCACAGCAGTGGGCTTGGGCACAGCAGTGGGCACAGTGGCGATCTCCGCCTTGGTCTCACTGCTGAAATGGTCGACCAGCTCTCGTATGACAACGCCGTCAGCCGTTTCGCAGAGCGCAAGATCAAGCTGCCGACGTTCGCCCAGATGGCCGACCCGTCGCTCGCCCCGAACGGCACGAAGGCAACCCTGATCGGGGTCGACCCCGACACGCCAGACCCCGCGAACCTCTGGAGGGTCAACTGGTACAACGACGCTGCGCGCACAGGGCAGGTCGGGGTCCCCGAGCATGTCGTGCTGCCGTCCGAGCTCACCGGGGTCGACGCCACCATCGTCGTCGTGCTCGGCAACAAGTTCCCCATGATCCGGGCCCACAAAGTGTTGGCCGCTTATGCCTGCCTGGCACCACGAGTGGTCACCGGGCAGTTCGACCCCACCCGCCAGCGCGCCATCTGGCCGTCCACCGGAAACTATGCGCGCGGAGGGGTTGCCATCAGCCGTATGCTCAGCGCGCGTGGTACCGCTGTCTTGCCAGAAGGGATGTCCAAGGAACGCTTCGACTGGCTGTCCAAATGGACCGAGGATCCGTCCGACATCATCCGCACGTACGGCACCGAGTCCAACGTCAAAGAGATCTACGACGCATGCAACGAGCTGCAGAAGGACCCGCAGAACGTCATCCTCAACCAGTTCTCCGAGTTCGCAAACTATGTGGGCCACTACACCGTCACCGGCGACGCGCTTGCCCACGTGTACGACCATGTGGCTGCGCAGATGCCCGCTGGGCGTCATCCCAAGCTGCGAGCGTTCACCAGCGCAACAGGTTCGGCCGGCACCATCGCTGCAGGAGACAAGCTCAAGCAACGGTACGGCGCGCAGATCGTGGCGTGCGAAGCACTTGAGTGCCCCACGATGTTGGAGAACGGTTTCGGCGAGCACAACATCCAGGGCATCGGCGACAAGCACATCCCACTCATTCATAACGTCATGAACACCGACGCGGTGTCTGCCATCTCCGATACCGCCACGGATCACCTCGATGTCCTGTTCAACTCCCCCGCAGGCCGGGCGCATCTCATCGAGCGGATGGGCGTTCCGGTAGCTATCGTCGATCAACTGGTCCACTTCGGGTTCAGCGCCACGTGCAACGTGCTGTCCGCCATCAAGTACGCAAAGTGGAATCGTCTGGGTGCAGACGATGTCATCATCACCATCGCCACCGACGGCCACGAGCTGTACGTCAGCGAGGCCGAGCATCTGCTGGCCACGCACTACCCCAACGGGTTCACTGCGGTCGATGCTGCCGACGTCGCGGCCCGCTATCTGGGGTCAGTCGACACCGAGAACTTCCTCGAGTTGTCGCACCGGGACAAGAATCGCATCTTCAACTTGGGCTACTACACCTGGGTCGAGCAGCAGGGAATCTCTGTTGCCGACTTCCAGGCCCGCCGTTCGCAGACGTTCTGGGCGAGCGTGGCGGAGATGCGAGAGCCATGGGATGCGGCCATCGAAGAGTTCAACCAGAAGACCGGGATGGCCTGACCATCGACGCATCGGCCGGGCTTCTGACGTCATGAGCACCGTCGGGGTAACGCTGCGATGTACCGGCTGTGCAGCAATGGTTGATCCGCTCGACCCGGTCAGCGGCGGGCCAAGTGCTGGGTTCCGCTGCCCCAACGCAGACCGGGCTCCTCGCATCGACCACGTGCTGGTGTGGGAACCTCACATCAATGGGGTCACAGAGTGGCCCACCGACCCGAACATCAACCCGTTCATCCGCTATCGAACCCTGCACCACAGCTACTGGCTGGCGCGGGCACGTGGACTCACCGATCAGCAGTACATCGACCGGGTCGGCCGCTTGGACCAGGCGATCGCCTCGGTCGATTCGACCGGTCACGGGTTCGTCATCACCCCGTTCGATGTCAACGAGACGGCGTCCGACGCGCTCGGCGTGCGGGTGTGGGCCAAGGACGAGACCGGCAACGTGTCCGGGAGCCACAAGGGTCGCCATCTCATGGGCCTCGCCATCCATCTCGATGTCGAAAAGGTCCCCGTCACCCAACGACTGGCCATCGCGTCCTGTGGCAACGCGGCGCTTGCTGCGGCCACCATTGCCAAAGCTGCGCGGCGTCCGGTCCAGGTGTTCGTTCCAACGGATGCGAATCCGGCCGTGCTGGATCGGCTCCATGCGCTCGGGGCAACGCTGAACCGGATGGATCGCACGCCGGGCTCCCCTCCTGGTGACCCCTGTGTGCATGGGTTTCATGCCGCGCTTACGCGAGGAGCAATGCCGTTCTGCGTGCAGGGCAACGAGAACGGTCTCACCCTCGATGGCGGCAACACCATCGGGCACGAACTTGTCGACCAATTCGCCGTGATGGACCTCCGACCGACACGGGTGGTTGTGCAGTGCGGCGGGGGGGCTTTCGCCACGTCGCTGATGCGAGGGTTGGGGCACGGCGTTCTTCTCGGCATGCTGCATTCCCTCCCTCCCATCCACGTCGTGCAGGCCGATGGTGCGGCTCCGCTTCGGCGAGCCTGGGCTGCAGTTGCCAACAGGGCGTTGGCCGCGTTGGGAGTCGATGATCTGCGCGCAGACGGGCTGCGTTACGACGATCACGCGATGGATGCGCTGGTAGCCGAGCGGCTCACACAGCCCGATGCAGCCGACGCAACATCGCAGGCTTTGCAGTTCGCCGCCGCCAATCGGAGCTCTCACATGTGGGTGTGGGAAGAGGCTCCGGCAAGTGTGGCCGGGGGCATTCTCGACGACGAGGCCTACGACTGGTTCGCTCTCGTCGGGGCGATGATCTGCACCGGCGGATGGCCTGTGGTGGTGGACGACGAGACCCTGCTGGAGGCGAACCTGATCAGCGGTTCACCCGCCGACGAAACGGGAACGGCAGGCCTGGCAGGGGTGGTCACGTTGCGCCGCGCCCGCCAGATAGCCGATGCCGAAGACGTGGTGTGCGTCTACTCGGGCATCCGCCGCACCGAGGGGTAGCAAGCACCCGAAGGGGTAAGTGCTTCGGATCGATCGCCAGGTCGGAATCGTGGAAGTGTCCTCGGCAACCAAGTGCTCGCCCTGAACGCCGGGAACGGTGGGCGCCGAGCCCTACTGTTGTCCGGTATGTCGAGCAGCGCCAGGATCAACGCCAGCGCGCGGATCAGGGCGATCGACGGTCTGCGGGCAATTTCGGTTGCGGCGGTCCTTGCCTACCACCTGGAACTTCCACAGTTCGCAGGCGGGTTTCTCGGTGTGGAGGTGTTCTTCGTCATCAGCGGCTACCTCATCACAGGTCTGCTCATACGAGAACACGACGCTACGGGCCGCATTGCACTGCGATCATTCTGGCTGCGAAGGTTCCGGCGCCTCCTTCCCGCCGTACTCGCCCTCCTGCTCTTCGTACTGGTCTGCATCCCGTTCTTCGCATCCGACGCCGCTAGCAGCTACCCGCGCGACTCCATCGGTGCCCTGCTGTACATCAGCAACTGGTGGCAACTGAGCTTCGGCCAGTCGTACTTCGAAGCCGCGCTGCGGCCGCCGCTTTTGCGCCACCTGTGGTCGCTGGCGGTCGAGGAACAGTTCTACGCCCTGTGGCCCGTGGTGATGCTGTTCCTCTTACGGCTGCGCCGTCACGTAGCTGCTGTCGTCGCATGCGGTGGGGCAGGGCTGAGCGCGCTGCTCATGTGGGTCGTGCAACGAGGAGCGGTCGATTCCACGCGCGCTTACGTCGGCACCGATACCAGGGCGTCAGGACTCTTGGCTGGCGCGGCCCTTGCGTTTGCCGTCGCAGCCTGGCCGCAGCTCTTGCAAGGACGTACCGTCACATCAGCACTTGGCGTGCTCGGCACTGTGGCAATTGCCTGGGCCGGCTGGTCCTTGTCCGCCGACACACCATGGCTGTATCCAGCTGCCTTCCTGCTTGTGGACGTGGCTACATTGCTGGCCATCGTGGCAGCGGCCTCGCCTGCTGCATCAGTGCTGAACGGGGTGATGGGCAACCGAGTGTTCGTGTGGCTCGGCACCCGTTCGTACGGTCTGTATCTGTTCCATTGGCCGGTGTTCCAGATGATGCGTCCCCGCGTCGATCTCAACGGCTGGTGGGTCAACCCGACTCGAATTGTCATCAGCCTGTTCCTTGCCGAAGTCTCGTATCGCTTCGTCGAGACACCATTCCGCGTGGGCGGGATCAGCGGCGTGCGATCACGGATGGCCGCTGCGATGGGTCCTCGAATCGCTGTTGCGTCGGTTCTCGCTGCTGTACTCGTCGTCTCTGCCGCCGGGGCCAACGTCGCCGCGATCTCCTTCGCACCAACGACTCTCAGCGTCGACGAGGTGAGCGTCGGTCAGGGTGCCGACACGGGCGTTGGTGCCGAGGTCGTCGGACCGACCACCGATGGACGAACACCAAATTGTCCGGCCGGAGCTCAACCGAATGACTCCTCCGGTGCTGGCAGTTCCGAGGGCACTCCTGACGGCACTCCTGACGACACGGTGACAGCAACGAAACCCAGCGAGCTGCCGACCACCACAACCATCCCGCCGGAAGCGGGCACTGTCCTGGCCATCGGGGACTCGGTCATGCTCGGCGCAGCAACCCGCATCAGGCGTTCGTTCGGCCAACAGGTCACCGTGGACGCTGAGGAATCGCGGTCCTGGTTCAAGGTGCCTGAGGAACTCGATCGATTCACGACCAAGCTCGACCCGCCAAAGGTGCTCATCATTCATCTCGGCAACAACGGGGCTCCAGAGAACGCAACGTTGAAGCACGTGATCGATTCAACACGCAACATCCCAACGGTAGTGCTCGTCACCGTCAGCGTGCCGCGCCGCTACGAAGGGGTGGCCAACGATCGAATCCGGTCTGCGACAAAGCTGAGGCCAGACGCCCGCATCGCCGACTGGTCGGCACTTTCCAAGGGTCATCGCTCGTGGTTCGAACGCGACGGGTTCCACCTCAGCCAGGAAGGAATGCTGGCTTATACCGACCTCCTTCGGTCAAGCGTCGAGGACGTCGTACCGTCGGTCGCTCCGACATCGCCCGCATGGGCATCGCCCACCACCAGCACAACGACGACCACCAGCACCACCACACTCGTTCCACCGCCCACCACCATCTCGGTGACAACGACGACCCCCATTCGTCCCACGCGGCCGCCTCGTTCGACCGCTGCGACCCCGGTGACGACCGCTCCCGCATCGCCGACCGCTCTTCCGCCGACGCTCCCTGTGTCATCGACACCACCTGAGGCGCTGCCCACTCAGCCCACAGTTTCACCAACCATCGAACTCCCTCCGCCGCTGCCAATTCCCTCCGCCCTCACGCCGATCGCCCGGCTAATCGTGCACTAGATCAGGCTGAGACTGATTTTTTGCACTGCTTACGACCCGATCCCTCCGCTCACCACTCGGCCGCGCCCGGGTAGGTAACCTCCAACCATGCTCATCGGTGCACACGTTCGAGACAAAGACCCCATCAGCGCCGCGCTGGAGACCGGCTCCGAGTGCATCCAAATGTTCTGTGGTGACCCGCAGAGCTGGAAGATCCCGCCACCCAGGGACGACGCCGAGCAGATCAAGGCCAGCGGCATCGACGTATACGTGCACTCGCCGTACGTTGTCAACCTGGCGAGCGCGGACAACAAGATCCGCATCCCATCTCGCAAGGTCCTGCAGCAGTGTTGCGACGCGGCCACGCAGATCAACGCAAAAGCCGTAGTGGTCCACGGCGGTCATGTTCGTAACTCTGACGACATAGCCGAAGGAACCGTCCGCTGGAAGAAGGCTATGGACTCGCTCGAAACCGACATGACGGTGTACCTCGAAAACACCGCCGGTGGTGACTTCGCGATGGCCCGTCGTTGGGACACCCTCGCGCGCCTGTGGGATGCAATCGGCGACGACCCGCGCCTGGGTTTCTGCTTCGACACCTGCCACACCCACGCATCAGGCGAGGAGCTGGCCGGTTCGATCGAGCGGGTGAGGTCCATCACCGGGCGCATCGACCTGGTGCACTGCAACGGGTCACGAGACAACGAAGGGTCTGGCAAGGACCGCCACCAAAACTTCAGCATGCTCGACACCGATAATCAGATCTCGCCTCGGATGCTGGTGGAACTGGTCGAGCTCGCACATGCCCCTGTCATCTGCGAGACACCCGAGGCGGGCCTCGCATCCGACGTGGGCTTCCTTAAGCAATACGTCAAGCGCTGATGACCGTGCTGGTGGTCGGTGATGTCCTTACCGACACGGTCGTGCGGTTGCATTCCCCACTTGCCGTTGGCACCGATGCCCCGGCGTCCATCACCGACACGCCAGGCGGGCAGGGCGCAAACGTCGCGCGCTGGCTCGTGCGGGCGGGAGTGCCTTCGGTCAGGTTGCTCTCTGCCGTGAGCGCCTCTGACCCGGTTGACCACGCTCTCCATCTCCGTAACGCGGGCATCGACGCCGCCCTCGTTTCCGTCGACGCGCCGGTGGCCCGGATCGTGGTTGTTGTCGACGCTGCCGGCACAGACCGGTCGTTCCTCACCCAACGCGGCGCCGCTGCCCTACTGGACGCCGAGGCCGCTGATCATGTCGACATGCACGGCGTGTCGTGGTGCCATGTATCGGGCTATCTGCTGTCCAGCACTCCTGGTCGGGCTTGCTATGCGCGCTTACGTGAGCGGTGCAACGAACTGAGTATCCCGATCAGCGTGGACCCTGCGTCGGTTGCCGAGATAGCAGCCATCGGCACCGCCGCATTTCGTTCATTGCTCAGCGGAGTGCACCTCCTGCTCCCGAACGAGCACGAGGCCCGTGCGCTTTCTACATACCCCGAAACAGCCACCGCAGCGAACGATCTGCTCGAACTGGCTGACACCGTCGTTGTCACATGCTCAGCCGACGGTGCTGTCGCAGCCAGCCGTTCGACCGGACCGCTCCGAGTTCCAGCCACGCCTGCTCCGCAGGTGGACCCGACCGGCGCTGGTGATGCGTTCGCTGCCGGCTTGATCGCATCGCTCGGCAACGGCGAAGCCCTCCTCACGGCGCTTTCGGCCGGCAGCAGGCTGGCGGCAACAGCGGTCGCCACGCTCGGAGCCGCGCCGCCGGGACCAGGAATCGGTCGGGACCCCTTGACGGGTTCGGTACATTTCTCCGTGTGACACAACCGACGGAACCTGAACAGCACGCGGCTGGGTCGGACTCATATCCTAGGCAGTACGCGAGAACGAGACGTTTCACCTGCGGCGAACCTCGCAACGTGCAGATCACGCCGCTGGGAATCGTCTTCTTGCGCAGCCAAGGGGGCTCGGATCCGTCGAACGGTCTGTGGCGCGCACCGATCAACTCACAGGGAGCGCTCGGCGATGAACAACTGCTGTTCGACCCGTCCCGGATCGACGAGCGGGGTGAAGTATCGGTCGCAGAGAGGGCTCGGCGCGAGCGAATGCGGGAGCAGGCAGATGGCCTCACCGGCTACTCGCTGTCAGCCGACGGCCGGTTCGCCACGTTCGGCTTGGCCGGCGAAATCGTGCTGGCCGACATCTCGTCGCCGTCCGGTCCTGCCGTCCACCGGGTCCTGAACACGCCACCCGGATCGTTCGACCCGCAGATCTCAGCCGACGCCGACTTCGTGGCTTACCTGAACGACGGCAAGTTGCACGTGCAGCACGTGGCCGGCGCCGACGCTGTGCTGGCCCACGACGACAACCCGGACATCACGTGGGGCCTGGCAGACTTCAATGCTGCCGAAGAGTTCAATCGGTTCCGCGGGTACTGGTGGTCACCGGACTCGCGTCATCTTGCAGTGGCGCGTGTCGACAACACCCCAGTTCAAACATGGTGGATCGCCGACCCCGCACACCCCGATCAACAACCGACGCCTCACCGCTACCCCGTCGCCGGCACAGCCAACGCACTCGTCACGTTATGGCTCATCGCGACCGACGGCTCGATGGTCGAGGCACAGCTTCGCTCGGCGCACGCCGACATGGAATACCTCTTGGCGGTGACCTGGACCGACCGGGGGCTGGTGGCCACCACGCTCGATCGCTCGCAGACCCACCAGTGCGTCATGCGAGTCGAGGCTGATGGAAGCTGCTCTGTGCTGCACACGGTGCACGATCCGCAGTGGGTGGAGCTGGTCTCGGGCACGCCTGCCCTGTGTGACGTCGGCATTGTCCACACCGCAGATTCGCTCGACGCAGGCGATTCCGGCGAGGGAACTCGCTCGCTGATGTTGGTCTCGTCCGACGGAACCTCGTCAAGAATCAGCGAGCCGAACTTCCTGCTCGAACACGTCTCCCATGTCGCCGATTCCGCTTCGGTGATCTGTACGGTGGTCGACACCGATCACGGGTCCATGCACCGCTGTGTGATCCGCAGCGGACCCGATGACTTCATCGTCCTCGCCGGTGGCGCCGAAGACCCAGGGGTGCACTCGGTGTCAGCCGCTACCGACACCACCGTCGTCATCCGGTCAGCATCGCTGGATCGTCAG
>JANNBN010000043.1:0-40189 GCA_031385545.1 Acidimicrobiia bacterium | reverse complement strand
CCAATGATCGCGAACAGTTCTCCTGGTCGGACCTCGAAGCTCACCCCGTTGATGGCAGTCACGCCACCAAATCGCAATGTGATGCCGTCGACGACGAGGAGCGGCTCAACTGAAGCGTTCATACGATGTATTCCGCTGGGCGTCGGTAGGTCTTCAAATTTCGGAACGAGGTATGCGCCGACTCGCCCCCCAGGTACGCGGCCTTGACGTCGTCATCGGCGAGCAGTTCGGAGGACGGAGCTGATTTGATGACACGTCCCGTCTCCATCACGTAACCGAAGGATGAGTTGCGCAGGGCCATCGAAGCGTTCTGTTCGACGATCAGCACCGAAGTTCCCTGGCCATTGATCTGGCGAACGATCTCGAAGATCTGTTCCACGATCAGCGGGGCCAATCCCAGCGAGGGTTCGTCCAGGAGGAGCAGTCGCGGGTCGGCCATCAGCGCTCGGCCGATCGCAAGCATCTGCTGTTCGCCGCCAGACATATATCCGGCGACTTGTGTTCGCCGCTCTTTCAGCCGCGGGAACAACTCCATCACCCGGTCGTACGAGGCTCCTACTTCACCGCGGTCCTTGCGGGAGTAAGCCCCGGTGCCGAGGTTCTCCTGCACTGTCAACTCAGCGAAGATCCGCCGTCCCTCCATGACCTGTGCCATGCGACCCCTGACGAGCGCTGCGGGGTCAGTCTGAGTGGTGTCGGTTCCGTTGAACCGGATCGTCCCCTGCGTGATTGCTCCGCTGTGGTAGCTGAGCAGCCCGGAAATCGCTCGCAACAGCGTCGTCTTGCCCGCACCGTTCGCCCCGAGGATGGAAACCACCGCACCCTCCTCCACCGTCAGCGAGACATCTCGCAACACGTCGATGGCGCCGCCGTAGACAACATCGACGTTCGAGACTTCGAGGATCGGAGCGGGCTGCACAGTATTCCTTCGGATAGGGATCGGTTGTGACTGCGGTCACGAACGTCGAAGTAGACAGGAGCAACGTTCACTGAGCGAGCCCACAGCGTTGGATGCGGCGCCGTGAGCGCCGAACGGCATCATCGAACCGCCGAGGCGATGAAAAGTGCGCCGAACGGGAGCCGGTTGCGCTCCGTCGTTCGATCTGTGAATCGCACCAGCGATGAACCACCGTTCATCGCTCGGCGGCACCGGTATGGCGTTTTCTCGTCGCTCTGGGCGATGGCGCATTGTGACCTTTGGCGCGTGTCAATACGGTCCGTGACTGTCGTCACAGCCGTGGCTGTGGCTGCCGGCCATTCCGCCGGCTTGCGTCAGGAGAACCCATGAAGAAGTCCATTGCAGTCGGTGTCGGCGCCATCTTCGTCGTCACGGCGCTGCCAAGCATCAGCCTTGCCGCTGCCAAAGCCGGCGGTACCTGCACCAAGGCCGGCGTGAAGTCCGGCTCCCTCGTGTGCACAACGAAAGGACGCAAGAAGATTTGGGCCGTGGCAGCTGCGGCACCGACGACTGTCAAAGCCGCCGCTGGCGCAGCTGCCGCAACGCCTGCTGCAGCAACGCTGACGCCTGGCCCAGGGTTTGACGGCAAGACCATCACAGTCGGCAACATCACCTCGAAGACCAACGCAGCATGGGGTCCCCTCAGCAAGGGTATCGGCGCTTCGCTCGACTCGTACTTCAAGGCCATCAACGCCCGCGGCGGCATCGCAGGCAAGTATCCCTTGAAGATCGAAGAGGCCGAGGTCAACTACGACCCGAATCTCGCAGTCCAGGCGCTCAACGCCAACAAGGACAAGGTCGTGATGTTTGCGTCGGTTCTGGGGACGCCTGTGAACGAAGCCCTGCTGCCGCTCTACGAGCAGAACAGGCTCGTTGCCAGCCCCGGTTCGCTTGACGCCAAGTGGATCTCGAAGAAGAACATGCTGCCGATCATGTCGAGCTACCAGGTTCAGGCCATCAACGGGGTTGCCTACTACCTCGACAAGGTCGGCAAGGACAAGACCATCTGCGCCGTCAGCCGTCAGGACGCATACGGTGAAACCGGTTCCGAAGGCGTGAAGTTCGCCCAGTCGAAGCTTGGTTTCAAGCTTGGAACCATCGAGACCGTTCCTGCCTCGCAGGCCGACATGGCTGCCGTCACGGTGCGTCTGCGCGATGCGAAATGTGACGCGGTGTACGTGACGACAGGCCCAGCGCAGGCAACCGCGCTGCTGGTCCAGGGGTCGCAGAACAGCTACACGCCACAGTGGATACTGATGTCCCCGACGTTCTCGGACAAGCAGGTGACGCCGACCACGTCGGCTCTGTACGAGAAGTACGTGTGGATGTCCGGCGACGGTGGCGAGTGGGGCGACACGTCGAACCCCGGCATGAAGGAACTCATCGAAACCCTGAAGAACAACGGCTTCGCCAACTATGTCGCGAACCCGGACGTCGGCAACATCTGGGGCTTCGCCCAGGCGAAGGTCGTCGAGGCAGTGCTCGAAAAGGCCGTCAGCAACGGTGACCTCAGCCGTGAAGGCATCCTCAAGGCCGCCAACGAAATCGGCGTCGTCGACCTCGGAGGAATCGGTGCATCGGTGGATCTCACCAAGCGCACGCCGGCACCGAAGAACTCGATCTTCAAGGCCGACGGGTCGAAGCAGCTCGCGATCACCCTCCTGGTCAAGGAATACGGCTCACCGATCGCAGGCGAGTACCGCAAGAACTGATCGCGGGGTCTGAGCTGTCCAAAGGCCCCGCCCTCGGGCGGGGCCGTTTGGCTGTCAGATCAACGAATTTGAGTCCAGTTCGAGTCCAATTTGATCCGCGTCGTCCCCCTAGGTTGCGAGGTGAGCCAGCATGACCAATGTGATTGCTGGCTCGTTGTCGATTCTCGGGGTGGCACTCGTACTCGTCGGCGTCGTGTACTGGTCCGTCAGGCGTCGGACGCTGGTGGCAGATTCGCGCCAGGCCTCGTTCCAAGTACTTCACACAGCCAACCTCGCTTCCCCATCGCTTCGCAAAGGTTTCGAGGCTGCTGCGTTCCAACGGGCGGCGCCGGCCATCCTTGAACTGGTGGGGACGCGGGCGATCGCCGTTGCGTCAGCCACCGAGGTGCTGTGCTTCGCAGGCAGGTCCGGGCACCACGAGGCGGACGTTCTCATGATCGCCGCCGAGACGCTCGCCGACGGGCGAAGCCACGTCCGTGAACTCCGCTGCGAACGCGACGGCTGCCCCGTACGGGCCGCTGTCACGGTCCCGATCGCCGTTCGCGGAACCGTCGGCGGGGTCCTCATCGGATTCGACCCGGAAAGCAGCGCCGGGCTGATTCGCTCGATGTCAGAGGTAGCTGCCTGGATCACCAGCCAGATCGAGCTCGCCGAGCTGGACGAGAACCGAGTGCGGTTGGCCCGAGCTGAACTCCGGGCCCTGCGGGCGCAGATCAGTCCGCATTTCATCTACAACGCGTTGACCGCAATCGCGTCCTTCACGAGATCGGACCCGGACCGAGCTCGTGAACTACTGCTCGAGTTCGCCGATTTCACCCGCTATTCGTTGCGCAGTTACGGGGAGTTCACGACCGTCGCCGAGGAACTCAGGTCCATCGAGCGGTATCTCACTCTCGAAAAGGCCCGGTTCGGTGATCGCCTCGACGTAGAAGTCAGGGTGGCCCCCGAGGTCTTGCAGGTTGTGATTCCGTTCCTGGTCGTCCAACCCCTCGTTGAGAACGCGGTCCGCCACGGGATCGAACGGGGCACGGGCGTGGGACGGCTCACGATCGAGGCAAAGGCCGAATCGAACGATTGTGTGATCGTGGTCGAGGACGACGGCGTCGGTGCCGACCCGGTTGTTCTGCAGGGATGCATGAACGGTGACAGCGAGCAGGGAGATCACATCGGTCTGTACAACGTCGACGAACGGTTGCGAAGTGTGTTCGGACCGTCCTACGGTCTCGTTGTGGAAACGGCCATCGGCGCAGGTACTCGGGTGACTGTCCGTGCCCCCAAGTATCGGCCTGGAGTCAGACGATGACTATCGACCCTGCCCATACGGGGCAGAGCCGTTCCAAACGGCGGCTGCGAGTACTTGTCGTCGATGACGAGGCACCGTCGTTGGCTGACCTCGTGTACGAGTTGAAGACGTTTGAGGAGGTGGCCGAAGTGGTCGAGGCCGAGAACGCCGACAACGCGTTGCGCGCCCTTCGTGCATCGACCTTCGATGCGGTGTTTCTCGATGTCCGGATGCCTGGGCTGGACGGTCTCGAACTGGGCCGGGTGCTGAACCAGTTCCGAGTCCCGCCACCAATCGTGTACGTCACGGCTTTCGAGAGCCACGCCGTCGAAGCGTTCGATGTCGACGCGGTCGACTACCTGCTCAAACCCGTTCGGCGCGAACGACTGGCGATCGCATTGGCCAAGGCCGTGCAGCGCCGGCCGAGCGAACCCCAGCACAGCCAAACGGCTTCCCCGGCGGCCGGCGCTGCGTCGCCCAATGCCTTTGTCCGGGCTGCCGAATCCGACTCCGCTCCCCCAGTGTCAACGGAAGCGGAAAACGCTCTGACCTCAGAACCACTCAGCGAGCCGCTTGCAGAGCCTGGCGAAAAGAGCCAATTCGACGACGAAATGATCTCGCTGGAGGTTGGCGGACGGATACGGATGATCCATCGCAGCGACGTGCTGTACGTGTCGGCGAGCGGCGACTACGTGCGACTGCACGTCGCCGGATCCAGTGTGCTGGTGCGCGTCGCGATGGCGACTCTCGAGGATCGTTGGGCCAAGGCAGGTTTTGTTCGGATCCACCGCAGCTACCTCGTGGCACTTGCCCACATCACCGAGGTCCGCGTCGAGCGTGGCCGCGGGTACCTCGTTCGCATCGACGATCGGATGCTCCCGGTCAGCCGTCGGCTCGGACCGCAGTTGCGCACTCGTCTGATTGAGGACGCAGCACGTCGGGGACGCCGATGACCGAGGCGGGCGACGCGCACGAACCGAGGGAGGTTCCTCAGCGCGTTGTGGTGCGTCGAGACCCGACCCGCGCCACGGGCCTCCGACCAGTCTCCGAACTTGCTGAACGAACGCCGGTCGGTGATGCGTATCTCCGGTCGTTGATCCGAGCCCAACTCCTGCTCAGTTTGCGAATGCTGGTCGTGCTGGTGACGATGCTCACCAGCGTGCCTCTGCTGCTGATTCTGTGGCCGGGGTTGCGGCGTGCCACAGTCGGGGGTGTGCCCATCGGTTGGTTCGCGCTCGGCTTCGCCGTGTATCCGATGCTCGTGCTGCTGGCACTTGCTTTCGTCCGGCGTGCCAACCGGACCGAAGCCGAGTTCGTCGACCTGGTCGGCGATCCGCGCAGCGACCAGGCCGCCGGAGCACGGCAATCATGATCGGTCGCGCTGACCGGGACGCACTTCAATGCTGTTGACCGCTGCAACACCCGACGCAACGACGTCGGTTGTTGCGATCGCGCTCGCAATCCTTGTGACGCTGGGTCTGGGCGCGTTCGGCGTACGCAAAGGACATACGGCATCTGACCTGTTCGTCGCCTCCCGGTCGGTATCGGCCGAACGCAACGCTGCAGCGATCTGCGGTGAGTACCTGTCGGCGGCATCCTTTCTCGGTGTCGCAGGCCTCGTCATGAAGTTCGGCGCCGATATGCTCTGGTACCCCATCTCGTACACGGCTGGGTACCTCCTGTTGCTGCTCTTCGTCGCTGCACCGCTGCGCCGGTTCGGGGCGTACACCATCTCGGATTTCGCGGAAGGCCGGCTTGGGTCGAGTGCTGCCCGACGCGTGGCGTCCGTCCTGGTCGTGTTGGTCTCGATGTGTTACCTCGTCCCGCAGATGCGTGGCGCGGGTGTCACGCTTCGCGTCTTGACGGGCGCTCCGTACTGGGTCGGCGTTCTGCTCGTATCAGCCACAGTTACGGTCAACGTTGCGACGGGCGGAATGCGCGGAATCACGTTTGTCCAGAGCTTCCAGTTCTGGTTGAAATGGGCCGCGCTGGCGATTCCAACAATGTTCATCGCCGGGCACTTTTTCGCCCACCGTGAACGGTGGCCAGCCGCGGCCGGTGCAGTGGACGTGTGGTCCAAGCCGATCGATTCATCGCTGAGCCTCGTGCGATATCCCGCATACACGTTGGTCTCGTTCGTGCTTGCCCAGATGCTGGGCACGCTCGGCCTCCCGCACATTCTGGTTCGCTTTTACACCAACCCTGATGGGCCGGCTGCTCGGCGTACCACCGTTTTCGTGCTGTCGCTCCTGGGTGCGTTCTACGTGTTTCCGCCGATCCTTGGCGTGTTCGGGCGGTTGTACGCGCCAGGATTGCTCGCTTCCAACAGCACCGACACGGTGGTGCTGTTGCTACCTCAGGCCGTGTTCTCGGGGTTGATCGGCAGGCTGCTGACCGGCCTCGTTGCGTGCGGTGCGTTTGCTGCGTTCATGTCGACAGCATCTGGCCTCACGATCAGCGCAGCCGGAGCGTTGTCGCAAGACTTGCTTTCCGGTGACAAGCGAGGTTTCCGCGTCGGCGCGGTCATCGTCGGCACCGTGACGTGTCTTGTCGGGTTGCGCGTCGCCACCGTGGACATCAACCAACTTGTGTCTTGGGTCTTCGCTATTGCTGCGTCGTCCTTCTCGCCGCTCATCATCCTTGGTATTTGGTGGCGCGGCCTCTCGGCCCGGGGCGCAATCGCTGGACTCGTCGTCGGTGCCGGGTTGGCAACAGGGTCGGTGGGCTTGACGCTGTTCGGGCCGAACCTCACCGGGTGGACGCGGATTGCGCTTGCGCAACCGGCGAGCTGGACCATTCCGATCGCCTTCGCCACGATGGTCGGGGTGTCGAAGCTCACTCCGCAAACCAGGCCGAAGGACGTCCCAGGCATGATGCTCACCATGCACGCGCCCGAGGCGTTGGGCCTCTCTCGGAACTATCGATGAGCCCCGACCCGAAGTTGCGAGTTAATCCGAACCTGCTCGGACGCGTCCGTTCGGCGCTTGCCAAATCCGCTCGACAAACTCGGAAGCGGTCGGCTGGGCCTGGACCGATGGGTTGCGCAACACTGTCACCACGAGATACTCGCTCTCCGGGAACGGTTCCGGTCAGAGAGCGTCGGAAGGATTCAACATGAAGGTTCCGTTCACCGTCGCTGACTTCTTGGACCGAGCGGTCAAAGTGTACGCCGATCGTGTCGCGGTGGTCGACGAACCTGGCGCTGTCGGTTCGCTCGGCACGCTGACTTACCGGGACGTGGGGGCCCGGGTCCAGGGTATGGCTAGCTTTCTTGAGCAGTTGGGCATCGGCGTCGGCGACCGCGTCTGCATCGTGTCGCCGAATTCAGCGAAGTTTCTGATCTCGTTCTGGGGAACGTCGAGTTACGGGCGTGTCCTTGTTCCTGTCAACTTCCGGCTCAACGCCGAAGAGATCTCGTACATCGTGAAACACAGTGGCGCTCGTGTGCTGCTCGTCGACCCGGACCAGGCCGAGGTCACCAAAGACGTCGAGGTCGAACATCGGTTCATCCTTGACGGCGTGTCAGACGCTGCGTTGTTCGCTCCACTCGCAGAGGGTGCGGACGCGCCGACCCCGTGGACGCCGGACGAAGACGCAACTGCGACGATCAACTACACCTCCGGGACCACTGCCCGGCCCAAGGGTGTGCAGATCACCCATCGCAACGCGTGGACCAATGCGGTGACGTTCGGGTGGCACGCGTCGGTCAGCGACCGCGACGTGTATCTCCACACGCTCCCGATGTTCCACTGCAACGGATGGGGGCAGACGTATGCCGTAACCGGAATGGGAGGCACACATATCGTCCTCCGCAAGGTCGATGGCGAGCAGATCCTCGACCGGATCGAGCGGCATGGAATCAACTTCGCGTGCGGCGCGCCCGCAGTGGTGTCGATGACGCTGGACGCTGCCGTGAAGCGTCGTGAGGGCGGCGTTCCGGTGCCGGGCCGTGACCTGATGCGAATCGTCGTTGCCGGCGCTCCTCCCCCTTCGAAGACCATCGAGCGGGTGGAGGCCGAACTCGGCTGGGAATTCATCCAGATCTACGGTCTCACCGAGACGTCGCCCCTGCTGACGATGAATCGCCGGCGTTCCGAACACGCAGCACTAGACATCGCGGAACGATCGCGGATGCTTTCGCGGGCGGGCGTCCCAGCTATCGGTGTCAGTCTGCTGATCGACGACGAAGGCGAGATATGCGCGCGTAGCAACGTGGTGTTCGAGGGGTACTGGGAGCAACCTGAAGAGACGGCCAAAGCCATCCGGGACGGCTACTTCCACACCGGCGACGGCGGGTTTCTCGACGGTGCGTATCTGGTCATTGCGGACCGCAAGAAGGACGTGATCATCTCGGGCGGTGAGAACGTGTCGTCGATCGAAGTCGAGGATTGCCTGTTTCAGCACCCCGCGGTTGTCGAGTGCGCCGTGATCGGGGTCCCGCACGAGAAGTGGGGAGAGACCATCAAGGCGCTGGTCGTGCTTCGCCTGGGGGCCGATGTTCCGACGGAGCGCGAGGTGATCGAGTTCTGCCGGTCTCGGATGTCGCATTTCAAATGCCCGACCACGGTGGAGTTCCGGTCCGAACTGTCGCGCACGGCAACCGGAAAGCTGCAGAAGTTCAAGCTTCGCGAACCGTACTGGGCTGGTCGGTCGACAATGGTCAACTAACCGGCAACGCCTGCGATCAGTTGTCCCTTGGGCGGTGGTTGGAGCTGCCAGGGCGGGTCATGCCGACATGGGCTTCACCCCGGGCTGCAGCCAGCTGAATCTGCTTCTGCCGTTCAGCGAATCGTGCGCGTCGGGAATCGTCGACGTCCTCGACGCACAGTGGGCACGTCACACCTTCTTCGTACAGTGGCGAGTCCATGTCCTGGGCGCTCAATGGGCGGCGGCACGCATGACAGCGACCGAACGAGCCGAGGGTCAGCCCGTGGCCCACGCTGACCCGTTGGTCGAACACGAAGCACTCCCCTTCCCACCGGCTTTCGGTTTCTGGGACCTCCTCGAGGTAGCGGAGAATGCCTCCCTGCAGGTGGTACACCTCGTCGATGCCCTCGGACTTCAGGAACGCTGTCGATTTTTCGCAGCGGATGCCGCCTGTGCAGAACATCGCGACTCGCTGTTTTCCGTCGAGCAATTGGTCGCGGTGCGCGCGAAACCAGTCGGGGAAGTCCCTGAACGATACGGTGCGCGGGTCGACAGACCCGCGAAACGTCCCGATGTCCGTCTCGTACGCGTTTCGCGTGTCGATGACGACCGTTCCTGGATCGTCGATCAGCCGATTCCAATCTGATGGTGTGACGTACGTTCCGGTGGTGGCAGATGGGTCGAGACCAGCAACGCCGAGCGTCACGATTTCACGTTTGACGAGCACCTTGAGGCGGAAGAATGGCATCGCTTCTGCAGCGGAGTACTTGACGTCGAGGTGCGTGCATCCGGGGAGGCCCTTGATCGCGTGAACGGCGTCGCGAACCGCCGCTTCTGACCCGGCGATGGTTCCGTTGATGCCCTCATGTGCAAGGAGCAGGGTGCCACGTATTCCGAGTCCGGAACACACGGCCGTCAACGTCTGGCGGTGCTGCTGGGGGTCCGTGAAGGGCGTGAAGCGGTACAGCGCAGCAACAGTGATTGGGAGGTTGGCGCTCATCGGCGAACCCATCGTATCGACAAGTCGAGCCGATCCGACCGGACGACCTGTCGGGAGGACAGCTTGCGATTTCAATTCGTTGGGCCACAACCAGACCGAATGACGAGTGCTGCCACGCTCGGTGACAGCCCACTACCCTGTCGCGATGGATGCTGCTGGACGTCGTCAGTCTTCTCGACCTCCGCGGTCTTTTCGAGTTGCCGGAGTTATGGGGGTAGCCGGAGTTGTGGCTGCGCTTCTGCTCATCGGTGCCTTCGCGGACACATCTGGCGCGGCCGCAAAACGTGCTGCGGCTCCTCAGCCCTTGACAGCGTCGCTGCCGAAGGCTGTCGACGTTGGTGAACCGTTTACCGTCGTGGTGCGCAACCTGCGAACAGGTGCCCTCGTTGCGATCGAAACTCCGGAGTCTGCATTGGGCTGGGCTGCTTCCGATGCCTTTGGTACGGCACGCGTTTCGTCCTCGTTGTGGCGTGCTCGGCGCACGGCCGTCACCATCACTGAAGTCCTGAACGGAGTACGCACACGCCGTCTCATCACCTCGATCACAGTCCGAGCCGCCGTGTTCTCTCCCCCACAGACTTCTCCGTCGCCGGAAACGGCGACAGCCCGGCCGGCCGATCCGTCGGTCACCGTCGTTGCGGCCAACTCGTGCCGTTCGCAGAGCGACCCCATCCGGGTGTGGCCGCTCGGCGACTCCCTGACGGTTGGAGGCTACGGAGATCCGGTCGGTTTCACCGATTCATACCGCTATGTGCTGTTGCGACTCCTGCGAGCAGAAGGCATCCACGACGTGGTGTTCCGTGGCCACATCGGTTCAGCAGGAGCATCGGGTTGGGGCGCGGTTGCGCCGGCTGAGGAGCCCGGAGAGTTCTCGCACTCCGGAACCGGAGGTATCACGGTTGCGGGACTGACTTCGCTGCTCGAAACGATCCTGCCGGTTGCGCGGCCCGATGTGATCGTGCTGAACATCGGCACGAACGGGGGGACACCGGCCGAGTACCGGCAGTTGGTCGCCCGGTTGCAGCAGATGGCGTCCACATCCGTGATCGTGATGGGCACGCTCCCGCCCCGTACGCCTGAACTCCGATCAGCGCGTCCGGCGGGTTTCCGCGCCGACATCAACGCAACGGTGGTGGCGCTCGGTGCGGCTCCGAACGATCGCCTGCTGGCCGCCGACGTGTTCACGAGAATGCTGGGCGACGCAAACACCGCGCTCACGACTGCCGACTACTCCGACGAGACCCACTTGTCCATCAGCGGCGGCGCAAAGTTTGCCAGGGCTCTGCTGCCAGAGGTACGCCAAGCAATCGCTCAGTTCAGGCTCTCGCCCTGCGGTTGAGCAGCCCCTTACGATGAACCCGTGCCAACCGACGAGAACCCCTTCCTCACCACCAAGCTGCATGGTTTCGGCACCACGATTTTTGCCGAAATGTCTGCGTTGGCCGTTTCGACCGGTTCGATCAACTTGGGTCAGGGGTTTCCGGACACTGACGGTCCGCAGCAGGTTCTCGCAGCAGCAATCGAAGCCATCCGCACAGGCAAGGGAAATCAGTATCCACCCGGGCCGGGTGTTCCTGAGTTGAGGTTGGCAATCGCTGATCATCAGCGCGCATACTATGGGTTGGACTTGGACCCGGACGCCGAGGTGCTTGTCACGTGCGGTGCCACCGAGGCGCTTGCTGCTTCCTTTCTCAGTTTGCTCGACTCCGGTGACGAGTGCATCGTGTTCGAGCCGTTCTATGACAGTTACCCCGCAGGAATCGCACTTGCCGGAGCACGACTGGTTCCGATCACGCTTCGGGCTCCTGATTTTCAACCAGACCCGGCGGAACTGGCAGCGGCAGTGACATCGCGCACCAAGGCCGTCGTCGTGAACAGCCCGCATAACCCGACCGGCACCGTATTCACCATTGAATCGCTTCAGGCAATTTCCAGGATCGCAACGGAGCACGATCTGATCGTCATTGCCGACGACGCCTACGAACACCTCACGTTCGACGGCGTTCGCCACGTCCCCATCGCCACGTTGCCCGGCATGTTCGAGCGGACCATAACCATTGGATCAGCCGGCAAGACCCTGTCGTTCACCGGTTGGAAAGTTGGCTGGGCGACCGGCCCACAATTGCTCGTCAGCGCCGTTCGCACCTCGAAGCAGTTCCTGACCTATGTCGCAAGTGGGCCGTTTCAGTATGCCGCTGCCGTCGGGCTTGGTCTCGGAAGCGACCATTTCACGGCATTCGCTGCCGACCTGCAAAGC
Organism: Acidimicrobiia bacterium; assembly: GCA_031385545.1. Taxonomy (GTDB): domain Bacteria; phylum Actinomycetota; class Acidimicrobiia; order Acidimicrobiales; family JANYDT01; genus JANNBN01. The sequence continues at coordinate 28,333 of JANNBN010000043.1, read as the reverse complement.
AAACGCGATCGATTGCTGGCGGGCCTCAGCACGGCGGGATTCACCGTGTTCAAACCGCGCGGCACGTACTTCATCACGACCGACATCAGTTCGCTCACCGACGACACAGCGATGGATTTCTGCCGCAGCCTGCCGCGTCGATGCGGGGTGGTCGCCATCCCCAATTCGGTGTTCTACGCAGACCCCGCCAAGGGAAAGACGTATGTGCGCTTTGCATTCTGCAAACGGATCGAAGTCATCGACGAAGCGGTGAACCGCCTGGAGCAGCTGCACGCCTGACAGGGAGGTGGGCGGCTCGCTATTGCAGGCTGGGGTGCGCGACCACAGGTCTGGCAGCTTGCATCAGCCAGCCCAACGCCTCAAGCAGTTCGGCGCGGTCTGCGCGTGCTGCGCCCAACGGATAATCTCGGTCGAAGTCGTTCACAGCGCATTGCAGGACGTAGATCGTGTCCTGAAGATCGTTGAGCGACGCCCTCGTCACGATCAGCTGCTCCTCGTCCAGCCCGTGCGACGCAGCGCGGCTGCGGGCTTCGAAATCGCGCTGCCGGCAGCTTCGCTTGCAGAAGGCCCGTGGGCGGCCCCGTCCGAGTTGGTGGATGGGACGTCGACACCACCGGCACAGCTGAACGCCAGGCCGGAGTTCAGACTTGGTTGTCGCCCTCTCTTGCTCGCCGGCCGCTGCGTCCTGCTGTGATGACGCCATGGACACCAGGCTCGCGCTGCGATGACAACAATGGAGTGATGGCTTCCACAGACCTGCGCAGGCCACTCAGGCCAAAGGTACCGTGGGTGGCCCAGTGGCTCAGGTCGTGTAGTCCCCGTTGATGCGCACATACCCGTCGGAGAGGTCGCATCCGTAGACGGTTGCCACGTCGTTCCCAGTGTTCAGCGACACGTGGACGTGCACATCGTCGCCCGTCATGTACGTGCCGAGAGCGGTCAAACCTGCCTCGTCGACCTGACCCGGGTACACCTCTTGCTTCCCGAAGCGGATCACAACACGGTCTGGTGAGATATCGGTGAACTGCTGGCATTTGCCGATAGCCATGGCGATGCGACCCCAGTTGGGGTCCGCGCCATGGACTGCCGTTTTCACCAGCGGTGAGTTCACGATCGCCTTTGCAACGATCTTGGCCTGCTCGATGTCGCGTGCGTAGTCCACGGTGACCGTCAGCAGCTTCGTGGCACCTTCGCCGTCGCGGGCGATCTGTTTGGTGAGCGAGAGCGCAACCGCTTCGAGGGCTGTCTCGAACGCGGAGCGGTCGACGGCTCCGGCGAGGCCTGAAGCCATCATTGCTGCGGTGTCGGAGGTGGACGTGTCGGTGTCGATCGAGACGCAGTTGAACGTTTTGTCGATGACTCGTTTGAACATCGGGCGAAGTTCACCTGGCGCCAGCCTGGCGTCGGTCATGAACAACGTGATGAGTGTTGCCATGTCCGGCTCGATCATGCCGACACCTTTGGCGATACCGACGATGGATGCTCCGCCGACGGAAGCCTGCGCCACCTTGACCTTGGTATCGGTGGTCATGATCGCCTTGGCACACTCGGTGGCGTCGGTGGTGGTGAACGGAACGTCCATGACCGCGATGTGGTCGCGGATGCGTTCCATCGGATAGCGCCGCCCGATCACACCGGTCGAGGCGAGGAGTACGTCGTGGGCCTGGCAGCCGAGCAGCGTTGCGAGGGACCTGACGATCTCGTCAGCGTCTTCGGCACCGGGCTTGCCGTTCGCGACATTGGCGTTCTTCGAGATCACTGCGAACGCCTTGAGCTGGCCGTCCGCGACGGCCCGTCGGGAAAGTGCAACAGATGGACCTGCAAAACGTGACTGCGTGAACACGCCTGTTCCAGGGACGGTCTGGGGAGCGGCAATGACGAGGAAATCTGTCGTCGCATCCTTGATGCCGATGTTTGCAACGTGCGCAACGAAGCCTGCTGGAAGGGAGATCACACCTGCATTCTGACAGTGCAGCGGTGCCGAACCGGGTTTTGCGCGTTGGCATCTCAGGCGGGGTCAGGGGCTGGACTAGCTTGTTCCACCGTATGTCCCAGCGCATTGACATCGAATTAACCAGCGAGAACAACGGCACGTGGACGTGGCGTGCCGCCGGTGCCCGTCAACCGAAGGGAATTCTCGACAGCTCACTGCTGTACGAGGGTGCCAGAGTGGGCGATGTGATCCGCGCCGAACTCGAGCGCATGCTTGACAGCGTCGCCATCGTGTCCGTGGTTCCACCCAAGTCGATCAAGGCACGGCCAGAGACCCTCGAGATTCAGGGTCGCCCCGAACCGGACTATCCCACGGTCAACGTTCACTACGCCGAGGGCAGCCGGGGCCGGGGTGACGGCGAACGTCGTGAGCGTCGTCCGCGTCCCGATGGTGACCGTGACGGCGGTCCGCGCCCGGATCGCGGTGCCCGCCCAGACCGAGCTGCGCGTCCCGATCGCGGACCTCGCCCTGAACGGACAGACCGTCCGGCCCGCGCAGACCGTGGCCCCCGTCCAGAACGCCCGGAGCGCCCGGTACGGGACACGCAGAAGCGGCTCGCCGTCAAGCGCGTCCACCGCGACTCGCTCATCGACACGCTTCCGGTCGAAGAACGTCCAGTCGCGGAACAGCTGTTCCGCGGCGGCATTCCGTCCGTTCGCCAGGCCATTATCGACCAGAATGCACAGCTCAAGGCCGCCGGTCAGACCGAAGTGCCTTCCGGTCCCCTGCTCGCCATGGCTGACCGGTTGCTGCCCCAGGTCAAGCAGGCAGACTGGCTCGATCGTGCCCAGGCAGCGCTCGAGGCTTCCGATATCTCCATGCGCGATCTCCGCCAAGCCGTGTCACAGGCCGATGGCGTTGCGCGCGACGACGCCTCCCGTGAGATGGCAGCCAAGCTGCGCGCCCGCCTGTCTGAACGGGTCGAAGGTCAGCGCAGCCAGTGGCTCGCCGACGTTGAAGCCTCGCTGACCGACGGCAAGTTGGTCCGTGGTGTGCGGCTCGCCGGTCGGGTGCCCGACCCGTCGGCCAAGCTGTCACCCGAGTTGACCGCCCGTCTTGTTGCAGCGACGAACGCAGAACTGTCTGCAGAAGCGCCGGCCGAGCGCTGGTTGTCGTTGGTCGAGGCTGCGGCGGAGTCCCCTTTCCGCCGTGACGTCAATCCCACCGGGCTTCCGACCAAGACGACCGAGGCGTTCCTGACAGCTGCTGCACAGGCATCGAACCGCATTCCGAGCTTGCTGAAGCTCCTCGGCCTGTCCATCCCGCCGCCCCCTCGGTCCAAGGCGACGCCGCCGCCTCCCCCGGCACGGCCGATTCCTGCCCCTCCGGCTGTTTCTGCACCGAAAGCTGCACCTGCACCTGTCCCGGCGCCGTCCGCTGCGCCCGCGCAGCCCGTGGCAGAGAATGCAGTTGCAGAGAGTGCTGTTGCCGAGAGTGCTGTTGCACCTGAGCCGGCTCCTGCGGTCGAAGTTGCTGCGGTCGAGGTTGCTGCGGTCGAAATGCCTGCGGTCTTCGAGACTCCCGGTGCTGCTGCAACACCGGACGAACCAACCGCCGAGCCTGAACCAACGCCTGAACCAACGCCTGAACCAACGCCTGAACCAACGCCTGATCGCAACCCCTGAACCCAAGTCACACCGGTTTCGGGTTCACCCGGTGTGACTTGGATAATGTCGGCCGATGGTCGACTACGAAGTCCAGGGAAACGTCGCGCTGATTGCAATCAATCGGCCGGACGCCCGCAATGCGGTCAATGGTGAGGTCGCGAGTGGCATCGAGCACGCGATCGATGAGGTCGAGGCCAACCCCGACGTCTGGGTCGCCATCCTCACCGGGCGCGGTTCGGTGTTCTGTGCCGGGGCGGACCTGAAAGTGGTCTCGTCCGGCAACGCCCGCCAGATGAGTACCGAACGGGGTGGCTTCGCCGGAATCGTTACTCGTCGACGCACGAAACCGTTCATTGCAGCCTGCGACGGACCGGCACTCGCCGGCGGGACAGAGATCGCGTTGTCCTGCGACCTGATCGTGGCGTCGAGCGCAGCTCGGTTCGGCATCCCCGAGGTGAAGCGGTCCCTCATCGCAGCGGCAGGGGGGTTGTTCCGCCTCCCCCGTGTCCTGCCACGAAACGTCGCGATGGAGTTGGCACTGACAGGCGACCCGATCACCGCCGAACGTGCCTATCACTTCGGCCTTGTCAACGTCCTTGCCGAGCCGGGCCAGGCGATTGCAGCGGCGTTGGCCCTGGCCGAACGAATCACCGTCAACGCTCCGCTGGCGGTCCGGGCATCACGGAACGTGCTGCTGGGCGGAGCTGGTGCCAGCGACGCCGATGCGTGGGCACTGACCGCGTCGGAGATGGCTCCGGTGTTTGCCAGCCAGGACTTCCGCGAAGGTCCGTTGGCCTTCATCGAGAAGCGTGCCCCTGTCTGGAAGGGGTGTTAGGGACAGGACGTTCCACGTGTCCTTGGCTCACACCAGCGCGTGGTTCCGGAGGAAATCCAGGAGACCATCGCTGAGGTCGTAAGACACCAGATCATGCACGGGAATCCACCGGGCCTCAGCAGCATCGGTGGCGGCCTGGGGACCTGCGGCGTCGGTCGGGTCGGTCGGTGCCGCCAGATAATCGAGGATCACGAAGTGGTGTCCGACGCTGACACGTTCCACGACCTCGATGAACCGAACGACGTCGACCCGAATCCCGGTTTCTTCCAATACCTCGCGCCGCAGAGCGTCGTGCAGGGATTCGCCAGCCTCGACCCGGCCGCCGGGAATGGACCACCGCCCGGCCTGCGGCGGGTTGGCACGTTTGATCAGGAGTACCTCGCCGCCCCGTCGGACCACGGCCCCGACGCAGACTTCAGGTCGCATCGGGCGAGTCGCTGGTGCCAGCCTCGTCAGCTTTCGGTGCGGGGTTCCGGTCGGCGCTTCCGAGTCCAACGGTTCGCGATGCGTGTTTGGGTTCGATGAAGCTGTGATGCACCGTGATGGTGCGGGCGGTGAACCCGTGCGCTTCGTAGAAGTTTTTCGTCTCCCGCTCACCCGGGAGGGCCCAGCTGTCCACTCCGACACAGCCGGCTTCTTTGAACCGGTCGATGGCATACCCGATGAGTGCATCGGCCACGCCGACTCCGCGGGCCCCCGTTTCGACATACAACCCACGGACCATCCCGATCTCACCGTCGCGGTGCATCGTGCTCTGCTGCGCAACCAGGAAGCCGACGATGACGTCGTCGATCATCCCGACGGCGGTGACCCATGGTTCGCTGGTGACCGCCTCTGCAGCACCGGTGGGATCGGCGAAAGGCGAGTCCGCCCGCTCCCACAACCAGGCTCCCTTACGGTCTGCCAGTTCGGTAGCCGACAGGCAGAACAACCGGACCAACTCGGCCGCATCTGCTGGCGTGGCTGCCCGCACCACCGGATCGGGCACCGGGAGCCCGGCGAGGCCCACGTCATCCATCCTGGGCCACAGCAGTGGCCTGTTGCAGCTGACTCAACCGGGTGAGAACGGTCTCACGACGTCGGTTCGCAAGTTCGTGGCAGCGGATGGTTTCGAGCTGATCGGCGCTCAGGCCGTCGAACAAGGCAAGCAGCGACCGGGCAGGCAGGGTGTCGTAGCCGTCGATGGGGAGTTCGGGGTGAGCATCGTTCACCCGCAATGGATCGGTGACCAGTTGCGGAGCACGGTTGGACGGAACTGGCTGCGTTCGACTTGGCACCCCCTGTGGTGCGGCATCGCTGCTCACCTCGCTGGGGTGCTTACCGGATCGGTCTGCTGTGATAGCGGACGCGGCGATGCTCCGTTTGCGCTGTTGCTGGGCAACGATGAACTTTCCCAGCATTTGTGCCGTTGCCGCCCGTTTTGCGTACTCGGCACGACCGGATTGCACTGCACCGGGGAGCAGTTGCCCAGCCCGGATGGCGAGCCCGAGCGGAGCGAAGACAAACACGTCAGCCGCGGTCAGGCCACGGCCCGTGCCGTTCAGGCGTGGAGCAACTACTACTACTGGGGCACCAGGCTCTTCCGGATCGTTCCCGGGCGAGGACAGGGCCGTATCAGGGCGATGTGGGCGTGACCGGGTCATGTGCTACACGGAGACCGGGCACCGCAACAGCACTAGACGCAGTCGCGGCACAACAAGCGGTTCTTGTCGGCAATCTGGCTGGGGTGCTTCACCAGGAAGCAGGACTGGCAGACGAACTCGTCTGGGCGCTTGGGGATGACGACGGAAGTCTCTGATCCACGATCGTCGACATCCGGATGTTCCTCGTCGTCGTCGACCTCGACCTCTTCGATGACCAGGCGGTCCTTCAGAATGTCGTCGAGTGACGCCTCGACGTCGTCTGGGTCAAGGGCGTCGTCGTCCTCTTCTTCCTCTTCCTCTGCCTTGGGACGCACGGCTTCGGGTTCCGGCACTTCGAGCTCGTCGACGACCAACGCATCGTCGTCGTCGCTCAGCGCGTCGCCCTCAAGTTCGTCGTCGGCGATGTCGTCGAGGTCGAACTCGCCATCTTCGAGGTCGGCTTCTTCAAGCTCGCCGTCGAACTCTGCCTCGAAGTCGCCTTCGGCTTCGGGCAGCTCGGCTTCGAGCTCGGTCTCGGTCTCTTCTTCGAAGTCGTCTTCGTCTGCAGCCACTGCTCTACACCTTTTCGTTTCAACATCGCCCAGCTAAGAGGCGGGAGCATACCGGTACCCGTCAACAACCTGGAGCATCTACGCCGAAACATCGTCCGGCATCCCGCATGTAGATCAACTCGATCACTTTCGGCGCGCGTCGATCCTGCATGCGAAGTGGTGACCCGAGCGCCGTTGGCACCGCCTGAACGCCACTTCCTTGCAGAGCAAGAGCGTACGTTTTCGGCGTTTTCTACTTGGCGCCCGGGCCACCGATCATCACCTGCGTTGTTCGCGTGGGAGGCAGTAACCGGTCGGTCAGACCCCCACCGGCGAACACCCACGACCTGGGCGCTCGGATGATCTGCCGCGCTGCCTTGGAAGGCGGAACGGCGTGCGAACAGTACACGTTCTTTTCGGGCCGCGACGAACGGACAGAGGTCGAAATTGCTGGCTCGTCCGTCCGATGACGTGCCGCTATTCACAGTCGCGATTTACACCGACTCAAATCACCCGGGCGGTGGATTGGCGCTGACCGGTGCGAACAACCTCGATGGCCTGCGGAAGCTGTTCCTTCACCTCCGGAGCGTGTGTGACGACCAGGATCTGCTGGAACCGCCCGCCCAGTTGTGCCAACGCGGCAAGCGTGCGGTCTTTGCGGTCCGCGTCAAGACTGGACAGCGCTTCGTCAAGGACAAGCAGGCCGACCTGGCCGCCGGCCTGGAAGCGGACCTGTTCGCTGATAGCGATACGGAGTGCCAAGTTGGCCAAGTCGACTTCGGACCCGGAAAAGCGCGCCATCGGGTGAGCCGTTCCATGATCGACCACCCGAAGTTCGTAGGTGTCCGGGTCGACTTCGAGACCGTCGTATTCGTGGCCGGTGAGCTGGTTGAACAATTCTGATGCCTGAATCTGCAGCTGCGGTCCGACGAGGCCGACGATGTACTGCCGGAAATCGTGCAGCAACGAAGCCGTTCGCATCAGGATGGCTGCGCCTTCGCGTTGTTCGGCGATGGCTGCGTGCTGAGCTTGGACGGCTTCCAGCGTCTGGGTGGCGGCCGTTGCGAGCGCCTCTTCGGTAGCCAGAACCTTGCCGGCGGCGATGGCCCTGGCACGCGCTGCTTCGCCGGCCTGATCGGCTGCCGCTGCGGCTGCTATGAGCCCCTCGTACTTCGCGGGCTCGAAGTTCAGGGCCTTCAACTCGCCGAGTAGCGCGTTGCGTTGCGTGCCGGCGGCTGCAAGAGCTACCTCGAGTTCGGCGATATCGGCTTCGAGGCGCGGGAGACGTTCGGCGCGGGCGCGGGCGTTCGCACGGAGCTGGTCGGCCGTGCGGGCTTCGACAAGTCGTTGCTCGAGCTGTGCAGTTTCTGTTGCGGTGGGAACGGTGCCGCCGAGCGCACTGAGCGCGTCGTCGATGAGGCGTTCCTGAGCCTCCCGTTCGGCCTGGATACGGGTGGCGTCGGCCGCAGCCTTGGTCGTGGCCGCTGCCGCTTTCTCAAGGCGACTGAACGTCTGCTGCGATTCGCTGAGGTTTGGGTGGAGCTCGGCGAGTTCGTCGCGCAGCGCCTGGGCCAGGATCGAGGCTTGGTCCCGCTCGTGCGCCCGGTGAGTTCGCATCTGGGCGACGCTTTCACCGAGCGCCTGCCCACAGAGCGGACAGCCATCGGCGCCAGCGAGATCCGCTGTCTCGGTCACTGCTGCCTGCGCGGCTCGGTGTCGATCGTCGGCAGCGACCAGCTGACCGGTGAGGGTCGCCCGCCGCAGCGCCAGCGTGTCCATCGTGTGACGGGCTGAGCTGACGTCTTCGGGCGTTGGGCCGGCCGCCGGTCTGGGCTGTCGGAGTGACGCGAGACGGCTGTTGGCAGCGCCGATGGCCTTGTGCTGCCGCACGGCTTCGGCCAAGGTCTCGGTGAGATGTTCTGCTGTTCCGTCGGCTGCTTCAGAAGCCGTGAACGCGTCTCGGTCGGTGATCACCTGCTGGCGTTCGGCGGTCAGCCGTTCGAGCCGCGTCATCAGCTCGTGACGGCGGGTCCGGACGGCATTGCCCTTCTCACGGATCAACGCGTCGGCGGCTCGTGCGTGGGTGAGTGCGTCGACAGCGGCCTTGGCCTGCAGCGCCGCGCCGAGGGCTGCCGTGACCGCTTTGGTCGCGTGATCGTCGGTTTCGCTGGCGGTAGCCACAGCGGCAATCGTCCGGACGACGCGTGCTTCGGAGTCGGCGAGGCTGGAGAGCAGCGGTGCCGCCCGATCAAGCTGGGACTGCACCTCGCGCGCGTGGCTACGAGCGGTGTCTCTGGCACGCTCGACGGGTGTGATGCCGAGAAGTTGCAGCACCATCTGACGCCGCTTGTCCGGCGCCTGGTCGCTGAATGCTGCGAGTTGCTTCTGTTCTGCAAAAACCGACGCTTTGAACGCGGTTGCATCCATGCCGAGCACAGACTGGAGGTAGCGGTCGACGTCGGTCGGCCCGTCGGCCGCCACCTGCTCGCCGAACGTGACGCGGGCCTTGACGTTGAACGCAGCACCGGTGAGGGACCGGCGCACGGTGTAGTGATGTCCTTCGTGTTCGAACACGAGCGTGACCGAACACTCCCCTTGTGAGCCCGAAGACGGAAGCTGGTATTTCTGAGTGCGAGCCTTGCCGAACAGGACCCAGGTGATGGCTTCGAGCAGGGTGGACTTCCCACTGCCGTTGGCACCGTAGACGCCGACGACCCCACCGGGAAGTTCCAGGTCGAGTTCTCGGTACACGCGGTAGTTGCGCAGTTGCAGCGAAATGATGCGCATCAGTCTGCGGACAGTTCGGCCGCGGTCTCGATGGCCTCTTCGAGAAAGCGGTGGCCGGCGTCGACGACTGCATCGCGTTCCTCTACCGGACGGTCCATCAGCTGCACATCTGCAAAGGCCTTCCACCGATGAACCAGCGACACCAGTTCGGGGATGGACTCACCCGGGGGCAACCCGCGATCGAATGTTGGCTCAAGGCGGTAATGGAGAAGGTGTGATGCGGCTTCGTTGACGCGGCGCAGGTCGACCAGACGGTGCGCTTCGGGAGTGATGCCATCGAGGCTGATCCTGACGACAGACCCTTCTGCAATGGGAGTAAGCGCGCTGATGATGCGTTCCTCGACCTCGCCGGCCGAAAGACCGAACGCGTAGATCGGGTCTGGGGTGTGGAGCTGGCGTTGGCCGCTGAGGCCGTGCAGCGTGCAGTTCCCCGAACCGGTGTCCAACAGCACAATTCCCTTCGGAATGTCGGCAACGTCGCCGAAACTGAATGTGTCGGTGCTGCCCGCGTAGAACACCGACGGACGAACCTTGGTGAACACGTGGTAATGCCCCAACAGCACGTGATCGCTGCGCAGCTGGGCGTCGTCGATCTCGATCTCGTTGATATCGGGATAGCGGCGCTCGACCGACTGCACGAGCGGGTGGGTGATGAGCACGTTGATGCGGTCGGTGCTGCGCGCGTCCGCTGCCTGCTGCAACGCGTCCACTGCATCTTCGGCGGTTCGGGTCTGCGGGACGCAGTGGATGATGGAGCCACCCACTGTGACGGGTTCGTACGCCATCCGGTACGCGAAGTGGAACCCGGGAAACGCATCAGCGAGGACCGCATAGGGGTTTCCGGTGCCGGGCAACCGGGGGGTGTCGTGGTTGCCCGAAATTGCAACCAGCTGGACCCCGGCGTCACGAATGGTGGCGAGCGCGCGCATCGCGATGCGAAACGATCGGTAGGACGGCCGTGGGTGGTCGAACACGTCCCCCAGCCACACGATGAGGTCAGGTTGGGTTGCCAGGCAGCTGTTCACAGCAGCGAGAAAGGAGTCTTCGAAGTCGTGTTCTCGCTGGTTGACACCCTCGCCGGTCACTGCGGAAAATGCAGAACGGCCGAGGTGGGCGTCGCCGAGTGCTGCAATTCGCATGCGACCATCCTGCCAGCAGGGTGAGACAAACCACCGGAATCGAGAGGCAGCGAGGTTTCAGCTGCCGCGGGCGAGGCGTTTCTGTTCGGCCCGACGTTCGGCTTCGAGACGTTCGAGGTCCGTTTCCGAGAAATCCACGAACTTGATTGCGTCGGCCACCAGGCGGTGGCCGGCTACCTCGCCGATCAGGCGGTGCATCTCCTGGGCGACCATCCGGTACTCGGGGTGGCCCTGCGGTGACGAACGGAGCTCGATGAGGTGCATAGCTTCGCGGGCGTTCATCTGCATCGTGTAGCGCATACGGTACGCAAGCGACACGGCATACGGCGCTTGGTCGATGAACCGGTCGGCCATGGCATCGAACAATTCCGCCGATCGTTCCATAGCCGTTTCGAACGTGTCCGACAGCCCGGCATTGGCAACTGACTCAGGAAGCACGAAGCCGTGAGAGGGGGACAGGGACTGCCAATCGATGGTGAGCAGCCGGTGGCGTTGCAGGTCACGGAAGGCGCCGTAGTCGGTGAGCACATCGAATCGGTACCCGATGCGTTCGAACGCCCGTCCGGGCTTATGGCGGCGGTTGCGCCGATCACCGACGTAAGCCATGACGACCCGCGCCTTTTCGTCGGCAGCCATCTTGTGCACTCGGTTCACGATGCGGTCCTCTGCCAGATCGGTGACCTCGTACAGGATTGCGGCGACGAGCTTGTTCTCACCGTCCCGGTCGAAGTCGATCAGCTTGACGTTGGATACCGGGGCGAGGTCGTCTTCGGGGCTGGGTTCGGCTCCCCCGGCAAACAGTTGCGCGGCGACGGCACCGGTAGCCGTATGGGTGTCGTCGAGGTACTGGCTCCACAGACCGCCTCGATCGGCCCGGTCGACTCGGGTCAGGAACGACGGGATGACCTTGCGCAGCTCGTCGAGCATGAGGTGCGCGTAGTCGCGCGCTTCTGGAAGAGGGTGTGCTCGCATGCGAAGCAGCAGCATTTCGTAGGCCTGGCCCGAGGCGTAGATGCCGAGGTTGGACAGCGAACCGGCCGGCAGAATGCCACGGACTGCATCGAAAGCCTTTGCTCTGATGGCTTGCCGCCATACCATGTCCGAGTCGTTCGGCCCTTTTGGATACAGCTTCTTGAAATGGTCGACCATGTTCGGCACCATGTCCGAGTACGTGTCGAACAGGCGGTCCATGTCACCCACGTATCGGGTGCCGAGCGACGACATCAGCACGTCGGGGTCTCGGTAGTAGCGGTAGCGGCCGTCGGTACGGGAGTCGTACGCGATGTAGCGGGTCGACTGCTCCAGGTAACTGGCGAGGCGTCCGCGCTCCAAGATCTTCGTCAGAACGTTCGAAGCCTGCTCGCATGCAAGGTGCACACCACCGAGCTGCGCCACCGAATCGTCGCCGTACTCCAGGAACACTTTCTCGTACAGATCTTCGGCTCGGCGCATGCCGATCGTGGCATCGAGCGAATGATCGCCCGAAATGTCGAGTTCATCGACGAACTCGTCGAGGAACAGGCGCCGCAGCGACTTCGAGGATCGGGAGTAACGGGCGAACAGCGCGCCTTTCACGACCTCGGGCAGGTTGACCAGCGCAAACACCGGCCGGTCAAGGTTGGTGAAGTAGCGGCGCAGGATGTCGGCTTCCTCAGCGCTGAACTCCTCGACGGTGTAGTAGCCCACGACCGGCAACCCTAGGGACTGAAGTGGGAGGTCGGGTGCATGGTCGATCCCCGTTTTGCGGCGCCTGTCGTGGTACCGATCGCACTCGCAGCGGATGGTGCGTCAACCGGCTCTGCCCTGTCGGCGGATTCAGACGACCACCGTGAGTGCGTCGGGGCGCACGGTGAGACGGATGCGTGAACCCGACCCCACCGAAACGTCGTCCGCCCTGAACCGCAGCGGCTTCGGAAATTCCAACTCGACGTTGGCGTTCCGGCTGAGCTCGATCGAGGGGTGCGGGACATGGGTCCCGGTACGGGCTCTCGGCGCCACCTTCACCAGGTCCGAGGTGCGAAGGAAGGCCCGGTACACGTCGATCACCCCGTCGTTGGGATGCGCTCTGGGGCCAAGCTGGTAGCGCCGCCAGAAGTCGGCGTTCATCGCAGCCACGATGTGGTGCCAGAAACGATCATGGCCAACGAGGTGGGCTGCGAACACGCCGGCCGGTTCGTCGTCGAGCACAACTTCGATGAGATCGATCGGCAGGTGGACAGGGAGGTTGGACGGGTCATTGCGCAAGATCCGCTCCCCCGCCGACGCTCCCCCGACGGTGCGATGAAGGTCTCCACCGAGCAGTCCGACGGTCCCGTGACCTGCAGCGATCAGCGTGTGCAGCGCTCTGTTCGAGTTGGCGATCGGAGTGCCCGTGCTGAATGGGCGGTGCTCGCCCCACGTGCCGCCTTTGGAGATCGGCATGGCTACGGCAGGGAAACCGGGTCTGCGGTGACGGTCGACGACGCGGAGACCACCCCTCGGAACAGCTGCTGCGCAGCCTCGCGCGCGGCGTCTCGGGTGGCTGCCTCCGGTGCCACCTCGCCCAACTGGCGCAGGAGGTCGATGAGTGCCTTCATGGTGCGGACGAGGTCGCCACCGGTGATGTCGTCCTGGGCCATGACGGTACTGAGATTTCGACCCCGGGCCCACCCGTGGGCAATCGCTGCGAATCCGGGGTCGGGCCGACGAGTCAGCTGCAGGTCATGTGCGGATTCCCGCTCGTTGAGACGCTCAGCCCGATGGGCGATTCGCCACCACCGGTCGACGAGCCCGGCTGGGAATGCGCGAGGCAGCGTCTCATCACCTCGGCTTGGACCTCGTTGTTCATGAACGAACACGGAGGCGAGTGCAGCAACGTCGGCCGGTTTCAGACCGTCGAACACGCCGGCACGAACACAATCGGCGATGAGGAGGTCGCACTCATGGAACACTCCGGCAAGTGTTCGCCCGGAATCGGTCAAGGCCCATCCGGACGTGCAGCCCATGTCGTCCAGGAGGTCCAGAACGCGGTTGAGCTGATCCACCAACGAGTTGCTTCGATGCGCACTGGTCTTGGTGTTCCGCTTCAGGTCGGCTTCAAGGCGATCAATCGTCGCCGCTGCTGCGAGGTGGTGCGCCAGGTCGGGGCAGCCTGCGACCCCATCGGCGGACCCGGTTGTGTCGTCCGGTACATCAAGGGGCTCAGCAGGCGGCCTGAAACGACCCCCGCTTCGCCTCCCGGAATCGCCCAGGTACCGGTTGAAGTTGGTCGTGAGCTGCTTCTGGAAGTGCTTGCTCTGCGGGTTGTAGGGCACGGGAACGCTGACATGCCCAACGACCTCGGGTGGTGACCCGATCGTCTCGGGAGTGAGATTCAGGGTGCCGCCGGAAAGAGTCAGCGCGCGTACCGTTACCCGGTCTGTTCCGCGGGTCGACGTGCTCATCACCACGACACCGTGGCGTTCGTCGGAGTGAACATCGTCGGGTTGGTAGCGCAGAACGGCGCCGGGTTGCGCTGCGGCGAGTGCTCGGCCGATGAGGTCGGAATCGTGCTGCGCTCGGGCGTGTTTGGGTTCGGCGATACGGCTTGCCCGTTCGGCCGTTCGCCGCGCTGCCCTGTTCCCCGTCGACCGTCGTGTGGTCACGTAGTCGAGCACATCGCCTCGCTCGCAGTGCATTGCTGTGCGCGCAACCGCAATCTCGCGGTTCATACGGTCGGCCGATGCGTTCGCACGGACGAGTTGGTCGTCGATCTGGTACTGCGCGAACGACAACCGCAGGAAATGCTCGGCCTGTTCCCGAGATGATCGTCGGATGAGGTTTGCCGCCATGTTGTAGGTCGGGCGGAATGCGCTGCGAAGTTCGTAGGTGCGCTTATTGGCCAGCTCTGCGACGTCGTCGAAGCTCATGTAGGGCGACCATAGGGTTGCCGCGTAGCCATGTGGGTCGAGGCCTCGACGGCCGGCCCGGCCGGTGAGCTGCGTAAATTCGCCGGCTGTCAGCGTGGAGTTTCCGGCGCCGTTGAACTTGGACAGCTTTTCGATCACGACAGTTCTGGCCGGCATGTTGATGCCCAGCGCCAGAGTTTCAGTGGCGAACACCACCTTGGCCAAACCTTCGGTGAAACATGCCTCGACGGCTTCCTTGAATGGCGGGATCATCCCGGCGTGGTGCGCGGCGGTACCGTTCTCCAGTGCAGCGAGAAAGGTCTCGAAGTCGAGGGCTTCGAGGTCCGTGTCGCTGAGCCCGGCGACTTTCGCCTGCACGATGGCGCGGATCTCGGCTCGCTCGTCGGGGTGCGTGAGCCGCACTCCACCGTGGAGGCAATTGCGCATCGCCTCGTCGCACGCTGCGCGGCTGAAGATGAAGTAGATCGCCGGGAGAAGGTCTTCGTAGTGCAGCATCTCGACGATGTCGGTACGGCGGGGTGTAGTCACAGGAGAACCGTCTCGTCCCCGCCGCCCCACATCGCGCGCCGAGGCGGTCTGAGCATCGAGACGCTGCAGCTTGGGATTGGGTCGTCCGCCGACGAACGTCTCGTACACGTCGACGTCGTGGTTTCCACGGTGCCCGACCAGGTACAACTGGGTCAGCTCGACCGGACGTTCGGTGTGAACGATTGCGCGGGTTGTCCCGCGCACGGACGACACCCAGTCGGCGAGGTCCCTCGCGTTTGAAACGGTCGCAGAGAGACACACCAGGTCAACTTCGGGAGGGGTGGAGATGATGATCTCTTCCCAGACCGGGCCGCGGTAGGTGTCCTGCAGGAAATGCACCTCGTCCATGACGACATATCGAAGGTCGGCGAGGCTGCGGTTGCCGGCATGGATCATGTTGCGCAGCACTTCGGTGGTCATGACCACGATTGGTGCGCCCTCGTTGACGGACGTGTCGCCGGTGAGCAGCCCGACGTTGACTGCACCGTGGCGTTCGACGAGGTCGCGATACTTTTGGTTCGAGAGCGCCTTGATCGGAGCCGTGTAGTAAGCGCGCTGACCAGATGCGAGCGCCTGGGCGATGGCGTACTCGGCGATGACTGTTTTGCCTGACCCGGTCGGCGCCGCGACAACAACGCTTGCACCGAGGTCGAGCGCGTCCATCGCCTCGACCTGAAACGCGTCGAGCGCGAACGCAAGCCCGGATTCGAATTGCGCCCGCGCCGTGGCACGAGCAGCGTCGGGCCTAGCCGGAGTGGCCACCACCGTTACTTCTTGAGCACCTTGCCGATGGCGATTGCCCCGAAGTAGAAGAGCCACATCGGTACAGCCATGGCGAAGAGAGTGAACGGATCTTGGCTCGGTGTTGCAACAGCCGCGATCACAGCGACGATCACGATTGCGAAGCGCCAACCCTTGAGCAACTGGCGGCTGGAAACCGCTCCGGCCAACTGCAACGCCACGAGGACCACCGGGAACTCGAAGCAGATACCGAATGCGAGGACGATGAGGGTGTACAGCGAGATGTAGTTGCCCGGGCTGTAGAACGACTCGAAGTCGGACCCGTTGACCTGTTCGAAGAACTTCATCGCCTGGGGCATCGTGAGAACGGCAACGAACCCGCCGAACATGAAGAGCACCACCGATCCGACGACGAACGGGATGGCGTAACGCTTTTCCTTGCGATGCAGCGCGGGGGCGATGAACCGCCACAGTTGGTACAACCACACCGGCGACGCGAAGAACAGGCCCAGGTACGTGATGAGCTTGATCTTGATGGTGATGCCTTCGGTCGGCCCGAACGTCTTCAACGTGCGTGTGGGGTCGTTGGTGGCGTCGCGGTACGGGCCAACCATGAAATCAATCACCCGGTTGAGCGTGATCACGGCAATCACGCAGCCGACGAACACCCCCACTGCGGCCTTGAACAGCCGCTGACGAAGTTCGACGAGATGGCCGCGAAGGGTCATCCGGGCTTCAGGGTCCGTGGTTTGTGAATCCACTGCCGTCACGACGCTTCCCCAGGGACCGGTGGCGGCTCGTCGACCAGGATGTCGTGAAATCCTCCGGTCAGCGACGGTGCCGTGATCGCCATGTCGCCCACCGCTGCGGAGCGATATCCAGATGCTTCGGCCACGTCTGCGTCCGGCGGCGCAATGAAGCTGGCTCCGCTCACGCCGCTGTCGTCGTCGGCGAACGCTGAAGTCTGTGTTCCGTAAGACGGTTCAACGGCACGGAGAGAATCGGCCACGATACGGCGTGGATTCAGTTCGTCCACCGTGCCTCGGATCTCGGCCAAGGTGTCTCGCATCCCTGTTGCATCAAGTGCGTGCTCCAGGTCGGCTCGGGCGCCGGATGTGAGTCTGCGGAACTCCGAGATGGCACGGCCGATGGAACGAGCAGCCTGAGGAAGGCGGTCCGGCCCGAGCACGAATAAGGCGAGGACCGCTATGACGGCGATCTCCGAGAAGCCGACGCTACCCACAGCGGGTCATTCTACGGTGCTCGCCTGCGGTGGTCGGACCCGACCGGCAGGACCGAAAAATCCCGGGCTGAAGCGCGCCTCAGCGGCCCAGTTCGTGCAGACGCGAGAACCAGTCCGGGGCTGACATTGCATCACGGAGGAGATCCACGTCGGAAAGTGTGAACGCTGGCAGGTTCGCAGCCTCGGGGCGGAGTGCCTCGATGGCTGGCCGAGGCGCCTCGACCGGCACACCGACCGAAAGCAGCAATTCGATGATCTCACGTTCGGCATGGCGAAGGACTGGTCGATCGCAACACGGACAGTCGAACCGGTAGGTGGCTGACCCGCCACGCGGGCCACCGGTGAGATACGCCGCAGACGTCGTTCCGGCCGACGTCGAGTGGCCCAGCACCACGATCGACTGCACACCGAACTCGACATTCCCGCACGTCGGGCACGTTGCACGAATCTTGGTCATGAGGGTGTGATCGGCTGGTTGCCCAGGGGACTTGAGGGTGCGTTAGCTTCGGCTCCCGATGGTTGATCCTGCTCCCACCGAAGGTGACCAACGACTGCCCCCATTTCGTCGGCTGCCACCGATAGCGTTCGCCCATCGCGGTGACCGTGCACACGCGCCCGAGAACACCATCGAGTCGTTCCGGCTCGCAGCGGCGAAGGGGGCGACGGGCCTGGAGAGCGATGTGTGGGTAACGGCAGACGGCATTGCGGTACTCGACCATGACGGCGTTGTTGTCACCAGGCTGCGCAAACGAGCGATCCGTGAGTACACCAGGAATCAGTTGCCTTCCCACATCCCGTCGCTGGGAGACTTGTACGCGTCGCTCGGTACTGCGTTTGAACTGTCGCTCGACCTCAAGGACAACGACGCGTTGGAACCGATCCTGGCGACCGCACGGGCAGCCGGGGCGGCGGAACAGATGTGGCTGTGCAGCCATGACTGGGAGTTCCTCGCGTCTCGGAGGGGTCTCGCCCATGACGTCGGACTGGTGGATTCCACCCGTCTGAAGCGACTGAAGGACGGTCCCGAAAGACACGCTGCGAAATTGGCCCAAGCCGGTGTCGACGCCATCAACATGCACCACTCCGATTGGACAGCCGGCCTGACCACGCTGTTCCACCGATTCGAACTGACGTGCTTCGCGTGGGATGCCCAGTTCGAACGGATCCTGTCCGACCTGATCCGGATGGAGATCGACGGGCTCTACTGCGACGATTCCGCACGGATGATGGCCGCGGTCACCCCGTCAGGCCGTTCGGCTCCTTAGGGGGTTTGCAGGTGGATTCGCCCGTGGCGGAACACAATGGCGCGGGCATGACCGACCACCGTGCTCTCTGGGATCGGGCCGAACACCCTGGAGTCACTTGATCGCTCGCGGTTGTCGCCCATCATGAACAGCTGATTGGCCCCGATAGTGGTTTTCGGCAGGTTCCGCGTCACTCCCTGCTTCACCAAGTACTCCTCGTCGAGCGCCTTGTCGTTCACAAAAACCTGGCCATTGACAGCCTCGACGGTGTCCCCCTCCACGGCAATGACCCGTTTTACCAGGTCCTTGACGGTGGTCCCCTGCAGGTTTGCGGGACGATGGAAGACCACGATGTCGCCCCGGCTGACCCCCGAGATCCGGTGAGTCACCTTGTCGACCATCACCTTGTCGTCTACTTCGAGGGTGTGCGACATCGATTCGGACGGGATATAGAAGAGTTGCAGGACAGACGTTCTGACGATGAATGCGGTTGCCGCAGCTGCGGCAACGACGACCACCCACTCAGTCATCGCGCGGCGCCGTGACGGTCCGTTGGACCGCATCTCACCCGTGCGCGAACGCTGGACGGTGCGTCCGGTGAGCTGAGCTGACCCCAGGACAGGTTCGTCCGGCGGACCCTTGCCCGCTAGGGCATGGTCGGGTGAGCGCTCCAGCGTTTTGATCACACCGCAGACTTCGACACGCTCAGCGGCGAGCCTTTCCCCAACATTTGCGAAACTCTCACGCCACGTGAGTGGGAGAAGTCAGCTGTCGGCGTATCGGCGGAGGACGACGGCGGCTGCAGCGGCGGTTCCGTCCCAGCCCGGTGGGCCATTGAGGACTTCGCTGTCGTTTGACAGGCGAAGTGCCAACCGGTCCAGCCATGCGTCGTCAGAGACGCCGAGGCGCACCAGAACTTGCGACTCGGAGCCGGGAGTCTGTTCAATGATCGGGTACTGCTCGATGACCCACAGGTCGGCCGGTGCGAGGCGGATCACGGCCTCGCCGCCGGCTGCGACCTGGGTGAACAGCTGCGGTGGACTGGCAGTGGGTGTGGTCGTCCGACGCTCACCTGTCGGGCGAGCATCCGCGATCCGGTCGACCCGGAACGTACGGGGGGCTTGAGCGAGACGACACCAGCCAGACACGTACCACTGGCCCTGCGCAACGAAGACGTGGTCAGGTTCGATCAGCCGGGTGGTGCGCTCGTTGCGCGAGAACGACAGGTAGTCGATCTCGATCTGCACCTCGAGGTGGGCAGCGGTACGCACGGCGGACAGCAGTTCCTTGGGCGCGGTGCCGAGGTCGACCTTCACCGCGTCGTCTGCGCCGAGCGAAGCAGCCAGCTTTGCGAGCCCACTTGCCAACGGACCGTTCGGGTCGGTGCCAGGAACGGCCAACAGGGTCTGCGCAGCGGTGAGCAGCCCCAGTCCTTCTATCGGGGTGAGCCTCAGGGGGCGGCTGAAATAGTCAGCGTATGAAACCCAGACCCGTCTGTCACGGATTTCGGCCTCGATGAGGAGGTCGGGTGTGTAGGGGTGCAGCCCGCAGAGGTACAGCAGACCGATATCGCTCGCCAGATCGGCTGGGGTCAGTTCGAACCGAATGCAGACATCTTCGACTGACGGTCCGTCGTGCGCGACGATCCACGGGATCATTGCGAGGAGCCTCGACAGCCGTTGTTCGGCGGTCATTTTCATGACCGGGTTCCACCCGATGCTGCGGCCTTCTGCTGCAACCAGGAAAGGAGGTCGGCACGAAGTGCTGCCGGGCGAAGCACCTCGGCGCCGTCGAGGAATCCGAGCACGAACGACCGGAAGGCGTCGGAGTTACGGACGACCAGCCGAACTGTCACGGCGCCGTCCGCGTGGCGCTCCTGCACTGTGGCCGAGCCCACATGGCGTTCGGCCCAGGGAGCGTGGGCAGCATCGATCATGACGAATGCTTCGACGGGTTCGCCCGAGCCGAGTTCCCATGGGCTGCGGCTCGGACTTGCTCGTGGTGGCGCGGGTGGGATGTCGACAGCGTCGGCATGCGCCGCAACGATGACTTCTCCATGGATGCGGTCGATCCTGAAGGAGCGCTCGTCGCGGCGATCAAGGTCGAACGCCGCCAGATACCACCGACCGTTCTCGAACGACAACGAGCGTGGGACGACTGAGCGGGTCTCGTCGCGGTAGCTGAATTGGACGGCGCGGTTCGTGGCAATCGCGTCGAACACCGCTGCGAGCGAAGCATCGGCAGGCAGTTCTGCATCGAGTGATGGCATCGGGGACATGCTCGCGTCGGTTGAATCGGCAGGTGCTCCTGCTGGTTGTCCTGCAGGTGCAGAAGTTCCTTCCAGCTTCCACAATGCGTCGTACAGGCGCCGGTCGCCCAACCCATTGAGCCGGACCACCTCGGCCGCCATCGACAAAGCGGACAGCTCGTCCGGAGTGAGGCCTGGGTCGCGGAGGTAGTACCGGTCACGGTCGACCGAGTAGCGGACCAGGCTCCCTGCCGGTTCGGCCAACGTGATCAGCGGGAAGCCCAGCTCTCGCAGCGCTTCCTTGTCCCGTTCGAACTGTCGCCGGAACGAGGCTTTGTCCTCCGGGTAGCCGGGAACCCGTGAGCGGAGTTGTTCGGCCGTGATGGGCCGCTCGGCGTTGAGCAATGCTGCTGTCAGGTTGACAAGCCGTTCGAGGCGAGACATCTACAGAGACGCGATCAGCTTCTCGACCCGCTCGTCCTTTGATTTGAACGGGTCCTTGCACAGCACGGTTCGTTGTGCCTGATCGTTGATCTTGAGGTGCACCCAGTCGACGGTGAAGTCTCGTTTGCGCTCCTTCGCCCGCTTGATGAAGTCACCCCGGAGCTTCGCACGAGTCGTTTGCGGTGGGGTGTCGATAGCCAGGTCGATGGCTTCGTCTGTACACATGCGTTCGACCATGCCTCGGGCCTGCAGCTTGTAGAACAAGCCTCGGGAGCGGACGACATCGTGATATTGCAGATCGATGAGCGAGATCTTGGGGTTCGACAACGGCAGATCGTGTTTTGCCCGGTATGCCTCGATGAGCTTGTGCTTGATCACCCAGTCGCACTCTCTGTCAAGGGTGAGCGGGTCTTGCTCGATGCGGGTCATCACGTGCTCCCACATGGCTAGAGCTTTCATCTCCTCACTGTTGAAACCCTTCGTCTGGGCGTACTTCAGGGCGCGGTTCAGGTACTCAGTCTGTATGTCCCAGGCGCTCGCTTCGCGTCCGTTGGCAAGCTTCACCCTGCGCCGGCATGTCATGTCGTGGCTGATTTCCCGAATGGCACGGATGGGGTTCTCGAGGGTCATGTCGCGCAGTACGACCGATTCGTCTTCGAGCATGCGCAGCATGATGGAAGCGACTCCCACCTTGAGAAAGGCGGTGTATTCGCTCATGTTGGAATCGCCCACGATGACGTGTAACCGCCGGTACCGTTCGGCATCGGAATGCGGCTCGTCGCGGGTGTTGATGATGGGACGGCTGCGCGTGGTGGCAGAGCTGACGCCTTCCCAGATGTGCTCGGCCCGTTGCGTCAGGCAGTACACGGCCCCGCGCGCTGTCTGCAGAACCTTGCCTGCGCCCGCGTAGATGCTGCGGCTGACCAAGAACGGAATCAGCACCTCGGTGTAGTGGCTCAGTTCGTCACGACGGCTGGTGAGGTAGTTCTCGTGACAGCCATAGGAGTTGCCAGCAGAGTCGGTGTTGTTCTTGAACAGGTATATGTCGCCCTTGATGCCCTCTTCCCGAAGGCGTTGCTCGGCCGATCCGAGAAGCGACTCGAGGATGCGTTCCCCCGCCTTGTCGTGGGTGACGAGGTCGGTGAGGCTGTCGCACTCCGGCGTGGCGTATTCGGGGTGGCTGCCGACGTCGAGGTACAGGCGGGCGCCGTTCTCCAGGAAGACGTTGCTGCTGCGACCCCACGACACGACCCGCCGGAACAGGTACCGCGCCACCTCGTCGGGGCTCAGGCGGCGTTGACCGCGAAGGGTACAGGTGACCCCGTACTCGTTCTCCAGCCCGAAAATGCGCCGTTCCATGTTCGGTCGAACCTAGCGCACTGCCGAGCAGACGGTTCGGAGCGCTTCAGACTGCGCGTGCAGTTGAGCAGTGAGCAGTTGAGCAGTGAGCGTGCAGTGTGCGCAACCGGATCGAACAGGCGTAGGTTGGCCGCGTGATCGTCATCCTGTGGCTCGGAGCAGCCGCGCTGCTCCTGGCCGTGGAGTTGCATCACATGGCGTTCTTCGCGATGTTCGCAAGTGTCGGCGCGCTTGGCGGTGCAATCGTGGCGGCAATTGCACCGCACGCTTACCCAGCCCAGTTCTTGACCGCAGCTGCCGTGTGCGTGGTGGGCGTCGTTGTCGCTCGGCCATTTGTCAGCCGTGCGTTCGCCCGCCGGCACGAGGGCAGCGTTCCGCTTGGGGTGCACGGTGGAATAGTGGGTGCCACGGTCGACGTGCTGGACACCGTGTCCACGCGACCCGGAGGGCACGTTCGTCTGCTGGGCGAAACGTGGCTTGCGGTGTGTGGCCTACATGAACAGTTCGCGGTCGGCGAGGTCGCAACCGTTGCATCGGTTTCCGGCACCACGTTGACCATTCGCCGCTCATCATCCGACCTCCGCTGACCCGAAACCAAGGAGCACCATGTTCCCCGCCGCTATGAGCAACACCTCGGCTGTCGGCCTTGCCGTGCTCGCGTTTGTCGTCCTTGTGGCGATCTACGCGTTGCGGGGAATGATCAACATCGTTCAACAAGGCGAGGTAGGCGTCGTGAAGCGGCTGGGCGAGTACCGCAAGACACACGAGCCTGGTCTCGTCATTCTCGCTCCGTTCATCGACTCGCTGCAGCGCATCGATATCCGCGAGATACCACGTCCTGGAGATCGCCAAGAGGTCATCACCCGGGACAACGTGGTCGTTACTGTCAACGCCACGATCTTCACGCAGATCGTGGATGCCAAGCAGGCGCTCTTCAGCATTGCAAACTTCGATGTGGCCATCGATGCCCTTGCCCGAACGGCACTTCGGTCCGTCATCGGAACGCTGTCGCTCGATCAGGCGCTGTCGGAACGGGAGCGGATCAACACCGACGTCCAAGCTCAGATGGAGGCTGTCACCGACAAATGGGGCATCAGGATCAACCGGATCGAGATTGTGGAGATCGCGCCTCCGCCGCAGATTCTGCTGGCCCTCGCGTTGCAGAAGCAGGCCGACCAGGAGAGCCGGGCGAAAATTCTGCAGTCCGAAGGTATTCGGCAATCGGCGATCAATGTTGCCGACGGAAATTCGCAGGCGGCAGTGAAAGCAGCTGAGGGTGAACGCCAGGCAGCGATCTTGCGGGCCGAGGGGAACCGACAGGCTGCGATTCTCGAAGCTGAAGGCCGCGCGATCGGCATCGCCAGCGTCTACGACGCGATCAAGGCCGCTGGACCGGACCCAACGACACTCGCCATTCTGCAACTCGACACACTGTCGAAGTTCGCGACATCGGACAACACAACTGTTCTCGTGCCGTTCGAAAGCGCTGCGCTGATGGGTGCTGCACAGGCGTTGAAGGGTCTGCTGAACGAAGTGCCGAGCGGCCCCAGGTCCTGACTCCGAAACGGGGCGCACCCCAGATCATCCGTCACGAACCCGCGCAACAGGGCGGTTTCGTGACGGATGAAAGCTTTCGGCGGACGGCATCAGTCGGCGACCTAATGTCGGTCACCGTGACGAAGCCGACCACAGCCCAGCCGAACATCTTGGTGATCATGTTCGACCAGCTCACCCCAACGGCGTTGGGCTGTTACGGCAATGCGGTCGTTCAGTCGCCGACCATCGACCGGCTGGCGGCCGAGGGCGTGGTGTTCGACGCTGCGTACAGCAACAGCCCGCTTTGCACGCCTGCGCGGTATTGCATGATGACGGGTCAGCTGCCGTCGAGCACCAAGGGTTACGACAACGCCGCGTATCTGGCCAGCACTATCCCGACGTTCGCGCATCTGCTGCGCATCGGCGGATACCGCACGGTGCTGTCGGGCAAGATGCACTTCGTCGGGCCTGACCAGTTGCACGGGTTCGAGTCGCGCCGTACTCCCGACATCTACCCTGCCGATTTCGGCTGGACGCCGGACTGGCGGTCCCCGCTGGAGCGCATCGACTGGTGGTATCACAACATGGATTCGGTCATCGGTGCCGGAGTAGCCGAGGTGACAAACCAACTGCTCTACGACGACGAAGTGGGGTATCACGCAGTCCGCGCCCTGCATGATCTGGCCCGCTCAGACGATGATCGCCCGTTCTTTCTGGTGGCCAGTTTCACGCACCCCCACGACCCGTATGTCACCCGTCAGCAGTTCTGGGACCGCTACGACCATGACGCAATCCCAATGCCGGTGCACGGCGAGGTACCGCCGAACGACGACCCGCATTCAGTGCGCCTCCGCGGGGCCATCGACGCAATCCGAACAACGGTCACTCCCGAACACGTGCGAAATGCTCGGCACGCGTACTACGGCAACGTGGCGTACTGCGATGACTGGGCGGCGCGGCTGCTCGACACACTAGGCGCACTCGGGCTTGCTGACGACACCGTCGTGATAGTGGTAGCTGACCACGGCGACATGCTCGGTGAACGGGGGCTGTGGTACAAGATGAACTTCTTCGAAGGTTCAGCGAGGATCCCGCTCATCGTGCACTCCCCCGGTCGGTTTTCGCCTGCCCGGGTGGCTCAGCCTGTGTCGTTGGTCGATCTGTTGCCGACCCTGTGCGAACTCGGTGGGGTTGCCGAGCGGGCGAACGACGCGTTGGGCGAGTCGATGGCGGGAAAATCGCTGGTCGGCCTGTGCGACGGAGCCGATGAACAGCGCACGGTCCTGGGACAATACATGGCGGAAGGCTCCGTCTCCCCGATTGTGATGCTGCGAACCGGGAACAAAAAGTTTGTTCACTGCCCGGCCGACCCTGATCAGCTTTATGACCTGGCGGCCGATCCGCACGAGCGCGTCAACCTCGCCGTTGATCCTGTGTACGCAGATGAAGTCGCCGCGTTCCGAACGCAAGTCGGCCAACAATTCGATCTGCCGCAGATCACGCAGGATGTGCTCCAAGACCAAGCTGCGCGTCGGCTGGTCGACCAGGCGATGCGTACCGGAACATTTACCCCGTGGGACTACACCCCACCGCGACATGCGTCAGAGGAATACATGCGTAACCACCTGGACCTCAACGATGTGGAGCGGCTCGCCCGTTGGCCCCGTTGACGTGTGAGGCGCCGAAGCATCAGCAAAGGTCCCGGAGCTCATTCAGCTCCGTCGCCAACTGCGTCAAGGCCAACACCTCGCGGCCCACGAGCAGCGTGACCCGATCATCGATCCAGCCGGCGCGCTGACCAGCCAGCCGCACAAGCGCCGGCCAATCGTCTTCGAACGGTTCGACAGCGAGAATCCGTGACAACGCACCCCGGAGCGCGTCGACCAGTAATGGCGAGTCGATTGCCTCCATCAACGTTTCGGCGTGTGCCTTACCAAGCCGAGGCATGAGCAAATTGCTGCTGACCACGTCGAGGGAGGGTGAGCCTGGCTGCGTCGCTCAGACGAGCAACGCGACCAGTTCTTCGTCCTCGATACGGCGGAATGTACGGCCATCGAGGGCACGTTCGAGGACAGCGACCTCAAGCTCGGGTTCGCCCAACACGCGGTCCGGGCCCGAGATTGCTTTGGAAGCCAGCTTGACGACCGAGGCCAGCGGCTGGCCGGGTCGGTAGCCCTCTTTGAGCCGGCCGCCGATGGTTTCGGAGTCGCCACCCAAGACCGTGAAACCTTGCTCGTCGACAACGGTGCCGTCGTAGAGCAGGTGAAACATGCGGTCGTCGGCAGGGTCGTTGGACCACCCGACCTCGGCAACCAGGATTTCGACCTCGAGTGGCTTCATCTCGTGGGTGAAGACCTGGCCGAGCATCTGCGCATAGGAGTTGGCGAGGCTGCGCGCATCGACGTCTTCGCGTGAGTACGAGTAGCCGCGCATGTCAGCGGATCGAACCCCGGCAATGCGGAGTTGGTCGAACTCGTTGTAGCGGCCAACGCCGGCGAACGCGATGCGGTCATAGATCTCGGACACCTTGTGCAAAGTACGTGAGTGGTTCTCGGCAACGATCACGATGCCTTGGTCGTAGCTGAGTCCAGCCAACGAGCGGCCGCGGGCGATGCCCTTACGCGCGTAATCGGCACGGTCTTTCATCACCTGTTCGGGTGACACGTAATAGGGCATGCTCATTTACGTCGCCCTCCCTTCGGCGCTGGGGTGGTTGGATCTGCAACTGGTGGCGCAACGATGCCCAGGCGTGCAGCGCGGGTGGCGAGGAGCGTCTCGAACCGGCGAGCCACCTCGTTGTCTTCGACTCGTTCGTAACCTTCGGAAGTGATGGTTGCGACGGACGGGTAGATGCCGCGGATGGCGTCGGGTCCGCCGGTCGCCGAATCTTCATCGGCTGCTTCGAACAGCGACGACAGGCACAGGTCGACTGCTTCGTCGCGGGTCATGTTTGAGTGCCATTGCTGCTTCAATACTCCGCGCGCATAGATTCCGCCGGAACCTGTGGCGTGGAATTCCATCTCTTCGTACCGGCCGCCGGTGACGTCGTAGTTGTAAATCCGGCCTTCACGGCGACGCGTGTCATACCCCGCGAAGATGGGGATGACGACCATTCCGCTTGCCATGGCAGACGGCAGGTTTTGGCGGATCATGTTGCCCAACCGATTGGCCTTGCCTTCGAGGGAGAGGGTTGTTCCCTCGACCTTCTCGTAGTGCTCGAGCTCCAACTGGAACATCTTGACCATCTCAGCAGCCAACCCGGCGACCCCAGAAATGGAGACTCCTGAGAACCGGTCAGCCGGGAACACCTTGTCCATCGTGCGATGCGCAATGACGTTGCCCGACGTTGCGCGACGGTCACCAGCCATGACCACGCCCTTGTCGTAGCGCACAGCGACGATGGTGGTTGCGTGAGTATGTGTGAACGACTCACCAGATCCGCCCGGTGCGTGGGGCGGTGTCGCCCGGTGACCGGTTCGGGTGATCAAGTCGGTGAAACTGGCTCCCGGGTCAGACCCGGGAGCGAAAACGGGAAGGCTCACTGGCCGCCCTTCTGCACATAGCTCTTGACGAACTCTTCGGCGTTGACCTCGAGAACCTCATCGATCTCGTCGAGCAGATCATCGAGCTCGGCCTTGAGTTTTTCGCCCTGCTTCGCTGCCGCAGGCGTGGTCTCTTCAACCACTTCTTCGCGGTCTCGGGATTGCTTTCGGATTTGTTCACGTTCTGGCATGGTTCCTACCTCCTCACGCACCCAGCCGTTCCAACAACTGGGCGGGTGTGTCACACCCTTCTAGCAGGGAATCGACGAGTTCAGATGTGCCCTTGAGCGGCTCGAGCATCGGGACCCTGCGTAATGGATCGGTTCCGAGATCAAACACGATGGAATCCCAATTGGCTGCAGCAATCCATGGGGAGAATCGCTGGAGGCATCGACCGCGGAAGTATGCACGCGTGTCATGGGGTGGCTCGGTGACCGCTTCCTTGATCTCGGTGTCGTCGAGGACACGGCGCCAGGGCTGGCGCATGCCGAGCGATTTCTGAGGCCTCACGTCGTGCCACTGGAGATCCATGGCTTTGATGCGGGCATCGGTCCACGTGAGGTTGTGCCGCTCGCGGTAGGCGTTGAACAGCCGGTGCTTGGCGGTCCAGTCCAGGCGGTCGCTGGTCGACAGCGGGTCGCGCTCCAGGTCCGTGAGGATCTCCTCCCAATTACCGAGAATTTCGGTTCCCTGGTTCCCGACAGGGTCGATGCAGTCCAAACCGTGCGAGGCCGCGTACCCCTGCGCAAGCCGCAGGAATTCCCACTGGATCTCAAGAGCCGTCATGTGACGGCCGTCGGCCATCTCCAAAGGCCGTTTCAAGGTCAGGTCCCACGACACCACTCGCATCGATTGCACCGAGGCGGCAAGGCTGAACGCCCGGCTGTCGAAGACGTGGTCCTCGATCATCGCCAACACAATGGCTGCGGTGCCCACTTTGAGATAGGTGGCGAACTCGCTCATGTTGGCGTCTCCGGTGATGACGTGCAGGCGCCGATATCGCTGTGCGTCGGAGTGCGGTTCGTCA
>JANNBN010000129.1:0-129684 GCA_031385545.1 Acidimicrobiia bacterium | reverse complement strand
ATGTCTTCCACGGCACCCCGGAACCGGAACGCGCCACGCTCTTCGAGCAGCCGAGCCGCTATCTGCTTCTTGGTGCGGCTGAGGGTGTGCAGCTCACCGCCCAGTTCGTTCTCCACGGAGATGATGAGGTCAGTCAGGCCGTGCTTCGCGTTCGACGTTGCACGGTCCACCCGACCATCACTCGCAGGAAGACGTATCCCGCCGATGAGCTCGCCCTGCCAGTGAATGGGCGCATCGGTGGAGCGCATCTCGTCGGGTTCGACGTACGTGGACCCCGTCGCAGCGAGGAGCGGGACGAGCGCATCGAGAAAGGCAGCGTCGCGTGAACTGGTGTCTCGAGCCCGGGACACCGCGAGGCTGATGGCCGTCGCACCGTTCGCAAGGGCGGCGGTGACGAGCGGTTCGACGGCTTTCAACACCAGGTGATGCTCACCGTCGATGGTGTTGGCGAACGGGCCGACTTCGACGCTCAGCCCACGGGCGCGCACCTGATCCAGCGCCGCCCGAACATGGGGGCCCGGGCCACCCTCGACGAAGGGCTCGACAGTGAATTCGACCTTGATCCGCAAGGTTCAAAACCTTAGGGCATCAGCACCGAGCGGGTCGCCTGAACCAACCCGTCGAGCGTATGCGGGTTGGCCTCGACATCAACCCTGAGACCAACGGACCGGATGGTGGCAGAGGTCTGCGGCCCAATGCTGACAACCGTCGCCGGTGTATCGGCAACCGACGCGACAGCGCGCCACGAAAGCACCGACGACGACGAGGTGAACAGCACCGCAGCGCACGACCTGGACGCTTCCAACTCAGCTGCGTCGGGTACCCGGGCAACGGTCCGATACGCGGTCACTGCGGTCACTTGCCACCCAAGCGAGCGCAGTCCGTCTGCCAGCGTGGGGCGCGCGCCGGCGGCCAACGGGAGAAGCACCGTACCGGGGGTG
The DNA here is from genome assembly GCA_031385545.1 of Acidimicrobiia bacterium. GTDB lineage: Bacteria > Actinomycetota > Acidimicrobiia > Acidimicrobiales > JANYDT01 > JANNBN01. The sequence goes on along the minus strand of JANNBN010000129.1, from coordinate 128,743 downwards.
TGCGCACCAAAGGCTTTCACAAGCCCTTCGGCTGTGCTGACCTCTGGCATCAAGTCACACGAGCGGCCTCGTGCGGTCAGCGCGTGCGCAGTTCCGGGGCCGACCACTGCAAGACAGGGACCCGACGGGATGGTGTCGACCGCTGCCACCGCGTTGGACGAGGTGAACACGATCCAGTCGAACCGTTCGCCACGATGCAGCGCCGCGCTGAGCGCCTGGCCTTCGTCATCTGGTGGTTCCATCGCAATGACCGGCACCACCACCGGCTCGAATCCCGCTTCTGCAAGACGGTGCGACAGTCGGTCTGACTGATGTGCTGCCCGCACTACCAGCACCCGGCGGGACCTCACGACGGCATCCCGTGCTCCGCAGCAGCAAGCAGCGCCCTTCCACCGTTTGCCAGAAGCGAGTCAGCGCACTGCTTACCAGCATCGCAACCGACAAGAACGGGACGCGAAGTCCGCAGGACAACACTTCCATCGGCAGCGGCAATCATCGCATCGAGCACGGAAGGCTGATCGGCCACCCGGCGCACCATCGCACCGATTGGCAACGAACAGCCGGCACCGAGCCGACGCAGATACGAACGCTCGACCAGCAGATCGCTCTCGATCAGTTCGTCGTTGATCAACCTTAGCAACTCATAGGTGTGCATATCGTCTGATCTGCATTCGACGGCAACGGTTCCCTGTCCGACCTGCGGCAGCATCAGGGACGGTTCGAGACGGTCAACGATGTGCCAGCCAAGCCCAATTCGGTCCAGCCCAGCACATCCGACAACGACCGCGTCGATGCCAGGTTCGGCGGCTTTGGCAACACGCTTTGCCATGTTTCCCCGTACCTCGACGAAGCGAAGATCGGGACGCAGGGCCAGCAACTGTGCACGACGGCGAATGGAGCCGGTCGCGACCACGCCGCCTAAGGGGAGGGAGTCCAACGGCGTGCCGACCAGCCCATCGCGCGGATCGTCACGGCGGGTGACCGCAGCGATGACAAGACCCGCCATGGACTCACCTGGAAGATCCTTGGCCGAGTGCACAGCAATGTCTGCGCGGCCGTCGAGCACTGCAGCCTGAACTTCCTTGGCGAACACGCCCTGGCCGCCGATCTGGTGCAGCGGCACACCCAGAGCTTGGGTGCGGTCGCCGAGCGTGTCGATCTGGACCAGTTCAACGTCGACGCCCGCAACACTTCGCAAACGTTCTGCGACGTCGTTGGACTGCCACAGGGCAAGCGGGGACGAGCGCGTGGCTATGCGGATGGCCGCCATATATCTGCGCGCCTACAGGTCGAACAAGGAGCGAGTGGAATCGGCGAGACGAAGACCTTTGTTGGTCCCAGCGGATTCCTTCAGCACAATCGTGGGCTCGTGTGCGATCTTGTTGACGAGCTGCCGGGTGAGCGACTCGATCGCAGCACGTTGCTCTTCGGACAGACCCGCAAGGCGGGTGTCGTACTTCGCAAGAACTTCGGCTCGCTGCGCTTCGAACCTGTCACGCAGCGCAGCAACAACTGGCGCCACCTGGCGGCCGGTCTCGTTGGCACTGAACCGGTCGACCTCGTCGACGATGATGGCCGCAACCTTCTCAAGTTCTTGCCGGCGAGATTCAAGCCCGGCCTCGGCGAACGAGCGGATGGAGTCAAGATCGAGCAGCGTTACGCCCGGAACCGAACCCGCTGCCGGATCGACGTCACGCGGCATCCCGGTGTCGACGATGACCAACGCACGGCCTGACCTAGCTTCCATGACAGCGATCACATCGTCGGCCTCGAGAACCACAGACTCGGCAGACGTTGCGGTCAGCAGCACATCGACCCGTTCAAGCGCGGTGGGCAGTTCATGCAAGGCAACCGTCTCGGCATTCAACCGGCTGGCTACTGCGGTTGCTTTGGCTCGGGATCGGTTCGCAACGAGCAGTTCCCCGACGCCGTGATGATGCAACGCGTTGGCCATGCTGACGCCGATCTCGCCGGCACCGAGCACCAGCACCGAACGGCCGACGAGCGACCCCACACTTGCTTCGGCCAGCTGAACCGCGGCGTGCGAGACCGAGGCCGTGCCGCGCGAAATGGAAGTTTCGGAACGAGCCCGTTTGCCTGTTTCGAGTGCGTGGCGAAAGAGTGAGTCGAGCCGAGGCCCGACGGTGCCGGCGTCGCGGGCGGCGTCCCAGGCCTGGCGAACCTGGCCGAGGATCTCGGTCTCGCCGACAACCGCTGAGCGAAGCCCCGCCGCAACTCCGAACAGGTGGGCCGCGGCACCCTCGTCGTATGCAGTGATGAGGTGGTCCACGAACCGGTGGATGTCGATTCCCGAGAGAGCCGAGAAGTAGCGGTTGATGTCGCCCAAGGCACCGTGGAACGTCTCGGCGACCGCGTAGACCTCGGTGCGGTTGCACGTGGAGAGCAGCACGACTTCGCTGAGATGGTCACGCGCGTGCAGGTCGTGGAGGGCCTTCGGGAGGGTCGCCGCAGGAACCGTCATGCGCTCCAGCATGTGGAGCGGAACGGTGTGGTGGTTCACGCTGACGGCGACAACGGTGGTCATCGAATCACGGCCACCGCTGCCAGTCGGCACTGAGGCCGACAGAGTCGCCGACAGAGTCATGGGCAGCCACACAAACACTGGGCTGGCGAGCACTCACAGCAGCCAACGCTACCGCCTCGCCGGAGCAGCACCAACCGGATCGATACCGCATCACCCGGACCGATGTAGCGCAGCAATCGCAGAGTCTGCAACTCGTGGCCGGTCGGCAACACCGTGGGCAGATTGGGCCAGGTCGCTGTGCAGCGCGTCGCCACGGTGCTGTTGGTGGAACGACAGAATCTGCAGCTCGACGGCGAGATCGACTCGGCGCACCGTGACGTCGTCTGGAACGGTCAACACCGCCGGCGAAAAATTGAGTATCGACGTCATGCCGTTCGCCACCATCTGATCGGCCACCTCCTGTGCAGCGGCCCCCGGGGTGGCGATCACCCCGATGACCGAGGCGAACTCGGCCACAATCCCCGGCAGATCGGCAGTCGGACGAACCGCAACGCCTCCAACCTCTTCCCCCGCCTTGGCAGGGTCAGCGTCCAGCAACGCGGCAATTCGGAAGCCGCGTGCGCTGAACCCTCCGTATGCCGCCAACGCCCGGCCGAGGTTGCCGATGCCGACGATGACCACGGGCCAGTTCTGGGTGAGGCCCAGCTCGCGGCTGATCTGGTGCAAGAGGTTCTCGACGTCGTAGCCCACTCCGCGTGTTCCATACGTCCCGAGGTAGCTGAGGTCTTTTCTCACCTTGGCCGCGTTCACACCGGTGAGTTCCGCCAGCGCCACCGACGACACGTTGGAGCGCTTCGCCCGCAGCAGTTCCATCAGCGCACGGTGGTAGAGGGGAAGACGAGCCACCGTCGCGTCGGGGATTCGTTTGTTCGGGCGGCTCACGGTATCCACGTTAGGTCGATTGTGCACGCGTTCACAAGGTTGCGTTTCCGATACCGTTTGGCGATGTTGACCACAGCGCTCGCCGCTACCGCAGCGCTGGTGTCGTTGGTATTCGCATTGATGACGCACGAGCGCTGGCTGCTGAGGCGACGGCCGTACGAACACACCTGGACACTGGCGTTAGGGTCCTTCTGCGTGGGGGCGCTGGCACTGGCATGGGGTTCCGCCGCGGGCTGGACCGGCGCGAGTTTTCGCCTGTTCTATCTGTTCGGGGCGATTGTCAACGTTCCGCTGCTTGCGGTTGGGCAGGTCGAGCTGCTCACCGCTCGTAAGTGGGTGCGCCTTCTTCGCCCATCGGTTTTGGGGGCATCGCTGTTCAGCGCCGGGATACTGGCCGCTGCCCCACTTCGCGCATCAATTCCGTCGGACCGGCTGCCGCAGGGCAGAGAAGTATTCGGTGCGGCACCCCGCATCCTGGCCGGGGTCGCCAGCGCCGGTGGAGCGCTGGTCGTCTTCGGTGGTGCCGCCTACAGCCTGATCACGATGACACGTCGACGCCGCACAGGGGCGAGCGTCCCCGGGCATCGAGTGGCGGGCACCGCCCTCATCGCGCTTGGAACCGTTCTGCTGTCGGCATCGGGCTCGCTCAACAAGCGTTTCGGCGAAATGACTGCCTTCGCGATCACGCTGACAGCAGGTGTGGTGGTGCTGTTCGCCGGCTTTATGGTGTCGACGTTCGCTCCGACGTTCGCAGCACGAACCGCTGATCCTGGAACGAATCCTGCTGAGCACGACTTGGTCCACGAGTAGTGAGTCAGATCAAATTGCGGCGAAGGAGTTTGCCGCTGGGTTGGCGCGGCAGCTCGCCAACCACGGTCACCTTCGTCGGGCATTTGTAGCGGGCCAGTTGCGTGGAGCAGAACTCGATGACCTCGTCCTCATCGAGCATCCGGTCGGGCTTGGGAACCACAAACGCTGTGACGGTCTCGCCGGTGTGCGGATGCGCAACGCCGACCACCGCTGCTTGAAGGATGCCCGGATGGGCCGCCAGCGCTTCTTCCACCTCGGCCGGGTACACGTTGAAGCCCGAGACGATGATGAGGTCCTTCACACGATCCACCAGGGTGAGCTGGCCATGCGCGTCGACCACTGCGATGTCGCCCGTATGCAACCACCCTTTCGGATCAACCGCGGCAGCAGTCGCCTGAGGGTCGTTCCAGTACCCGCTGAACACGTTGGGGCCGCTGACCCAGATCTCACCGGGATCACCGACCACCACATCGTCGCCAGAGGTGTCGACCACTCGTACCGAGACACCCGGGAGCGGCAACCCGATGGTTCCGGAGCGTGGCGACGGGAGCACCGCGCCGGTGACGGTCGGCGACGCCTCCGTGAGGCCGTAACCCTCGCCGATGGAGTTGCCGTAGCGCTCCGTGAACTGGCGGGCCACAAGTGGGTCGAGGCGCGAGGCCCCGCTGACCATGATCCGCACCGAAGCGAACGAGTCTGGTGGCGCCACATCGGCGGGCAGCGCCCCCCACGCGTCGTACATCGGAGGGACACCAGCGAGGACCGTAACCCCGTGGCGCTTGATGGACTCGATGCTGGAGACCGGGTCGAATCGCTGAACCAGCAGCGTGCGAGCACCGGCTGCCAGCGCAAGATGCAGCGTTGCGTTGAGGCCATAGATGTGGTGCAACGGAAGCACGCACAACACCGTGTCGTCTCTTCCAATCGTCGCGGTGGGTTGAGACTGCATCTGCTCGATATTGGCCCGCAGGTTGCCGTGCGTGAGCATCGCAGCGCGGGGCGAACCTGCGGTGCCACTGGTGAACATCAGCACAGCCACATCGGTATCGGCCCTTTCCACCGTCGCGACCGGGGCGGTGACAAGCAGGTCTTCGAACGGAACCGAACCACCCTCGAGGGCCACGCCTTCAGGCGTGCACACGGTGGAGATACCCGCCTGCTGGCGATCGATCCCGTCGAATGCCCGTGCCGCGCTGGGGCCGACGATGACCAGAAGCGGGGTGACCGCATCGAGCTGCCGTTGCAGTTCAACCGTGGGGCTCTGCGGGTTGAGCGGCACCACGATTGCGCCAGCACCAAGCGCGCCGAGATGGGCAACAGGGAAGTACCACGTTGCACTCAGCAGGAGGGCCACCCGATCACCGGGTTGAACACCAGCAGCGATAAGCCCGGCCGTCACCGCAGCGCATTGCTGACGAAGCGCTCCGAAGGTGGTGACCTCGCCTGCGCTGATCAGCGCAGGGCTGTCGGCCGGATGCGAGTCGATGATCGATATGAGGTTCATCGCAGGTCAACCCGCAGAGCCAACGATTGTGGTCGTCGGGGCGACCACGGGTACGGTGGCAGCACCCCCTCCTGGCCCAGCGCTTCCGCCTCCGACCTTGAAGACGAGTTGCAGGACGGCGGCACCGATCAGCAACACGAGCAGAGCAATAAGAGCAGCGGTGGTAGCCGGGCGCATGGTGGCTTCAGTCTTGCGCAGCGTTGGGCCGCGTGCGGAGCGACACAGGTACCGGTGCCGGGCGCGGAGCTGACGGAGCATCGGCTTGGCTGATCACGACAGACATCGCCTCGGCCAGACCGAGATCACGGGCCGCACTGGCGCGGTCGAGGCAGATCGAGATCAGCCCGTACGAGTCGATGACCATGCCGATCTCACCGGTTCGCAGATCACCAAAAGCCCTGACAACTCGACCGCTGCGAGGCGCAGCATCGACCCCACCGAACCGCACGGAGACAACGTCGCCGAATGGTCGCAGTTCTTCGGGGTCAACGTTCAACTGTGCGTTACCGAAGTGGTCGACCCACAGAACCTCGGAGAACAACATGCCGTCTTCGGACCGGCTGAGCGGCAGAACACCGGGCAGCAGTGAGTTGGGGTCAACCGATCGGCCGCACTCCGCAAGAGCCATACCCGCCGCAAGCCGAGCAGCAACCGGGGCGAAGATGTCTCGGCCGGCGAACGTGGCACCAGGGGCATCGAGATGCAGGTCGGTGTTGCTGAGTTCGAACGCGCGGGTTGCTCCGCCAGCCATGGCTACTGCTGGCGCAAGCAGCCCGTTGTCGGGGCCGACAAACACGAGGTGGCAGTCGTCGTTGGCAACCTCGACCGCAATGGCTCGGCGCGCCGTTCCGACGCCGGGGTCGACGATGGCGAGCACCACGCCGTCTGGGAGGTATTGCACGGCCCGGCTGAGCGTGAGCGAACCGGCACGCACATCGTGGGCGGCCACACCGTGGCTGACGTCGATCACCACCGCGTCAGGCGCAAGCTGGCGGATGACACCCTTGACCACGCCGACGAATTCATCTGTGAGGCCGTAGTCGGTGAGGAAGGAGATGGTTGGTGCGCTGGAGGGTTGCATCAGCAGGGTCAGCCGCGCAGTTCGGCCGAACGATTGGTAGCTGCGACGACCGCGTCGATGAACGCAGCCCGTACACCGTGGTTCTCGAGCGCGCGCAGACCTGCAGCAGTGGTGCCGCCCGGCGAGGTCACGTTGGCGCGCAGGGTGGGCGCATCGCTGGAAGACTCGCTGAGCAACGTGGCAGCGCCCAGCAGCGTTTGCTTGGCAAGTGCTTCGGCGACGTCACGGGAGAGGCCGACGAACACCCCAGCTTCGATCATCGCTTCGGCAACCAAGAACACGTACGCGGGGCCAGAACCGGAGAGACCGGTGACGGCGTCGAGCTTGCTCTCGGGAACCTGGACGGCGATGCCGACAGTGCCCAGCAAATCCAGCGCCCACTGCACATCAGCCGGGCCAGCGCGGGTGCCACCAGCGAGAGCCGCAGCACCCCGGCCGACCAGCGCCGGGGTGTTTGGCATCGAGCGGATAACTGCTGCTTCTCCGAGCCAGGACTCGAGCTGCTCGATGCTGACGCCGGCAGCGATGGAGAGGACCCTCTGCCGGGCCCCAGTGGGCTGCGCCGTGCTTCTGAGCGCTTCGCACGCCGCGCGAACATCGCCTGGCTTGACCGCGATGACCGCAGCTTCGGCAATCAGGCCGTCGACGGAATCGGCAACGATCACGCCAGGAAACGCATTCCGCAACTCGTCGCGGCGCGATGCGAGGGTCTCGACCACCGCGACGCTGCGGTGTTCTGCCGCCGACAGCCCCGAGAGGATCCCCCCGAGCAGTGCCTCGGCCATCTTGCCGCCCCCCACGAAGAGGAGCCGGAACGTTGCGCTCATGGGGTCGACCGTAGTTCTCCAAGAGCGGCTGACTCGCAAGGAAATGCAGCCGGATAGGCGAAGCCCGGTCGCTCACCAGCCGATTCGCACTTCCCCGAACGAATCGACCGGTAGTTCGCTACCGGGCTTCGGGGAGCAAGTTAGCTGGCGTCTGGGTCACCCGCAAGCGGAAGTTGGTGAAGTTCACCCGAGTACTGCGCGCGCTGTGCCAGTCACTGGCCCTGACCGACCCGCACGGCGTTCACGGCAACGACGGACCGAAGTGCGAGGCATAACCGATGCGCATGATGGTGGGAAACGTCTCCTCGGACGCGGCGTACAGACCACCGAGGATTCGGTCGAGCGCCGGTTCGTCGACCTGGTCCAGCGCCAATTGACCCTGCAAATAGAAGGCATCCTCTCCGCCGATGCAGAACGCAATGTCCGCCAGGCGCCTGTTGACCCGCAACGCGTACTCAAAAGCTTGAGCGATGTTTTCCTCTGGGGCGGGCGCCAGGTAGGTCTCGTAGTGCAAGGTGCGTTCCCGAACAGTGAGCCACACCGTGACCACGGTCTTTTCCTCGCTGCTCATCCGCACGTACCAGCGGGTCTGCGCTCCAACCTCGAGGTCTGCAGCGGCGGCACGCTCCAGGTGGATGACGACCGGGTTGTCCGCCAGTTGTGACGCGAGGTACGAGTCGATCAGGTCGATGACGCTCAGCATGCGCCACACGGCAGCGGTGCGCGAGATGCCAGTTCCTCGAACGCGTCCCTGACACGGGTTGCAGTTGCCGACCAGCCATACCGGCGCGCTCGGGTGGCAGCAGCTGCGCCCATCGCCGTCGCCAGGTCAGGGTTGGAGAACAGCAGCCGCAGTTTCTCGGCGTATGCCTGCGGGTCTCGGTTGGCGATGAGCCAACCCGTTACCCCGTCGTCGATGAGTGACGTCAGGCCACCGACTGCGGATGCGATGACCGGCGTTCCACAGGCAGAAGCTTCAAGAGCAACCAATCCGAACGACTCGCTGCGGCTGGGCACAAGCACCACGTCAGCGGCCCGGTAGAACGTGGACAGCAGGTAATGAGGCTGCGGGCTGACGAACCGGACCTGCCCCTGCAAGCCACGTGTTGCGATCAGCTCGTGCAACCGGTGCAATTCAGCGTTGCCGCCGCGGCCTGACGGGCCGCCGACGATGAGCAGGGTGACATCGGGCCGATGCAGCTTGGCAAGAGCCTGGACCGCAAGCTCGGCGCCTTTCAGCGGTTGCAACCGGCCGACGAACACCACCAGCGGGCCGCCTCCGAGTTGGCCGATGTTGGCGCTGACTGCCTGCCGTGCGCCGGTGCGTTCCAGCAAGCCGGAAGGGGTTGCCGGAACCGGTGAGAAGAAGGCGTGATGTACGCCTAGCGGGATCTCGATGACCCGGTCGGGGCGCGCTCCGTACAGATGAACCAACTGATCGCGCTCGACTGTGCACGATGCGCATACCAGGTCGCTGCAGGACACCACTTCGCGTTCTGCCGCTGCGCGCTCGTCCGGCTCGGGGTCGTTTCCGGCCGCTTTCACAAGCGCCAACGTATGGAACGTGGTGACCAACGGGGCATCGAGGCGAAACTTCAGGATGACCCCGACCCGGCCCGACAGCCAGTAATTGGCATGGATGATGTCTGGCACGATGGCGTTGGTGCGCAGGTGGGATTCGACTGCTGCGGCGAAGGCTGGGACCAGCGCTGGAAGGGCTTCCTTCTCCACAAAAGCAACCGGTCCAGCTGGAACGTGGTGGACACGAAACCCGGGCTCGACGTCGATCGTCGGTGGCAACCCGGGGCGGTCGGCCCGGGTGTACACCTCGCAGCGAACCCCCGCACGGGCCATCGAGGTGGCGAGTTCGCGTACGTACACGTTCATCCCGCCACCATCGCCGGTACCGGGCTGGGCCAGCGGCGACGTGTGCATGCACAGGACCGCAATGGTGAGCGGCCGGTGGTCAGACTGGTCGGCCAGTCGTCCGGTCAGCGGTCCGGTCAGCGGTCCGGTCAGTGGTCCGGTCACCGACCGGGGCAGTGAAAACGGCATGGTGTCGGTCTGCTCCATCAATGGTCCAGGTGAAGGGGTTGAACGGTCAGCGGTCTTCAGGGGCGTTCTCGACCAGGAAAGACTTATACACCTGAGAGAGTGCCCGCTTCTGCGAGACGGTCAGGCCGGGGTCCGACTGGATTGCGGCTTCAAGACCACCGTCGGAACGGCGTTCGTCGAGGATACCGGCCTGCACGTACAACGTTTCGGCCGAGATGCGGAGCGCCTTGGCCAGCTGCTGCAGGATTTCGGCCGATGGTTTGCGCAGGCCGCGTTCGATCTGGCTGAGATACGGGTTGGAGATCTGCGCCATGTCCGACAGCTTCCGCAGCGACAACCGCGCCACCTGGCGCTGTTCGCGGATGAAGTCCCCAAGCGACGCAGGATTGTGTGGGGCATGCCCAGGATCTGGCTGATCCTCGGCGGATTGCCGGGGCCCGGCCTCGGCCATGGTCACCGCAGGAGGCCCTCTACCGTGGCCTCGCCGGCCTTGTAGCGCATCACTATCTGATGCTGCAGCACGTCGAGGCGGTCGTGCAGTTGACGGCGCTCGCTGCTGACCTGGCGTTCGAGTCGATGGAGTTCGTCGGCGAGGGTGTGGAGCATCTCGTCGGCGAGTTCAGGGATGACAGCAATGTCGTTGCCGAGCATTGCCGAGTCAGCCCGGTGGAGCGCCCACTGCGATTGCGCCTCGGCCGGGGCCATAGGGAGTGCGAAACGTGTGTTGGCCCGCCCTGCATTGGGGTCGGCTTCTGCCGCCTGGTCTGCAACGCTTGCCTGGTCCGACAGGCTGTCGCGCAGCGAATCAAGCAGCGTGCGTTCTCCTCCGCCACTGGCACGCCACTGCAGCTCGGAGCCGATGATGTCCAGCCGACCCTGAACCAGACGCCGCAGCATCGAAATAGCATCCTCGAGCAATTGCACGTCGGAGCGCGCTTCGCGCAGGAGTTGGATGCTCCAGGTTTCGACGCCGTCGAGGAACGACGAAGCCAGGACCCGATCAAGGTTGCGATTAGCCATGAGGTCTGCCAGCCTACCCGGCCGTGTCCGGTTCGGGGCTGCCGATGTGGTTGGACCGGTTCACCCACCGCTCACAGGGGGCAGTACAGCTACTTCGCTCGATTCAGTCACCGGCTCCGACCGCTCTGCGGGTTCACCGTCGACCCACACCTTGGAATGCGCAAGGATCGCCGCGAAGTGGTCGCCGAATCGATTCACCGCCTCGTCGAGGACCGCCCCGACCGTGTCGGCGTCGATCTCGACAGTCCGGCAGCCCGCCGCATCACGAGCAGCGGCGAAGAGCAGGAGCCGGGCCATCGGCGCAACCTACCAGCGCCGACAAGATACCGATCCCTCGGCAGTGACGGTCGATCAGGGTTTGGGTTCAACAGGGGTGAACACAAGGTCAGCGTTGTCCGCCGACAGCGCTTCAGCGAGCGACTGAGCTTCTTGTCTGGAAAACGATCCACTGATTTGGGCCACTCCGTTGAATCTCGCAGTTTGAATCACTGGAGCACTCTGCACGATGTCGTCGACCACGATCGCCAATTGTTGACCTTGCGTCGCTGCCGCAATGTCGTCAAAGGCACGTGCCCCAGCCGCTGTGAAGGTGAGCGTTACCTGGTAACTCCCGAACCTGTTCTCGACAAGTGTCTCGGAGATCCCTGGCGTTGGTTGGAATGCTGCATCGACGATGTAGCGGTCGCCTTCGCGTCCGGGGAGAAGCGACTGCCCATCGGTCAACTCACCGATGACGGAGCCTGCTGGCACAACAAGCCCGACTCGGCGGAATGCGAGGTGCGAGGGCGACGCCAAAACGGTTTCCGCGCCGGCCGGCACTGCGATGGTCACCTCTTTGTCCGAAATCCTGCTGGTGGCTGAACATTCGAAGGTGTTGAACACCAGAGGCCGGGCAGCGAGGAACTCATCGACTGACTTCTTCAGTTGCTTACCGGTTGCGCCCTTCGCAGACGTGACTTGGTAGCGGAGCGCGTCCGGGACCTCGGCGCATTGGGCAGCAACATCGCCGGTGAACAATTCACCGGACGTCGGACCGCCGCACGCGCCAAGGTTCAGAACGAAGAACGCTAAACCACCGGTCGCCCAGAGGTGAGCAGCGTTTCGCCGAGCTGTCATCGTCTGCACTCCGTCAGCCTGACACCACGACGTGGTCGGTTGCTGCACGGCCGAACGTTTCCGGTGCGTACATCTCTTCGGCCCGAGTGGGTGGAACCACGAACGAACCCGGGGTGGTGGCACGGGCGACGTAGGAGTAGTCGTACACACCGGCCGGCAGGTAGGTGGTGAAAGCCTCGCTGCGGTCGTCGCGGAATTGTTGGTGTGCATACCAGTTGCCCCACCACCAGGCTTGCTTCGCCACACCGTTCGGATCGTTCGGAACCGGTTGCGTGACTGCGAGGTCGGGGTTGAGTGCCTCCAGGCCAGCAGGCAACGGGTCCACCAGAGCCACGAACGTGCGCTGGCTCTCGGCAACCATTGTGAGGCGGATGCGTACCTTCGCCCCGGCCTTGATCTTCCAGGTCCCGTCAGCGTCCTGTTTCACATCGGCCGGATTGTCCACCGCTTCGTATGTACGCTTTACAACAAACCCACGGTCGAGCGCCTCCAATGTCAGGTCGGCCGGGACGTACTTCAGGCCAATCCGGTAGTAGAGCCGTCCGGTTCCGTCTTTCTGCAGGACCAGGTCGCGGTTGCCACCCTTGATGAGTTCGGCCATCGGCACATCGATGCGAACGCGATCCGTCGACCGTCCCTTGAAGTCGCGCTCGCCTGCGAATTGCTGGCCGAGCCAGACCCGTGCGATGAAGTCAGGGGATACCGACTCATAGGTGTCGTAGTAGCGCTTCAGCGCTAGCAGCACGAACGTATTCTCCTGCGAGTTGTCCCAGCGACCCTTCGTCCGATGCGCCAGGAGGCCGGCCACAACCTTGTCGACCAGGTCACTCTTCGGCGTGTTCGCGATGAGCGCATCGAGCACGATTGCGTCCGTACGACGATCGCTTCCGAGGGTGAGGTAGTCGCTGTCGGTGTAGCCGCTGGTGAACGACACGGCACCGGCGGTGTCGACCGCCCGGTTTGAGATCGTCCGTTCGATGGTCGCCTTGGCAGCTGAGTCGTCGAGCGAGCCCCACACCCATGCCAATGCGTCAAGGTTGAGTTTGTCGCCCCGCTCCCGGAACAGTTCAGCGGCCTTACCTGGATCGCGTTGGCCGGCCAGAGCCCGCACCCACAGTGCGTATGCCCGCACCATGTCTCGGTAGTTCTCTCCGTACTCGGGCGGGATGTACTGCTCGATCATGGCGACATATTGCAAGGCCCGCTCAAGCGAGCGAGGATCGACGGTATACCCAGCCTGTTTCGCAAGGACCAGCGCGTGGGTGGCCTGGACCGAGTTGAACGGTTCGCTGCGCTCGTAACGCCTCCAGTAGGACCAGCCGCCGTCATCGTTCTGTAGAGCAACGAGGCCTGCGATGTCTCGTTCAACGGCCGCGTTCAAATCGGCCTCGCTCGGCAGCCCGGCTGTCTCGAAGTCGCGCAGCACCTTTCGCAATGCGCTGATGGCCATGATCCGCGACGCGTACGCGTCGCTCGACCTGTAGTCGTACTCGCTGACGTACAGGAGCGCGTCGGTGAGTGCCTGCAGCGACGTCGACGAGGTCGAAACCTCCAGCCCGCCGTATGCACTGATGACGTCGGTCGGTGACAGGATCGGTTGGCGGATGGCACCCGCGTCCAACGTTCCGTACGTGGCGAACGCTTCGGCAGTTCCCGGTGTGAACACCGGAATCGACACCTCGGCCGAATCCGCCACATTCGTCGCAAACCCGCTGACGCGCACCCGTGCAGTACCTGCCAGTTCGACCGACACCGGGAACCGAACCTCGAGCCGATCGTTCGCAGGCACGGTGACCTGCTTGGCCAGTGGAGCGTCGGCGGCCAGGTTGGCGATCTGCACGATCACGTCGACGGTCATCGGTCTGCCGTCGAGATTCTGCACCACGACCGGTAGCTCGAAGCTGTCGCCGGTGTTGAGAAACCGCGGTGCCGAAGGCCGGATGGACAGCGGGAGCCTCGCTGTCAACGTGGATTCGCCCATGCCGAACCGATCGTTGCCGCTGACCGCCACCACCATCACGCGATATCGGGTGAGGTTGTCAGGCACCGTCACGTCCACGGTTGCCCGCCCGGCAGCGTCGGTGATCACAGTGGGCCTGAACAGTGCGAGCGCATCGAAGTTCGAACGAACGGAGATCGGCGTTGCTGCCTGTCCACCTCCTGCTGGTGCAGCGCTCTTGCGCAACGCAGGCGATGCCGCAAGGTTGCCCGAAGCTGCAGACCCGTCTGCGACGCCATCCAATGATTCGGCGGCGGCGGTGTCCGAAGCCGCCTGTTCGACCGGTGCCGGCGGCGCCGAGGTGACGATGGTCTCGGGGTCGACCAGGCGCACCTGTTCACGCCCGAACCGAGTGGCGAGCGAGCTGTACCCGGCGCCGTAGAAGATGTCGATCGGGTTCTGTAGTTGGTAGCCGGTGAGTCCCAGCACCGCTTCGTCCACAACCACCACGGCGAACTCGGCACCCTTCACCGGGGCTCCCACTGAGTCCTTCACCGACACATCGATCGTGGTGCTTTCTCCCGGAGCAACCTCGGTGCGGGCCGGTTTCGCCTCGACCGAGAGTGTCCGCGTGAGCGGTGGAACCGACAGATTGATGGAACCAACCGCATATGCGGGACGCTGCGGAGCGCCCGGAACCTTGACACCGTCGAAACCAACCCGGTCGCTGGCTCCGACCACCTCTGCTGTGACCGAGATCCCGGGAACATCGGCTTCGCTGACTGCGACCTCGATCTGTGCGCTGCCATCGGTCGCGACGAATCGCTTGGTCTCCCGAACGCCGCTCCCGTGCGTGACGACCATGAGGCCTTCACCGTTCAGGAACGGAGCCTGCACAAGCAGCTGCGCCGTGTTTCCGGGTGCGTAGTGCTGCTTGTCAGGGATGATCGTGAGCTGCTCCTGCTCAACGGTGCGCGTCGGCTGGCTGGCCGCTCCGCTGACCCACACGGACAGCTCTGTGCGGTTGCGACCGTCGCCGACACCCTTGACGCTTGAGGAAATCCGATACTGCCCACCGACCGGCGTCTTGAACGTGCACTGCGACGGTTCGGCCACGCTCGTCACATCGCACGTCTGCGGATCGATCACTTCTTCCACGACCTTGCCGTCGAGGTAGTCCGTGCGCAGCAGCCCAGCAGTCACAGAGACCGTGGTGCCCGGTTTCGCCGCACCGTCGATGTCGGTGATGACAACCTCGACCTTCAGCGGGTCGCCTTCGCGGACGAAGGCTCGATCCGATCGTATGCCTACATAGCGATTCGCGGAATGGACGAGAATATTCTGCTGGTCCGACCAGGCCTGGCGGTTGACGTCGGTCACGGTACCCGCAACGGTCACCGAAACCGGCAGATCTGGCAACTTGCCCTGCTCGCCCGCGAAGTCCAGTTGCAGCGCATGTCGGCCGCTTGCATCGGTCGTACCGGAATAGTTCTTCACGGTTTGTTCGCCCGACCCGGTCGGGAAGGAGCGGCCGAACCCGAAGTCATCACCCCACCACCATGGACGGAAGATGCCGAACGTGAACGTGTCCCATCCGGCAGGCGAGAACGTGGTCTCGCTCGTGGATACCATCCAGTTGACAGGTGCGCCTGGGAGGGGGCCTCCTGCGTAGTAGGAGGCCTTCGTCGCCATCGTGACCGACTGCGTGCTGAGGAACGGTCCGACGGTCACAGGTTGCACGTCCACCTCGAATTCAGGCCGGCGGAACTCGGCAATCTGGAACGGATGCGCAAACTGCGCTGAACCGCCGGCAGCCGAGAACAGAACCGAAGCCCCGCCGATGTTGGCCGTCATGGGGACGGCAAACGTCAGGTCGAACCCTCCTAGTGCACCAAGCTCGACGCTCCCCTTCCCGACCTCGACGCCGAACGCGTCGGTCACGGCGTACGTGGCGGTCTTCTGTGCGCTGACGCTGAGCGATCCAGTCCTCCCGGTCACATCGCGCGCCCAACCCTTGATCGACACCGTCTCGCCCGGCTTGTAGATCTGCCGGTCGTCAAAGGCATACCAGGCGATGGTGTCAGGAGTCGGTGTGGCCGACGCAGAGACGGGAAGGATGAACGACTCGGCAGCTCTGACGCCGCGCACCACGTCGACGGTCCTTCCGTCGAGTGCGAACACGGCAAGCCCGGTGGGGTCGGTGGTCTTCGTGGTCCCTGTCGACGTGGAAACGCTCAGGTCACGGATCGCTGCGCCGGTGCGCATGTCGGTCGCCCAGACCCGCATCTCGTCGGCGTCGGTGAACGAGTCGAGCGCCATGGTGGTGCTTTGCACCCACGACAGAACCGGTTGGTTCTCGTAGTACTCGTCACTCTTGCGGTCAGGCGTCGGGTCGGCTTCCACGAGCACGATCACCTGCCCCGGACGAACGTGCAACTCCGAGCCGAGATCAATGAGCGTCTCAACCGTGGCGTCGTTCTCGCCTTTCACGGCGATGCGTCGGTCGCTCAACTGTTTCCACTCGGGCCGTTTCACCTTTGCGTTGAGCCGGTTGGCTGCGTAGACCGCGTAGTCGGCGAACTTCGCTGGGTCTGCCTCGAACACCCGGACCCGAAGTTTCTGATGGTTCGTCGAGAGCACCGAGAGTTTCTGCGTCTTCGCGAACGGGTCGAGCGTCGTAATGAGGTCGAGTTGGCGAAGCGTCTTGCGGGCGGACCCAACCGTGAAGGTGACCACTTCGTCTTTGCCGAGAGTCTGGCCGTACACGTCGGTCAGGGCAGCTGGAAGGGTGACGTCGTATGTCGTGCGTGGCTGCGTCGCGCCTTCGACTGTGAGTACCCCGCCGATGGTGACCTTCTGCACCGCAAGCGTTGGAACGACAGCCACTCTGGCTGCGATGTTGGCCGCTGCCTTTGCATCGAGAGAGTTCGAGAACTCGACGGAGAACCCGCTGCCAGGAGGACACCCATCCCCATAGGTGCAGGACTTGCGAACGACCTTCAAGGGCCCGTAAGTACGAGCCGAGAACGAAGCTGCTTGTGTTGCGGTCCGAGGTCCTTCAGCCGACGGTGTCCCCGGTCCAACGTTGACTTCGAGCGACGCATCTTTGGCGAGCGCTTCGACGGGACGAAAGCCGACCCATCGACCATTTTCGGCGCTGCTTGCGATCGACTTCGCGGTCGCGTCCCGATCAACTTCAGCCTCCGTGGCGAGCCGGAGGGAAACCGGCTGGCCGCCCGCCGTCAGCGTGATCGTGCGCAACACCGCTGCGGGGTCGACTCGCTGGTCGAACGTCGCCACGAACACTGGAAGCAACGGGAGGCTTGTATCTCTCGGACCGAAGTTCAACACCGTTGGCGGCGGCGTTGTGAACGTGAAAGTGGCCGTCTCAGCAAGCGCTCCACCAGTCGCGGATCGGGTACCAGCAGGAATGGTTGCCGTGAACGTCGTCGCCATCGGGAGACGGTCGACAACCGCAGAATCGGCGTCGAAGCGGAGCGTCCGCGTGCCGATCCACTGCCAGGTTCCGGTCACCGGCGGGTCGAGCGTCACCGGGACGACGGCGGCCGATGTCTGGGCAACGGTTCCGACCTCAACCATCGGTTGGTTGAACGTGACGGCGAGATACGGAGCGATCGGCACATCGCCGTCGGGCTGGACCCGCAGCACCTTCAGCGGGCCGTTGTCAGCAACGGGTGGGTCTGCCGTCACCGTGGGCGGGAAGGCGATGGACACATTATTGCCAGTGCGTGGTGGAGGCGGAGCTTGCTTCGGCCACGCGAAGGGGGCCGTGAGCGAGGCTGGGTCGTCCCACTTCGGCAACCGAGCGGTGAGTTCGGCCAGACGCTGAGCGGACAGTTCGTCGCCCGCTGCCACGGTGGAGCCGGTCGCCGGTTCTGATGCGAGCTTGCCCTGGGACAACTTCACGGAGAACAGCCGGGGGGTGATGCCCACAGTCTGTTCAACAGCCACCGGTGGGACGATTGTGCCCTGATTCCCCGTACCAAAAACGGCTGTGGTCGGGGATTCGGAGACGTTTGACGGTGATGTGGTTTCCGGTGAGGGGGCAGGCGAGTCTGTGCAGGCTGAGGTGAACACAGCGACCGCGAGGGCAATCCCTGCGACACGCCTCGATAGGTGCTTCATACGGCCCCGCTTCGGTTGTTGGTGCGCACCCAAGACATCGGGTTCGCATCGGATCGACTGTAGGACGGCCCCTATCAACCATTCGGTTCCCGGTCCTGTTCTGGGGGCAGCTCGAGCACAAAATTGGCTTGACGTCGGTCTCGTGCACAAGAACCACCGTGGTGCTGTTTGACTGAAGGGCCGTGTCTGGTCCACCTCCCATCCCCAAAGCCCCCGCCGGCGATCTGCTGTGCGTGCGCCACGGGCTCACCGAATGGAATGCCGTGTTCCGGTGGCAAGGTCGCGCCGACATTGCACTGACCCAAGAAGGCATCGAGCAAGCCCGCCGCGCCGCTGAAACTCTGGCCACATACGAACCCGGATTCGACGTCCTCATCTCGTCGCCGCTCCGCCGCGCTCGTGACACTGCGGAAATCATCGGTACCCGCCTTGGCTTGGAGCTGTCGGTCATCGATGAACGGTGGGTCGAACGCGATATCGGCGAATGGTCCGGGCTCACCACCAGCGAGATCGAAGCCAGATGGCCGGGCATGCTCGACGCCTGGCGCAGGGAATCCGTTGACCAACTACCGGGAGGTGAGCACGAAGCTGGCATGACGCACCGGGTAACCTCGGCCATGCGTGAGCATGTTTCGTCGCTCAACGGAAAGCGCGCCTTGGTGGTTGCGCACGGCGGAGTCCTGCACGCCCTGGCGAACGCATACGGCTCCAAACCGCGGCCGTTCGACAACCTGGAAGGTCGATGGTACCGGTGGCACGCCGGACATCGTCGAGTGCTCGCAGGGCCAGCCGTCACGCTCGACCGACGAGCGCTACGCCGAAAGAGCAACGCGTTGTGACCGGTGCGCCCCGACCCGCCGACAGTCAATTGGGGTTTGCATTCGACGTTTCGCAAACCCCCGAGCTGCTCGATATTTCTGAAACCGCCGGACCCTTCAACGCGGCGGATGAACGAGACGAGCACGAATCACCGGAAGAGCTGCCACCTACCGGGCCGGTTGTCGCCCCACCTCCTGTTCAAGTGACACGCTCGAAGCGCAGTCGCAAGACCGTGTCCGCCAGGTACCGCGATGGTGTGATGCACCTCACCATCCCCGCATGGATGTCGCGCGCCGAAGAGCAGAAATGGATTGCCACAATGCAGCAGCGGTTTGCGCGCGCCAACCGCAAAACCGATGCCGAGCTGATGGACCGGGCACGCCAGCTCGGTCGTCAGTACGGCCTGCCGAAACCCGCCGGCGTGGTGTGGACCAGAGAACTCAGCAGCCGGTGGGGTTCATGCACCATCGATACGGCGTCGATTCGGATCAACGGCAAGCTGTCGTCGGCTCCGTCGTGGGTGGTGGATTACGTGCTCGTGCACGAGCTTGCGCACCTCATCCACGCCGACCATTCAGCAGCGTTTTGGGACGTGGTCAACCGCTACCCCAAGACCGAGCGGGCAATCGGCTTTTTGATGGGCATGGGCCTCGCCGAAGACTGACCGTTTCGCCAGGGCCGCCTCACTGATGGGAACCCCGGGGGAGAGTCCCGTAGCAGTCTCAGGGTTTACGCCCTCGCCCGCGCTCAGGGTGGGTTGACCAGGCAGTCGAACACCAGCCAAGGTCGATGCATGTTGTTTTTTATCTCGGCGATAGAAGCAGGTCAGGCCCGCGCGGTGGGCCTTTCAAGCGGGATTCGCCCGGGCGAGCGAGAGCGGCGCTTCTAAGCGAGCGCGAGGTGGTCGTCACAGCTGAGCGCCAGCGGGTCAGCTGCCACCGTGGCCGTGATGTCGTTGCCGCATACCCGACACACTGCGTAGGTACGGGCGTCCATCGCGTCGATGGCGGATTGCACAGCCGACATGTCGGCCTCGGCCTGCTCAAGCTCAGCCAGCGAAAACGATTCCGACGTCATGCACCCGAGCGTATCAACTACGGGGAAGGGCTCCTTTTGGCTGACAGACAGGGCACCAATAGGCGACCCGGGCCTGGTCGCCCTGCGGTTTGCTGAGAATCGGTGTCTCGCAGCTACGGCACGGGAACCCAGTGCGCCGATACACCCACGTCTGATCGGCTCCGGCGTCGAGGTTGCGCGACAACCGTGCCGGGTTGAGGTTCTGCTTCATCAATTGTTCGGCGCGTCGGAGGATCGCCTGCAGCAGCTGGTTGTCGAGTGTGCCGACGGCTGACCACGGGCTGACGCGTTCGAGGTGAAGCGACTCGCATCGATAAATGTTTCCGATGCCGGCAACCACGCGTTGGTCGAGCAGTACTTCGCCGACCGCCCTCAGTTGGGAATTACCTCGCGCGCGTACAATCGTCTCTGCGACATCGAAGGGAACCGCAAGGATGTCGGGCCCGAGGTGTGCCACACCCCGAGCGGTGTCTGCCGCCTCGACCGTCAGCTCGACGACCGGGACGTTGAAACAGACCGCCAGACGGTCGCCGGTCTCTATGACCAAACTGGCCTGACGTGCTGGCCGCTGCCACGGTGCGCCCGCTGCGTACACGTGCCACGAGCCGGTCATCCGCATGTGGGTGCGCAACAGGAGGGGGGCATCGTTGCCGGAGGGATCGTCGAACTGCATCAGCACGTGCTTGCCGACCGGAGTAACCGAAGCGACCGTTCGCCCCACAAGCGCCCCCACTTGCACGCCAGGAAATGACGAGCGGGCAGCGGAGACCGTTCGCTGCCCGATCCACGCCCGCAGGGTGGCTGCCGCACGAAAGATGGTGTCGCCCTCAGGCATGTCGCAGCCCTTCGGGTGCGTCGTCGAAGTTCATGCGTATCGGGCAAGGCCCTTCGGTGTCGGAACGAACCCAGACGCCACCAGCGCCGACTTCAGCTCGGCAGGGTAGGACTCGAACACCAGCTTGCGGAACCGCGCTGTGCGGCTGTCATCGGGGCCGACCATGGAACTCAGCGCAGACACCGCATGCGTTTCCCAACTGTCATCGAAGGCGCGCAGCGCAACGAGAGACTTGCCACCCTTCTCGATGTACACGCTGGGCAGACCATCGACCAACACCACGTAGGCGCCGGCGGCACGTTGCGGCCCCTTCACCGGCCATGGGAGCGCCACACCATAAGCGTTCGCCGGATCGGTGGCCGCAAGAACCACCACCTCGGGATTGGCAGGCGTCTCGCGAAACGCACGCAACCGATCGACTGCCCCCGGCACGGCAAACTGAGCGCCACCCAGGCCCGCAACGAAGTAGCCCCGTCGCACGGTGCCGCCTTCTTCCATGGCCTTGAGCACCGGGTAAAGGCCCGCAAACCCACCGACCGCGCCTTCGCCCCGGACCGCTTCGCGGGTCAGCACACCGTGACGTTCGAGCAACGACACCGCCAACGCATGGACACGTTCGGTACCGGCCTGGCGCTGCCCCGCACGCGCGGCGGCCTTGGTTGTGTGGACCGTGGCGAACTCGCCCGTACCCAGTTCGCGGGCGACCAGCGACCAGCGGCCCTGTCCCTTCGGTGGTCCGAGTGCACTGAGGGACGCAAGCCGTGGGCGGCCGCGCCGCAGCGTGGCACCGGCAGACGGCGTTGACGCGCGGCGGCCCGGTGCGAGGGCTCGAAGTGCAGCGAACGAGTCGTTGGTGACCTCGCCGTTCCACACCAGGTCCCACAGCGCGTCGAGCGTGGCCATGTCGTTGGTGGACTGCAGTTCACGGAAGAAGCACGCACCCCGACTGGCGAGCACGTCCCTGATGCGCTGGTGCTCGACAGAATCGAATGCTGATCGATCGGGTTCGCCGAGGAGCGCGGCTGCATGATCACGCAGGAAGAGGCAGACCTTGCCATCATCGCGGCCCAGGGAACCGGCTCCGGTCCAGATGATTTCGCCCGACGACAGCAACTCGTCGAGCAGGCGACCCGAATAGCGGGGTATTCGGGCCGGCAGGATGTCTCGCTCAAGCACACTGGCTGGCATCGCCACGCCCTGCAACTGGCTGACCACGTCGAACAGCCGGTTGATCCCGGCGCCGGTCGTGGCGCTGCCGATTCCGTGCCAGTCGGGAAGGAACCGCGCCAGCGCGTCGGTGGTGGTTGGCTCGATCTCCTTGCGCAGCACGGCAAGCGACCGCTGGCGCAGCGAGCGAAGCACGTCGGGGTCGACCCATTCCGTGCCCACACCGTCGGGCCGGAACGAACCGCTGAGCAGTGAACCAGTGTCACCGCGCCGCATCAGGCAGCGAATCACCAGGTCGGGGCTGAGCCCGAAGCGCGTTGCGACCTCGTCCGTGGTGAAGGGGCCGTGCGTCCGGGCATAACGGACCAGCAACGACCCGAGCGCGCCTGCGGGGTCAGTCGGGTCGGCGGGGTCACCGCCAGTCCACACCGACAGCGCGTTGGGTAGACCCGGTGGGACCATCACGCCGAGCGCGTCGCGGTAACGAGCGGCGTCTTCGACCGCTATCCATCGCTCGTTCCCGGCTATTCGGACCGCAGCGACACGGCGCTCCTTCACCAGCGCATCGACGAAGGCACCGGCCGTATCGGTACCGCCTTCGGTGCGATCTGCCAGCTCGTCGGTGGTGAGATCGCCGAGGCGCCGGAGCAGGTCGTGAACCGAGTCCGCGTTGCGGGCATGACGGCGCGGGTCGAGCATCTGCAGTTCTGCCTCGACTGCTGCGACCGCACGGCCATCGAGCAGGTCTCGAAGCTCTTCAGAGCCCAGGAGTTCAGCGAGCAGGTCTCGGTCCAGGGCCAACGCAGCAGCGCGCCGCTCGGCGAGCGGGGCATCGCCGTCGTACATGAAGTTGGCGATGTAACCGAAGGCCAGCGATGACGCGAACGGCGATGGGTTGGCCATGTCGAGGCTGACGACCCGTATGCGTCGTGACCTGATTCCGTTCAGCACCTCGTGCAGCGCAGGAACGTCGAACGCGTCGCGCAGGCATTCGCGGTACGTCTCCAGCAACAGCGGGAACGTTGCGTAGCGGCTTGCCACCTTGAGGAGATCAGCGCTCTTCTGCCGTTGCTTCCACAACGGGGTCCGGCTGCCCGGTTTACGACGGGGCAGCAGCAGCGCGCGGGCGGCGTTCTCCCGGAACCGGGAGGCGAAGAGTGCAGAGTTGCCGACCTCGCTCATCAGCAGCTCGTCGAGTTCGTCTGGGTCGATGAGTGCATAGTCCGATGGCGGTGCCTCGTCGGCTTCCGGCAGCCGGACCATGATTCCGTCGTCGCTCCAGATGGCTCGCACTTCCATCCCGAGCCGCTCACGCACCTTCTGTTCGATGGCCATTGCCCACGGAGCATGGACCTGCGCCCCGAACGGCGAGAGCATGCAGAGCTGCCAGTCACCAAGCTCGTCGCGGAACCGCTGAATGACGATCTGCCGGTCGGTGGGAAGCACACCGCCGGTTGCCTCGCGTTCTTCCTCGACGTACTTGATGAGGTTTACCCGGGAGAGTTCGTCGAGCGCGTAGTCCGTAGCCAGCGTTTCATCGCCTAGTTCGCTATTGCCAAGCGCGCGTATGAATGAACCGATGGCCTGGCCCAGCTCGTAGGGACGACCCAGCTTGTCGCCGTGCCAGAACGGCATCTTGCCCGGCACACCGGGTGCTGGTGTCACGATCACCCGGTCCGGGGTGATGTCTTCGATGCGCCACGTGGACGCGCCGAGGAGGAACGTCTCACCGACACGGCTTTCGAACACCATTTCTTCGTCGAGCTCGCCCACTTTTGTGCCCTGGGGTGTGGTGACCGTATACAACCCACGGTCGGGGATGGTGCCGCCACTGGTGATGGCGAGCAGCTTCGCTCCCGGGCGGGCGCGCAGCGTTCCGGACAGGCGGTCCCACGTGACACGCGGTCGCAGCTCGGCGAATTCGTCCGACGGATACCGGCCGGCCAGCAGGTCGAGCACGTTGTCGATGAGGTCGTCGGAGATGTCGGCGAATGGATAGGTGCCCCGAGCCATGCGGGTGACGTCAGCAACGGTTGAGCCTTCGTCGGCGGTGGCCACCAGGGCCACGATCTGCTGGCACAGCACGTCGATTGGATTGCGCGGCACTCGGGTGGCCTCGACGGCGCCTGCGAACATTCGATTCGCCACGACCGCTGAGGAGATGAGGTCGTTGCGAAACTTCGGGAAGATACGCCCCTTCGAGGGCTCGCCGACCTGATGCCCGGCCCGGCCGATGCGCTGCAAACCGCTGGCAACGCTTGACGGTGCCTCGACCTGTACGACGAGGTCGATCGCCCCCATGTCGATTCCGAGTTCAAGCGAGGAGGTTGCCACCAGCGCTGGTAGCCGGCCCGCCTTGAGCGCCTCTTCAATTTCCAGCCGTTGTTCCCGGGCGATGGACCCGTGGTGGGCAAGGACAAGCTCTTCGCCCGCCAGTTCGTTGAGCTTGGCCGCCAGTCGCTCGGACAGCCGACGCGAGTTGACGAAGATCAGCGTACTCGTATGTGTACGAATGAGTTGGAGGAGTTCGGGATAGATCGCGGGCCAGATGGATCTGCGCGCCTCGGGGTCACCGGCCGCTGCGCCGTTGAGGACCGCTTCTCCTCCTGCGTCGAGCATCGGCTTGCCGAGCTCGCCCATGTCCTCGACCGGCACGATGATCTGCAGTTCGAGGGTCTTGCGTATTCCGGTGTCCACCACTGCGACGCGGCGCGGACCCCATTCCCCGCTCACGGTGTTCAGTGCGCGCCCGCCAAGGAACCGTGCAACTTCTTCCAGTGGCCGCTGCGTGGCCGACAGCCCGATGCGCTGCGGAGGTGGGTTGCCGGAACCCTCGATGAGCATTTCCAGCCGCTCGATGGACAAGGCCATGTGCGCGCCGCGCTTGGTGCCGGCGAGCGCGTGGATCTCGTCGATGATGACGTACTCGACCGTGCTCAGCACGCTACGGACCTGGCTGGTGAGCATGAGGTAAAGCGACTCGGGCGTGGTGACCAGAATGTCTGGCGGGGCAGTTGCGATGATCCGCCGTTCCTCGGCCGGCGTGTCACCGGTGCGTGTGGCAACGACGATGTCTGGCACCGGGAGACCACGTGAGGCCGCTTCGCGGATGAGGCCGGTGAGCGGCGCTCGCAGGTTGCGTTCGACGTCGTAGATCAGGGCCTTGAGCGGCGAGATGTACAGCACCCGCACCCCGCCAGCAGCGGTGGGGTTGCGCGGGGCGGACCCCTTGGGTCTCCGGCCGGTCTCACGCGGAACCCGTTTGGTCGGCGTGGTGGCCAGGCGGTCCAGGGCATACAGGAAGGCGGCCAGCGTCTTGCCGGACCCGGTGGGAGCAAGGATCAGCGTGTGGTCGCCCTTGGCAATTGCAGCCCACCCCTGCGTCTGGGCAGCAGTCGGGGCAGCGAAGCTCTTCGCGAACCAGGCCGACGTAACCGGCGAAAACACCGCAAGCGGGTCCGTCGGTTCGATCCGTTTGGCCACAGAGTCAGAGTACGGCCACCGTAAGACAACCTGCGACAGATCATCCGTCACGAACCTGCGAAAGAGGGCGGTTACGTGCCGGATGACGGCGCGTGCGGCAAGGTCAGCGGCGCACGATGACCGTGCGGGTCTCCTCTGTCGTGGAGGACCAGTGGTGCTTGTACGGCATGTCCATACCCAGGTCATATCGAGTGATCCCCGAACGAGCGACACGGTGCAACTCGTGGTCCTGCAACAGATGGCCCACGGAGAACGACTCATAGCCTCCCGAGAACGAAACCTGCAGACCGCGATAGGTGTCGCCTCGCACGGCACCGAGGATGAAACCGACGTCGATCCCGTCTATCAACGCCACCGCGGCGCGCAAACGCCCTGACGCCTGAAGGGGCCCAGCCATGGCGGTGTAGAACTCGGCCATCTCTCCGCCCAGCAGGCCAGATTCCTCCCGCCCCTTCCACGAGTGCTCCTCGACCGAAAGCAGTCGGCTCATCAGCGCGCTCGGCTCCCAGCCGTCGACCACCTCGACGATCAGCCCTTCGCCGTCTGCATACCGCCGGGCGCGGCGGATGTTTCGCCGGAACTTGTCGCCCCGATCCGCCCACCACCGATCGATGTCCGAAACATCAGCGACCAGCCGCACAGCTTCTGGCCCGGCGAACAGCGAATGTCGTCGGCCGAACGCTTCGATACACGCCGTGTCGAGGGGGGACTCTGCTACCAGACCGGTGAGGAACACCAGGTCCCAACCCGCCTCGTCGTTCAGTACGTCAGCCACGTCGACCGCCAAGGGCCGGGGGTGCGCACCCACGATCGGCGACGCGAAAGCCCAGATCGGATCAAGGCCGACCAGCGCATCGGCACCGTCCATCGACAGCCGCCCGAACGCAGCAAGCCCATCGCTCGATCGGAGAACTACCTCTGGCCCGGTCCCCCAGATGGCGTGCGTCGAGAACGCCCAATCACTGCCGCTGGACCAGTGGTCGGTCCCGCGGGTCAGGTCAACCTGTCGGTCCCAATCACCCCGCGCAGCGACCAACGCTTCAAGATCAAGCCGCTCCATGTGAACAGTCTGCCCTCGCGCTACCGCTTGCGTGCACCCATGCTGGTGAGGAGATCGGCTTCAGTCCGTTGTGCGATGCGAGAAGCAAACGTGAGCCCGGTGAACCACACACCCATGGACCAGGCAGCGCTCAGCACAACGCCGACCGGAACCATCCACCCGGGGCCGAAGCGCACGATGAGGCCCATCATGATTGCAACGGGAAACACGCCAGCACCGATCGCCGCCATGGACCCGACACCCAGCAGGCCGATCAGGCACCCCTCACCAGAGGTCGGTCGTCGGTTCGCATACGGATTGTCCTGGTCGTGCTGGGCGAACGGTGTGAGCACCGAAACCATGCAGCCAGTTCCGAGCGGGATGCCCCAACAAACAAGAGTCAGGGCAACCATCAGCAGCGTGTTCGACACGTCCCCGGAAAAGAGACCCAGCGCCACCGACGACACGATCACGGGGGTCACCAGGTAGGGCACCGCAGCAAGGCTCTTGCCGGTGAGCAAGGTCCGCATCGACAGACCCGAACTCGTCTCCAGCCATAGCGACGAAGCGTCCGCACCCAACAGGTTGTTCGTAGCGCCAAGGCCGAACAACAGCGAGACCGGAGCGAACCAGATGGCCAACCCATCGGTCGAACCTGTTCGCAACATCTGCACGAACGCGAACGGCGCCCCGATGACCGTTCCGATCACGAAGGCACTGCGACGTTGCGGCGCCCGGAACAGATACCGAAGTTCCTTCATCGCAACGGCCGCCCACGGTTGACGGCCGAACACCGCGACTGTCCGCCCCATGATCGGGAAGCGCTCCCTGCCGACACGACGCGCGTGGCGCACGCTCTCCGGCAGAACCAGCAGGCGGTCGAGGCCCCTCATCCACACCAGCAGCAACGTCCATGCCAGCGCAGCCATCACAAGGATGCGGAGCGCCGCCGGTCCGTGCAGACCTTCGCGGATATCGACGACCGCCTGGCCGATGAAGCCGGCCGGCAGCCAGCGAATCACGTCGATCGCGTGGTCGTACTGGGTCTCGGACATCACCGTCGTCGACATGGCTCCGAGGAACAACAACCCGCCGAACGACGATGCAGCGATGATTCCGATATCGCGTCCCCGACGTGACCGGCCGCTGAGCGCCAACAACACGGCAAGCGCTCGGGACGCAGCCAGCGAGACAGCGATCAGCGTCATCGTGCATGCGATGAGCAGCACCACATCGCTCACCGACCTGCCGAATGCGAACACGGCGCCGGAGACTCCCAACAGCGTCGCCAGCGGGACATAGCCCGTTAACGCCGCTGCCACGAAGCCGCGGCGCAATTCATGCGGGTGCAGCGGGAACAGCGTCACGCGCGACGGGTCCAGCGTGTCATCCACGCCACCGCTGAGCAGCGGCCCGAAAACCCAGGCTGCGAAGATGAGGTTGAACTGCAGCACCAGGTGGTCGGCAGCGTTGACAGCGTCGAACCGGCGCTCGTTCCAGATGCGCAGGAAGGTGAAGACAGCACCGCCGAACGATGCGACAACCATTACGATCATTCCGATCCGAAGCCGCTTGTCGCCGCTGAACGCGTTGCGCAGGATACGCAGCTTGATGTCGACGAAGTGCCGAGTCATCGACGGACCGGATGTGTTCGTTCGAGCCCCGATCGAAACCTGCAGGTCAGGTCCCCGTCCGATCACATCGGCGCTCACGCGCGAACCGTGTCCGGGTTGGCGATCTGCAGCCAGTCAAGGTCAGCAACCTCCCGGCTCCCCGCGTCGACTGCGTCGATGAAGGCCTGTTCCAAGGTTCGGCCTGCGCACACATCCGAGGTAGGGCCGGTTGCGACGACACGACCATCGTGGACGATCGACACCTCGTCGCACAGCCGTTGCACCGTCTCCATGACATGCGACGAGAAGATGACCGTGCCGCCGTTCTCCCGGTACCTGCTCAGCACGTCTTGGATGATGCGCGACGACACAGGGTCAACAGACTCGAACGGTTCGTCGAGAAAGAGGACGGCCGGAACATGCAGCATCGCTGCGCCGAGTCCGATCTTTTTACGCATGCCCTGGCTGTAGTCGGTCACCAGTTCGTTGCGCGCCTTGGTCAGCCCTAGAACGTCCAGCAGTTCTTCCGCTCGTCGCTTCGCAACCGTTGGCTCCAGGCGACGGAGCAGGCCCACGTAGGTGAGCATCTCGAGGCCGCTGAGCCGCTCGAACAGGCGCAAATCGTCTGGGAGGACCCCGAACCGATGCTTCGCAGCAGTTGGGTCGGCCCACACATCGAGGCCGTCCACGAAAGCAATGCCGGAGTCCGGTCGCAACAGACAGGTGATCATGCGCATCGACGTCGTCTTGCCGGCGCCGTTCGGCCCCACCACTCCGAAAAACGACCCGCGCTTCACCCGCAGGTCAACCTGTTCGACGGCCACTTTCGCTCCGAACCGCTTTTGCAGTCCGATCGCCTCCACAGCCAGCGTCGGATCGGGAGACATGAGCTGCATCGATGGCATTGTCGGCTCATCGACTGTTTCGCCCGACTACCTTGATCGTCAGCCTGGGGGAATTGCCGGGGAGGAGTAACTTCAGCTCATGCATGCAACTACCGGTTCGCCCATTAGCGTCTCCAGCGGTTCAGCCAATGCCGCCCAAATTGTCACCGTCACCCTGAATCGCCCGGAGCGCCGCAACCCGTTGTCGAGAGAGACGATGACGGCACTCGTCCAAGCTTTCGAAACAATTGCCGCCAGCGACGCCGTGGGAATCATCCTCGCTGCCAAGGGACCGGTTTTTTCGGCCGGTCACGACTTCGCCGACATGGCAGGCGCTGACCTGGGCGAGCTCCGATCGCTTCTGCAGCTCTGCACCCGCATGATGACGGTCATCCAGTCTGTTCCTCAGGTCGTCATCGCCAAGGTGCATGCGTTGGCGACAGCGGCAGGCTGCCAGCTCGTTGCGACGTGCGATCTGGCAATCGCTGCGGACACCGCCGGGTTTGCGCTGCCGGGAGGCAAGGGCGGGTTGTTCTGCCATACGCCGCTGGTCGCTGTGTCTCGCAACCTCTCCCGGAAACATGCGATGGAGCTCTCGCTCACCGGAGATCCGATCGATGCGGCTACTGCGGTCCGGTGGGGGCTGATCAACCACGCGGTCCCAGCCGACCAACTCGATGTGCGGGTGAACGATCTCATCCAACGCGCCACCAGGGGTTCAGCATTCTCGAAGGCTGCTGGCAAGCACGCTTACTACACTCAAATTGGCATGGATCAAGCGACGGCCTACAACTACGCGGTCGAAGTAATGGCATCCAACGGGGTCAGCCACGACGGCCAAGAAGGCATCTCCTCGTTCCTTGAGAAGCGGAAGCCGGTCTGGGCAAAAGGCTGATGCACATGTAGCCGATCAAACAACTCGGGGAATTGTTCGCCGGCGACGGACCGCAAGCGACCGACAATCCTTCACCTTTAGACTTCTCCAAACATATTGGACGCGTCATCGGTCTCGAGCATTCAGCATCGATCGATCGCTGAAATCGAGGCATTCAGAAGCTCAAGGCGCACACGCGAAGACCAGGGAGGACGACCCACGAAGCTAGCGGCACGTCGGACGACTCGCCCTCAGCCGCTCCGCCAAGCCCCGACGCCTGTCGCGTTCTGGTCCGGAGCCAAAGGGGAGCGCGCGGCCGCTGCTTTCCTGACAAGTAACTTGCGACCGTGACAGCACACGATCCACGCGCGGAGGGTTTCGACATCGAATCCTTCCCAATCGATGCCGCCCGAATGCACCGTTTCGACCCAGCGATGGAAGGGCTGGCACACGCAGCGGTTCACTATGCGTTGGACCGAATCCGCCTCGACCCACCGCCGCTCGACGGGCCGAAGACTGAACAAGAGCTGTCGGTCTACGGTCCGACCATCACCCCTCACGGAATGGGAGGCATGGCCGCACTCCGGTTGTTCTGTGAACACCTCGCCCCCGCGTCCATCAGCCAAGACCACCCGCGGGCGCTGTCCTTCGTCCCGACTGCGCCAACCGAGGCTTCGGTGGTGTTCGATCTGGTCCTCGCTGCCAGCTCGATCTACGGCGGTTCGTGGATGGAAGGTGCAGGCGCTGTATGGGCGGAGAACCAGGCATTGCGCTGGGTGGCCGATCTCGCCGGGCTCCCTGCTGAAGCGGGCGGGGTATTCGTCAGCGGTGGCACGCAGGGCAACCTCAGCGCGCTGGTCGCTGCCCGAGAAACAGCAATGACCAAGTGGGGGCACCGCAACGGGCGGTGGCTCATTGCGGCGACCACCGACGTGCATTCGAGTGTGCGCACGGCGGCCAGGGTGATGAACGCGGAGATCCTTCCGGTGAAGACCGACGAACGAGGCCGTATGACGGGCGAGGCGTTGCAAGCTGCGCTGACAGAAGCTCGCGCCGCTGGCATTGCTGTCGGCGATGTCGACCGCGAGGCGGGGTTCGCCGCCGACCAACCTGCCCGGCCGGAAGCCATCGTGTTCGCCGTCGCCGCAACGGGTGGCACCACCAACGTTGGCATCGTGGATGACCTCAGCGGCGTTGCGGACATCTGTTCGTCGGAGCAGCTCTGGTTCCATGTCGACGGCGCATACGGCGGCGCAGCCCTGGCAGCCCCCTCTGTTCGCCATCTTTTCCACGGGATTGAGCGCGCCGACTCGTTCATCGTCGACCCGCACAAGTGGTTGTTCGCCCCGTTCGACAGTTGTGCGCTGCTCTACCGAAACCCGGCGTTGGCCAAGGCTGCTCATACTCAGTCAGCCTCGTACTTGGATGTGCTGCACGACGACGGCGACTGGAACCCAAGCGATTACGCGGTGCACCTCACGCGCCGGGCGCGCGGTCTCCCGTTCTGGTTCTCGCTTGCGACCCATGGTGCAGACGCCTATCGGGACGCGATCGAGGCCAGTCTCACCATGGCTCGCCTTGCTGCCGATATGGTGCGGGCACATCCGCGCCTGGAACTTGTCGTCGAGCCGGAATTGTCGGTGGTGATGTTCCGCAGGCCGGGGTGGACCGACGAGGACCTCGACATCTGGTCCGACGCACTGCTCGCATCAGGAACCGGTTTCGTCGTACCCAGCAGTTGGCACCACGAGCCGGTGTTGCGCTTCTGTTTCGTGAGCCCGCGTACTACTCACGCTGACGTGGCGTCCATCCTCGCCACTCTCTGAGCCGTAAGACCGATCTGACCCGTGAGACCGATCTGACCAGACCACGGCCCGGGGCGCTCATGTTTGATACGTTCCCTTACAGCAACCGTCACCACTCTCAAAGGGGCTCCGCCCATGCTCGTCGCCGCACTTGATCTTTTCTCCAAAGGTGGAATCCACTGGTTCCTCCGCTGGTGGCACGTCCTTTTCGGGATCGCCTGGATCGGCCTGCTCTACTACTTCAACTTCGTGCAGGTTCCCTCGTTCCCCAAGATGGAAGCCGCTCACCGTAACGGCGCCATCGACAAGCTGGTCCCCCAGGCGCTGTGGTACTTCCGGTTTGCCGCACTGGCCACCGCAGCAACGGGCATCGTGATGCTCGGGCTCTACACGGGCGGCGACGAAGCGCAGTACACCTTCGGCAAAGCGTCGGGCGGCACCGGACATGCCATCTACATGGGTACCGTCATGGGTCTCCTGATGCTGGGCAACGTGTGGCTCGTCATCTGGCCGAACCAACAGAAGGTGATCGCCAACGCTCGCGGGCTCTTGGAAGGCAAGGCTGCCGATCCTGCAGCAGCTTCGGCCGGACGCAAGGCACTGCTCGCCAGCCGCACCAACGCCATCCTGTCCATCCCCATGATGATGTTCATGACCGGTGCCAGCCACTTCTTCGCAGGAGAAGTCTCCGGCGGCGTCAACGTGCTGTGGGTCATCGTGATACTCGTCACCGTGGTACTCGAACTCAGCGCACTGGGAATGATCGGCGGGTTCGAAGGGCCTCTCACCAAGCCGTTGGCACAGCACAAGAACATCGCTCACATCGGAGCGCCGCTTGCACTGGTCCTGATGGTTCTGTGGCTCGTGCTGGCCTAGCCAGATCGTCCGGACAGGCTGCGCCCCTTCAGCGGCCTGTCCAAGCATGATCCTTGTCACAAACGGCCCTCGCCGATGCGGGGGCCGCTTTGCGTTGCGGGGCACTCGCATTAAAAAGGGAGCCATGAGCACGAAACACAACGAGTCCGGTCGCGCGCGTCGCATCCGAAACGGCATCGGTGCCGTCGCCCTGCTAGTTGCAACCGGGTGCGCCAGTGTCGCGGTCCCCACGCCGGCCGAAGCGCAGTCCCTAGGAGGGTCAAAGCCGGTGTTGGTGAGTATGAAGGCGCTCAGGTTCTCGCCCAAGTCGGTCACCGTGAAGGTCAACCAGCGGGTCGACTTCCGCTGGGACGAATCCGTTGCTCACAACGTGATCTTCGACAAGAACCGTAAGAGCAAGACGCTTGCCAAGAAGGGCACCATCTGGAGCACCACCTTCGACAAGGAAGGCACGTTCAAGTACAAGTGCACCTTGCACCCAGGCATGGCAGGCGACGTCAAAGTCACCAGGTAGGAGAGAGGCTGCGCCAGCCGCTGAAGGCAGAACACCTCGCACCGCATGTTCGAGGTGTTCTGCCACACGGCAGTGCGTCGCGTGACAGCGACTGAGAGCGCATCCGTTCGCTACACGACGATGCGATGCGGGTGGGTGTACACGTTCATCGACTCACCACGCACGAAACCAGCAAGGGTAATGCCCATCCGCTGCGCCGTTTCCACGGCCAAACTGGACGGGGCGCTGACCCCTGCCACGATGGGGAGCCCAGCCACAGCAGCCTTCTGCACGATTTCGTACGAGGTACGGCCGGACACGAACAAAATTCGGTCGTTCGCGGGGACTCGCCCGTCGAGAACCATTCGGCCGACGACCTTGTCGACTGCGTTGTGACGCCCGACGTCCTCCCGCGAGAACAGCACCGTGCAGTCCTGGTCAAGGATGGCCGCGGCGTGGATACCGCCGGTTGCCGCGAACACCTTCTGTCGTGAACGGAGCGCTGCGGGAACCTGCAGCAAAGCCGCCGCATTGACCCGGACAGCAGCATTCAACGGTATCGGCACCGTGCAGGAAGCAAGGTCGTCCAGGGTTTGCGTGCCACACACACCGCACGACGAGTTGGTCGTGAACGCACGGGGCCGCACGTCCACCTGGTGCGAGGTGCGAACGGTGACGATGTTGTAGAGCTGTTCCTCACCGTCCGGCACGTCGCAGAACTTCACCTCACGAACCTGATCGGGGCGAGTGATCATCCCCTCGGACCACAAGAAGCCGATCGCCAACTCGAAGTCGTGCCCGGGCGTACGCATGGTGACCGACACGTCGACACTGTCCTGCCCGGGACCACCGCCCCGGATGGACAAAGGCTCTTCGGTCGCAAGCTTGTCGGGTCTGATGGTCGACCCGGCCGCGGTTACAACCGTGACTTTCACCGGTGTCGTGGCCTTTCGCATCGCCCGCCAACCTACCCGCCACCGCGAACGCGCCCATCGATCGAGCAGCGCGAAGAGTCGCCAACGTTGCCTCGTCTGCAACCAACGTTGCGTTCTCGGCCCGATTCGGGGGGGTCAAATCGAGGGTTGGTCGCCTGAGAAAGCAAGCTGGCCATTGGTTCCGGGCTGCCCTCAACTACCCTCGGAACCGTGAAGGTCAACGGAGTCAGATTGCTGGAGCGCCTGAGTGAGCTGGGCCAGATCGGGGCCATCGAGGGGCCGAACGGCGAGCCCGGGTCGGCTCGGCTCGCCCTGACCGACGAAGACCGGTCAGGACGTGACCTGGTCAAGACCTGGATGATCGATCTCGGTCTGCACGTCACCATCGACACGATCGGCAACGTGATCGGCATCCGTCCCGACAGCAACGGAAACATCGATCGTCCGGTCATGAGCGGCAGTCACATCGACACGGTCCGCACCGGGGGCCTGTACGACGGCAACCTGGGGGTGCTGGCAGCGCTGGAAGTGATCGAGCGGTTGCAAGAAACCGACACGCCGACCAACCGGCCCATCGCCGTGGGCTACTTCACCAACGAAGAGGGTGCCAGGTACAACCCCGACATGATGGGCAGCCTGGTGTACTGCGGCGGTCTGACCGCGGAAGAGGCCCACGACGTGATCGGGATCGACGGCACCCGGGTCGGCGACGAACTCACCCGCATCGGATACCTCGGCACAGCCCCGTGCCCCGGCCCCGCGCCTTATGCATTCGTCGAACTGCACATCGAACAAGGCCCGGTGCTGGAGGCCGAAGACTTCCGCATCGGCGCTGTCACGGGAGTGCAAGGAATCTCGTGGCAGGAACTCACTATCACCGGCCAGTCGAACCACGCAGGGACCACGCCGATGTCATTGCGCCACGACCCCGGGTATGTGGCTGCCCGCATCGCCGTATTCGTACGCGAACTTGCATTGTCTATCGGCCACCCGCATGTGGGCACCGTTGGCCAGATCAAACTGCACCCAAACCTGATCAACGTCGTTGCCGCCTCCGCTGTCATGACTGTCGACCTTCGCAACACGGACGAGACACTGTTGCAGGATTCCGAACGCAGGCTCGCAGCCTTCGTTATCGCGGTTGCCGGCGAGGAAGGGGTCACGATCACCTCGAGGACGCTCGCCAGATTCGAACCGGTCTCGTTCGACGGGAAGATGATCTCGCTCATCGAACGCACAGCAATCGACATGGGCAACACCGTGAAACGACTTCCGTCGGGAGCCGGCCACGACGCTCAGATGTTTGCGCGAATGTGCCCCACCGCGATGATCTTCACGCAGAGCCACAACGGAATCAGCCACAACCCGGCCGAGTTCACTGAACCAGCAGACCTGGTGATGGGCGCCGATATCCTCGCCACTGTCATGCTCACCCTCAGCGAAACGGACGTACTCGGATGAATTCGCCACACAGGGCGCCGCGCGTACTCACGGTCGCCGGGGCACAGATGGGTCCCGTACAGAACGACCATACGCGCGCTGATGTTGTTGAACGTCTCATTGTGATGCTTCGTAACGCATCCAGCCGGGGAGCGCAGCTTGTGGTGTTCCCGGAGTTGGCGCTCACCACATTCTTCCCTCGTTGGTGGTCCGAAGACCCAGCCTTCATCGAGTCATGGTTCGAAACGTCGATGCCGTCGCCGGTCACACAGCCGCTGTTCGACGAAGCAAAACGGCTGGGAGTCGGGTTCATGATCGGATATGGCGAGCTGCATGTCGCGTCAGACGGTACCCGGCACCGGTACAACACCACCATCTGCGTCGAACGTGACGGGCAGGTTGTCGGCCGGTATCGCAAGGTTCACATCCCCGGGCACGAGACCCACGAACCGCACCGACCGTTCCAGCATCTTGAGCGCTACTACTTCGAATCGGGTCCCGACGGCTTCGGAGTGCACCGGGCGTTCGGCTGCATCGTCGGCATGGCAACCTGCAACGACCGGCGCTGGCCGGAGACATACCGGGTAATGGGCTTGCAAGGCGTCGAGCTCATCGGCATCGGCTACAACACACCAATCCACTATGCGCCTGATCCGGCGCAGAACAGCCTGCAGGGGTTCCACAACGACATCTGCATGCAGTCAGGTGCGTACCAGAACGGTACGTGGGTCGTCGGGGTGGCAAAGGGCGGGAACGAAGAAGGTGTCGAGTCGCTCTGCCAGTCAGCCATCTACGCACCGTCGGGGCAGATCGTCGCACGTGCACTGACGACCGGCGACGAAGTCATCGTTGCCGACGCCGACCTGGATCTGTGCTTCAAGTTCAAGCACACGCTGTTCCAGATGAGCCGCTACCGCGAGCCGCAGCACTACGGCATCATCACCGCGCAGAAGGGCGTCGTGGAGCCTGCGCCCTTGCCACCGGGACATCCCTGGTCAGTTGTCTGATCACGGGCGAGCAGCCTCCAGGTCGAACAGCACCACGGGTGCCCCGTTCGGCACCCACATGCCAGCACCGACCAGACGAAAGTGGGGTTGGAGAACGCGCCGATACCAGGCACCAGTTCGCCAGAAAACGTTCATGTCGGTATGCGCCGGATCGACAGCGTGTGTCCGGTCCCAGGACGTCGTCACCTCGAGATAGAGCAGCGATTTCGTTGCCGCCGCCAGGTTGGAAACGGCTGCGGTGCACTGCTCCTCGTCGAGGTACTGCAGAACGGACAGGCAGACCGTCAGATCATATGCGCGCTTCGGAACCCACTCGGTGATGTCCACCAACTTGTGCCCGTATGTCTTGCAAGCATGCGGGCTGATCTCGGTTCCTCGATACCGGATGCCCGGGTGATGTGCGGCAAGCGCCCGACCAATCCCTCCGGTCCCTGCACCCACGTCGAGGACCGACCGGACCGGCAATTGCCACCACCGGGCAAAGCCCAGCAGGCCGGTGATCAGCGAATCCAGCCGCGCCTGATCGTGCACCTTCGCGTGGTCGTAGAACCGCGAGTAGTACGCAGCGTCGAAAGACTTGACGAAGTCGGGGAAAACAGCCACGGCCCATGTTCACAGGTCTGGCTGCCTTCACCAACCGCGCAGATCGACAGCCCATCGGTCGAGAACTTCGCAATCCATCGCCGCCGCATCGGCGATCAGCGAATATGCATCGTGGTAGGCAACCGTCGGATCGCAATGAGCAGGGACGACACGCACACGATCGCCGACACCGACCCCGCGAAGTGGACCGTCGGGGTGGAGCCGGAAGGTGATGTGCTCGTCGGAGCAGAACCACACATCGGCACCGGGAACCGCCGGGTTCCCGTGATCCATCCCGAATGCCTTGAGACCGGCGTCAGCGACCGCGAACCCGCTGCCGCGGTTGACCGAGATCACAGTGGCCTCGACCCAGAGCGCCTGACGGAAACCCTGGCCGAGCTTCGCGTACTGCGAGTCGAGCAGCGCATAGGAACCGGCCTGGATCTCGTTCGCCCATGTGTTGACCAGATGCGTGCCGGTGCCACCTGCCGAGACCAAGTCGCCACCCACCTGTGCGTGCGCGGCCAGCAATAGCGACATTGCATGCTCAACCTTCGCCCGCTGCTCCTCAGCAGGCACCATCATCAGGTGACCCTCGTAGCCCATCACGCCACGAACCGTCAGGCCCGCAGACCGGGCGAGGTCCGCGAGTCGTCCGGCATCGTCTGGTTCGCACCCGCACCTCGGGAGGCCCACGTTGACGTCGATCACCACCTCGCGGACACCTCCCCCGCTCGCCGCCCGGATCGTCTCGTCGGAGTCGACTGCCAGCGTGACCCGCGCGCCTCCCTCGACCAGAACACCGAGCCGACGTGCGTCGGCGACCTCGTTCGCGAGGAGCAGGTCCTCGCCGAGCCCTACCCCCGCCATGCCTTCCATTTCGCGAACCGTCGCGCAGGTAAAACTGTGGTGACCAACGGCGACCTGCGCACGGCCGATCGACGTGCTTTTGTGTGCCTTCACGTGCGGCCGCAGGCGTGCTCCGTTCCTCATGGGTTGCTCCACCTCAGGTTCGGCTCCGATCCCTCCGCTCACCACTCGGCCACGCCCGGGGAACCGCTCCGCCATTAGTGCCAAGTTGTGTTGAAAGGCGCCATGATCGAGCAGCAGGGCAGGCGTCGTGAGGTCGCGGGTCGTGGTCACAGTTCATCTTGACCCACCGTGTTCAGACATCGCACAGTTCGCCGTGCCCGCTAGCCTCGCAGTCGTGAGCGCAACAACTCCGGGCCTTGTCTGCGGGCATCACCACCTGTATTCCGCACTCGCGCGCGGTATGCCTGCACCGCCGAGGTCGACAACCGGCTTCGGAGAGATCTTGGAACAGGTGTGGTGGCGGCTGGACTGCGCCCTCGACTTGGAGATGATTCGCTGGTCAGCCATGCTCGGTGCGTTGGAAGCGCTGGAGTGCGGCACCACGGCCATCATCGACCATCACGAGAGCCCCAACGCCATCGAGGGAAGCCTTGACGTCATCGCACAAGCATGCGCCGAGGTGGGGGTTCGTGTCCTCACAACCTACGGCGTCACAGACCGGCACACGTCATCGGGCCTCATCGCCGTGGAGGGCCAACCCTCCGCATCTTCGGCCACCAGGCCAGCTCGCATGACCGACGCTGCCCGGCGAGGGTTGGCCGAGAACGAACGCTTCATCAAAGCCGGTGGACACGGCATGGTCGGCATCCACGCAGCGTTCACGTGTTCTACCGAAACACTCGAAGCCGCTGCCGACATGGCGTCTCGCCTCGGGGTGGGCGTCCACGTTCACGTCTCCGAAGGCGCCGGTGACGCCGATGCCGGTGCGCGTCTTGAAAGCCTTGCTCAAGACGACTGGCTTCTTGTTCATTGCGTGCACCTCGACCGAGACCTGCCGGGCACCATCGCCCACAACGCACGGTCCAACATGAACAACGCAGTCGGTTACGCGGCGCCAGCCACCCGACCCAATCGCATCGTGCTCGGAACAGATGGCATCGGCGCAGACATGCTGGAAGAGTTTCGGCTTTCCTATGCGCGCTTGCGAGAGAGCGATGTTCGGCAGACCCCAGACACCGTGTGGAGTTGGCTTGAGAACGGATGGGATCTCATGCCCGAAGCAAAGACCGACACGGTGACCTGGAACTACGACCCGGTAGAGGCATGGCACATTGCGTTCTCACCGGGTGTCCGCGCTCGGCGAGTGGTCCGGGCCGACGGCACAGTGCTGCTGGACGAGGGTCGGGCAATCACTGTTGATCCCCACGAGGTACGGGCCAAAGCCAGCGAACAAGCAGCCCGCCTGTTCGCAAAGCTGTAGCACCCTGGGCCAGGAGTTCAGGTGTCACTTTCTGCGCGTTTATGACCAAAACATGACACCTGAACGAGCCGACAGCGCCGAGTTTGGGTCTGCAACACTTCGGTTCCATGCGAGGCTGACCGATATCGAACGGGTGCCGGAGCAACGCATGAGCCAGACAACCAATCAGCCCACCGCAGGGCACCACGAGCGGCTGGTGCAGACCGCACCCGATGCCTCACCGCCCGACACACCATTGCTTGCCCGCATCCGGGAATCGGTCATCGGCGACGACCTGGTTATGGACGGCCCGTATGGTCCGCGTCGGATCACGTACGCCGATTACACGGCCTCCGGTCGCTCCCTGTCGTTCATCGAGGACTACATCCGCGAAGAGGTCCTGCCGCGTTACGCCAACACCCACACCGAGTCGTCTGGTACCGGCTTGCAGACCACCCGCCTGCGCGAAGACGCGCGGCGAATCATCCACAGCGCCGTGGTTGGGCGCGGCCGAGCGGTGAACGGAGGGATCGGAGTTGAACCCGAGGTGGAGCAACCCATTGGACCCGGTGATGACGAGGTCTGTGTGATCTTCGCCGGGTCCGGTGCAACCAGTGCCGTCGATCGGTTGATCGGCATCATGAACCTGCGCATCCCCGCCGACCTTGATGACCGCTACAACCTGTCAGCGCAGATCCCCGCCGATGAGCGGCCGGTCGTGTTCGTCGGGCCCTTCGAGCATCACACCAACGAACTCCCCTGGCGCGAATCGATCGCCGACGTCGTGGTGATTCCCGAGGATGCCGACGGACACATCGACCTCGACGCCCTCGACACCCAGCTCGTTGCCTACTCTGCACGGCCACTCAAGATCGGTTCGTTCTCTGCCGCGTCCAACGTCACCGGCATCGTCTCCAACACCTGCGCCATCGCCGACCTCCTGCATCGACACGGAGCGCTTTCGCTGTGGGACTTCGCAGCAGCAGCACCCTATGTAGACATAGAGATGTATCCCACGTGTGCTGCACATCCGCTGGCGTACAAAGACGCCGCTTTTCTCAGCCCGCATAAGTTCGTCGGCGGGCCGGGAACGCCCGGGGTCCTGGTCGTCCGTCGGGAACACCTGCGCAACCGGGTCCCACATCTCGTCGGCGGCGGCACGGTTGCCTATGTCAACCCGTTGGAGCATCGTTACCTCGATGACCCGGTTCATCGCGAGGAGGGAGGCACACCGGCCATCGTCGAATCGATCCGGGCCGGGCTCGTTTTCCAGCTCAAGCAGTCCGTCGGTGTCCCAACCATCCGCGCCCACGAAGAGGCGTACTGGCAGCGTGCGGTCGCGGCCTGGCTCAAAAACCCAGCCATGCAGGTGCTGGGCAACACCATCTCGGAGCGCCTGTCGATCGTGTCGTTCGTCGTTCGCCGGCCGGCGCTGAATGGAGGTAGCGCTCCGGACCGGTCGAACCCGGGCAACCGTTACCTTCATCACAACTTCGTGGTGGCGCTGCTCAACGACCTCTTCGGCATCCAGTCCCGGGGTGGTTGCTCCTGTGCAGGTCCGTACGGCCACCGCCTACTGGGCATCGACATCGCGCGTTCGCACGAGTTCGAGAGCGAAATCACACACGGCTGTGAAGGCATCAAACCTGGCTGGACCCGGGTGAGCTTCAACTACTTCATCTCCGAGACGGTGTTCTCCTACCTGGTCGACGCGGTCAACCTGGTGGCAGAACATGGATGGAAGTTGCTTCCTGAGTACCGCTTCAACCCGGCGACCGGCCTCTGGCGTCACCAGAGGGGCCCGATCGAGCCGCCACTTCGGCTGTCAGATCTGTCCTACGACGCGAAAACCGGCAATCTGGTTCGGCCCGCGGTGGCGCGTGTGCATGCACCCGAGTCAGCGCTTCGGGGGTACCTCGACGAAGCCCGCAGCCGATTCGCAGCCGCCCCGGCCTGGGTCGAAGAGGCGCTGACCACCGGCTCGTTGTCCCCCGCGTTCGAACACCTTCGCTGGTTCGAACTACCGCTGGCGTCCTTGGGAACCTGACCCAGCGGTCCCGACGGCCACCTCCGTTGGACGGTTCCGATCGGACCGGGCAAGCTGGCGGCATGACCGTTGCCGTCTTCGACTGGATCCAGCATCACAACGACCTTCGGCCCAGCAAGCTGGCCGTCATCGACCTTGGCACCGGACGGCGGCTCACCTACGCCGATGTTCATAGGCGCACAGATGG
Organism: Acidimicrobiia bacterium; assembly: GCA_031385545.1. Classification (GTDB taxonomy): domain Bacteria; phylum Actinomycetota; class Acidimicrobiia; order Acidimicrobiales; family JANYDT01; genus JANNBN01. The sequence continues at coordinate 87,383 of JANNBN010000129.1, read as the reverse complement.
TCTCGCGGCGTATCTCAAAGCGAGGGGCGTAACCAAAGGCGACCGGGTGGCCGTATTGGCTCGCAACGGCAACGAGTATTTGGAAGCACAGTTCGCGTGTGGGCGGATCGGGGCCATTGCGGTGCTGCTCAACTGGCGGCTCACCGTTCCGGAGCTTGAATACATCTGCAACGACTCCACCCCGCGTTTCATGATCCACGATTCGACGCTGGCCGATATGGCGAACCAGCTTCGGCTGTTGTGCGATATCACGCAGTTGCTGTGCATCGATCAGGCGGCGGGCGAGGACAATCCCTTTGAACAGGCCATCGCGGCGCACGATGGATCGCCCTTCCCTCGAACCCCGCTCACCCACGACGACCCCTGGGCGATCATGTACACCTCAGGGACCACGGGCCATCCGAAGGGTGCGCTCATCACCCACGGTATGACCTTCTGGAACTGCATCAACCTGGGCATCCCGGCGCGTATCTCGCCGGACACCGTGCACCTGAGTGTGCTCCCGCTTTTCCACACAGGTGGCCTCAACTGTTACTCCAACCCGGTTTTGCATGCCGGCGGCACAGTCATCATCGCGCAAGCGTTCGACCCCGGCGAAGCGTTGCGCGTCATCAGCGACCCGGCGTACGGCGTCACGCACTTCTTCGCTGTACCGGCCCCGTATCAGTTCATGATGCAACACCCCGATTTCGAAACGGCCGATTTGTCGCGACTCCGTGTGGCCGGAGTCGGCGGCGCTCCGTGCGCGCTCGCAATCATTGAGACGTGGGCCGGCCGTGGCGTCGAAATCGTTCAGGGGTACGGCATGACCGAAACCAGCCCCGGTGTCACGATGCTGGACCCTGCCGACGCGCTCCGCAAGATCGGCTCGGCAGGCAAGCCGCTCCTGCACACCGGAGTACGCATCGTGGGGGAGGACGGCACCGACTGCGGCCCGGGCGAGGTCGGTGAGTTATGGACGAAGGGACCCAACATCACACCGGGCTATTGGAACAAGCCCGAGGCAACGGCAAGCAGCTTCCACGACGGATGGCTGAAGACCGGCGACGCAGCGAAGCTCGACGACGAGGGCTTCATCTACATCGTCGACAGATGGAAAGACATGTACATCTCGGGCGGGGAGAACGTCTACCCCGCTGAGGTCGAGAACGTGCTGTTCCAGATTCCCGCCGTGGCAGACGCTGCGGTCATCGGCGTTCCGAACGACAAGTGGGGCGAGGTGGGTCTGGCAGTACTGGTGCTGAAGCCAGGTCAGCTGCTGGACCGGTCGACTGTGGTTGAGCATTGTGTGTCACGGTTGGCAAAGTTCAAGGTACCCAACGACATCGCCATCGTCGACGCGCTGCCGCGCAACGCAACCGGGAAGGTTCTGAAACGCGAACTCCGGGTGCAGTTCGTCGGGGAATCCGCTCCGGCAATCTCGTAGCTGGCCGCAGACAAGCCGACGTCAGCAGCGCCTTGCCTGGGCCACTCGTTGTGCGACCTCGGGATAGAGCGCCCGGGCGAACTTCATGCCCCCCGACGCCTCGAGGTGTGTGCCGTCCCAGTAGTCGCTCGCTCTCATCGCCTGCTGGTTGAACAGGCGATCGGTGACATCGGCGGTGAACAGCCGATCAGAAGCGGATTCAACTCCGATCGCGCGAATGGCTGCGTTCAAGGCCGCGCGCTCTGGATCGACTACCCGACGAAGTGCCAACTCGGACGCAAGCGGGGTCAGGGTCCCCATCACGATGTCGGCGGCGGGTGCCAACTGCTGGATCCGCGTGACCAACTGCCTGAATTCCTGAGGGGTACCGCCGTTGGTTCCGATGTTGAGCACGATCACATCGGGGCGGACGCCGTTGGAAAAGGCAGCGACGTCGAGCAGCATGTTGGCGACGCTGTACCCGCCAACGCCGGAATGCGAGAATTCATCCGTGACGCCGGCGGGGGGAACCGCACCCCATCGCAACGGTGAGCCGGGTGCTCCGATGTGGCCGCGGAAGGCGATGTTCTGCCCCGTCGCAGCGAGCTGTCGGTAGAGCTCGTATCGATACGAGTCCGTGAAGCCCGTGCGGTCGCCGTAGCCGCCGACGGTTAACGAATCACCGAGCGGCCACACTCTGACGGCACAGTCGGCGGCGATGGTTGTGGTTGGGCGCGGCGATTGCGTTGTCGGCGTGACCGTCGTTGGCGCCACGCTGGCCTCGGTCGTGGTGCTGGCCAGGGTGGTTGCGCGCGTTGTCGCACGAACGGTGGTTGTTGCGAGATCGGTCGTCGTCGTGAGACCGGTCGTCGTCGTGAGGCCGGTCGTTGTGGTGAGAGTCGTGGTCGGAGCCGTCGGAGCGGGGCGCGTCGTGGCAGCGGTCGAGGTCACCGGGGTCGACGGTGGCCCAAGCGTGGTGGGTGCCACAGTCGTGACGGGCACCGTCGTCGGCACCGTCGTGTTCGGCACCGTCGTGTTCGGCACCGTCGTTGTTGTGCTGCTCTCGGCGCTTGACGCCTGCGTCAACGAGCCCTGGTAGGTCGACGGGTTGCCGAACCAGATTCCAGCGGCGGCGGAACTACCAGAGACGGAAACGGGTGCGCTTGTCGGAGCGGTGGCAGGGACGGCCGGGACCGCTGTTGCGGATACGACGATTGCCACCGTGACGGGGGCCGAGTTTGGCACCGCCGGGGGCGACGTTTCGATCACGTCGAACGCGTGCACAACAACGCGGGTCGTGCGGCGACCTGCAAGGGATTCCAACACTGAAAGCACGGTCCGACCCGGAGCACCAAAAGTCACACTGAATTGAAGTCGTCCAGACCGCGGGGCAGTGGCTTTCGCCAGCACTTCGGTACCCTCGATCAGTCGCACATCTGCGCCTCCCAACAGGCCCCGGACATCGATCTTCACTGGGACAGCCACAACGGCCGAACCTGGGGCACGGATAGCCAGCTGGACAGCGGCTCCACCCGGACGAACCAGCGCCAACACTGGCAGCAGCCCGATGGCCGTTGCCAGGGAAAAACAAATTGCAGTCCGCTTCGCCCGATTCCACGCCATGGGTCATCAGTATAGATGACGAACAACACTGAAACACCACTCAGAGTGGGCTTTCTGGTTCCGTGCGGGAGAACGCCTCGCAGCATGATTCGGAGACGGAATACCCCGATGGTTGAGGGCAGCCTCTCTCGCCGTCGCTACTCCAACTGCAGGAGGCTGTCGCCGCCCGTGAGTGTTCCCGCAGCCCGGTACACGGCGAGTTTCGCCTTCGTGTCGGTGATGTCGAGGTTACGCATATGCAGCTGGCCGATGCGGTCGAGTGGCACGAACTCACCTTCGCCGGACTCCATCGAAAGCCGTTCGGGCTTGTACGTGAGGTTGTCGCTGACGGTATTGAGAATGGTCCAGTCGTCGCCCCTGCGCAGCCGCACCGTGACCTCACCGCTCACGGCGGAACCCACCCAGCGCTGGAGCGACTCACGCAGCATCAGGCTCTGCGGGTCGAACCAGCGACCCTCGTACAGCAACCGGCCGAGCTTGCGGCCGAACGTGCGGTAATTGTCGATGGTGCCCTCGTTGTGGATGCCGCTCACCAGCCGCTCGTATGCGATGAACAGCAACGCAAGGCCCGGGGCCTCGTAGATGCCACGGCTCTTTGCCTCGATGATGCGGTTCTCGATCTGGTCGCTCATACCAAGACCGTGACGCCCTCCGATCTCATTTGCCGCCAGGAGCAGATCGACCTTCGAGTCGTATCGCACCCCGTTGAGCGCAACCGGCCACCCCTGCTCGAACGTGATCGCAACCTCCTCGGCCTCGACAGCTACAGCTGTATCCCAATGCCGGACGCCCATGATGGGTTCCACCAGGTCCATTCCGGCGTCCAGGTACTCGAGCTGCTTGGCCTCGTGGGTGGCACCCCAGATGTTGGCGTCGGTTGAGTACGCACGTTCGGTGGGGTCCCGATACGGGAAACCGCGTGCGATCAGCCACTCGCTCATCTCCTTGCGGCCACCCAACTCGTCGACGAACTGCTGATCCAGCCACGGCTTGTAAATTCGCAGGTTCGCATTGACGAGGAGACCGTAGCGATAGAACCGCTCGATGTCGTTGCCCTTGTAGGTGGACCCGTCACCCCAAACATCGACGCCATCGGCGTGCATGGCCCGAACCAGCAGGGTGCCCGTCACCGCACGGCCGAGCGGTGTGGTGTTGAAGTAGGTCTTTCCAGCGGTCGAGATGTGGAACGCACCGCACTGCAGGGCAACGAGACCCTCATGCACCAACTCCTCGCGGCAATCCACCAGGCGGGCAACCTCGGCACCGTAGACCTTGGCCCGGTCCGGCACACCGGCGATGTCGGGTTCGTCGGCCTGGCCGAGGTCAGCGGTGTAGGTGTACGGGATCGCACCTTTCTCGCGCATCCAGGCGACAGCCGCTGACGTGTCGAGCCCGCCCGAGAACGCGATCCCCACTCGTTCGCCGACCGGCAGATTCATCAGCACCTTTGACATGGCGCATCACGCTAGCGGCGCTGCGATCGGCGCTCGCCCTGCACCCTCCAGCGTGCGCAGATTCCGCCAACTCCGGCGCGGCCACCCGCGTGCCAGCGAATTTGTGCCGGGATGACTTTCATCGCGCCCGCCCATGCGAGTGACGTCGGCGCTTCTGGTTGACTGGGGGGTGTGGTCGGTCCGCGCAACGACACCCGACCACGCTTCGGCCTCGGCCACGGTTCAATTCGTCGAACTCACCCGAAACAAAAGTTGCGCCCGGGTGTGCGGGGGCGCCGAAATCGCGATCGTGTTACGCCACTGATAGCGAGCACGCTGCTACTCGCCACTGTTGTGGTGCTGCTGTGGCCGGCACGATCAGCATGGGAGCGACACCGGGCGTGGGACCGGATCGGGTCATGCGCTGCAGACGGTGAGTCCACGGCTGTGAGCTGTTCGGGTGTGGCGCTCGTCGACGTGGTCCTCCCAGACGCCTTTGCCGCCTGCACTGAAATCCGGCCGCTGAACGCCGGCGCCTGCACCGTGCAGGTCAACCGGGAGGTGTACGACCGCTTCACGGCCGCGGTCGCTGAAGTTGATGCTGCTGGTCTCGGCCGTCACGTCACCTCGTTCGGAACGGTGAACCGGCGCCGATGCAAGGACGCGATCACTGGCGCGTTCATCCCCGGCTGCATCTCGAAGCACAGTTACGGCCTCGCAGCAGACGTGCGTTCGTTCGGCGACAACGCCAAGTGGGATGAGGTTGTCGAGCGCGAGCCAGGAGTGCAACGAATGATCGACATCTTCCGATCGAACGGGTTCACGTGGGGAATGTCGTTTCGGTCGAACCCAGACCCACAGCACGTCGAGTGGACACCGTAGGTTGGTTCCTTTTGCGACTGTTAGTTGCAGATAGTTGACGGACTGTGGGAGACTCGTGACCATGTCCAACCCAGTTCTCACCCCGAAGGCCTTCGAGCGCGCCGGTACCGGCGGTTCCGCCATCATGACCAAAGAGGCAACGGCCAACGCCATCGCCACACTGTTCGGCGTATTCGGCATCGCATCCTTTGCCGGTTGGCAGATGACCGAACCTGATTTCTACGGCGGCTTCCCTGCCTGGACGATGCTCGTAGCCATTGCAGCCTTCGGCGTCGCCCTGGTCACCGCTTTCCGGCCGCGACAGGCCATGCCCCTTGGCCTCGCGTACGCGGTGCTGAAAGGTCTCTTCGTCGGATCGTTCTCCCACGTGCTCAACGTCCGCTACAACGGCGTCGCCCTGCAGGCTCTGCTCGCCACCATTGCCGTGTTCGCGGTGATGTGGACGCTGTGGCGCACCGGCACCATCAAGGTCACGGACCGACTGCGCAGCGTTGTGCTCACCGCAACGCTCGGCGTCGCGGCCATGTACCTCTTCTCGTTCATCGCCAGTTTCTTCGTGAACGTGTCGTTCCTGTCCAGCCCGTCGCCGCTCGGTATCGCCATGTCGGTGTTGATCGCCGGTCTGGCAGCCTTCAACCTGCTCCTCGACTTCGACCTGATCGACAAGGGCATCAGCCACGGGGCGCCAGCCCATATGGCGTGGTATTCGGGCTTCGGTCTCTTAGTCACCGTTGCGTGGCTCTACCTGGAGATTCTGCGCCTCCTGGTCAAGCTCAATCGCCGCTGACCACAAGTTCTCGGCATTTGTCGCGCCCCGCCACTGGCGGGGCGTTTTACATTTCGTACAATCAGTCCATGACCCCGACTCAGCGAGTTGCTCTCTACCTGCAGGACGCCCACACAATCCGCGAGGGCATGGACATCGTCCGCTACGCCGAGCAGAAGGGCTTCGACGCGGTCTGGCAGGCCGAGAGCCGCTTGGTTCGCGACGCCATCCCACCGATGGCCGCGTTTGCAGCGGTGACCGACACCATCAAGGTCGGCTCGGGCGTGGCGGATTGCTGGAGCCGCAACCCGGCACGCTTGGCCGCCACGTTCTCCACGCTCGACGATCTCGCTCCGGGCCGAATCATTCTTGGCCTTGGCGCCTGGTGGGACCCGCTCGCCGCCAAGGTTGGTATCGAACGGGCTCGTCCGCTCACCGTCATGAAGGAGGTTGTCACCGTGTGCCGCGCGTTGCTGGCCAACGAGACAGTTACCTTCAATGGCCACTACGTCAAGGTCGATGGCATCGAACTGGACTACGTGTACCAAGAGCGGCGGGCCAAAGAAGTGCCCATCTACATCGGTGCAACCGGCATGCAGATGATGGAGCTCACGGGTGAGATCGCTGATGGGGTCGTGCTCAATTACCTGGTGTCACCCGACTACAACGCACGGGCCATGGAAGCGTTGGAACGCGGCGCGGCGAAACGTGGTAAGTCCGCTTATGACATCGACCGGCCACAGCTGGTGGTGTGTTCCGTGCACGAGGACCGCAAGACTGCCCTGGACATGGCACGCATGATGGTGACTCAGTACCTGGGCCAGCAGCCCCACATCATGAAAGCCAGCGGCGTTCCGCAAAGCCTGTTGGACAAGGTCGGCGAGGTGCTGACGTGGCCGGCTACCCACGATCAGGTCGAGGCAGCGTCCAAGCTGGTTCCCGACGAGATCGTGCAGATGCTCACAGCCTCGGGCACCCCTGCCGAGGCCCGGGCCAAGGTGGCTGAATACATCAAGAACGGCACCACTTGCCCGATCCTGTACCCGCTCGGCGACGTTCCGGCCATGATCGACGCATTCTCGGGCTGGCAACCGTAATCATCAACCAGCGGACTACCGCCCGACGCCTCTCGGCGGGCAGACTGGGCGCATGTTGCAGTACACAGCGCCCCTGCGCGACATCCGATTCTCACTCGACATGGTCGGGTCCGACGATCTCACCGAGCTCCCTGGTTTCGAGCACGCCGACAGCGAGACGGTCGCGGGGCTCCTCGACGAGTTCGCCCGGCTGATCACCGACGTCTGGTCTCCCACCAACGAGATCGGCGACCGCGAAGGACTGCGGGTCGACACAGAGGCGTCCACAATCCGGACGCCAACCGGTTTTCGCAACGCCTACCAGGCTTACGCGCAGGGCGGCTGGGCGAGCGTGTCCCTTGATCCCGAATACGGCGGAGGTGGGTTCCCGCATCTCACCGGCATCGCCATGAGCGAACTGCTCCAGTCATCCAACATGGCGCTGGCACTGTGCCCCATGCTCACCCAGGGCGCAATCGATGCTCTGCATGCATACGGGTCAGAGGCGCAGAAGGAGACCTACCTGCGCAAGCTTGTCAGCGGTGAGTGGACCGGCACCATGAACCTCACCGAGCCCGAAGCCGGCAGTGACGTAGGTGCGCTGCGCACCCGGGCCGTGAAGGCGGACGACGGCACGTGGCGTATCACCGGCCAGAAGATCTACATCACGTGGGGCGAGCATGACATGGCCGACAACATCGTTCATCTTGTACTTGCTCGCGTCGACGGCTCACCGGCGGGCACCAAAGGCATCAGCTGCTTCATCGTGCCCAAGTACCTACCGAACGCTGACGGCACGCCAGGAACGCTCAACGACGTGCGCTTGGTCTCGACCGAACACAAGATGGGGATTCATGCGTCTCCAACGTGTGTCCTTGCGTTCGGTGACGGCGGAGCCGGTGCGGTCGGCGAACTGGTCGGCGAGCTCGACACCGGCATGCGCACCATGTTCGTGATGATGAACACCGCACGCCTAGCTGTCGGCCAGCAGGGTCTTTCACTTGCTGAGCGCGCATATCAACACGCGGTTGCGCATGCCACCACACGTGTTCAGGGCCGTCCGATCGGCGGGGCCCTCACCGATCCCATCGTCGGCCACCCCGACATCCGTCGCATGCTCATGACCATGCGCAGCCAGATCGAAGCCATGCGCCATCTGATCTTCCTGAACGCACGAGCCATCGACGAAACCCGCCACGGAGGCACCCCTCAGGAGCGGGCGGCCGGACAAGAATTGGCTGACCTGCTGACCCCGCTCTCCAAGGCCTGGTGCACCGACCTCGGCAACGAGCTGTGCTCCCTTGCCGTGCAGATTCACGGCGGAATGGGTTTCTGCGAGGACACCGGCGTCTCGCAGCTTTACCGGGACGTGCGCATCGCAGCCATCTACGAAGGCACGAACGGCATTCAAGCCCTCGACCTGTACGGCCGCAAGCTTGGGTTACGGGGCGGAGCAGCCGTGGCCGACCTCATCGGCCGTATGCGTACAGACCTCACGCCGCTCGCTCAGACGGACGCAGAACTTGCGCGACGGCTAGCAGCCGCGATCGACACGATGGAGGCGCTCACCAAGTGGATGCTTGGCCCAGGGCGCCAGTCGGCTGTCGACGGCATGTCGGGTGCCACCCCGTACCTGCGTGTGGTTGCCACCGTCGTGGGCGGATGGCTGATGGGCAAGCAAGCCGTTGTTGCCGCTGCGTCACCGGCCGACCCGTACGCTGCGGCCAAATTGGCTACCAGCGAGTTCTACATGGGACAGATCCTCAGCACCATCGACGGCCTCACCCAGCAAGTCACAGCCGGAGCTGAGCAGTTGTTCGCAATCCCTGTCGAACAATTGGCCAGCCAGTGACCTGGCCGCCGCAGCACGCGCTGGCTACGCCCGACGAGATCAACCGGGTCGTCACCGAGTTGTGGCCCGGAGGGGCAAGCGGTGCAGCGACTGCGACGGGGCCGACCTGGGCAATTGTCGCAATGACCCCTGAAGCTCAGACGTTGCGTCCCGGTGCAATCATCAGTGGGCCGACTGTTTTCGGCCTTGCGGACTGCGCGCTCTGGTACGCGCTCTTCGCGTCGGTCGGCATCGAGCCCATGGCACTCACCAGCGAACTGTCCATCCGCTACTTGCGTCCTGCCCGGGGTACCACGCTCTACGCCCGGGCCGACGTGCACCACGCCGGCCGCCGCTCCGTCATTGGTTCGGTGCGTTGTTGGATGGATTCGCCGACCGGCGATGGTGTCGCCAGCGTTGCCGTGGCCCAAGGAACGTACGTCAGACCGAGCTAGGTCTCCGCTGACGTTGCCGCCTCCGCCGACGCCAGGCTGACAGTGTCACAGCGTGCGTTGGCCGGTGTTGGCGATGTGTGCCTCGCGGTCGGCGTTGTAGACCATGGACTCGGCCTGGTCTTGTGCATTTCCGAGCGCTTTCAGTCCAAAATACAGGATTGCCCAGCCGATGATCGGTGACCCGATCAGGCACAGGACCATCGCAAGCTTGGCCGGACCGAACGACGGGAGCTTCTTGAAGGAGAACACCAGCGCCAACACCAGCACGATGAGTAACGCAACGACGTATACAACCGCACCGATGATCTTTGCTTTCTCCGCCATGGTCAGATCCGGTGAACCAATCAGGAACACGCTTCCGAGCGACGCGAAGAACGCGATGAGCGCCACGAACGGAAGCGAAAGGCCTGCCACAATTCCGATCCAGATGCGGCCCTTGGTGATCGCGCTGTGGTCAACCTTTCGTGCTCCCGCTGCGTACGTCAGCACCGTGTCATCGACGACGAGACCATCCTTCACCAGCCGGCCCTTCGAGTCCATCGAAAGCCCGGCTTGCGATGCCCCTGCCCGGCCGGTGGAGTTGAGCGCGTCAATGATCTCGACCACAGGCGGATGCATCGCGTAATCCACCGGTTCCGGCGTGAGGTAGACGCCGGCGTGCTGCACGTAGAACGTGATGGGACCCGACTCGCGTGTGGCGCCGACCACAAGATGATTGCCGTCCGGCGCAGCGCCCTGCATTCCGGTCGACAGCAGGATGTCGGGGCCGTCGAGCCGCGCGAGTCGCGCACCGGCGAACTCGATGTCGATGAACTTCACACCCATGTCCCACCGGATCAGCACGACCTGGCGGCAGTGTTCGTCAACGAAGAATTGGCCTGGCATCGAAGCCTCCTGCTGGATGACGACTGTTCACCCTTCATTCTTCGACAATGAGGACCTTCAAGGTCATGCCCAGGATTGGTGATGCGACACTGCACCCGGTGGCGGTGCATCAGCGCGACCCGCTGGTTTGCTTCAGTTGACAGACTTCTCGTGCCCCTTCCAGTAGGGCTCTCGGAGCTTGGACTTCTGCAGCTTGCCAGTCGCTGTGCGCGCCAACTCCGGTCGAATCTCGATCGAAGCCGGGCATTTGAAGTGCGACAGCTTCGACCGCGTGAAATCGATCAGTTCGCGATCCGTGGCCGACACCCCGGGTCGCAGGACAACAAGAGCCTTGACCGTTTCCCCCCACTTCTCGTCTGGTACACCGATCACTGCGCATTCAGCCACAGCCGGGTGTTGGAACAAGCAATCTTCAACCTCGATCGACGACACGTTCTCCCCGCCTGAGATGATCACGTCCTTCTTCCGATCGGCGATGACCACGTAGGCACCGTCCATGAACCCGCCGTCCCCGGTGTGGAAGAAGCCGTCATGCAGCGCCTTTGCGCTCTCTTCCGGCTGCTCCCAGTAGCCTTCGAAGACGTGGTTGGCGCGTGCCAGGACCTCACCCTCTTCGCTGATCTTCATCGTTACCCCGAGGGCCGGGGCCCCGGCCCTGGACAGCAACCTGGCTCGGTCTGCAACGTCGAGATGGTCCCACTCGGCGCGCGTGCGGTTGATGGTGAGTAACGGCGACGTTTCCGTGAGCCCGTAGATCTGGATGAACTCCCACCCGAGATCGGTTTCGACACGCTCGATGGTCTTGGAGGGTGGGGGCGCTCCGGCCACGACCATCCGCACGAGATACCGCCCGGGCACCGGCTCACCTCCGGCCCGACGCTTGGCCGCAGCGTCGAGCGCCATGGCCACCACCACCGGTGCCCCGCACATGAAGTTGACCCCGTGCAGGTGCACCCGGTTGAGGATGTCGTCCCCATCGACCTTGCGCAGCACGATGTGAGTGCCACCCATACCCGTGACCGCGTACACCTGCCCCCACCCGTTGCAGTGGAACATCGGCAGCGTGTGCAGATAGACATCGCGATCCGACACGCTGGTGTGCCAACCGAAGATGGCGGCATTCGTCCACGCGTTGCGATGCGTGACCTGCACGCCCTTCGGGCGAGCGGTTGTGCCCGACGTGTAGTTGACGGTGGCGGTGGCGTCTTCGTTCGCCTCCCACGCCGTGGGCTCCGCAGCACCCTCGGCAATCTCGTCGAACCAGCCCGCGTCGCCGACACCGTCCATCACCACGAGGCGCTTTACCGGCAGGTCCTTGCACACCTCGTACTGGTCTGGATCGACGAACACGACTGTTGCACCCGAGTGCCCGATGATGTAGCTGATCTCTTCGAAGTTGAGCCGGAAGTTGATCGGCACGAGCACTCGGCCGAACTGCGACGTGCCCCAGAACGAGATCAGAAGACGCGCCGAGTTGGGTGACACGATTGCCACCCGATCACCGATTCCGACACCGAGATCTTCCAACTTGCGTGCGAAGTTTCGGACCCGCCTGCCGAAGCTTGCGTAGGTGAACGAGCCGAGCGACCCTGCGGTTCCCGGCTCATCGACAACAGCGGTTCGGTCCGGATAGACGAGCACAGCGCGGTTGAGATAGTCGCCGACGGTGAACTGGACCTTCATTTGGTAAAACTCCTTGTATCGGTTGTCGGGCCCCGGAGGGATCGGCGTCACCGTATCGCCTGACAGACTGGCGGGCCCCTGCCCGTAACCTGGTGGAACAGGCAACCCTCACACAACCGCAGCATTGGATGGCCATGTCAAGCAACACCTTCTCGCGGATCGGCGTCATCGGCGGCGGTCTCATGGGCTCCGGCATCGCCGAGGTCTGCGGCCGTGCGGGATGCCCCACCATCGTCGTCGAGTCCGACGCTGCGGCCGCTGAACGGGCGCTGAAGCGGATTCACGGATCGATGGAACGAGCTGTCAGTGCCGGCAAACTCAACGCCGAGATCCGTGACCGGGCACTCGACCTGATCACCGTCACGCACGACTTCCACTCGCTCCACGACCGCGATCTGGTCGTGGAAGCCATCCTTGAGGACGAGGCAGCCAAGACCGACGTGTTTCGGCGTCTCGACGACGTCGTGAGCAGCCCCTCGGCAGTTCTCGCCTCCAACACGTCGTCGATCCCCATCATGAAGCTCGCCATGGCGACACAGCGGCCGGCGCAGGTGGTTGGCATCCACTTCTTCAACCCGGTGCCGGTGCTGAAGCTGGTCGAACTGGTCACGTCGCTCCTCACTTCCTCCGAGACCGCCGCCGTCGCCGAGCATTTCGCCGCCACGACGTTGAACAAGCGTGTCATCCGCTCGAAGGACCGGGCGGGGTTCATCGTCAACGCGTTGCTGATTCCGTACATACTCCAGGCCATCCGCATGATGGAGTCCGGCTTCGCAACCGCCGACGACATCGATGCAGGCATGGTCGAAGGTTGCGCGCACCCGATGGGTCCGCTTCGTCTGTGCGACCTCATCGGGCTCGACACCACAATGGCCGTTGCCGAGAGCCTTTACACCGAGTTCAAGGAACAGCTCTACGCTCCGCCGCCGTTGCTCAGCCGGATGGTGGAAGCTGGTCTGCTCGGCCGAAAATCCGGTCGCGGCTTCTACGTCTACAAGTAGACCTGAGCGAATGTCCGGATCCGCTTTTGCACGACTCGCACTCGTCATCACTCTCAGTGTGTTGCTCATCCGCTCTTTGCGCCAGGAACCACTGTCCGCCGCAGAGCTGCGCCAACGGTTACCTCGCTGTGTCATTGGGTTGGCCTTGTTCGGGTTCGGCATCGCCCTGTTGGTTCAATCCAACTTAGGAGTCGCGCCGTGGGACGTGCTGCACCAAGGGCTGGCCAAACGGTTCAACGTTGAATTCGGGTTGGTGATGAACGTCGTCGGATTGGCCGTCCTTCCGCTCTGGATTCCACTTCGCCAGCGCATAGGACTCGGCACGGTTCTCAACACGCTGGAAATCGGCTTGGTCGTGGACTTGGTGAGGCCGCACCTCGGCGCCCCAGACGCACTGTTGTCGCGGTGGTTATTCATGCTGGTCGGGTTGGCCGTCATCGCCTTGGGGAGCGGGATGTACATCGGCAGTGGCTTGGGCCCAGGACCGCGCGACGGCATCATGACGGGACTCAAGGCGCTGGGCCTGTCGGTTCGCATGGGCCGCACACTGGTCGAGATCACCACACTCGGTCTTGGCTTCCTGCTCGGTGGCACCGCAGGAATTGGCACAGTGGTGTTCATGTTCGGTATCGGCCCGATGGTTCAATTCGTGCTCGACAGAATGTCGCTTCCGGCCATCGACCGTTCAGTCGCTTCCGTCCCAGCCGCTGCTGTCTAGCGGCCGAGATGTACGTCCTGCTCGACCTCGACGGCACCATCACCGACCCATTTGCGGGCATTTCGGCTGGCATCCGGCACGCTTTCACCCACGTTGGTGTAGCCGTGCCATCCGAGCAGACCCTGCGTTCCATGATCGGCCCTCCGTTCCAGGAGACCTTTCCAGACCTTGGCATCCCGCTGCACCGTATCGAAGATGCTATTCACGCATACCGTTCGGTGTACGACGAAGGGGGCAAGTTGTTCGATGCCACCCTTTACGACGGGATCGAGAAGGCGCTCGACACCTTGGTCGACGAAGGCCACCTGCTGGCATTGGCTACCTCGAAACCCGAGGGGCCCGCACAACGCATCGTCAATCATTTTGGTATCCACTCCAAGCTGGTGTTCTTGGGCGGTGCCACGGCCGACGGAGCCCGTCGCCATAAGGCCGATGTCATCGAGCATGTGCTTCGCAGCACCGGAGCGGACCCGGCCAACTCTGTGATGGTCGGTGATCGCAACGTCGACATCCTCGGAGCGCACACACACGGCCTCCACTCGATCGGTGTCCGCTGGGGATATGCGGACCCAGGCGAGCTTGAAGCACTTGCACCCAGCGCTCTGGTGGGCCACCCTGACGAGCTCATCGCCGCCGTCACCCGCCTCGCTCACTCCGCATCGCGGCACCGTGAACGGGCAACAGGCGAGACCGAGTTCTAGTCAGCGAGACCGAGCGAGCGCCAGCGTGGCCGCTGCAGTGCAACGGAAAAGCGCGAACACAAGCACTGCGACCGATACAGCCGTAGTCAGCGCCACGTGGATCGAAACCGCATCGGAGAGAACGCCCATCCAGATCACCCCAATGGATCGGGATGAGCCCGATGAGCGGTGCAAGCAGCACCTGGCTGACGCACGCGAACAGCAATGCAAAGCGAATGGTCTGAACGCAATGCGGTAGTCCACCTCCAAGTCTCGAACGGAGGTGGATTTCCCCCAGCATCGGGGGGTACCTCTCTCGCCTACGATTTCGGGCCGTGCTTGCCACCATCACAACTGGACAGTGGATCGTGCTGGTCATCGCCGCGTTCTGCGCCGGCGGGATCGACGCCATCGTCGGCGGAGGTGGCTTGTTGCAGATCCCTGCGTTGCTCCTCACACTGCACGGCCAGCCAACCGCGATGCTGCTGGGCACCAACAAACTCGCTTCGGTGTGGGGTACGGCCTCTGCGGCCATCGTGTACAACCGTACGGTCCGCATCAACAGACGCGAAGCGCTCCTCATGGCCGGGCTGGCCGGTTGCGCTGCGTTGGTCGGTGCGATGATTGCGTCGCGGCTTTCCACGGCAGCGTTGAAGCCCCTGGTCGTTATCGCGCTTGCGGTCGTGTTCGTCTACGTGTGGCGCAAGCCGAACCTGGGAGCAGTCACACACGAGCGGCTTACCCAATCACGGCGCCGAGCGGTGCTTGCCGGTGGCGGGCTGGGCATCGGCTTCTACGACGGGCTCATCGGCCCGGGCACAGGGAGCTTCCTGGTCCTGCTCCTCGTCGGAGTCGTCGGACTGGCATTCATCGAGGCGAACGCCATCGCCAAGACGGTCAACACCGCCACAAACCTCGGAGCGATCGCCTGGTTCGCCAGCCATGGCAACGTGCTGGTTGGCCTCGGGCTTGCCATGGGAGCTGCGAACCTCGCCGGCTCCCAGATCGGTTCACGCCTGGCCATCGCCAAAGGAAGTCTGTGGGTACGCCGTGTCTTTCTGATCGTCGTCGCTGCCCTGTTGGCCCGCCTCCTCTACGACATCGCCCGTGGGTGAAGGCGGGTCCGCTGGAATAGGGTCGAACTCGTGAGCAAGCGGATCCAGCCGCAAAGGCAGCAACCCTGATGGGTCGCCGCAAAGCGCCCCAGGTGCCGGCGTGGACCCCGCCGCGCTGGCTCACCGCCGGCGGGGCCGGCACTGGCAGGTTCGCCACTGGCGGGGAAGCGGCCGATCCAACGCCACGGATGATTCCCGGCATCGGCACATACGCGGACGACCAGATCACCGTGCGAACCGTTCGCGGCGAACAGGCGACGAAGCGCTACGACTGCCCCGTCTGCAACCAGTCGATTCCCGTCGGCTCACCGCACGTTGTGGTCGTCCCTGACGACGCCCCAGATCACCGCAGACACTTCCACACAGCCTGTTGGCGCACGCGCAGCACACGACGACCAGGACGCTCATGACGACACCCGACCAACGCAGGCCCTTCGTGATCGGTGTAGCCGGCGGCAGCGGCTCGGGCAAGAGCACCGTGGCAGACCAGGTGATCGGGCTTGCGGGCCACGAGCGAGTCGCAGTGCTGGCTCTCGACGCGTACTACCAAGACCGCGATGACCTGGACCTGGAAGGCAGGGCTGCGCTCAACTACGACCACCCCGACGCGTTCGACTGGCAGCTGATGGCCGAGCAGCTTGGAGCGCTGCGTGCCGGGTTCGCCGTCAGCGCACCGGTCTATGACTTCTCCGACCATCGCCGAGCTGAAGCCACATCGCATGTTCGACCGGCGCCAATCGTGGTGGTGGAAGGTCTCCTGGTGCTGTGGGAGCCATCCCTACGCGCGCTCATGGATCTCAAGGTGTTCGTCGACACCGACGCCGACATCCGATTCATCCGGCGTCTTCGCCGGGACATGGACGAGCGGGGTCGCACGTTGGACTCGGTCGTTGCCCAGTACCTCGACACGGTGCGTCCGGCACACGAACAGTTCATCGAACCATCGAAGCGTTATGCAGACGTGATCATCCCGCACGGTGGAAAGAATCAACCGGCCTTGGACATGCTGCTCGCCCGCATCGCGCAGATCTGACGTCGGAACACGGGCGGACAACGGAGGTCATGTCAGCGCTGGCTGCTGACCGAGCGTCGGTAATGGACCAGCCCGAGCGCAACAAGAACCAGCATCAACGCCGCGCTGATCAACGCTGCGACGGCCGCAATTCCTGCAATTCTCCCGACCGTGGACCAGGCGTAGGCAGACAACAGCAGACCGCGCAGGGTCTCACCTTTGAACATCGTGTCGCGCTGAGCCGTGACTCCGGCAGCCGTTGCCTGCAGTTCGTCGACCGTCGCTTGCGGAGCACCGGACTCGACGGCGGCCAACGCGGCTGCTTTGGCCGCACGCTCGGGCACACCCAGGTCCGCGTAGGTCGCGCCAGCGGCGACCTTCTGCAGGTGGCCGTTGATATAGCTCGCATAACCCTGTGCTCCTGCTCCGTTGTTCAGCGGCTTCCCGGCGAACTTCAGGAGATCCGTGCGACCCTCTGCGGTCAGCGCCTCTGCGGAGGGGAACGCGATGTGCTGCGACGACAGTTCATCGCTCACATAGCTGCTCGAAAAGTTGTATCCCCACAGCAAGAGGCCTCCGGCAAGAACAAGGACAGCTGTCGCCAGCGCCCCTGCTGCGATGAGAACCATGTCGACGGTACGCCGTCGTACCGGAATGACCCGTTCGATCACGTGATCAGGCACAGCAGTTGTCTCGATGTTCATCGCGTGTGGACTGTTCTGGGTCTGATGAGCGTTTTGATTGCTTCCTCCAGGGTGTGAGGCTCGCATACCCTGGGTCGCGTCTCGCCAAACCCTCACGCCTCGCTTCAGGCTGCGATCAGCGCAACAGCCGTTCCGGCAAGAGCAAAGCCGACGACTTGCGCTTTCGAAATCGGTTCCTGATCGAGCACCCTGGCCAGTACGACGGTGCTCGCCGGATACAGCGAGATCAGCAGTCCTGCCACTGCAACCTTGCCGTGCTGCGCGGCCAGGATCGCCAGGATGTTGGCAAGCACGTCGAAACTTCCGGCCACCGCAGCGAGCCCGAAAACGGGGCGCGTGACGATCGGCGAGACCCGTGTCACAAACGCATAACCGGCCGCCAGTACCGCACCGACCGGTCGGGCGGCGATGAGGGGCCACAGGCCCGCTTGGTCACCTGCCCGGTCAAGCGCAACCACGAACAAACCGAAGCCGATTCCCGCCGCAACGCTCATCATCAGGACCGGGGGCGATGGACGGGTGTGGTGGGCCGGAGCCGATCCGTCGTTGGACCCCCCTCGGCTGATGAGCGCGATCCCAATCAGCGCTACCATCACGCCGGCGAACTGGCGTGGGTCGAGAGACTCTCCGATGACCCAACCAGCAATAACGGGAACGACAGCGGTGAGCATTGCGGCGATCGGCGAGACCACCGACATCGCGCCGCGTGCCAGCGCCGAATACAGAAGCAGCAGGCCGATCTCGCCACTCATTCCAGCCAGCGCACCAACAAGGAGTGACCGCCCGGTCAACCTGCCATCGATGATCAGCAGGCCTGGCACCAACGCCACGATGCCAACCGCCTGCGCTGTTGCAGTAACCGAAGCCGCCGAAGCGAACCTGGAACCACGTCCACCGGCGTAGTCACCCACCCCGTACATCAAGGCGCAGCCGAGCGCGAAGACGACGGCCATGGGTCAGATTGTGCCACCCCGAATGCTCGTCTGGATTCGTTCGGAGGTTTGTCCAGAGGTTCGTCCAGGGTTCGTCCCGAGGTCTGTGCACAAACTGTTCAACGAGGGTCTTCATGAAAAGTAAAGCCCGCCAGTAAGGTTTGCTGATGCCCATCGCGACGCCGCATTCCCTGGACGACGCCCTCCGCGCACTTCAGGCGGACCCGGAATCCCAGTTCCTTGCTGGTGGCACCGATTTCATGGTCGAAGTCAACGCCGGCCACCGCCGGCCCGGATCGGTCATCGCGCTCTCGCGGATACCCGAACTCAAGACGATCGACCTGACCGACACGACGCTTCGCATCGGCGCTGGCGTCACGTACTCGCAGTTCCAGCAGCCACCGATTTCGTCCACCCACCCAGCACTGGCGGCTGCAGCGCGAACGGTCGGATCGCCGCAGATTCGCAACGCCGGAACAATCGGCGGAAACGTCGGCACTGCGTCGCCGGCCGGAGACACCCTGCCGGTTCTCGCTGCGCTGGATGCGCACATCGAGCTGACATCTGTGCACCGCTTGACACGACTGGTCGGCTGGCGTGACTTCTTCGTCGGCGTGAAACGCACTTCGCTCAGGCCGGACGAACTCATCACCGCCATCACCCTGCCCGTGCTGGACAGCCGCCAGGACTATCTCAAGGTCGGCACCCGCAACGCGATGGTCATCAGCGTTGCGGGCCTTGCCCTCGTGGTCGACCTCGGGGGGCGGAACGTACGGGTCGCTTTGGGGTCCGTCGGGCCGGTGCCGCTTCGCGCACCGGAGGCCGAAACCTGGGTGGCCGAACAGATCGACTGGGAATCACCACGCGTCGTTGATCCGCGTACATATGAAACCTTCGGCATGATGGTCGCTCATGCGGCGACACCCATCACCGACCATCGTTCAACAGCCGATTACCGCCGCCACGCAATCGGTGTCATGGCGCAACGAGCGCTCATGCGGCTCCTCTGACCACACCACGAGGACGAACCCACCAAATCATGGATACAACATCTTTGCCCGACGAGCTGGTTACCTACACGCTCATTGTCAACGGCACCACACACACCGTCGATGCCGGTTGGCAGGGCGAGAGTTTGCTGTACGTGCTCCGAGAACGTCTCGGCCAGCCGGCAGCCAAGAACGCTTGCGAGCAAGGTGAATGCGGCAGCTGTTCGGTGCTGTTGGACGAACGACTCGTCTGCGCCTGTCTGGTGATGGCGGCCAGCGCCGAAGGACAACGAGTCACCACCGTCGAGGGCCTTGCCCCGACAGACAGCGGACTGAGCGACGTGCAAGCAGCGTTTGTTCAGGCCGGAGCAGTGCAGTGTGGCTTTTGCACCCCCGGGCTCGTGATGGCGGTGCACGATCTGCTGGACCACACGCCATCGCCAACGGACTTGGAGATGCGAGAAGCAATCAGCGGAAACCTGTGCAGGTGCACTGGATATGGCCGCATCTTCGAAGCGATCAAGAATGCCGCTGCGGCACGGATGAACGGATGAGCGCGTCCACCACATCTGCGGCCGTTCACGGGCGCGTCGGCGCATCAGCGGCCCGGCCTGACGGCGTCGCGAAGGTGACCGGATCGTTCGAGTTCTCCAGCGACCTCCACGCCGAGTCCATGCTGTGGGCACACGTCCTCCGATCCCCGCACGCGTCAGCTCGAATCGTGTCCATCGACTTCAGCCCGGCGTGGAAGATCGCCGGAGTCCAGTCCATCGTTACCCAGGACGATGTACCGGGCGCCAAGGTCTACGGTCTCGAACATCCGGACCAACCGGTGTTCGCACACGACGTCGTCCGGTTCTACGGCGAACCAATCGCCGCAATTGCCGCCGACCACCCTGAAACGGCTCGCCGTGCTGCCGCCGCAATCATCGTCAACTACGACGTCCTGGAACCATTGATCGATGCCGAGCAGGCAATCACCGCGGCGCCCATCCACCCCGACGGAAACATCTTTCGTCATCTGGTCATCCGGCACGGTGATCAGTCCGTCACCGGCGAGGTCGTTGTCGAGGGGAATTACGAAGTCGGGATGCAGGATCAGGCATTCCTCGGTCCGGAGAGCGGGCTCGCCATCCCCGAAGACGGTGGCGGAGGGGTGGACCTGCACGTGTCCACCCAATGGCTGCACAGCGACCTTTGGCAGCTCGCACCCTGCCTCGGGTTGCCGGAGGACAAGGTCCGGGTTCACCTGGCCGGAGTCGGCGGAGCGTTCGGCGCTCGTGAAGACGTGAGCATGCACGTTCATCTGTGCCTCCTTGCGTTGAAGACGGGCCGCCCGGTCAAGATCGTGTACTCGCGGCTTGAGAGCTTCCTCGGGCATGTCCATCGCCACCCCGCACGCATGTGGTATCGCCACCATGCGACGAGGGACGGCATCCTGCAACGCGTCGAGTGCCGGTTGGTGTTCGACGGCGGCGCGTACATGTCCTCCTCACGGGCGGTCATAGCCAACGCGGCGTGCTTCGCAACCGGCCCCTACCGGGTACCGAGCGCAACGGTCGACGGATGGGCCGTCCGAACCAACAACCCGACGTGCGGAGCGATGCGCGGCTTCGGCGCAGTCCAGACCTGTTACGCGCACGAAAGCCAGATGGATCGGCTCGCCGACGCCTGCGGTCTGGACGCCGTCGAGATACGCAGACGCAACCTCATTCGCACCGGCGACACGTGTATCACCGGGCAGATACTCGACGGCACCGCTCCCACGGATCAGCTGCTTGCGTGGCTCGATGCGTACCCGATGCCCGCCGACACGCGGGGCACGGACGAGATGATGGCGCGGCCGGGTGGAGCCGGACGGACTGCCGACGCGCACCACGTCAAGCGGGGTGTCGGAGTCGCAATCGGGTGGAAGAACATCGCCTTCTCCGAGGGATTCGACGACTTCTCAACCGCGTCGTGCACCATCGGTGGCGGGCGGGTCTCCATCAAGTCAGCCTGCGCTGAGGTCGGACAGGGTTTCGTCACGATCGCCCTCCAGATCGCCCGCACCGTCCTGGGGGTTGACGACATTGTGTTGGAACCCGCAGACACGTTCATCGGGTCGGCCGGATCAACGTCTGCTTCACGTCAGACATGGATGTCTGGCGGAGCTGTCATGACCGCGTGCGAAGCAGTACGCGCGCAGATAATCGCACTTGCGTCCGAACGATGGACCGTTGCACAGGCAGCGATCGAGCTTCGCGATGGTCGGGTATCCACGCTGAACGGCGACCACGACGAACCAGTCATCACGTTCGTCGGCAACGACGTCGTGCATCAAGTAGTTGAGTATCGGCACCGCCCGACGTGCGCTCTCGACGAGAACGGGCAGGGCGACGCACACGTGAGCTGGGCCTTTGCCGCCCATCGTGCGGTTGTCGATGTCGACTGCGACCTTGGCCTGGTGCGAGTCGTCGAAATGGCAACCACTCAGGACACCGGCACAATCCTCAACCCGCAGCACGTGATCGGCCAGATCGAGGGCGGCACCGCCCAGGGCGTCGGGCTTGCGGTGATGGAGGAAATCGTTCTCGACCATGGCCGCGTGCGAAATCCCAGTTTTACGGACTACCTCATCCCGACCGCACTCGACATGCCGCATGTGCGGATCGCCGGCCTGTACGACCAGCCCGAAGCAGGAGCACCGTTCGGGGCAAAAGGCGTTGGCGAGCCCCCGACCATCAGCTCCACACCGGCCGTCGCAGCGGCTATCAGGGCCGCGACCGGGCTGGCATTGCCACGGGTCCCTGTGCGGCCGCAAGACATCGCGCTCCCCTGACGTCGTTCTCACTGTGTCAGACGCGGCGTGTCTGACGAAGTCTCCTGGTCCGACCCATCAGCACGCATCGTGTCGGTGTCTGCTGGTTTGAACACCGTCCGTGAACATCGATTCGCAGCGTGCTCAGGATTTGCCGGGTAGGTGCACCCTCGTGTCCACAGGGAAACTTGGCCGCACGGGCCACCCCTTGGGAAGCGGAGATTGCCCATGAACATGGATCGAGGGTTGTTGACCGAATCGGTCACGACGTTGCTCAGTACCGAACACATACAGCGCGGCGACCTGTTGCTGTTCAGAGGCAGCGATGCAGTGTCGCGGGCCATCAGAGAACTCGACAGGGGCGTCTACGACCACTGTGCGCTGGTCATCGAAACAGCAGGAGACCAGCCGGTGTTGGTCGACCAGAACTTCCGCGGTTTCAGCCAGTGGCGCCTCGGGGCGTACGAAGCGAAACCCGAAGCAGTGCTTGTCAGGCGCCACCGAATTCGCGGGCACGGTGACCTGTTCGTCCGGCGGGCAATGGAGTACGGGCGGTTGTACCCCACATATGCGTTCGGCCGATTGGCCAACATCATGCTGGTATCGCTGGTCAGATCGTTGCCAGCCATCGAGAACTTTGCGCTCGACAGCAAGCGGCGGTTCGCGCAGCGCATGGGAATGATCTTCACGATGGCTCTGTCGCAGACTGAGCGAACCGACACAGGGGTGTGCGTCAGCCTTCCGTTGTATGTGTTCGACGCAATTCCTGAGGCTGGCCCAGCGCGGGTTGGCCCCTACTGCGGGCTACACCTGGAACCACACGACATGGGTGGGTTCGGCCAATGGTTCCCCGCTGTCCAACGTTTCTGCGAGCTCATCATCGAACATGCACCAGAGGACGGCAGCCCGCACCCGCTGGACCAACTGCAACTGCTCATCGACCGACAACTCGGTCCCAACCATCGATCGATCTCCCCCGGTGGATCAGGCTCGTACTCCGACCCCGGATCTGTGGATCGAGCAGCGCACAACATCGCCACCGGGTTGCTGGATCGCCTCCTCAGAGACCGTTTCGTCGTCACGCCGCGCGACATGGAAACGACAAGGTCATTGTTCGATGTCGGCGAACTGGATCTCGACTCGATCAGTTGGATCAAGTGAGCGTACCGACAGCAAGCCGCAGATTTGTCGACATTTGCCGAAAATTTGCGCGGTGCTGACAGGCTCACAAACGGTCTGCTGGGACGTCCCCCTCGGCGGGTTGCACGCCGATTCATTCGGTGCGTGCAGCCAAGGGACCTGGCCCGGGCGGCGTGCGACCCGGGCCAGCCAACGGACCCGGGTCAGCCGTGGGTGGTGGACAACCACCCGCTGGGCCGACCCTGGCGCAGCCGTCGAGATCGGCGCAAGTACGCAGCCTCAGCGCGCACCGCCGGCGCTCTCCCTGTGCCGGCGAGATCCTCAAGATGCGCCTGATCCTCAAGAGTGATTGCTGCCCAGCCGTTGGCCCGCATGCCGTCGCACCAGCTCAGCGCGTCGGCGAAGTGTTCCCTGGCCAGATCGAGTTGACCGACCTTGATCGCGGCCAACGCCCGGAATCGGCCGACCGGGCCAAACGTCGCGATTGGAATCATGCCGAGCGCGCTGCCGGAAATCGGCCAGGAATCAAGCGCTGCCTGCACCCGATCCCAGTTCTGCTGGTATCCCGCGTTCCACGCGCTCTGCGCAGCGATCAGCAGGGCCGGAAGCGACTCGAGCGCGCGGTCCGACGGTTCCGAAGCCTTGACGCAAGAACGGACAAGCACGTCGAGCAGCGGATCGTCGGCGGGAAGGTCGCAACGGTAGGAACGAGCCAAGATCTGTCTGGCGAATGCCACCACCGACTGGCTGGAACTTCGCTCGAGATCTTCGGAACGGAACTGGGAGCGTTGCCACACCGCTGCGACATCGAAGCACTCGTTGGCGATGGCTGCATCGGCGATAGACCACCGCGCGCCGAGAAGTTGAGCATCATCGGCCTGCGACGCCGCTGCTTGATGCTGCCCGCGAACTTGCAGGTCGGTTGCCCGGAGCGCGACCCTGACCCAGATATCGACAGGTCTTCGTGTCGTGGCGGCGAGGTCGGACAAGGAATCGACTGCGTGCCTCCACGCCTGCCCGTCGCCGCGTTCGAGGGCAGTGCGTGCCATCACCGTGAGCAGATCGCAGACATGATCATGAAGCTCAAGGTTGCGGCAGAGAATGAGCATCTCCTCGAGCGCTGCCTGGTCGACCACTTCACCACGAGACACTGCAACGTACAGCCGCGCACGGTACGCATGGGCCTGATCCACAGGACTTGAGAGCGTGGGCCGCATGGCAACGAGACGGTCGTGGATGGGCTCAAGTTCTGGGGTGAGACCTGCATCAAGGACTGTTCGGCACAGCAGCTCGGAGAGCAGGCGAACCGTATGTGCACTTCGTTGTGTGCCGTCGAGCCGACTCATGGTTCGGCGGATGAGTTGGGTGACGTCCTCATTCTCGACGTAGGACCGGCCGGTGGCCGAGTCAGCCACTGCGACGCTGGCCGCAAGGTCTACCCAGTCCTCAGTGAGCGCAATGTCTACAGCCTGTGCTCGCTTGTCGACGGCCTCATCGGACAATCCAAGCTGATCCAGAACCCTTGCCTGGGTGAGGAGGAGATCAACCGTTGACCGCCGATCCACCCCGCGCCCGAACCGGTCCTCGCTCCGGTCTGCCTGTTGAAACCGGTCAAGAAGAACAGATGCTGCGTACGCTTCGCCTTCGTCGCAAGCCAGACGCGCCGCCTCAATCACGTCGTTGACGTGTTGATTCGTGATCAGCCCGACCGCGACCCGATGATCGAGAATCCGCCATATGGGGAGTTCATCGATCATCGACCATCGTTCGTGCCAGCGCGTCGCCAAGGCATCGGGCAACGGATCGGCGACCAACGGGACAAATCGCCCGTACTCTCCATCGAGCATGTGCTTCGAACGAGTCACCTCGACGAGTTCTGCCAGCTCCGTCTGCGTGATGCCCAGTACACGTGCAAGCGGAGCGGGGCTGTCGACGAACGGTTCTGCCGCAATGGCGGCAACCAGATCATCGCTGTCCGCCCGGTGTGCAACACGAGGCTCGCGGTCGTCTTCGACCAGCAGTTCCTGCTCCAGAAGGCGGATCTCGGCGCAGGCGCTGAGACCCGTGTGGTCAACCATTCGCTGATGATGGGCCGCAGCGACACGCAGTGCTTCGCGGCGACGGCCTGCCTGGCGAAGCGCACGGATGAGCATCTCGATCCGACGTTCACGTAGTGGTCGGCGTTCGGCAAGACGCGCGATCTCGTCGAGGTGCTCCACGGCGAGCCCGCTTTTTAGGAGAGCGGTGCAGAACTCGTCGTCGAGATCGTCCATCAGCTCCTCGGTCGACATACGCGTCGCATTGAGCCACGGGTTGTCGATCCCGCCCAGCGGGTCGCCCACAATCAGGCAACGCGCATCGCCGAGCACCCGCAACGCTCCGGCGGGGTCGGTGGACAGGCGGAGACGGGCGATGCGGAGCGCGTCCCGAACTTCGTCAAGGTCGGACCGCACCACGGTTCGATCGAGCCGATAGGCGCACGGCGACGCGCGGGTGAGAACGGCGGATTCGCCGAGGCTGTCTCTGAGCTTGGCGATGTAGGTCCGCAACGCGCTTCGGGCCGACGGAGGTGGCTGGTCGCGATCGGCCCACAGGCGGTCGATCAGTGAGTCGCGCGAGACCCAACCCTCGGATGTCTCGAGGAGCAGCAGGAGCAGATCACCGAGGCGTCCGGACATCGGCGCAGGACCTTCGGCGCTCTCCACCGAAACCCTTCCGAATGTCAGGATTCGGCTCGCCGAAGTCATCGGACAGACCCTACGCCCGCCAGGATGCCCGATTCAACGAAATGCGGCACCCCAATCGATGATTCGGCGCGGTGCGGGGCCATCGCCGACGCCAGCCCGGAGCACCTGTCGTCGGGGAACCCCGCCTGTCGGCGCAGATCCCCGAGGAGGTCAGCGTGAATTACCGAGCCGAGCGCCGGTCTCTGGGTCGAAGAAATGCAATCGTGTCGTATCGACGGCGACCTCGATCTTGTCCCCTGGACGAACCCGGCTCCGTGCACTGAAGCTGGCAACGAACGTCGACCCGGCCAAAGCGCCGATCGATTTCAGATTTTCTTCGTCGTCACGTTTTGCGCCGTCGCTGAACACCTGCTGCGCATCGACACCGAAGTACGCCATGACCTCGGAACCAAGTGCTTCGGTGATGTCGACGGTGGCATGCAGTCGGCGCAGCGGGTCGACGTCGGTCAGCGCACCATCTTGCATGTCCTCGGGGCGGATGCCGACCACGACCTTGCGGCCTGAACCATCTGGGACCGGAATACCGCGTTCGGAGACTGCGGACGACGGCACGCGCAACCGGTTCTCACCGATGACAACATCGACCTCGCCGTGGTCGGTCGGCACGATGACGCCTTCGCACAGGTTCATCGGAGGTGAACCGATGAACCCGGCGACGAACAGGTTGGCAGGGTTGTCGTAGATGAATTGTGGCGTATCAACCTGCTGCAGCAAGCCCTTCTTCATCACGGCCACGCGCGATCCCATGGTCATGGCTTCGACCTGGTCGTGGGTGACGTAGATCGTTGTGACACCCAGGCGCTGCTGGATGCGAGAGATCTCGGCGCGGGTCTGAACGCGCATCTTTGCATCGAGGTTGGACAACGGTTCGTCCATGAGGAACACCTGTGGCTCGCGGACGATGGCACGGCCCATGGCGACTCGCTGGCGTTGACCACCGGACAGCTGCTTGGGACGGCGGTCGAGAAGCTCGTCGAGGCCAAGCATGTTGGCGGCTTCGTTGACCCGCTTCGTGATCTGGTCCTTGTCCATCTTGCGAAGCTTGAGGCCGAAGCCGATGTTCTCCGCCACAGTCATGTGCGGATACAGCGCATATGACTGGAACACCATGGCGATGTCGCGATCTTTCGGTGGAACTTCGTTCACGCGCCGGTCACCGATACGCAGTTCGCCACCTGTGATGTCTTCCAGACCGGCGACCATACGGAGCGCTGTGGTCTTGCCACAACCGGACGGACCCACCAGGACGAGAAATTCGCCGTCCTCCACCTTCAGGTTGAGATCCTTGACGGCCTGGAAGCCGTTGTCGTAGGTCTTGTCGATGTGTTGCAGTTCGACCGAAGCCATGGGAATAACTACCTCTGTTCGGGTGACTGACTCATCGTCCGACGCCGTCACCCTTGGTGCAGCGGACTGGACACACCCTACCCCGACCGTTAACCGGGTGTCGCCGATGTCACACCTCGGTGATTGGTGTGCTCGCCGAATTCTGATGTGCAAACGCGGAACTGCCCCGCTGTCGGCGGGGGGCAGCTCCCAGCAGACCGCAACGATGAATGGGCGCGAATCAGCGCTTCCGAGTTGATGTGGCGACCCGCGACCCGCCGGACCGGCCACCGATGAACCAAAGCGCAGCACCCAGCAACATCAGGAAGAACGACAGCATGACGAGTTGGTCATCATTTGCTCCTGTCAATGCGATGTCCGCTTCAATGTCGACGACAGGAGGAGCCGGGTCAACGGTGACAACCGTCGCCGGCGGTGGGGTAGTCGTCGGGGCGACCGGTGCCACCGTGGTCGACACAACCGTGGTCGGTGCAGCAGTCGACGGCGCAACGGCCGTTGGCGCAACCGTCGTCGGTGCAGCCGGTGCCGCTGCAACCGGGTTCGGGTTCGGGGTCAGGTTGATCGTCGTTGCCCCTGGCGTGGTCGGCGTTGGAGTCAGCCTGGTCACGAAGCCGAAATCGACAGTCAGGTTGCTGTACGGATCCGTCTGGACATCAGGGACCGCCGACTTGTCCGTCTCGCCGGTCGGTTCGGCTGCTGTTGGGCCGAGGATGACCGGCGCGCTAGCGATGCCACCAGAACAGGATGAACCCGCAGGCAGTAGTGCATCTTTCCCGCTGTCATCTCGGTCGACACCGGACTCGGGGTCAGAAGAGCCGACGCTCGATAGCAAGTTGCCGAGACCTGCCGAACCAGCCACATCGACGACCACCACGTACGTCCCGGCCACCAAGCCGTCGAACCGGTAGTAGCCGAAACTGTCGGTCGTCGTGGTGCCAAGCGCGGCACCTGTTGGACTGCCAGCACCGTCCGCACCACATAGCTTCAGCGTGACGTTGGCAATCCCGACTTCTCCACCGTTCTGCTTTCCGTCGCCGGCGATGCCGCCGCCAGCACCATCGTCCAGGAAGACCCTGTTCCCAAGCGCGAAGACAGGCGCAAAGCCAACGTCAAAGGTGTGGTTGTTCTGGCCGGAGCGGGCGATGGACGACGCAGCTACCGGAATCACAGCGTTCGTCGCGCTGGCCGTTGCGTCCGAGTCAGACGTATCGGCGCCGGCGTTCGGTCCTGTGAGCGTCAGATTGGCAAGGGGTGCCTGCAACCCAGCACCCGAGGCGTTGGGAATCCGGACTTCGTAGTCCATGTTCGGCAGAACTCCGCCGGAGACATTGGTCGCGTTGAACCGATAGACGCCGCCGCCGGTTGTCGCATCGCCGACCTTCACGCCTGCCTTCCAGAGTTCAACAGCAACGCCGTCGATGCCGACCTCAGCGGGATTCTGCTGCCCGTCTCGGTTCGCGTCCAGCCAGACACGATTGCCGATTTCAACCGGCGCCTGATCACACAAGGCCTCCATGTCGCCGAGCCCGTTGGATTTTCCGAATGGTCCGTTGCCACTACCTGCGTCGGGCGCGATCTCGGTCAGTCCGGACACAGCCCCGTTGCTGTCCGCAAGGCGAATGGTCCCTTGTTGGTAGGTTGTCGAAACGTCGTAAACCGAGGCAACAACCTCGCCCTTCCCGGGGACCCGGACCAGAGATCCGAGCGCCGTTTCGTCGTGTGTCCCGGTGAACTGCTCACCGCTGAAGAACTCGCCTCCTCCGGGGCCTTCGGCGTTCCCAGGTCCAGCTCCGGTACGTCCACCGCATACGCCGTTGGATTCGAGCAGCCAAGTCGAACCTGACCTGCAGGCCAACAGAACGTCACCCCCGGACATGCCTTCGTACAGGCCGACGTCGAGAAGGTTCATGGACCGTAAGCCGTATCCGGTCTGGTCGCCGAAGCGATCCCGGAAGCCGAGAACGAGGTCGCCCGCGTCTGTCACCTGCAAGTCGGTCATGGATGCTTGTGGTGCCACAAGGCTGTACGTCTGCGATGAGCACCGGCGCACATCGGGGTCGAGGTCAGAGGTGATTGTGTCCCAGGGCAAGTAATCGCCGTCGCCAGGCGGCCTCGTTCCACACCACTCGAGCACGTTACCTTTCGGATAATTCATGGGGAATGTGAGGATGGGACCGGACAGGGACGCAGCAGTACCCACCGCAGCGAACTCGAAGACGTAGCCCTTCAGGTCTGCGGTGGTTGGGCCGGTACAGACGCCGCCGACCAGGCCACGTAAACCGGTGACACCAAGGCCGAACACGTGGAACTGCCCAGCTGCGCAGGCCGTCGGGTTGGGGACGCTCAACGGACCGCTGATCCCGCCGGACGTTCCGTCCGCGTTGATCGCAACGCTGTAGACGCCATTGTCAGCGAGGTTGGCCACGTACAGGGTGGACTGATCACTGGACAGATCGACGTCACCGAGTCCGAGCTTGTGGATCGAGGCGAAGGAGTCGGAGTCGTGCTGCCAATAATTAGGTGCGGCGGTGTTCGTCCGTGGATCCGTGCCCGCATTCGGAATCGTGGCAAGCACCGTCGGCGCCCCGGAGGCTGCCGGGGTTGCGTAGATCGCGCCGAGACCACCGGTGCCGAGCGCGACACCTCGCTTCATGAACGCTCCCTGGAAGATCTTGCCCGACTGCCGGTGATACGCCAGGCCAAAAGTGGAACCGACATCGGCCATCGTCAGACGAGTCGCAAGCCCAGGTGCCGGAATGCCAGTGCTGTTGTAGGCGATGGTCTTCAACGCTGCCTGGGTCGCTGCGCCCGACGAGCCGGTTTGTGAGAAGCAGACGATGGCCAGGATTGGATTGCTCTGGCAATACTCCGACGGGTCAGAGAACGCTGTATTCGCAGTGCCGCCAGCTGCAACGAACTGCACCGATGAACCGTTGTCGGGGCCCAGTGGGGCTGGCTCCAAACCGGCAGGGGTGGAGAAAGCGATCCGGAAGGACGAAGCGGCGAGACCGGTGAACTGGTACGCACCGTTCACATCGGTCGTTGCAGCGGAAACCGATGCGTCGGAACCGGTCGCTGTCACCACGACACCCTGGAGGAACGATTCGCCCGCGTCCTTCGTTCCGTTCTGGTTGGAATCGCCGAACACGAAACCCGAAAGCGGCCCCGTTTGGGCATGAACCGCCCTGGCGTACAGCGGCACGGCGGCCAGCCCGACGAGGGCAACCGAGAGGCCCCTCGCGATGAACCGTCGAGTTTCGAAACGCATGGTTGCTCCTTGCTCCACTGAGCCGGGATCGGCGCCCCGTTCAGACCGAACGCAAAGCTAACGACGGCCTGGTCACAAGTGGCGGACCCTGAGCAATCCAACCCTTGGTATCAGAAACTACCGGCCAGGCCGATGGATCAGCGCGGGTTGATCCGATCGGTACCCATGAACCCCCGAAGCGGCTCGGGCACGACCACGGACCCGTCTGCCTGTTGCCCGTTCTCCAGCACCATGACCACCATCCGCGCCATCGCGCAGAGCGTGCCGTTGAGCATGGCGATGGGCCGGGTACCGTGGTCGTCTCTCAGCCGGATACCCAGTCGACGGGCCTGGAAGTCGGTGCAGTTCGAGGTGCTGGTCACCTCACGGAACGTCTGCTGGCTCGGGAGCCACGCTTCGCAGTCGAACTTGCGCGCGGCACTGGCACCCAGGTCGCCCGACGCTGTGTCGATCACGCGGAAATGAAGTCCGAGTGACACGAGGAACTCTTTCTCCCAACCCAGGAAACGAAGGTGCTCGTTATGCGCGTCGGCCGGGTCGCAGAACGAGAACATTTCGACCTTGTCGAACTGGTGAACCCTGATGATGCCTCGGGTGTCTTTTCCGTAGCTTCCGGCTTCGCGGCGAAAACACGACGAAAACGCTGCGTACCGACGCGGCAAGGTGGCGCCGTCGAGCATTTCGTTCATGTGATAGGCCGCGAGCGGAACCTCGCTGGTTCCGACCAGGTACAGGTCGTCAGCAGGGAGGTGATACACCTCATCGCTGTGCACCCCGAGATACCCGGTGCCGGCCATGGCCTCGGGCTTGACGAGCACCGGGGTGATCATCGGCGTGAACCCGTTGCGCACGGCACTTGTTATGGCGTGCTGCATCAGCGCGAACTCCAGCATTGCACCAGGGCCTGTGAGGTAATAGAAACGCGCACCGCTGACTTTGGCTCCGCGCTCGGTGTCGATTGCTCCGAGAAGTTCGCCGAGTTCGATATGGTCACGGACCGCAAAGTCGAACTGGGGCAGTGTGCCGACAGTTTCGACCACCTCATAGTCGGCCTCGCCGCCCACGGGCGCTCCGGCTTCGAGCAGGTTCTCGATGCTCAGGTGCAAGGAGCGAACGGTCGTCTCAAGCTCTGTCTGCTCGGCCTCGGCCAACTTGACCTGAACCGATAGGTCGGCAGCGTGAGCGAGCTTCACCTGCTTCTCGTCACCCTTGGCCTGGGCAATTTCTTTGCCGAGGGACTTCTGCGCGTTGCGCAACGTATCGAACCGAACCGTTGCGCCCCGGTGCGCGGCATCAGCTGCGAGGAGCGCGTCAACCACGGTGACATCGGCGCGGCGATCGCGCTGGCTCTGACGCACGCGCTCGGGATCGTCTCGCAGCAGTTTCAGGTCGATCATGGGTTGCCAGGCTAGTGGCGCACCTCGCCCGCTGATGCCCGCTGATGCCCGCTAATGCCCGCTGATGCCCGCTGATGCCCGCTGATGCCCGGCTATGCCCGGCTGATCGCTCGACAGCTCTCGCTCTCGATTCACGAGCAACACCGATACGCTAGGTCCCAATGGCTGCGCCGGCGATTGAGGTCAACCATCTCCGGGTGCAGTACCCCGGGGCGGATCGGCCGGCGGTCAACGACATCAGCTTCTCAGTGCCTTCCGGATGCGTGTTCGCTGTCCTCGGCCCGAACGGTGCCGGCAAGACCACAACGGTCGAAGCACTCGAGGGGTACAGACGCCCCACCTCCGGGTCTGTGCGGGTGATGGGCCTCGACCCGATTGCCGATGCCCGGCAACTCGCTCCCCATATCGGCGTGATGCTGCAACGCAACGGTGTGTATCTGTCGATGGGGCCGGAACAAATCCTTCGCTTGTTCGCGGCTTACTACGGGAACCGCGCCCGCGATCACAACAAGGTTCTCGATCTCGTCGGGCTGCGGTCCGTCGCACGGACGCCATGGCGGCGGCTTTCCGGTGGCGAGCAGCAGCGGTTGTCCCTCGGCATGGCCCTCGTCGGCCGACCCGAGGTGGCATTCCTCGACGAGCCGACTGCGGGAATGGATCCTGCCGCCCGCCAAACCCTATGGGGAGTTATCGAATCGCTTCGCACAGAAGGCGCAACCGTCGTTCTCACCACGCATCAACTCGATGAGGCGGAGCGGCTCGCAGACGAAGTGATCATCATCGATCATGGTTCGGTAGTTGCCACCGGGTCACCCGACACGCTGCGCCAAGGCACTCATGTCGACATCCGTTTCAGTGCACCCGTCGGCCTTGACGTCGCACTGCTTGGCGCCGCTGTCGGCGGGGCGAGCACGGCGGAGGCAACGCCCGGCGAGTACGTCGTGGCTGTCGAACCATCGCCGCGAAACATCGCAGCAATCACCTCGTGGCTGGCCGACCAAGACGTTGTGCTGGGCGACCTTCGCGGCGGCAGACAGCGCCTCGAAGATGTGTTCCTACGCCTGACCGCCGACACCGACCCAAGTTCGGGTGGCCCACCCGTATCGAGACGCCGGGGCCGTCGATGAAGTCGTTATGGGCCCAGCTGTCAGCCGAACTCCGCATGACGCTGACCCGCGGCGAATCGGTGCTGCTCACGCTTGGCATCCCGCTGTCACTCCTCGTCTTCTTCTCGGTCGTGAAGGTCATCGACACCGGCACCGACGAGCCGGTTCAATTTCTTGCGCCGTCCACCATTGCGCTGGCAGTTATTTCGATGGCGATGGCGGGCGTAGCCATAGCCACGGCGTTCGAGCGGGAATACGGCGTTCTCAAACGGCTCGGCACAACCCCCCTCGGCCGTCCCCGGTTGATCACGGCCAAGATTGCTTCAATCGTCTGCGTACAGATCATTCAAGTGGCAACACTTTCCGGTGCTGCGCTGCTTCTCGGCTGGAAGCCGGACCACTCCGGTTGGCCGGCCGCCATCGCAGCGCTGCTGCTTGGAACGGTGGCGTTCGCCGGAATCGGCCTGCTGATAGCAGGAACACTTCGGGCCACGGCCACGCTCGCTGCAGCGAACGGGCTGTACATCGCGCTGCTCCTCGTGAGCGGCATAGTTGTCCCGCTCGACCGGTTTCCGGCAACATTTCGGACTGTCGTACGTTTGTTGCCCTCCACGGCACTCGCCGAGTTGGTACGAAGCGCGTTCGGTGCTGGTGCTGCCCCAGGCCGGGCGTGGGTTGTGCTGGCGGTCTGGGCCATCGGCGCGGTCAGTGCTGCGATGCGCTGGTTCCGCTGGGAATGAACGGATCTTGCGGCGTTTTGCGCGCCGTGGTCGACCGCATCGGAGCTGATTACGTGGGGGAATCGACCGGAGCTGCACGCTGCAGTTCGACCTGCACGCGGTCCCAGGTCAGGACTCCTTGGCCCATCCCCTCGGCCGGGATGGGACGCATATTGTCGTCGGCGATCCCCGCTTCGTTGTCCTGCCACCATGCATAGAAGAGATAACCAACGATGCACCAGATGAACGTTCCGGCTCCCAACTTCATGATCACCGCGGCAGTTTGCTGGTCTTTCACCGCATCGAAGCCCGAGATCAGTCGGGGCGCATCGGCGTAGTGCTTATACATCGGCTTCGAGGCGAAGGTCAGGAACGAGGCCGGCACAGTTGGCACCAGCGACTGGGCAAACAGATAGATCATCTTGGTGGGTTTTTTGAGCTTCGGAAGGAGCTCGGTGCGATTGATGACCGGCACCCACATGAACAGCGACGCCACGAACAGTGCCGTGTGCACGCCGAAGTGAAAGAGCCCGTTCGACGTGGAGAGCCGCACGATCACCGGGAGGTGTGTGTATGCAATCAAGGCATTGAACAACAGCAGTGCAACCATGGGCTTGCTGCAGAAACGAGCAACTTGTGCAATGACTCTGTGCGACATCACCCATCGCCACAGCCAGTCCGGCGAACCCATCAGGAAGCATGCGCTGGAGACGAGCGTGAACACCGTGTGCTGTGTCATGTGCACGGAGAAGAGGTACTTCTCGCTGATGTCGTGAATCGGGTACTCGGAAAACACCCACATCGACACGACCCCGGCAGTCAGCCACTGCTTCTGCCGCGACGTGACGACTGGCTGGCCGGGTTCGACAAGGCGAGGGCCGACCCGTGTGACGGCCCACCACAAGAACGTGATGACAGCGCCCATCACGAGCCACACGCTGGGTTCCACTCGCCACGGAAGTGACGCACGGCCGGGGTCGGCAACAGAGAGAATGGAGTGCATCACCGTGCCAGTTTGAACGGTTGGTGGGACAACACAAACCCCTAGCCATCACGGCACGGGATAACTGCGATCCGAGTCAGTGAGCGTGGTCGTGATCAGCGTGGTCGTGATCAGCGTGGCCGTGATCATGGCCGCCAACACCCCGAGAACCGCGCAATCCCAACACCGCCGCGACGATGGCAAATCCGAGGTAGGCAGGCCAGGTGATCCACGCCCTGTGAAACACGCCGAAGGCGGTGAGCACGGCGACGTAACAGAAGCCGGCCAAGATGGCCCCCATCACGAAAAGTCGCTTGAAGATCGGGTTGTCGAGCTTCAGGTGCATGAAGAAACCGGCGACAACGGCGAACTTGACGAACGCGAGGATCAGCAGCATCCAGCTGCTCTGCCCGCCGGAGATGCCCCCGTCCTTCTCGATGAAGTACAGGCCGACCTCGATAGCAGTAAGGACAGCGAGGCCGAACCCGACCCCGATGTACTGCTTGTCATGTGCGTCGAGGGCCGGGCCGTGGTACTCGGGTTCGACGTAGCGGTTGGATGCCATGGGGTGTCTTACTCGCTGACTTGATTACTTGATGAGGTAGACGACGGTGAAGATGACGATCCAGATCACGTCGACGAAGTGCCAGTAGAGACCGATGATCTCGACGGTCTCCTTGTTGGCTTTCGTGATTTTCCCCCGCCAGGACAGAAACGCCAGCGAGAACAGCATCAGGATGCCAAGCGTGACGTGCACGCCGTGGAAGCCGGTCAGCACATAGAAGCTGGAACCGAACAAGTTGGTCGACAGGCCGAGACCCTTCGCCTGGTAGAAGTCACGGAACTCGTAAATCTGGCCGCCGATGAAGATGGATCCGAGCAGTGCCGTGCTGATGAGCCAGATACGGCCACGACGGCCGTCGCCGCGCCCGACCGCAGAAAGCGCGAGCACCATCGTGAGCGAGCTCATGAGCAGGATGAACGAGGAAGCCGAGGTGAACGGGATGTTGTACACATCCTTCGGGTACGGCCCGTTGATGGACTTGCCGCGGTAGTTGAGGTACGTCGCGATGAGCGCACCGAACAAGAGGCACTCGGAGCCGAGGAAGACCCACATGCCCAACTTCTCGTTGGAGACGCCGGTGGCGGTGACGTGCGCGCCATGACCGCCAAGTGCGTGGTCGTCGTGCGCTGCGTCGTCGTGGACTGCTGCTGTGCTCATCAGTGGGATCCGCCGGTGGTGAGGGCGAGAGCGTCGGACCCGCCGGTGCCGTGATCATGATCGTCGTCGTGTGGTTCCGCCGAAGGCTCAACAGCCCACCCGAACATTGACCCGATCACCATTGCTGCCCCGAGGATCATCACGGGTACAGCGACGTACAGGGCGCCGTAGGCGAGCACGAACAGCGAGAAGCCAAGCGCGAGAGGCCAGTACGAGGGCGACGGCATGTGAATCGATTTCGGATCCACGTAGTCGTGCTCGAGTACCTGCTCGGCAGTTGCAACCCGCTTCACGCGGTGCGTGTCTGGTTCTTCTGCGTACTTACGATGCCAGAACTCGTCGACGCTGTGCACGGTTGGCACGATGTCAAAGTTGTGTGGCTTCGGCGGGTTATCGGTCATCCATTCAAGGGTGCGAGCGTCCCACGGATCGATGGGAACGACCTGGCCCTTCTTGCGGTGCGTCACGATGACGTTGAAGAAGAAGACGAGTAGCGACAACGCAATGATGAACGCGCCAATGGTCTCGACCAAGTTCCAGAAGTCAAAGCCCATGCCGGTGTCGTAACGGTACATACGACGCGGCTGGCCCTGAAGCCCAACTACGTGCATGGGGCCGAACGTGAGATGCGTGCCGATCCACATCAGGAACCAGTGGGTCTTGCCGATCTTTTCGTCGAGCAGGCGACCGAAGATCTTGGGGTACCAGTAGTAGATACCGGAGAACAGTCCCATGAGCGCGCCACCGAACAGCACATAGTGGAAGTGAGCGACGATGTAGTACGTGTCGGTCTGCTGCGCATCGGAAGCGACCAGGGAGTGGGTGACACCCGACAGACCGCCGATAACGAACGTCAGGATGAAACCGACGCTGAACAGCATTGCAGTCGTAAACCGCAGCGCTCCGCCCCAAATGGTGCCGACCCAGTTGAAGATCTTCACACCCGTGGGCACCGCGATGAACATCGTGCTGACGCCGAAGGCAGCCGTCGCAACTGAACCGAGACCGACGGCGAACATATGGTGCGCCCACACGCCCCAGCCCATGAACCCGATGGCGATACCGGAGAACACCACAACCGGGTAGCCGAACAATGGCTTGCGGGCAAAGGTCGGCAGGACCTCGGAGACGATACCCATGGCGGGCAGGATGAGGATGTACACCTCGGGGTGGCCGAACAGCCAGAACAGGTGCTGCCACAGCACGGGCTCGCCGCCCTGGCTGACGTTGAAGAAGTTCGCACCGTACGAACGATCGAAGGTGAGCAGGAACAGTGCCACCGTGATGATGGGCATCGCGAAGAGCAGCAGGAAACTGGCCACGAATGTCATCCAGGCGAACACCGGCATGCGGAACAGGGTCATGCCAGGGGCCCGCATGTTGAACACGGTCACGATGAAATTGACGGCGGACACGGTGGACGCGATGCCAAGCATCTGGAGACCGATGATCCAGAAGTCGATGCCGTGACCAGGAGAGAACGTGGTCGACGTGTTCGGCGCGTATCCGAACCAGCCACCGTCGGGGAAGCCCCCGAGGAAGTAGCTGGAATACATGAAAATGCCACCAAAGAAGTAGCCCCACCACGAGAAGGCATTCATGCGAGGAAAGGCAACGTCGCGCGCACCGATCTGCAGCGGCAGGAAATAGTTGAAGAACGCAGCCGAAAGCGGCATGACCACCAGGAACACCATGGTGGTGGCATGCATGGTGAACATCTGGTTGTAGGTGTCAGCGCCGATGACCGACCCGTTCGGCACCGCCAACTGCAGGCGGATGAAGAGGGCCTCGATGCCGCCGATCACGAACCACAAGATGGACGCAACGCCGTACATGATGCCAAGGCGCTTGTGGTCCACCGTGGTGACCCACGACATGATGCCCCTGGTGGTCTCCAGGGGCCGGCTCAGCAGACCGGGGCCGGCCGGCTTGGCTGTGGCGCCTTCCGGGCTGATGCCGGTTGGTGGTTCGAGAACGAGTGCCATGACGAGATGCTCCTGCGAAACCGTGCTCTGGTGAATTCGGGTGACTGACGACGTGCGGGGACTATTTGAGGGACTTGACGTAGGCGACAAGCGCCTCGATCTCGTCGTTCTTCAGTTGACGGATGACCATCTTGGAACCCGGCTTGAACTCCTGCGGGTTGCGCAGCCAGGCGGTGAGATTGCGCTCGTCGAGCGGGGCGATAGCGCCGGCAAAGTGCTGCCGGCTACCGACGTGGGCGAGGTTTGGACCGATCTTGGCGGCATCAACAGTGACGTCCCACTGTTTTGACGAGTCGAGGTAGTGGCAGGTGGAACACGCAGCGCCGCCGGCGAACAGCGCCTCGCCCTTCTTCTGAAGGTCGGTTTGTGCGGCCTTGGCCGGCGCAGCCTGAGACGCCAGCCACTCCTGGAAGTCTGCCTTGGTCTGCACCACAACCTTGAACCGCATGTTGGCGTGCGAGGTACCGCAGAACTCGGCACACTGCCCGTAGATGAAGTGCGACTTACCGGGCGAGGCCAGGCCCCTGTCGGCCTCGACGTTGAGAAGGTTGATCTTGCCGGGTATGGCATAGATCTTGCCGGCGAGCTTTGGCACCCAGTAGTTGTGCATCACGTCCATTGAGGTGATGTTCAGACGCACGTTGCATCCCTCAGGGATGTGCAACTCGTTGGCGTTGACCACCACCGGGCGGTCGTCGCGAGGGATGCCGAAGATCTTTCGCTGCTCGCGGCCTTCTGCCTTGGCTGCTTCGGCGTCGGTGGGGTCAAGGATGTCGCGCGGGTACGACGTTTCGAGCTTGGTGCCCTCGGCGGGATAACGGTATTCCCACCACCACTGATGGCCGACGACGGCGATCTGCATGCAGTCGTTCTTCTGTTCGGTGACATCGAAATAGGTCATCGTCGCTGGAACACCCAAGCCGAAGAGCAGTGCGCTCGCACCGATGACAGAAACGATCTCGACAACCTTGTTGCCGTGAACCTGTGTCGGGACATGATCGACGTCTTTTCGCCGATAGCGGACCATCGCGTACATGGTGACGCCATAGACGAATAGCAGGACCGGTATGTAGGCGATCAGGAACGCTGGATGCGCAACCCGGTTGATAGCCCGTGGGATTGGCCCCTCGGGATCGCGGAACCCGTCCTGCGGTGCATCGGACGCACAGGCACCCAACGCGAGGGGCAACAGAACCAGAAGGCTCGTCACCGGGGATTTCACGCTTGCGGGGACGATGAGACGCCGTACACGGGCGCTCAGACGCGCAGACAGGGGTCGCTCAGAAAACACGTAACGAAGCCTTCCTCAATCGAGGCGGGGAAGCAAAGTGTGGAAGAAGCAGTATGTCATGAAATACCCTCCCGGAGTCGCTCCAGTCGATCCGTCAGGTCAGCTTCGGCGATGGTGCCAGTCACCCGCCCGACTTCGCGACCGTCGGTGCCGACGAAGACCGTGGTCGGCAGCGCCACAACGGCCGTCGAGAAGACCCCGGTTTCGTCGTAAACAACCGGGAACCGAACACCAAGTCGGTCGACAAATTTCTCGGCCTCAGCCCGCTGCAGCATCAAATGGACGCCCACGAAGGCAACGTCTGGGTTGGCTGATGCGATGCGATCCAGCATCGGCAGCTCCGTGATGCAGGGGACGCACGTGTAGTCGAAGACGTTTATCACCAGCAACTTCCCGGCGAACTCCGCCGAAGACTGCCGGGTACCGTCGTCGTGCACGCTTGGAAGATCGAACGTGGGCAGTTGCGGAGAGAACGAAGAACCAGCGCGGCCGTTCGTCCCGGTGGAACCTGACGCAACTTCGAGCACGACCACGGCACCGAACACAAGTATCGCAGCGGCAATCGCAGCGGCTGCTGCGACTCTCAGTCGGGTGCGGTTCATGCCGGACGGCAATGCCTCACATCAGCCTTCCGCGTGGGTTTCGGTCTGGCCGTTCTCTGCCGTGGTTCCGTGTTCACCGCCGTGCTCGGGTTCGCCGCGCACCAGCCCCACGATTCCGAGCCCGGCAATAGCAGCCAGAACAACAGCAACCAACGCTATGAACTTCGCACGGCCGCCCTGCTTCGGTATGAACGCCAACACGAATGCGCCGCCGAAGACGAGCACAGCGACAGCAGCTGCGACGATCCAGGAGCGATTTTCTGCGAAGGAGAAGAAGACGAGCGAGAAGCTGATGGCCACGAACCCGATCAGCGCGATCGACATCAGCGGCATCACGAACGGGAGGGAGAACGACCGACTGACCTGGGCCGAGGTCTTTGGTGTGGCCAAACGGTGTTCGCGCCAGGCGTCCGACAACCACAGGCCGCCAGCAAATACGAGGACGCCCGCGCCAATGGCGTACGCGATGAAACCGAGCGCGGCACCAAGAACGACGACACCAAAACCCAGGGCAGCAAGTGCAGGGGCATAGGAATTGCGTGGCGGGCGATTGGCCGAGGCGGCTGCGCCGACCAACGCGACACGATCGTTGTGGCCGGTGGCCGCACGCCCGGCGGCTGTGACAACGCCCATGCAGAATGCGGCCAGGAACAGCAGCGTGACCGCAAGGCGATCGGGCTGAAGGGCCGAGACCAGGAGCGCGAGAGCGAGCAGCGCACCGGTGAGCCCGGCGAACGTCTTTGTGTATGCGGAGAACACGATTAGCCCCAGGTCGCTTACTTGTAGGTGTAGATGAGGAAGAAGCCGATGGTTGCTGTCAGAGCAGCAAACCGGATGAACCAATTGCCGGCCCGGCCCACCAGCAGGTCGTCTCCCCACACATGCCCGGCCATGACCCGGACCAGATTGACGACTGCGGCGATGATGCCGACGATAAGCGAAAGAGTCATGGCCGAGAGGACTGCATAGAAGAGAACGGCATAGGCCGTTTCGCCAGCTGCCAACCTGCTGCGCTGGCCGATGTGCCAGACCGAGTTGATTGCACCCACCATGAACAATACGGACAACCCGTACCCGGCGGTTGCCCAGCGACTCTTGCGCAGGCGAGCGGACACGAGCGCCCACTCCGCAGCGAACGCAGCAGCGAGACCCGACACCATGGTCATGAACCCGGCATAGTTGTCGAACTTCAGAGCATCGGGGATGAAGCCACCATCGCCGACACCTACCCAGTTGCGCACCGAGAAGTACGCGCCGATGAGGGCCGACACGAACATCACCCCTGCAGCAACGGCCAGCAATGCGCCCAACAGTGCTCCATTGCCCGACTGCGTGCGTGCAGTAACGGCAGTACTGGCTGTTCCGGCTGTTCCGGCTGTTCCGTTTGGCTGGGATGCAGCGACCATCAGTGGCCCCCTTCCTGGTGGGTGACGGAACGGTCGGGCCGTAGGGACCCAAGCAGTGCGAGCACGAGCAGCGCGGCGCCGCCAGCAATGAGCGCCTTCCCGATTGCAGCAGCGATGTGCGGGCCGTCGCCGCCACCGAACACGCCCGCAGTCAGCCCCGCACCGGTGAGCAGTACCCCGCCGAGGATGGCGAGCAGCACCAGCGTGGCAAGCGGTTTGGGAAGTGCCCGCCCGTAGATCGTCCGACTGTGCTCCACGACCATGGTGAATGCACCGATGAGCACCAGCCCGAACACGAGCAAGTTGGGCAGGCCCAGCCGTCCGAAGAGCTGCTCGGACTCGGTGATGTCGCTGTTCGGTGTCGCCACGATTGCGATGGTGAAAACGGCACCGGCCAGGATGGACAGCACAATTCCAACGGCTCCGAGCAACGAGACGTCGGGTTTGAGGCCACCGCGAAGGCTCCCGACGATAAGCAGAAACAGCATGAACAGTGGCACCAGCACAACGGCGTACCACCAGCGTGCGTACGGGGGTGTGGAGGTGGTGGCAACCAGTTCACGACCGGTCCACAGCAGCAGCGACGAAGCCGCCGCTGCTGCAATCAGACCGTTGGCAGCGCCGCCGCCGAGCAGCGTCTTACCGGTTCTGTGGACAACGACGTCAGCAACCGCCGCAACTGCGGGGACCGCAAGCAGCACCGCTTCTGGCCGACCCATCAGCCAGATGGCGTGGACCCAGATGCGATCAGCACCAACCCCCGAAGCGAACAACTGCCCGCCGAAGTGCTGGTCCAGGTAGAGCAGGAACAACCCGGCCATGAACACCGGGGTAGTGATAACCGCGAGGGTCATGGTCACCAGCACCGACCACGAGAAGGGACGCATCGTCGAGAGTTTCGTGCCCGGTGCTCGTTCGGTGAGGATGGTTGCCACCAGGTTGATGGCTCCGGCGAGTGTCGCCAGCGTGACGAGCATCATGGCTGCGAGAGCAAGGTCGGTTGCACGGGGTGCCTGGCCAGCAGTGGCGGTCACCGCAAGGTTGCCGCCCAGGTCGACAACCTGGGGTCCGTCTCCCACCAGCGTGGCCGTGATCAACAGCGATGTACCAACAACCCAGCCCCATAAGGCGAACGATCCCATCCGGGGAAATGCACTTCGGGTTGCGCCGATCTGGATGGGTACCACCATCGCTGCGACCGCGATCCACAGCGGCATGGCGATGGATACCGCCCACAGGTTTTGGTGCAGAGCGAACAACGAGGCGATGTCGAACCGGGCGTCGGATGTACTGAGCATCCACCATCCGGCCAGTTGGCCGTGGACAGCCACGCCGAGCGCTCCGGCAAGTGCGACGACAGCCGAAAGCAGACCCAGGTGGAGCTGCCCGGTACGGCCGGAGTCGACGGTTGCCACCCAGTCGTCGGCGTGGACTGCGCCGAAGGGGTCGGAAACCCCGAAGACGGCAGCGTCGGCGGCCTGGCTGGTAGACGTTGGGGCGGTGAGGGTCATGCGGATTCCTCGCAAAATTACTCGCAGATAAGCCGACACGCTGGCGCGCGCCGACGGACCAGTGGTTCGGGCGATGTTAGTCGGCAAGATTCCCCGGCAGCGATTTCAACCCACGCAGCTCCAGCCCGGATGCCGGACGGCCATGCCCTGCGCTGATGGCGCGCGACAGGACAACCGATCAGTGTCAGCGAAGCAGCTGGTCGACGCCCATGGCGATGAACAACACGGAGATATAGACGTTGGAGAACACGAATAGCTTCATCGCTTCGCCTGCTACCACCGACGGCTGGGCGTCCGATGTACCGACCCGGTACAGCCGCAGCGCAACGAACAGGAACATCGCCCCCATCACTGCAGCCACACAGGCGTAGAACCAGGACAGCTGGGCAACCGGCCACACCAGCATCGACAAGGCCCAGAGCGCCACGGTGTAGGCGACAATGCGCGTCGCTGTGGTCTTGAACGAGGCGACCACCGGCAGCATCGGCACCCCGGCCTTGCCGTAGTCGTCTTTGTATTTCACCGCGAGCGCCCAGAAGTGAGGTGGCGTCCACACAAAGATGACAGCGAACATCACCACAGGCGCCCAATCGATGCGATTGGTGACAGCCGACCAGCCAATCAGTACCGGCACAGCGCCCGCCGCACCGCCGATAACGATGTTCTCGACCGAGCTGCGCTTCAGCCACAGCGTGTAGACGAACACGTAGAACAGGCAGGCCGCCACAGCCAGCACAGCTGAAAGCAGGTTGACCTGCCACCAGAGCCAGACGAAGGCGGCCACTTCGAGCCCGATGGCGAACACCAGCGCATGGCGGGGGGTGATCACACCTGTGACAAGTGGGCGGTGTTTGGTTCGATCCATCAACGCGTCGATGTCGCGGTCGATCACCATGTTGATGGCGTTGGCCCCTCCAGCCGCGAAGGTGCCACCCAGG
Source organism: Acidimicrobiia bacterium (assembly GCA_031385545.1). Classification (GTDB taxonomy): domain Bacteria; phylum Actinomycetota; class Acidimicrobiia; order Acidimicrobiales; family JANYDT01; genus JANNBN01. Next base: position 43,732 of record JANNBN010000129.1, on the reverse strand, counting down.
ACCGTTGCCAGCATCAGCCACAGACCCGGCACACCCCGTTGGGCCACGAACATGGTCGGCACCGTGGTGATGAGCAGTTGCTCGACCACCCTGAGTTTGACCAGGACCAGGTAAGCACCGGCCTTCTCGCCGATCCGGCCGCCGGTGGACTGCAATCGAGCGGTCCGCTCGAGTGGGGTGGTTCGCAATCGCGGCATAACAACTTTCCAGGCTACCGGGGGTTCGTCGTCTCCCGTTCATCGAGGTGAGACACAGAACACGTCGGCGTTTCGCAGATGTCCGAGCCGATGCGAGAATGCCGCATGCCCACCGCTGCACCGATCGAGACGGTCGAGTCCGACACCGACATCGTCGTCGTCACGGATCAGCCGTGGAAGGTGATCGTATGGAACGACCCGATCAACCTCATGAGCTACGTCACGCTGGTGTTGCAGCAGCTGTTCGGCTACCCGCGCTCGAAGGCGGAAAAACTGATGATGGACGTGCACGAAAAGGGCAGGGCAATCGTCAACTCTGCGCCCCGGGAACAGGCCGAGCTCGATGTCTTCCGCCTGCACGAGAAGGGCCTCTGGGCCACCATGGAACAGGACAGTTGAACGTGCTCCGCCGACGCAAGAACCTGCCGTTCCAATCGAATGCGGACGGCACCTACGCGGTCGGTCTCGACCCCGATTCGCGTGACTTCCTCGCTGACCTTCCCAGGCAACTCGTCACGGTCATCGAAGCGGGCGACGAGCAGTCCACCCGTCGCTTGTTCCCACCGGCTTACCACCGCGAATCGGACTCCGAGCGGGAAGACGAATACCGCCGGTTCATGCGCCAAGACCTGATCGAATCAAAACGAGCTTCGCTCACCCTGTTGTCCGAAACCGCACACCAGGAGCTGCTCACCCACGAACAGTTGCTGGGCTGGATGGGTGCCGTCAACGACATCAGGCTGGTACTCGGCACGCAACTCGACGTGTACGAGGGCCTCGACCCCGACGACCTCGACGAGACAGACCCGCGGCGCCCTGCGCTTGGTGTGTACGGCTGGCTGAGCGGTGTGCTTGAACTCATCGTGATGGGCCTCGCAGGCGGCGAAGGCAGAGACCTCGACGGCGGACCGGAGGACTACTTGGAATACGAGACTGACGATGACTCGGAACCTGACTCGGAACCCAACTCGGATTCCGGCCTGACCGACAGCTAGTACCCCCAACGGGATTCGAACCCGTGTTACCGCCGTGAAAGGGCAGCGTCCTGGGCCGCTAGACGATGGGGGCCGGACCGCCACAGCGTAGTTGAGCAAACTCGGTGCCGGACCACGATTCGCCGTGCTAGGTTCGAAAGCCGCAGCACGGACCTGTGGTGCAGCTAGGAGTGCACGCCGGCCTGTCAAGCCGGAGGTCGCGGGTTCAAATCCCGTCAGGTCCGCCACGAACGCCGTTTCCATTGGAGACGGCGTTTCGGTTTCGCCCCAGATTCATCCCACGGTCGGATAGCTCAGTTGGTAGAGCGCACGCCTGAAAAGCGTGAGGTCACCGGATCGACACCGGTTCCGACCACCCAGCAGTTGCTCCAGCGGAGTGTTTCTGAGACTCGGGCTCACCAGCCAGCAGGTTTCGCAGTTTACAAGTCACAGTTTGCGAAGTCACAGTTTGCGGATCGTGTCACCGGGGTGGATCACGCCGGGCACGACGACCTTCGCACAAATGCCGCGAAGGCGCTCCGCCCGGCCGATCGTGCCGTTTATCCAGCGATGCGCAGCGAGGCCAAATCGTTTTGTGAACTTCGCGCACCCGGTGTGCGGCTTAGCAGTCACTTCGATCACGGCAGAACCCACTGCGAGGCGCGTTCCAGCGGGAAGATTCGATGGGGACAGGTCCAGGTCGACAAACAGCTGATCACCGGCAAGAGCAACACGGTCAGCATCGCCTGCCACGAGGGCAGCGCACCGACTGTTCATGATGTTGAGCTGGGCGTCGAGTTCGGCCTTGCCGTCCTCGCGAGAACGCGAGCCACGGGCCAGCCAGTTGTCTCCGACCAAACCAACCTCGAGGTCAAGGTGACCTTCGGCGATGACCTCACGTTCGTTGGAAGCGGGACGCCGAACGATCATGTTCAGCGTGCCGTTGTCGGCCGGTGACCGGCGGACCTCCTCGAGCCAGGCACGCGCGGTCGCTTCCGGGAGCCGGTCGCCGCCAGTCAGTTCGGACGCAGGATCGTTGACAATCCAATAGTCGCTCATCAGTTCGCGGCTCCAGCTCGGCTGTCGGACATCACCACGCGGGCTGAACTCTCCGAAGTACGGCTTGATGTCGAGGACCGGCGTGCCGTCGATCGCGTCGAGACCTCGGACTTCCACCACACCGCCAGGGCGGACAGCCATCAGTTCGCACACCGTCGTGCCCAGGCGGTTGGGACGCATCTTCGGTCGTTGCGCCAAGATGGCGACTCGCGGCCAGTCCGTGTTTCCTCGAGGATGACGAGCGTGTCGCTCGATCGATTTCTCGTCGACCCTGTCAAGGACGTAGATCACCTCGACATGCGAGAAATCCATCAGCCCGAGTGTGGCGTCCGTCCCGACCATGTCCGGATCAAGTCGGATGACGCTGTCGATGCGATCCCAGTCATCGTCGATCGGTTCGCTTCGAACGTTGCTGACAATGCCGATCGGTCGCATCATGAAATCCACGAACCACATTGTTGTCGCCACCACGAGGACCGGCACAGCGTTTTACTGACGGCACCGCGCGCCTTCTCCCAGCAACGAGCGTCTCAATCAGGCCGCCCTGAAAAGCGCTCGATCGACAAGGTGCTTGCATCAACGAGCACCGAGGTCGAGAGGAAGAACAGCAGCGGCGAGGTGTCCGGTGGCTGAACTGTTGCTGACCACCACACGAGACTCACCCACCAGCCATCGTCAGACACGCTGGTCAAACGCCGGGTCACTCCGGGCTGTTGGTAGTACCAACGCTCTTGGAGTTGTTCGTCTGCCTCCCAGAACGCAGCCGTGTCTGTCTCCACTCGCAACCGGAACCGGTGCAGTTCCATCGTCATTGCTGCACCAACATGATCGAGTTGCCTTCCGGGTCTTCGATGACAGCCATCGTCGGGTTGCCCGGGAACTGGAACGGTTCGCCGAGGGCAGCGCCCCCCAGCTGGACGGCCCGAAGCTGCGAGGCGACAACGTCATGAACTTGGATGTAGAGCGACACGCCTGGTCGATCCGCAGAACCCTGCTGGATGTGCCCGCCCACTCCTTCAAGCGGGCTGCCGATTCCGGCGTCGATCATCATGAACGGGCCGTCGCCGATCGACCAGTTGAACATCTCGGAATAGAATGCACGCATACGATCAGGGTCTACCGCGCTCAAGGCCCAGTGGACAACCGGACGCGACCAGTCGCCAGGGGTTGGTGCGGTTTCGTCGGTCACGATTTTTCACCGAAAGTGCCGAGCCGGCCCGACGCTCCGCCCAGCGTGTAGCGCGTCGAGTATTCGAACTGCAGCGACTCGGTGAGACCGCGGTCCTGACCGTGCCGGTACAGGTCCTTGTACGCCACGATCGAGTCGTGGCTGTTGGCCATGATCTCGGCGACGAGTTCTTCAGTGGCGGAGTCCAGCTGAGCAATGGGAACGCTGCGCATCGCCATACCGATCTGCACGGCTTCAGGTCCGAGGATCGTGCGCGCCGTGTACGACAGGTCACGGGCTCGAGTGATACCGACCGAGCGAATCAACCGGGCGCTCATCCCCCACGTCGGCCGTAGTCCCCACTTGGCATGCGTGTCCCCGATCTTCGCCTCGTCAGCAACGATCATGAGGTCGCACGCAAGCGCGAGCTCAAGTGCTCCGGTGAAACAGAAACCGTTGACCTTGGCGACGGTCGCCTTCGGCATCGTCGCCAGGAGGTCGGCGCAACGACGCGCCGGATCGTTCAGCATCGTCGAGACGTCGCCGCCACTCGGTGGCGTCGCAGCCAGCGCTTTGAGATCGACGCCCGCACTGAACGCGCGGCCGGTGCCCGTCAGCAGGACCACTCGAACTTCGGCATCGTCGCTTGCCTGCTGCAGTTGGTAGGCCAGTTGCTCGAGCAATTCGGGCGTCAGCGCATTGAGTGCGTCCGGCCGGTTGAGCGTCAGCGTGCGAACACCCACGGAGGACGAAACCAGGACCAGTTCTTCGGACATCGCGCCACCTTAGAAGCGCCGGACTGATCGAACCCTATGACGAACCCGTCAGTCGCTTTCGGCGCGTGCGAGTGACAGCCGCTGATGGGAACGAGCGAGACGCCATCCGTTCCCGACCTCGCAGGCCACGGCATCGCCACGCGCGACTGCGAGCGCTCGATCGAGGGCAGCAAGGCACGCAGGGTGTCCGTCGGGGTCCACCCCGGCTTCCAGAAACCACATCCGCAGAGCACGTCTGGCCAACGCGAGCGGGGCTACGTCCAAGGCGCGGGCGTCGGTCGGATCCAACTCGCCGGCGAGTGCATCGAGCACTGCAACGTCCTGCGAGGACACCTCAGCCGAACGAGCCAGTAGCTCGCTCACGTCTCGGCCGGCAACCGTATCGAGAAGTGGGAGCACTTCATGACGCACCCGCGATCGTACGAACCGCGGGTCGTCGTTCATCGTGTCGGAAACAGGTGTCCAACCAACCGCAGCGCAGATCGCTTCTGTCTGGGTGCGACGGAACCGGATGATCGGACGATGAACCATCTGCCCGCGCCGCGGCGAACCGGCACGTTGCATCGGAGACATCCCATCGAACCCTGCGCCGCGCATCAGGTTCATGACCACACTCTCGGCCACGTCGTCTGCGGTGTGTCCGGTGCAGACCTCGTCGGGAAGGGCCCCGTACCGAGCTTGGCGGGCTCGGGCTTCGAGGTTCGGCCCGACGGTCAGCGAAACCGTCCGCTGTTCGAAAGCTGCACCGACCGACGACGCGATGGCCTCGACGTGCCTTCCTTCGGCCGCCGAGCCGTCGCGTAGACCGTGGTCAACGTGCCATGCAGTCACCTGCGATGCCCCACACACCTGTACCGCGAGCGCCAGGAGAGCCAGGGAATCGGCTCCGCCGCTCACGGCGCAGTGCAGCGAACCCGACGGGAACGAGGTCTCGGGCGCCAACCGACTGAGCAGTGCCCGGGCCGCTGCTGTGGTCGTCATCGAACCGGTGTCATCGAACCGGTCGTCGCCAGGGCCGCCGCCGCGACCCAGCAACTTCGGCGGGCGCGTCGAAGAGGTCCAAGCGAGTGACCCACGCAGACGGGTTACGGATCTCGGCGAGTGACGGCAGACGGTCGGGCGACACCCACACCCTGTCGAGAAAAGCCACGCCACGCTGAGCTTCGACCGCTTCGATGAACCGTTCGCCCTCCTCGTACTGGCGAAGTTTCGCCTCGAAGCCCGAGACCTGTTGGACCAGTTTGATCAGCGGTTTGCTCTGCTGACGGCGTTGGCGGAGCGTCGCCGAAAAGCGTCCTGCAGACGGGATGTGATCGATACCCGCCCGATCCATGGTGATGTCGCCATGACCTTCGAGCAGGCTCATCAGCCCGCCCATCCGGTCAAGCGCGTCGCGCTGGTCATCGTCGGCGAGAAGCGCAAGCAACCCGCCGTCGTCGAACGGGTTGCGCCCGGCCCGAACCGCATCGACGGTGCGCTTCAACGCGATGAGGAACCGACGCGGATCTGGGTCTGCTGACCCCAGCGTGCGGTTGGTCAGCGTGGTGAAGTAGCCCCGCATCCACGGCACACCGGTGAACTGGGCGCGATGTGTGACTTCGTGCAACGCCAGCCAGAGCCTGAATTCCTGTGGGGGAAACGCGAACCGCTTTTCGATTGCCAACACGTTTGGTCCCACGTACGCGACTTCGTCCTGCGGTTTGTCTTCGTCGCCGGCCCCGATGAGGTCGTACTGGCCGAGCACCCGCTTCGACAGAACACCGAGGATTGTGCCCACTTCGACGCCGGCCGCCATCCGTGCGGCGGGGGCCCATAGTCCGCCCATGTCGCCACCCATGCGGTCGGTGATGGGCCGCAGCATTCGCTGGAAGGAGCGGATGTTGTTCTGGATCCACTCAGGTCTGTTGACTACCCGGGCATTGGCCGGTCCGTCAGGGACGAGGCCGGTCGAGGTTGTCACCAGCGCTTCGGCCCGCGGGGTGAGCTCTGCAAAATCGGCAACGAGCGAGGCACCGTGGTACGAACTCGCAAACGGGTCTGACCCGGCAAGGCGGCTCGCCACTTTTGCAGCGACGGTCCAATCGATAGGTTCCAGACGATTCATCGGGTTACCGCCCGGGGGTGCGGCGCCAGCGGCGCCTGGCCGAGACGTATGGTCAGTCTCGGGGGTGTTTGTTGGAGGTGACCTTGACGTAGTAGCCGAGGAGCAGGGACAGGACCCCGAGCACGGCACTTGCGACGAGGACGAACGGGATCCAGGCGAACCACGGACGCGCTGCGGCGATCAACGAGAGCATGCGAGGAGTCTAGTTGGACCGCTGTCAGGCGATCTTCTTGCCGCGGGTGCGCGGCACGATCATCGGTTCATGTTGCGAGCAGTACTTGCCGTTGTTATACATCGAGAGCTGCGTGGTGCAGCCCGGTTCTTTGCATCCACGGCCGGCCGTGAACTGACGTGACGGCCGATCAGAGCCGGAAAGTGGCTTTGCGCCAACTGCATGTTCGGTCATGTTGAGACTGCCTTTGGGTTGTAGAGGAACACCTGCCGCTCAGGCGAGCGGCGGAGGCTGGTTATCGGCAGCCAGCGCCAGGCGGATGCGGGCTGCCAAATCGGACGGAACCGGCACGTTGAGCCGGGTCCTGACGGCGGTGCGGAGCAAGCCCTCGAATCGGAAGGCTGCCACGCACGAGGGGCACGAATCAAGGTGGGCCTGAACCGCTGAACGGTGTTCGTGGTCAAGCTCCCCGTCGAGAAACGGATACAACTCGTGGACCACCTCGCCGCAGTTTCCGCCGACGCACGGAAGCACGCTCGCAGCGAACGACACGTCGGACGCCGAACCGAACCGGGGTTGCCCGCCGAAGATCGGCTCGGACCCGAAGGGCGTTGATGCTCCGAAAGGTGTGGGGTTGCTCATAAGGGCACCGGTTCAAAGGCAGGTTCAGCCGGGTCGTAGCCGGAATCGGACGGGAGTTCGACAAGTTGCTCTGCGGGATGTTCTGCACTTGATGCTTGTTCGTCACCATCGGGTCCGGTGGATGTCGGTCTCTCGACCAGTCCTCGATCGACGGCAAATTCGAACAACTGCTTCTGCAGCGCTTTTCTTCCCCGATGCAGCCGGGACATGACGGTTCCGATGGGAATGTTGAGCTGCTCGGCGATTTCCTTGTAGGAAAATCCTTCGACATCGGCCAGTAGGACCGGGATTCGGAACGTGTCGGGCAGCGCCGCGACTGCGTCCGACACCTCTGATTCGGTGAACCGATCAAGCACTTCGTCCTCGGTCGAGCGGCCGAGGATGGCGGCTGTTTCGCCACCGAGACGACGGTAGAGGAACAGGTCTTCCACGTTGTCGAGTTCTTGTTCGTCAACGTTTCGCTGCTTGCGCCGGTACTGGTTGATATAGGTGTTGGTCATGATGCGGAACAACCACGCACGCAGGTTTGTGCCGGCTTCGAACCCGTGGAAGCCACGGTAAGCCTTGAGGTACGTCTCCTGGACGAGGTCCTCGGCATCGGCCTTGTTGTGCGTCATCCGGTACGCACCCGAATACAGCGATGGGAGGTGCTCCATCGCCAAGCTTTCGAAATCGGCTTGATCAGCCATACGGCCACCATACCGGGCCGATGATGAGAACTCCCCTTTGCGACCTCATGACCTACCCAGGTTCAGCTGTGCCATCCGGCGCAGGCGCGCTTGGCAACTCGTCCACATCGCACCCTTCACGAACGTGTGACGTGCCGAAACTGGGGTCGCACTCCCCGATCGCTTGCTCCAACTTGGTCGCACCAGCAACCAACGTTTCATTCCGCCCGCCGAAATCGGCCCGAAAGTGCGACGTTGGTTGCTGGAGGCTCCACGTTGGTTGCTGGAGATCCCACGTTGGTTGCAGAGTGAGGTGCCGAGAGGTCGCGGGATGACAAGTTGGAACGTTCTCGCCACAGGGCCAGACCAACTCGAACCGAACGCGAGAAACCCCTTGCCGAGGCAAGGGGTTTCGTGGAGCCCGGGGCCGGAATTGAACCGGCGACCTGCTCATTACGAATGAGCTGCTCTGCCGACTGAGCTACCCGGGCGGCGGAGAAAAACTGTAGTACACGGCTCCGAGAGCACTGGCTTCCCGCACCAGGCGAAAATATCGTGCCGGAACAATTTTTCAGAACGCAGGTCAGCGGGTGATGTCGGCTGGCCGCGCGAGGCGGGGCAACTTCAGCAGCAGGGCCGGCAGCAACAAGCTGAGGTTGGGGTTGCGCTCCAGATGCTCCTGCACACCGTTGATCCGATCGATCGCAGTGAGCGCATCACCGTGGGACACCTCGCCGCCGAGCAGCGCGCCACGGAACCGGCGCAGCAGCACCGACAACCCGAGCCGCAGTTCATCGTCTCGGAGTCGCTTCAGCTCTCGCTTGTGTCGCTCGGCCAACTCCTTGCGTTGACCGATGGCGCCACGCGGCCCCTGCTGTTCGATCACCTTTTCGAGCGCAACCACCTCAGCCGCTTGGCGTGCCTCAAGCGGGCCTACCGCAGCACTGTCCAACAGAGTCAACGCCTCGCCGGACAACGATGCAACCGCTGCACCGGACCCGTCCAACCTGCTGGGGATCATCTCCCAAAACGCCAGCCGCGCGGCAAGCTGTTCGTCGTCGGCCAGCAACAGCGCTCGTTCCAACTGCCCGCCAGCAGCGTGCGCCACCCGCTGTGCCCGCTCGGCATCGAGACCGCGGTCGATAAGTGCACTGACGATCTGAGATTGGGTGGGGTTGACGAACGGGATCTGTACACATCGCGATGCGATGGTGAGCAGCTCGGGTGTCACGTGGTCGGCAAGGATGACGAACACCGTGCTGGCTGGAGGCTCCTCGATGATCTTCAGCAGCGTCGGACCGGCCGTGGTGACGAGATGAAAATCGGTCAGCACCAAGACCTTGCGCGCACCTTCAACCGGTGAACGCATCGCCAGGCGGATGATCTCGCGCGCCTGATCGACGTTGATCGACGCACCCTCGCGCTCAACCACGACCAGGTCGGGGTGGGTCTGGGCCATGGTCCGAACGCACGCATCGCACCGGCCGCACCCGCCCGCATCGCACAACAGGGCGGCAGCGAACGACACCGCCGCCCGACGTGATCCGTTACCGGCGACACCGGTCAGCAGGTACGCATGCACCGGTTGACGTGCTGCAGCCCGCAGCGCCGCGATAGCTCCCTGCTGGAACACGACCAGCTCCCACAGGTCAGCCGAGGACACAACCGGCACCACCGCCGCCGACACAAGCGGAGGGCCGATCTCGACAAGCGCGACCTCTTCCATCACCGCTTCGAGAATCGCCTCCGGCACATCGACAGGCAACTGGTCGAGCAATGCAGCTGCTGCAACTGCTGCGGCAACCGGCTGGGCAGTCGGTTCGTCGAGCGGCTGCGGTGCGACCTCGACCGGCTCGTCTGGTATCGGCAGATAGTCGTCGGCGTCGAACAGGCTCATGGAGACGCGCCTACCGCTTGCGTGCTGCGGCCTTCTTCACGCCGCCTCGCTTGATCGTCTTTGCCGGTTCGGAAGCCAACTTGGCACGACGGTCGGCGAGTAACTCCATGCCCCGTTCAGCAGTGAGCTGCGCAGGGTCGTCGCCCTTGCGCAGCGACGCGTTGGTCTCGCCGTCGGTGACGTACGCGCCGAAGCGACCCTCTTTGACGACCATTGGCTTGCCGGACACGATGTCAGGACCGAGCGACGCAAGCGGTGGCGTGGCAGAACCCTGCCCACTGCCGCGGCGTTCCTTCGGCAACGCATAGATCGCCAACGCCTGGTCGAGCGTGATTGACAGGAGTTGTTCCTCGGCGGTGAGGCTGCGACTGTCGGTGCCCTTACGCAGATACGGCCCGAACTTGCCATTCGACGCCTCGATGGGCACATTGTCGGCCGGGTCGATGCCGACGACGCGCGGCAGGCTGAGCAATTGGAGCGCCTCTTCGAAGGTCACCGTGTCGACCGACATCGTTTTGAACAGCGACGATGCCTTTGGCTTCGGCGCATCGGCCTTCTTCGCCTTTGGCTTGGCCGGTGCCTTTTTGGCAGCAGCCTTCTTGGCAGGTTTGGTCTTCGTGGCAACTCCGGCAACCACTGCGGCAGCCACAGCAACCGCATCGGCTTCGGCCTGGGCATGCGCTGCTTCGGCTGCGGCCTCCTCGGCGGCAAGCGATGCCGCAGACAGGGCGACGAGCGATTCGATATCGCCCAGCTGCACATACGGCCCGAATCGGCCAGCCTTCACGTAGACCGGCAACCCGGTGGCCGGGTCAGAACCGAGCACCCGGTCGTTCTTCGGCGCCGAGAGCAGTTCGGCAGCTTTCGCCAGGGTCAGCTCGTCCGGCGCCAACGATTCGGGTACTGACGCACTGTCTTCGCCGCGCTTCACATACGGGCCGTAACGACCGGCTTTGACGACGACTTCGCGGCCCTCTGCGTCGACCCCGATTGGAATGGAGTTGATCGCTGCTGCGTCGATCGTTCCCAGTTCCTCTGACACCAGGCGCGCCAAGCCGACCGTGGCGACCGTGGCGACCGAACCGGACGGGCCGGGAGATGAGGACACTCCATTGGACGGCGTTCCGTCTGGTCCGGCGTCGGGACCGAAGTAGAAGCGCCGGAGCCATGGCACGGACTGCGCCTGACCCTTGGCAATCTCGTCGAGGTCTTCCTCCATGCGCGCCGTGAACGCGTAATCGACGAGGTCCCCGAAGTGCTGTTCGAGCAGGTTGGTGACTGCGAACGCCTTGAAGGTTGGTACCAGCGCCATGCCCTTCTTGAAGACGTAGTCGCGGTCCTGAATGGTGCCGATGATTGATGCATACGTAGCCGGACGGCCCACTTCGAGGTCGACCATGCCCTTCACCAGTGACGCCTCGGTGTAACGAGCTGGAGGCTGCGTGCTATGCCCGGCCGCGCCCAGATCGGTGACGCCGAGCGGGTCTGCAACCGCCACGTTGGGTAGTCGAACTTCACGGTCTTCCAGGTCGCCGTCAGGGTCGTCGGAACCCTCGACGTACGCGCGCAGAAAACCGGGAAACGTGATGACTTTTCCCGAGGCGGAGAACTCGACGTTTTCACCCGCAGAAGCCGTAGCACCCAGGCGAACCTGTGCGCTGGTTCCACGTGCGTCAAGCATCTGCGACGCGACCGTACGCATCCATATTAGTTCGTACACGCGGAATTCGTCGGCAGAAAGCTGACTGCGAACCGAAGCCGGGGTGCGGAACGACTCGCCGGCCGGGCGGATTGCTTCGTGCGCCTCTTGTGCGTTCTTGACCTTGGTCTCATATCGGCGGGCCTGGTCGGGGAGGTAATCACGGCCATACAGCTCGACGACCTGTGCACGAGCGGCCGCAAGCGCCGTCTCGGACAGCGTTGTGGAGTCCGTCCGCATGTAGGTGATGTGGCCGTTTTCGTAGAGCGACTGCGCGATGCGCATGGCCGTCTTGGACGACATGCGCAGCTTGCGACCCGCCTCTTGCTGGTACGTGGAAGTCATGAACGGAGCCGACGGCGACCGCCGGTACGGCTTCTCTTCCACGGCTGTCACTGCAAAGGAGGACTGCTCCAGCCCAGCCACGAGCGCGATGGCCCGGCTTTCATCAAGTGCGATGACGGAGGCGGTTGCCTTCAGGCGGCCGTCCTCGTCGTAGTCCCGGCCGGTTGCCAGCCGCTTGCCGTCGAGCGACACCATGGTGGCCTGGAACGCCGTCTTGTCGTCGGCACGAGTAGCGGCGAACGTGCCGGTGAGGTCCCAATAGCCGGCCGACACGAACCGCATACGAGCCCGTTCGCGTTCGACGACCAGGCGCGTGGCCACGCTTTGGACACGCCCTGCCGACAACCCCGGAAGCACCTTCTTCCACAGCACCGGTGACACTTCGTAGCCGTAAAGACGGTCAAGGATGCGGCGAGCTTCTTGCGCGTCGACCAACGACTGGTTGAGATCACGGGACTCTTCGATTGCCCGCTGGATGGCCCCACGCGTCACTTCGTGGAACACCATGCGCTTGACAGGGACCTTGGGCTTGAGCACCTGCAGCAGATGCCAGGCAATTGCCTCGCCTTCTCGGTCCTCGTCGGTTGCGAGATATAACTCGCCGGCATCCTTGAGCAGCGCCTTGAGCTTGGCAACATGGGCTTTCTTCTCTGCAGCCACGATGTACAGCGGCTCGAAGTTGTTGTCGACGTCGACACCCAACTTGGCCCACGCCGTGCCTTTGTACTCCGCCGGAACGTCGGCAGCGCTGCGAGGGAGGTCGCGGATGTGGCCGATGGATGCCTCGACGATGTAGTCAGAGCCGAGGAACCCCGCGATGGTTTTGGCCTTCGCGGGGGACTCGACGATCACGAGTGGCTTGCCGCCCGCCGCAGAAGCGATGCGTTTCGGACGTGCGGGAACAACGGTGTCTGACACGAAATCCACCGTACGCGCTGTTTGGCGGTGTAGAAACCATCCTTAGTTCCCGTGACTTCCCCCGCGGAAAGGTGTCTTTCGTGAAATCTCGTAGCCTTCTGGTGATCTGCGCAGCCTTTGTTGCAGCAGTAGCCCCCCTCAGCGGCTCGTCGGCCCAAGCCGGTGCGGCAAAACTGCGCATCGCTCATTTTTCGCCTGACGCACCCGCAATCGATGTGTACTTCGACGGCGTGAAACGCCTGACCAACGTCGCATACGAGAAGCATTCGAACTACCTCGAGCTTCCCGCAGGCAAGCACAAGATCGAGGTCCGAGGCACGGGGTCTGCTGCCGACGTACCTGCCATCGTGTCGGCCGACGCGGATCTCGCAGCCAACGGTGCCTACACACTTGCCGCCATCGGCAAGCTTGCTGCTATCACGGGCAAGCTCTATACAGACGACACGTCAGCCCCACCCACCGGCAAGGTGAAGCTTCGTGTGATGCACGATGCTCCCGACCAGGCGCCGGTCGACGTGGTGGTGACCAACGGGCAGGAGCTCGCAGCCAAGCTTGCATTCCCCGACTCCAGCTCGTACCTCACCGTCGATCCTGGTAAGTACGACGTCGAAGTCCGGGCGGCCGGCTCCACCACACCGCTGCTGGCCTCCACCGTCGTATTGCAGTCTGGTGGCGTGTACAGCGTCGCCGTGATCGGCGGAGCCGACAAGGGCCTCAAGCTCAAGGGACTCATCGACGTGCAGCCGACGGCTGTCGCCGCCGTGACAACCGCTGGCGGTACTCCAGCGACTGTCGCACCATCGACCGCAATCGCCGGGGCGTCCGGCACCGAGCCGAACCCCGCAGCCACAACCGTTGCCGCAGTCGAAACAACGGTCGCCGAGACAACTCCTCCCGACACCGTCGCACCAGAAACCAGCGCACCCGACACCGTGGCTCCTGAAACGGCTGCTCCCGAGACGGCCGCACCAGAAACCACCGTCGCCGACGTGCCGGCCGGCGCAGTCGAGTCAGGCGCAGGCGGCCTTGCCGGTGGCGGCGCCGTCGGGGCAACCGCACTCGCCGGTATCGCTGCCCTTGCGATCGCTTCAGCCGTCCGCAAGCGCCGGGCGGCGTAGCCGTCAAACCGGGCACCATATCCGGTAGGTGATCCCGCTGCCGTAACGGTCATCAGGTCTCACAGCTCTCGCAATCGGACGGATCGCCTCGGACGGATCAGCTCGGAAAGATCACCAATGGCCCGCAAACCGCCTCCACGACATGCAGCCCCGACCCGCCGCCGGCGGGTCGTTGCGCGTGGGGCGTCGCACCACGTCACCAACAGCTTGCCGCCGGGAACACAATCGGCTCGGACGATCACTCCTGGCATGCGCCGACCCACCGGCGCGGACAACATTCGGCTCGGCTCGTTCGCCAGCATCGCAGTCACGGTGGCCGGTGCAACGGTCATGGCCGGCGGTGCCCATGGTTACGGCGATGTCGTGACCATTCCGCCGACGACCCCTCCCGAAGTGGCTGGAACGCAGCAGACACGGGCAGAAGCCCGATTGGGTACCGCAGACGTTGCCGGCGTCAGCCCGAACCCGTTGCCTTCGCCAGCGACCGGTCCCGCGTCCTCGTTGCAGGACGAACGCAACGGCCGACCAGCTTCGATCTGGATCAACTCCATCAGTACGGGAAGCGAACTGATCGACCTGGGTCTCACCGAAGCGGGAGCCCTCGAAGTGCCCGTTGACTTCGGTGTCGCTGGTTGGTGGAAAGGTGGCCCACGGCCTGGGGATCCCGGGCCCGCCGTGATCACCGGCCATCTGGACTCCACCAAGGGGCCGGGAGTCTTCGCCAAACTGGGCCGGGTCAAGCCGGGAGACGAAGTCACCGTCCGGCGTAACGACGGCGTCAAGCTCACCTTTCTCGTCACCCGCATCGACCGTTACCCAAAACGCGCCTTCCCCACCAGAACCGTTTACGGGCCCACCGAGGCTGCGGAGCTCCGGGTGATCACCTGCGGTGGGGGCTTCGACCGCAGCGTTTCGAGCTACACCTCGAACATCGTCGTGTTCGCAACGCTGGTTACCCCGCTGCCGGGCGGCGCCGCGGATCAGACCGAATCATCCAGGGCCTGATACCGAACGCGAAACAGCGGGGGCCGTGCCGAGCCCCCGCCGGTCTGAATGGTTCAGTCGACAGTGCCGCCGAACGCTTGTCGACGTTCGGTGTTCAAGCTCGCGAAGGAGCCAGCTCGCTCGTCTGCTTGGCTGAGAACATCAGCGCACCGACCACGACGGCGAGTGCAGCTGCGGATACTGCGTACCGGGCGTTGCTGTCCTGCAGCGAGATGATCGCAGGAAGGACAAGCAACGACACCAGGTTCATCACCTTGATCAGCGGGTTGAGCGCCGGGCCGGCGGTGTCCTTGAACGGATCGCCGACGGTGTCGCCGATGACAGCGGCCTTGTGGGCGTCGGAACCCTTGCCGCCCTCATGGCCATCTTCGATGTATTTCTTCGCGTTGTCCCATGCGCCACCGGCGTTTGACAGGTAGTTGGCCATGAGCTGACCAGTCAGTATGACCGCAGCAGAGAAAGCGCCGAGCGCAGCGAAGCTGAGGCCGAACCCGACGACGACAGGCGTCAGCACGGCGAGCAGTGCCGGGGTGGCGAGTTCGCGCAGTGATGCTGCGGTGCAGATGTCGATGACGGGGCCGTAGTCGGGCTTCTTGGTGCCGGCCATGATCTTGCCGTCGGCAAACTGGTTGCGGACTTCCTGCACGACTACGCCTGCGGTGCGGCCAACTGCACGGATGGCCAGCGACGAGAAGAGGAACGGAACCGATCCACCGATGAGCAGACCGATGAAGATCTTCGGATCGGCAACGTTGATCGGCAGCAGGTCGAACACGCCACGCGGCCCCTTCTCCGCTGCTTCGATCATTTCCTTGGTGAGGACACCACCTGTTCCGGTGACGAGTTTGCCGACACCGCCCTTGACAGCACCTTCGATGAAGGACGCGAAGATCGCAACCGCTCCGATGACCGCAGACCCGATGGCGAAGCCCTTGGTGACGGCCTTCGTGGTGTTGCCGACTGCGTCGAGGCTGACCATGATGCGCTCGGGTTCGCCATGGAACTCGCCCGACATCTCGGCAATGCCAGCAGCGTTGTCGGACACAGGGCCGAAGGTGTCTTCAGCCACGATCACACCCGTCGTTGCCAGCATGCCCATGCCGCACAACGCGACCAGGTAGAAGCTCACAGGCAGGTTGCCGTCACCGAGGATCAGCGCAACGCCGATTGCAAGCGCGATGGCAAGTACTGCGTACACAGATGATTCCATGCCGGAGCTGGTGCCGGACAGCACCACGGTGGCGGGGCCGGTGCGGGCCGCATGAGCGATGTCCTTCACCGGCTTGTGGTGGGTGGCGGTGTAGTACTCCGTAAGCCGACTTACCAACTGGGCAAGCACCAGACCGATGACGACTGCACCCCAGCAACGAAGGCCGATGTTGGATACTGATCCCGCATCGTTTCCGACGTACACCATGGCGACTGCACCGACGCCGACGACGGTCAGCAGACCAGCCACCAGGAAGCCACGGTTGATGGGCTTCAGGGCGTCGGTCTCGCCTTCCTTGGCCTTCACTGCGAAGACACCGACGATCGAAGCGATCACTCCGACAGCGCGGGCTGCCAGTGGGAAGATCAGGCCGAGAACCCACTTCTTGGGGTCGTCGGGGTAGACAGACTTGAAGGCTGCGACGCCGAGGATGATGGATGCAACGAGCGTCACCTCATATGACTCGAACAGGTCGGCGGCCATACCGGCGCAGTCACCGACGTTGTCGCCAACGTTGTCAGCGATGGTCGCGGGGTTGCGGGGATCGTCTTCTGGGATTCCGGCCTCGACCTTGCCGACGAGGTCTGCGCCAACGTCAGCTGCCTTGGTGAAGATGCCGCCACCGACCCGGAGGAACAGCGCCAGCAGGGAACCACCGAAGCCGAAGCCGACCAGGATGACCGAGGACGTGTTCTGGAATGCAGCAATGATGGCCGTGGCACCGAGCAGGCCAAGTCCGACCGTGTACATGCCAGCCACACCGCCGGTGCGGAACGCAACGTCGAGAGCCTTTGGCATCGAACCACTGAGCGCCGCTGCGGCGGTTCGCACGTTACCGCGAGTTGCCAAGGTCATTCCCATATACCCGGTCAGCCCGGACGCGAAACACCCGAGCAGGAAGGCAATCGTGCGGAAGGCCCCGGCCTGGAGGAACGACAGTGCGACCTCACCGTTCGCCTCGCCGTCCGCCGCCGGCTTCAAGATCTCCGTCGACGTGACGAACACGACGACCGCAAGCGGAATCAGAATGAACCCGATGGTGCGGAACTGACGTTTCAGGTAGGCAGCGGCGCCTTCCTGAATTGCCGTGGCGATCTCGATCATCTTCGGCGAACCCTGATCGCGGCTCAGGACGTCTTTGGACAGATAGACACCGACGGCAATGGCAAGGAGTGCAGACAGCCCCGAGAAGGCGAGGATCGCCCATTCGGCGCCGCCGAGCGTGAATTCCTGCCACCCCCCTTCGGCTGCGAGAACGGAACTGATCATGCGCTGCGGTCCTTTCGGGTTCTGCTGGTTGGGTTCTTGCTGCTGCTGTTCTTGTTGGACTGGTGCCTATTCGCCGGGTGCCGGCTGTCCATGTTCAGCCCGTCGACAGCTTCGGTCTCGGGACGGCCGGCATTGGTACCGGTCAGCCCTTCGGCCTGAATGAAAATCTGTGCCGCCACGCGCTCGCCGACCATCCGGTCGACACCGTCGATGCGCACAACAACGGGGCCTTCGAACGGTTGCTTCTCGATCAGCTCTGCGTACACACCGGGGCGGATGCCGAGCGTGTCGAGGAACGCAACCATCTCGGGGTCGGTGCTACCCGATAAGGCAACAACGCCGCCCTCACCCGGCTGCAGACCGTCGAGCGACGGCAACTGCGGGACCCGGTCCACGAGGGGGTCCGGGATCGGAAAGCCGTGGGGACACGTCGCTGGACGGCCCAGCACCTCGTACATCCGCTCTTCGATCTCCTGGGGCAATTCATGTTCGAACGCTCCAGCGAGACGGTCTGCATCGTGCCACGGATAGCGCAGCAGGTCAGACAGGAACCGTTCGACGATCCGGTGCCGACGGATGGCTGCCACGGCCAAGGTACGCCCCGGGGCGAGCAGTTCGACGCCCTTGTAGGGACGGTGGTCGATGAGTCCCCGCTCGGCGAGTCGCTTCACGGTGGTGGTGACCGTGCCAGGAGCAACGCCGAGATGTTCAGCAAGTGCTCCGGTGTGCGCGTCGGAGCCACCCTTGCTGAGCCGGTAGACGGCTTTCAGCATCTCGCGTTCTGACTTTGAGAGGACGGTATCCATGGTTGCGAGGTGCAACATAGAATTTCGGTGGACCAAAAATCAAGTTCACGCGAAGCAACCTCACAGAAAGCGGTTGGTTCAGCGTCTCGGTTTCCGCCTTGCGCTGAGCGTGGCAGATCGTCCCATGAATGCAGTGCCGGACGACCGAAAACCGTGCGTGTCTGACGCGCCGCGACCTCGACGTTCAGTCGTGGCTGGCTTGGCCGAACAATCGATCGCCGGCGTCACCAAGACCCGGAACGATGTAGGCCTTTTCGTTCAGGCCAGGATCCAGCGCAGCTGTCACAATGCGAACACTTGGACACGCTGCTTGCACTGCGGCCACACCTTCCGGAGCAGCAATCACGCTGACCGCGGTGATGTCGGTCGCTCCGCGGGCCATGAGCAACTGGCACGTGAACGCGAGTGAGCCACCGGTGGCCAGCATGGGGTCCAGAACGAACACTGCTCGGTCGGCCAGCGAGGTGGGGAGCTTCTGCGCGTACTGCTCCGGCTCGAACGTCTCCTCGTTGCGCCGCAATCCCACCAGGCCGACCTCGGCCTCGGGCAGCACGTAGGTGAAACCGTCGAGCAGGCCAAGCCCCGCTCGCAGGATCGGGACGAGCAGCGGACCAGGCGCGCTGAGGCGAACTGCAGGCGCATCGAGGTCGAGCGGCGTACGGACCGTCAGGTGATCAACCTTCAGCGATCGAGTGGCCTCGTATGCAAGCAGCGTTGCAATTTCGGCAACGGTGCGGCGGAAATCGGCGGAAGAAGTCTTAGCGTTGCGCAGGATGGCAATGCGATGGCCGACGAGGGGATGGTCCACGACTTGGAGCGACATGGCGGCCACGGTACTCCTCTGCGGCACGCGGGTCGCCAGGCAGAACGGCTCGGCCTGAACGCTGCGGACCGAACGGCTCGGCCTGAACGCCGCGGACCGGGTGGCTCAGTTGGGGCGGCGCAACACCCGCAGACTTCCGACCGTCAGGTGTGCGAGCGGATCGAAGCCTTGCGCGAGGGCACGGAGGTACAGCTCATACGGCGGCCTGCCGCCGTCGTTGGGGTTCGGGAACACGTCGTGGATGGCAAGCAGTCCGCCGGGTTGGACGTGGGGCACCCAGGCGTCGAAGTCGCAATGGGCAACTGCTCGGCCGTGTCCGCCGTCGATGAAACAGAAGGCCAGCGGCGTGCGCCACGCTGCCCCGATTTTTGCCGATTCGCCGACAACTGCGACCACCGTCCCCTCCAAGCCCGCGTCGTGGATGGTTGCCCGGAAGAACGGCAACGTATCCATCTTGCCGATGCGCGGGTCCACGACTTCGGCGTCGTGCCATTCCCACCCGGACTGGTTCTCTTCGGACCCACGATGGTGATCGACGCTGAAGAGCAGCGTGGAGCGCGTGCGAGCCACCACGCCCACGTGCACCGCTGACTTGCCGCAGTAACTGCCAACTTCGAGCATCACCCCGTCGGGCGCGGAAACGGCGGCCTTACGGAGACCTGCGGCCTCGTCGTCGGGCAGAAAGCCCTTTGCACCGTCGGCCACCTGAAGCGATAGGACCTCAGACGCGGACGGGGTCACTTCTTGGATTTCTTCTTCGTGGTCGGAGGGACGGCTTTCGGTTTCGCCTGACCGGGTTTGAGCGCCGAAGACTTCGGCCCGCAGTAGCGGCGGCCACCAACCGTTTTGCAGACGATCTCGAGGGTGGTTGGTGGCTTGCGGGTCGTTGACGGCCGCGCCTTTGTTGTCGTGGTGGAGCGTGGGAACGACGTCACCACCGAGGACGGGGCAGGCGTCGATGCTGGCACGGTTGAAGCTCCCAGGACCGCTGAGCCCGGAACCGTTGGCAACAGCACACCTCCACCGACGACCGTGGTCGAGGACGACGTGGTGGTGCTGGTTGTTGTCGTCACGATGGACGGAGGCCAAGGAAGCTCGAACCACGACGCAAGTGTGGGAGAAGCGACATCGTCGGGCCCACAATTGCTCAGGGTTCCACCGCTGAACTGGAATGAGGTGAACGTCCGGCGATCGGCCGCGCGTGCCGCAAATGGCCATCGACCGACGCATGGATTGAACCAATTCACGTTGAAGTGCGCCGAACCACCCGCTGGGATGGATGCAATGGTGTGGTACCACAGGCCTGTGCGCTCGTCGATGACGCCGGCCCGGTTGATGGATTCGACCAGCGGGGCAGATGTCTCGGTGACGTTCTGGATAAGCGCAGGCGCTCCTGGAACGCGCACGACCAACTGCACGTTGGTGAGCGCATCGGTGCCGGTGTTGACCACCGATACAGCGGTGATCACACCGCCGGTCGACCGAAGTGTTGTGCCCGAGTTGATCCGAACGTCGAGGTTGAGGCTTTGCGCACGCGCCGGAGAAACAACGAGGCCGGAGGTGAACGCAAGCAAGGCCGTCATCAGAACACCCAAGACGAGGCGCGTGCGGTTCGACTGGGAAGTTCGGACCAACATCAGGCGATCAGCCTATGCGAGCGCGCCATCCAGCCCATACCTATTCAGGGCATATCCACCCTCGTGACAGGTACACGTGGTTCACACGACCCGGACTCGGCGACACGCTGGTCGACAGCGCGGTCGGTGGTCGACCGTGGTCAGTCGACCGGATCGGACTCGTCGTTGGCGGTGTCGTTGGCCGTGTCGTCGGACGGGCTGTCAACTGGGTTTTCGAACGAGCCACCCGAGCGTTCGGGCTGCGGCCCGCCCAAGACTTCGGCCGCGTCGACGATTGTGTATGCGTAACCCTGTTCGGCCAGGAACCGCTGGCGGTTGGCTGCGAACGATTGGTCATTGGTGTCACGAGAGACGACCGAATAGAACCGGGCCGGGCGATTGTCCTTCTTGGGTCGCAGGACGCGACCGAGCCGTTGCGCCTCTTCCTGTCGGGAACCGAACGTGCCCGAGACCTGGATGGCTACAGACGCGTCAGGAAGATCGATGGAGAAGTTGGCCACCTTGGAGACCACCAACACCGGAATCTCACCGTGACGGAACAGGTCATACAGTCGCTGACGTTCTCGGGTCGAGGACTTGCCGGTGATGATTGGGGCGTCGAGGTGCGCTGCGAGTTGTTCGAGCTGGTCGATGAACTGCCCGATGACCAGGATGAGGTCGTCGGGGTGATCTTCGACGAGTTTCTTGACCACAGCGATCTTGGACCGTGCGGTGGAGCCGATCCGGTAGCTCTCGTCGGGGTCGGACAGGGCGTAGTTCATCCGCTCGGCATCGGTGAGGGTGACGCGGACCTCGACGCAATCGGCCTGCGCGATCCATCCTTGCGCTTCAAGGTCTTTCCACGGGATGTCGTACCGCTTCGGGCCAATGAGCGTGAAGACGTCGGTCTCTTGCCCATCTTCGCGGATCAGCGTCGCTGTGAGCCCGAGCCGCCGACGGCTCTGCAGGTCTGCGGTGGCACGGAAGACAGGAGCGGGGAGCAGATGCACTTCGTCGTAAATCACCAGTCCCCAGTCCTGTGCATCGAAGACGTCGAGGTGCAAGAACTCGCCCTTCTTGCGGCTGATCATCACCTGGTAAGTGGCGATGGTGATGGGGCGGATCTCTTTGCGTTCGCCCGAGTACTCGCCGATGTCCTCGTTGCGCACATCAGTACGTGCGAGAATTTCCGAGCGCCACTGCCGGGCCGAAATGGTGTTTGTGACAAGGATGAGTGTGGTCGCCTGAGCTTTGACCATGGCGGCCATGCCGACCACGGTTTTGCCAGCACCGCAAGGCAGCACCACAACGCCACTTCCACCTGCCCAGAACGCGTCGGCCGCATGCTGTTGGTATTCGCGCACATGAAAGCCGTCGTCGGACTGGGTCCAGCCCATGGTGAACGACGACCCGTCGACGTAGCCGGCCCGGTCTTCTGCGGGCCACCCGATCTTGATGAGGGCTTGCTTGACCCGGCCTCGGACCGCCGGCTGAATCTGGACGAGGTCAGGACCGACCAGGTCACCGAGGAGGGGACCGACCTTCGATCTGCGCACCTCGGCCAGCACGGCCGCGTCGGTCGAACGCAGCACCAACCCGAAGATGGGGTCGTTCTCCAGGATGAGGCGCCCGTATCGGCTCATCGTGTCGACGATGTCGATCAGCAGCGCTTGAGGGAGGTCGTAGCGGCTGTACTTCAGCAGCGTGTCGACTGCCTGTTCGGCGTCGTGGCCGGCAGCGCGGGCGTTCCACAACGCCAGCGGCGTGATGCGATAGGTGTGAACGTGCTCCGGGGCTTTTTCAAGCTCGGCGAACGGGGCGAGGGCCGCGCGCGCCTCGTATGACTGGGGGTGGTCGACCTCAAGGAGGACCGTGCGGTCCGACTGCACGATAAGAGGTCCCCCAGCCACGACGAGCAAGGCTAGTGCCCCGAGTGCCAATAGTGGGTGCCGACTCCGCGTGGGCTCATGATGCCGACTTGATCGGCCAAGTTCCGTCCCCTCAGGTCGGAATGCTGATGTCGGGGATACTGATGTCCGGCAACGTCGACAACGACGTGTCGATGAAGTCTGTCGCGCACCAGTCGCCACCGTCCTTGGCCATCAGGATGGTGACCGGCGTGGACCCAAGCGTGCCTCCGACAGCGCCTGTTGTGTAGCCATTGACGCTGTTGACCCGCGTTCCGTAAAGGCGCTTGTCGCCAGTCCATCCGTTGGCCACCAGGTTGTCGTGTGCGCGCTGCAGCGACTCGGCATCGTCGCCGGCACCCGGGCACAGGTCCGCCGCTGCGGCGGCCGGGTTGCTATACAGCTTGTCGGCGAATTGGTTGGCGAACTTCGCCGGGCCGCTGACTGCTTTGAACAGAAAAACGGAGCATGCCCCGACTCCAACGACCATCAGCAGGAAGATTGCGAGCAGAATCCATGGCCACTTGCGACGCTTCTTGGGACCTTGCTGGCCCGGGACGAAAACCCCAGGCGATGGAGGGATCATCGGCCCACCAGGCTGCCACCCGGCTTGCTGTGCGGGTTGGACCCACCCTGGTTGTGCCGGCGTCCCTGGTTGCGCTGGCTGAGGATTCCACCCTGCAGGGCCGGATTGCCACGTCGGCTGCCACGTCGGCTGCCCCGTCGGCTGCGGAGACGGAGGAGTCCACCCGGGCTGCGCAGGCGGCCCCTGAGGTGCCTGGGGGGTCGGCCATGAGGGCTGGTCCTGCGGAGGGTTTGGGGTGGGTCCGTCGCTCATCCCTTCACGGTAGCCAAGCACCACGACCACGCGCCGATATTCGCTTCCTTTGCGACGCCAACTCCGTGCCGTGACGCAGCAAACCGTGGCTTGCTGCAACAAAGAGCCACCTGGCGTAGCGTCCATCGCATGAAGAGCACGATGCAAGACAACCCGCTCCTGGTGTCAGCGATCCTCCGCCGCGGTGGCACCATCCACTCGCAGTCGACGGTCACCACTGTCGATTCGATCCACCCCACTTCAGGGGCACCGGTCACTCGCACCGCAACGTTCGGGGACGTAGCGGCCAATGCAGCGCGTCTTGCCAACGCGCTCCGCCGGATCGGCATCACCGGCGACCAGCGAGTCGGCACGTTCTGCTGGAACCACCAGGAACACCTCGAGTGCTACCTCGCCATTCCGTCGATGGGCGCCGTGTTGCACACCCTCAACATTCGCCTTTTTCCTGAGCAGCTCACCTACGTGGTCAACCACGCCGACGATCGTGTGATCGTGGTCGATGGGTCGCTGATCCCGGTGCTCTGCAAGGCGACCGGTGGCGCAAACGCGTTTCCGAACGTGCAGCATTTCATCGTCATCGGCGAGGGTGACCGCTCCATGCTGACCCAGACCTTTCCGTCAATTCAGGTGCACGACTACGCCACCTTGCTCGCAGCTGAACAACCGGTGTTCGACTGGCCCGAGACGCTCGACGAACACGAAGCAGCGGCCATGTGTTACACCTCGGGCACGACTGGCAACCCGAAGGGTGTGGCCTATTCGCACCGGTCCACCTACCTGCATTCGTTGGCCTCACTTGGCGCACCCGTCCTGGGCCTCGACGAGCCGGACAAGCTGCTGGTCATCGTGCCGATGTTCCACGCCAACGCATGGGGCATGCCGTACTCGGCGTTCTTCTGCGGTGCTGACTTCGTGTTTCCGAAGCAGTTCCTGCAGGCAGGGCCGCTCGCAGCAATCATCGCTGCCACGCGGCCAACGGTGACTGCTGCAGTCCCCACCATCTGGAACGACATCTGGAACTACGGCGAGCAGAACCCGCTGGATCTTTCGTCCGTCCGGTCGGTCACCTCTGGCGGCGCTGCGGTGCCGCGCATCTTGATGCAGCGGTTCAAGGACAAGTACGGGTTGCAGATCATGCAGGGCTGGGGCATGACGGAAACCTCACCGCTCGGCTCACTCGCCAAGCCGCACAAGTATGCGCAGCCGCACGAGTTCATGGACTATCACGACCTGGCCGGCCGAGTCCTTCCCGGCGTCGAACTGCGTATCGTCAGCAATGAGGAAACGGGCGAGGTTGCCCCGATGGATGGTTCGACCATCGGCGAGATCGAAGTACGCGGACCATGGGTCACCGGTGCCTATTACCTCGACGCAACACCGGAGAAGTTCCGAGACGGCTGGCTGCGTACCGGCGATATGGGCACCCTTGATTCCCTCGGTTATCTCCGCATCACCGACCGCACCAAGGACGTCATCAAGTCCGGCGGTGAATGGGTCAGCTCGATCGATCTGGAGAACGCGATCATGGCTCACCCTGCCATCGCCGAAGCTGCCGTGATCGGTGTCCCCGATCCACGCTGGGACGAGCGGCCGATGGCTTGCCTCGTTCTTCGTCCAGGATCATCGGTCACTCCGGCAGAACTGCGACAGTTCCTGGGCGAACGCGTTGCCAAGTGGTGGATTCCCGAACGATGGGCGTTCATCGACGCCGTTCCGAAGACAAGCGTTGGCAAGTTCGACAAGAAGGTGCTCCGCGCGCAGCACGCAGACGAACTGCTCAGTGTCGTCGAGGGCTGACCCTCGGTTTGGCCAGGGGTCCCGTGTAGTGAGCCCGGGCCCGAAAACGAAGTGGTGGCTCTGAGTACTCCTCGATTGCGTGCGCAATCCACCCAGCGACGCGCGCCACGGTAAAGATGGTCTCGGCCGAATTCGGCTCCATGTCCATCGCCACCTCAAACGCAGCTAACGCTATGTCGATGTTCGGCTGCTTGTCGATTCGCTGGACGGTCTCGTCGATCACGTCGTGCGCGACCTGTAACGCCCGGTGACGCGGGAGCGACCGTTGCATCAAGTCGAGCATGAGCGTTGCGCGCGGGTCAGGGCCTGAGTAAACGCGATGCCCGAAGCCTGCGATCTTCTCGTTATTCGCCAGCCTGGATTGCACGGCCGCAGCGGCACCGCGCTGCTGTGCATCGAGGAGCAGTTCCCTGGCCAACCCGCTGGCCCCGCCATGCATGGGGCCTTGCATCGCCCCGAGCCCTGCCAGCACGGCGGCCGACGGGCTTGCCAGTGTTGAGGCCGCGACCCGCACCGCCAACGTAGAGGTGGCCAGTTCATGGTCGGCCATCACGATCAGCGCCGTGTTGAGCAGGCGCAAGCCTTCGGGTGTTGCACCCGTCCGCGTGAGACGGGGCCACAGCCTGGCTGCGATCGTCGCACTGAGCCGCCGGTCTCCGACCACCAATCGGGTTCGCACAACGGTACCCACGGGAATCAATGAATCGACGATTGTTGCCAGCAGCGTCCTCGCCTCGGCTGCGACACTCGCCGGATCAGGAGCACTCCAGCGAAGCGGCGTGGGTGGAACGAGCGAACAGATGACACGCACCTGCTGGTCGATCGGAACGTCGAATGGCCCGATGGGTTGCGACTCCCAAGCGGCTTGTTTTCCGACGCTCAGGACCCCCGTCCACAGCAGTTCAGCCACCTCCTCGAAGCTGTGTGCTGCGACAAGATCGGCGAGGTGGTGTCCCCGGTAGACGACACCGGATTCACTGAGCATCGTCAGCCCAGTTTCGATCAGCAGGTTGATCGAACTCTCCTGGCTCGAAAGCCGCGGGCGTCCCCTGACAGCCAGCTGTTCGACCTGCCTGCTGTCGAAACGGCTCGTACGGTCTGGCGTCATATGACTTTTCAGCACCCCCCTGCTCACGTACGCGTACACCGTGCTCAGCTTGACCCCAAGACGCGCTGCGGTTTCCTGTGCAGTCAACATCGCCATGGTCCGACCATAATCAACGTTGACTCGGGAGTCGACCACGGGTTCAACGCGTCAACGCTCACTGCACGGATTGTGAGTGCTCGGTACATCGGACCTCATGCACCGCAGCCGCTCCCGCCTCAGTGATGGCCGAAGCAAACAGCCTCATCCAGGTTGGGTCGCTCGAACCACAGCGAGTCGTTCCTGGACAGCGGTTGCGGCAGCGGAACCATCGACAAGTGGTTGAGCTGTCATCCGCGCAGCGCTCACACGGTCGGCAACTTGCTCTGCGCGCAGAGGATCTTGCCCGGATAGTCCGAGTGTGACGTCCAGCAACGCTGCTGCGGCCGCGGCGACGTCGGGCTCGCCCCAAGCAGAGCCTGCGGGATACGGACCCTCATCGGCTTGCAACACGGTGGGACCGCACGGCACCAGCCACGAGTTGGCTTCGTTCATGAATGCCAGGTTGCCGGAATACGCCGACGCAATGACCGGTATCCCGCGATACATCGCTTCGAGCAACACCAACCCGTATCCCTCTGCACGGTGCAACGACGCAACCAGATCGAGGCGTTCCATGAACGCAGCATGCTGCTCCGGCGGCAGTGCGTCATCGACGAAGCACACATCGGACCGGGCGAGGGAACTCACCCGCTCGCGGAACTCGGAAGCAAGTTCGCGGTGTGCGCCCGACCCGATGGTCTTGAACACCAGTATTCGACGAATCGGGTCAGCCTGCGGAAAGGCAAGGCACCAGGCGTGAACCAGCGCCGATGGGTTCTTGCGTTCAACACCGCTGGAGTAGTCGAAGACCTGCCCGGCGACGATGGTTGTGGGCAGCACCCCGAGGCGTTCAGACCAGCCGCGACGCGCTTCGGCCCGCACCGCAGGGTCAACATATGTGCCGAGGACAGAGGCACCGAGCGGGATGATGTGCAGTCCAGTGGACTTCGGCAGGATGGGTCGAACTGCGGCTGCAGTGTATTCGCTGGTGACCCATACCTCACACAGGTCGGTGAAACCGTCCGCCAGTTCTGGCGGCAGGACATCGGTTTCCCAGAAGAGCAACCCGATCCGTTTGACGCCGGCCAACGCCGACCCACCGAGGATCACGGGGACCAAGCTCAGTTCGTGCGGGCCGAGGACGGCCACAAGCACATCGGGGAACTCCACATCATCGTGCGACCGCGCGACACCGAGACGTGAGTCCCGCTCCATTCCGTCAAGGAGCAGCGGTGCGATCGTGTGGTCGTAGGGGTACAGACGAAGTGGCTCCCCGATTGAATCCAAAATCCGGACAAGACGACGCGCAGCAGCGCCAAGACCATGGATCGCCCGTAGATATCCCAGCACACCGACACCTCGTTGTCGGGGGGAGGGATCGACCACGGGAGCGGGGGTCAGCGAGGTCACCCCTGCCGGGAGTGGGGGAATCAATTCGGAAGGCGCACCGGTTTCGTGACCCGCAAAGTAATGAGCCCACAGCAGATATCGGAGACGCGCATCGGGGTCGAGATAGATGCCAAGGAAGGTCTGTTGCAAATCAGCCCTCGCTCGGAACAAGGCGAAGAGGAAGCGCGAAATACCGGGCGGATCAACCGGATCGCATGCGCTGCTCCACTCCAGCAATGCCGCCCGCTCAGAGGGCGCGCCCGGGCGGGCAGCGAGGGCGTCGAGGATCTGCTCGGAAAGACTCACACCCGTCCCGATCGGAGCCGGTCAGCCAGCCTGCGCACCGGGGTGGTCGGATGCAGAGCAGCAACGTCGGCGCCTGCCAGCCCAGCCGACCATGAGCGCTCAGCGTCAATGACGTAGCGGTCAGGAAGCTCTCGCTGGAATGCCTTCCTGCTGTTCGGATCTGGGGCCGTTCCGATGACGTTCCCTCCGCCATCTTCAGGCATAGGTGCGAACCCGGCGTCACGAACAGCCTTCAGCAACCTCGCCGGGTCCAGCTCGCTCACTGCAACCGTCGGAGCCAGAAGCCGCAGCTTGGCCTTGGTCAGCTTTCGGCTGTTGACCACAGCAGCGAGCACCGCCGGATCGTCTGCGCGCAGATAACTAGATGAAGCGCCAGTTCGTATTCTGCCGTGGCGCCGTCCCACGTCGGACACGAGCACCCTGAGCGCTTGAGGTACCGAAGGGCGGGCATGTCGTTCGAGGAATTCGCTGATGACCTCGGGTGACCGGCCCCGGTCCATGGCACGGTTGAGGCTCTCGTCGGTGAAACGCAGGAGCGTGGCTCCGCCGCGTGACTCCACATCTGCGAGCACCCCGAGTTCCGCCGCGATGTCGGATCGGAGTTCGCCCGGGGCGATCGCAGTCAGGTCGCCCTGCACCGTGAACGTATGAAGCGGGTCCGGGAACTCGGCACTGACCAGCTCGATGACACGTTGGGGGTCGCCGAGGATGAGCGCACGGGCAGCGCTGGTGAGCTGGTTGTCCTTCACCAGGCCGAGGACGGATAGATCGCCAAGGATGACTCCGACGGCGTCGTACGCGTCCTTGCCCGCCATTGCCCACCGCGACGGTCCGTCCCACAGCACGTGGTTGACGAGCGAGTGCAAATCGACGGACCCGTCGAACTGAGATCTGTCAAGAGCAGCCATGACCCGCGCGCGCCGCCATGGTGCATTGGTGAGCACAGCGTCGATGCGCAGCGGCGCAATCGGGTCTTCGGCAACCAGGTGGTCGGAAAGATCGTGCGTCGACCTGCGCCAGCCCTCGACCACCGAAAGCCACTGCGATGATCCACGGGCTTCAAGCCAGTCACGTCCCACTGGGGTGATGGTGACCTCGGACTGGTACAGCTCGAGTGAGATCAGCCGCGCCATGCCTGCGAACCCAACCACCCGGACGGCCAACCGCTGATCGATCCCCAATTCCTTGGCGATCGACTTCATGGCTGTGATGCCGATCCCGCCTGCTTTCAGAGCAGCAACCGGTTGCTCGGCAAGCCGAATGAGCAACCGCGAGAGCAGGTCGACCAACGCTGGAGGGGCCACCCGCTCGTCCAGGATCGGGTTACCGTTGCCGAGGACCGACGGTGCCTGCATGTCGTATGCGCGCAGTGGTTTACCGCCGAGAAGCACTAGCGAGATTTCGCGCGGGATCTCGGCCTGGTCCCAGTCCAACGGAACGATCATGCCGTGGCTGAGCAACTGGGCTGCTTCAAGTGGAACTCTCATGCGCTGCATGAGGCCCGGGACGTGGAGGACCGACGTGCCGAGCAGCACTGTATGGGTGAGCATCTCGACCGTCTCTGCCGGCAGCCGTTCCAGGAGTGCCAGAACCTGCTGCGGATCACGGAGATGGTTGGCGATCAGGCGGATGAGGCCGACCTTGCCCACCACCGGATCAAGACCGAGGTTTTCGGCGATGACTCGCAGGTCGGCCGGCCCGTGACGGTCGAAACTGTGCTCAAGGGTTTCGCCCAGGCCGAACGGGCGCGCCAAGACCCGCGACACGGCGGTGGCCATCCTCCACATCCCATGTTGAACGGAAACCAGCCCGAGAGTTCGCAAGCGGTGAAGTTCGTCGAGCAGGATTGTCTCTGGCGCGGTCGTGGCGCTGAGAAGCGCAAGGGATCCGGGCGTTGCTCGGCCGCCTAAAAGCAGAACTCCGTGCAGTACCTGGATGCCGAACGCGTTAAGCGCTGACACGCACAGTTGGACGCTGTAGGGGGCGGCGGCACGGTTGGCGAGGTCGGTCATGGTGACCGGCGGCGGCTCAGCCAACTCTGGGCGTGCTGTCAGCAGTTTTGCGAGGTCGTCTGCCGACAGCGCACGGAGATCGTCAGCGAGGCCCACGGAGCGAAACTACTGGCGTGCGGTTGCCGCGAACGACGCATGGCTGCACGGCGCTCGCAACGGGTTAGATGAGGGAAGAAGGAGTTGCGGTCTCGGCGCTGCGCTCAGCCCTGAACAACAGGTTGTTCAGGAAGAAGAACTTGCCGAACCACATTGCGCCGTAGAGCACCAGGTTGATGATCTGCACCACGACCGTGCGGGTCGCCCGGTCGTCGAACGTGGAGTTGATCCACTTCTCGGCGAGCTTGATGACGCCCACCGAAATGAAGAACTGAATGAGGGAGAGAATCCAGAACGGGAGCACTTCCTTCTGGAACGACACCTTGCCATCTTTGGCCCACACCCACGACCGGCTGAGGAAGAACGCAGGGACGGTGCTCACGATCACCGAGAACACCTGGGCTGCGACAATGGTCCATCCAAGAATGTTGTGAGCCAAGGCGAACGACAGCCAGGAGGTCAGAATGGCGATACCTGAAACGGTGCCGTACAGCAACCATTTTCGGCCCGTCTCGGTGCGCAGCCAAGCAAAAACCCGCCGCGGTGTCAGTTGCACAGCTGGCAAGTTTAGATCGACCGATTCCATGTCAGGGACAATCGGCATGGCTGGCGACCAACTTGAGCGACGGTTCAGTTCATGGGTGCGAAACTCAAGCGCATGTCTGCAAACGACGTCGACCCGGGACCGCTGCAACGGCTCATCAGCCTGCTCGATCTTGAGCAGATCGAGCTCAACGTGTTCCGCGGCCCGCATACCGACGAGAACCGGTTACGAACGTTCGGAGGGCAGGTCGCCGCACAGGCATTAGTTGCGGCCGGGCGCACCGTCGCCGACAAACCCGTTCATTCTCTGCACGCGTACTTTCTCCGGCCGGGCGACCCTCATCGGCCGACGCTCTACCTCGTGGACCGCATCCGCGACGGAAGAAGTTTTGCGACACGTCGAGTGGTGGCAGTCCAGCACGGGGAACCGATCTTCAACCTGTCCGCTTCGTTCCATGCGCACGAAGACGGCCCGATGCATCAGCGGCCGATGCCACCGGCGCCCGACCCCGAGTCCCTTCCGACCTTCGCCGAACGCTACGCCGACATGATGCACATCGAGTGGTTCCAGCGCGAACGCCCGATCGACACACGGACCGCTTCACCCTCGTTGCGATCAAGACGTGAAGCGGGCGGTGACCCACGCCAGCAAGTCTGGCTCAGGCCGGTCGGCACCCTTCCGGACGACCCGCTGCTCCACGCATGCGTCGTTGCCTACGCGTCAGACATGTCCCTGCTGGATTCCATCCTGCTGCCGCACAATCTCAGCTGGGAAGACGGCTCCATGATGGGCGTTTCATTGGATCACGCGATGTGGTTCCATCGTCGGTTTCGTGCCGACCAATGGATGCTCTACGACCAAGAGTCGCCTGCCGCGTACGGCGCCCGCGGACTGGCGCGAGGCGAAATCTTCACGCAGTCGGGCGAACTGGTGGTGTCGGTGATGCAAGAGGGGCTCATCCGCCCGATGCGGGGTTCGTAGCACAGCTGAGTACCGGCTACACCTTCCCCGCACTGGGGCAGAAATCGGCCAAGACACAGGCACCGCATTGCGGTTTGCGCGCATCACACACGCGCCTGCCGTGCAGGATCACACGCAAGCTGAACGCACCGCGCTCCCCCGCCGGGACCAGGTCGTTCAGGGCGTACTCGACCTTCACCGGGTCATCCCCCAGATCGCCGGCCACCAGACCCAGCCGCTTCGAGAGTCGAAGAACATGTGTATCGACGGGCAACCCCGGCAAACCCATGGCGACGCTGCGGACCACATTCGCTGTCTTGCGACCAGTGCCCGGAACCGTGACAAGGTCCTCGATCGAAACCGGGACGGATCCGTCGAAACGGTCTTCCAGCGCCCGCGCCATCCCGATGAGGCTTTTCGCCTTGTTCCGGTAAAAGCCCGTGGAGTGGACAACTTCCTCGAGCTCCTCGGGAATCGCCGATGCCAGGCTTGTCGGCGTTGGGTAGCGATCGAAAAGAACCGGCGTCACCATGTTGACCCGCGCATCGGTTGTCTGCGCGCTGAGGATTGTGGCTGCAAGCAGCTGAAAGGGATTCTGATGATCCAGTTCACAGAGTTCTTTGGCGGTTCCGGGGTACAGCTCGGCCAACCGCTGCGATACAAGCGCGGCGCGGCCCTTCGGTGAACGGGGTTTGCCCATCCGACCACCGTACTGAACCCGCAGGAGCGCTGAACGGTGCAGTGTCCGCAAACAGGTCACTCTTCAGCGAGCATGGAGGGAATGCCTCCCACGAAACGTTCCTTCGGGCTCGGGCTCGGGCTCGCGCTCATCCTGACCTTCGGAGGTCTACGCCACGTCGGATCTCGGTCCGCATCCGCTGCCTCCGGCAGCAGCGCGTTCCGGCTCACCACGGTGGCGACCGCCAATTCGCCGATTGCAGTCATTTGGCACCCAACGACCAAGGCACCGTTCGTGGTTGAGAAGGTCGGCACCATCCGAATGCTGGCCGGAAAGCCCCTTGCTCCCATGGGTATTGCGCTCGATCTCACCAAGGAGGTGAGCAGCGGCGGCGAACAGGGTCTGCTCGGTGCCGCGTTTTCGAGAAACGGTTCGCTGCTGTTCGTCAACCTCACCAACACAGCCGGTGACACCGAGATCCGGGAGTACGCATGGCAGACCATTTCCGCCGACGCCACGCGCGAGCGGCTGCTCTTGTCGATCACACAGCCATACGGCAACCACAACGGCGGACACGTTGTCGTGGATGCTGAGGGCATGCTGTGGATCGGCACCGGTGACGGTGGATCAGGTGGCGACCCGCAGAACCGGGCGCAGAACGTCGACTCGCTGCTCGGCAAGATGTTACGGATCGACCCTCGCCCAGATGATACGCGCCCATATCGAATTCCGGCAGGAAACCCGTTCGCCGAAAGAGGAGGGCGGCCAGAGGTCTGGGCCCTTGGGTTGCGCAACCCGTGGCGCTACGACATCGACGCGGAGGGACGGCGATTGTTCATCGGTGACGTCGGCCAGGGGACATACGAAGAGATCAGCGTGGTCAGCCTTGACCGGCCCGGAACAAATTTCGGATGGAAACTCCGGGAGGGCAAGCATGCATTCGAGGGCGGCAGGAAGCCGACTGGTTCAGTCGACCCCGTCACGGAGTACTCCCATGCAGACGGATGTTCAGTGACTGGCGGGGTGTTCTATCGCGGCAAATCGCTCAAGGGTCTGGCCGGCCGGTTCCTCTACGGCGACTTCTGCAAAGGCTGGATCGCCTCGGTTGGTCAGCGCACAACCGGCGGCGTGTGGCAGTCGCGGCGGCTCGGAGTCACGCTGGACAACTTGGCCTCGTTCAACACCGCTCCCGATGGTGAGGTGTGGGTCACCAGCACATCGGGAACCATCGGTCGCCTCAGCGGCCGCTGAATTGCCGGCACGGCTTCCTCACCGGATCCGCCAGGCAACGATGTGGCGACGCATCGGTGGGTCGAACCGTGGATGGTCGAACTCGCCAGCTTCGACCATCCCCAGCCGGGCGGTGACGGCTCGAGATGCCACATTCTCAGGAACGCTGAATGCTGCGATGCGATCCACTTCTAGCGTGTGGAAGCCGTACCGAAGGGCGGCTTCCGCCGCTTCGGTGGCGAACCCGTGTCCTTGGCTCGCGCGGCTCAGCCACCATCCGATCTCGAGCGCCGGTGAGAACGGAAGCAACGGGTCTGCGCCGCTCACTCCGACACGGCCGATCAGCTCGCCGGTGTCGCGTCGTGCAACCGCCCATCGGCCGATGCCTCGCAGCGCAAGACCGACGGCTTCCCTGTCGAGACGCTGCCTCGTGGCATGCATCGAGACCGGGCCTCCCAGGTACCGCATCACCTGTGGGTCGGACTCGATCGCATGCATCGGTTCGGTGTCGTCGGCTGCCCACTGACGAAGCACCAACCGATCCGTGTCCAGCCGTGGTGCCGGGAGACCGGCGACTGCTCCGAGCCCTCCACGGGCAAACGCCGGCCCCCGCCGCAACCCGGCTCTCGCGAGGGAGCGGACCAACTCACGGCCAGGAACCGGTTGTGCACCGCCGATGATTGCAGCAGCTCTGCCTCCGTCATGCAGGTCGTAGTGATCGCCTTGAAAGGCAACACGCGCGATGCCAAGGGACCGTGCGAACGTGTGCAATTCGTCGAACGACACATCGCTGACGAGGTGACACCACAGCCGCCCTCTCCAAGGCCACCTGCATTCGTCCACCAGCACTGCCACCGCTTGATGTTGGCACGCTCCTCGACGCGACGAAGACCGATAGGACGCGTAAATGGACATGACCGAAGCGGCCGGAGGACCGCCTGAGTCTGGCACCATAAGGTCCGTGCAGACGGTCTACTCCGATGATCATCGTCTTCAAGACGGTGTGTCCGAACTCAACGACGGCAAATTGGTTCCTTGCTTCGAGATGCCGCGTCGCGCTGACCTGGTCCTCGCCCAGGTTCGGTCCGCCGGATTAGGCACGGTGGTCTCTCCCAGCGCCCACGGCCTGGAACCCATCGCAGCGGTGCACACGCCTCCGTTCATCGACTTCCTGCGTACGGCTTGGGATGAATGGGAAGCTGAACACGGTTCCTACGACGCGCTCCCGCTCACCTGGCCGACGCGTACGTTGCGCCATGACCGCGTGCCGCGCACGATCGACGGAAAGCTCTCGTACTTCTCGCTCGACGCTGGGACTCCCATCACGGCCGGCACATGGCGAGCCATCACGGCGGCTGTCGATGTCGGCCTGACCGGAGTTGACCTGTTGAACCACGGTGAACCCAGTGCGTTCGCCCTCTGCCGACCACCAGGGCATCACGCGTCGGCG
Source organism: Acidimicrobiia bacterium (assembly GCA_031385545.1). Taxonomy (GTDB): domain Bacteria; phylum Actinomycetota; class Acidimicrobiia; order Acidimicrobiales; family JANYDT01; genus JANNBN01. The sequence continues at coordinate 8,872 of JANNBN010000129.1, read as the reverse complement.
GATGTGTACGGCGGCTATTGCTTCTTCAACAACGCCGCTGTCGCAGCGCAAGCCCTCTTGTCAAGCGGCGCACCACGGGTCGGCATTCTCGATGTCGACTATCACCACGGCAACGGGACGCAATCCATCTTTTACGACCGGGGCGACGTGGTGTTCGCGTCGGTCCACGCCGACCCGTTTGTTGAGTACCCATACTTTCTCGGCCACGCGGACGAGACCGGGGCCGGCGCCGGAATCGGGGCCAACCACAACTTTCCATTGCCATGGGGAACCGACTGGAGTTCCTACGACCACACTCTGGTCGAGGCGATCGGGCGACTGCAGAGCCAGCAGGTCGAGGCGCTGGTGGTGTCACTCGGGGTCGACACGTTCGAAGGTGATCCGATCAGCAGATTTCGTCTCCGACAATCCGACTATCTCCGAATGGGGGAACGTATTGCTGCACTTGCAGTCCCCACCCTGTTCGTCTTCGAGGGTGGCTACGCGGTCGATGCGATCGGCATCAACGTCGTGAACGTACTGAGCGGCTACGAAGGCGCTGCACGGCGCTGACCGCACGCGCCGAGCATCAAGAATCATGAATCAAGACCGTCGAGAATTTGCGAATTGAGCGGGCTGCTAGACCGACACGGATGAGCCTGCGCGACGCAACCCCCGACGACCTGCACTCCATTGCCGCGCTCATCCGCGGACTTGCCGAGTACGAGCAGTTGGCCCATGAAGTGGTGTGGACCGAAGACTCGTTGCGCGACGGCATGTTCGGCGAGGGGTCTCCTGTCAGGGTCACGCTGGCGATCGACGATGTCAACGGTTCCGTCGCCGGGTTTGCCTTGTGGTTCCCGACTTTCTCGACGTTCCGCGGCGATCGGGGAATATGGCTCGAAGATCTGTTTGTTCGCCCTGAACACCGGGGCATGGGTTTCGGGCTCGCACTCCTCAACGACCTTCGAACCCGCACCGCAGGCCGGGTCGAGTGGATGGTCCTCGACTGGAACGAACCATCGATCCGCTTCTACGAGTCGCTCGGAGCCGAGACGGTCCCGGGCTGGAGTCGCTTCCGCTGGCTGGATACCTGACCGAGCCAGGACCGCACTTTGCAGTCACGAACGCGGAAGAATCGGGAACATGTTCAGACTGATCAACGTGTCCGGCCGTGCGGCGCTCGATGTCGACGGCGACTGGTTCGATCTCGCTCGGATATCGGGCGACCCGACGCTGGCCGATCCCATGGTGGCCATCGCACGGCACTCCGAACTGCACGCCATGCAATCCGGTCTCGATGGCCTCGCACCCGATGGCGGCGTCGATCCAGCGTTACTCGGGCCGTGCCCGCCACGCCCGACGAAGGTGTTCGGTATCGGGCTCAACTATCGCGCCCACGCCTTGGAAACCGGTGCCGAGCTTCCTCCGGCACCGCTGACGTTCACCAAATTTCCGAGCTGCCTGACAGGCCCCACGCACAACATCGTGCTCAGCAGTAAGACGGTCGACTGGGAAGTCGAACTGGTGGTTGTGATCGGCACCGGTGGGCGCAACATCGCCCGCCCCGACGTGTGGTCCCACGTCGCCGGCCTCACGCTTGGTCAGGACGTCAGCGACCGAGTGGTGCAACGCACAGGTACGCCGCCGCAGTTTTCTCTCGGCAAGTCTTTCGATACGTTCGGCCCGATCGGTCCGGCCCTCGTCTCGGTCGACTCGTTCGACGACCCCGACGATGTGGAACTCTGGTGCGAGGTGGACGGAGAGCGCATGCAGCACGGGCGCAGCAACGATTTGATCTTCTCGGTGCCTGACCTCGTGGAGTACTTATCGGGCATCTGCACACTTGTGCCAGGGGACATCATTTTCACCGGCACGCCCAGCGGGGTCGGTGCCGCGCGCGGCCGGTTCCTGAAGCCGGGTGAACTGCTCACATCTGGCAACCCGGTCATCGGGAAGATGGCAAACCGATGCGTCTAGATAGATAGTTGGCCAGCAGCAGGCCACGACCGCATGGAAGCGGTTCGTTTCAGCCGTGCCCGAGCTTCGCACCCCTGACTTCGGGCATCGTCGCCAGTACAGCAGCGGCAACCAACGCGAGCAGCGCGGGCAGGAGGTAGACCCATCTGAAACCCCATTGAGTGGACAGATAGCCGACAAGGGGTCCGGCGCTCGCCTGGCCGATGTCGCCCATGGCCAGCGCGGTACCCATAGCCTTGCCTCGGTCACCCTCGCCGGCTCGCTGCAGCGCCGCAGCGGTGGCCGAAGGAAAAGCCGAGCCGATGCTGGCTCCGACCACCGCGATGGCGACGAAAGACTGCCAGGGCGCGTTCGCGAACGCAAGCCCCACCAACCCCACGCTGCCCAGCGTGAGAACAGGGACCGTGAACCGGGCGGGTCCGATGCGGTCTGCGATCGGCCCAGTACGCGAGCGAACCGCGACGACAGCCAACGCATACACGGCGAAGAGTCGGCCCGGGTGCGCGATACCCGCACGTTCGGAATATTCGGGGTTGAACGTGACAAGCGCACCGAACGAGAAGTTGGCAGCCATGATCGCGAAAGCGGGTCGCACCACCCGCCTGTCGAAACCCGGCCTGGCCGACGTCGTTGCGTCTGGACTTGCAGTCTCTGGGAGCGTCAGGGCGATTGCCGACGTCAAGACGTGAAGCGCCGCGGCCGTCAGCCAGACAGCCGTCCAGCCGACTTCGAGCAGCCGGTCGACCAGTATCGGCCCGATGATGAAGCCGGTGTAGGTCATCACGCTCTGACGTCCAAGAGCGCGGGTGCGTTCGTGGTCCGGTACGAGATCTGTCACGGCGAGCGCGACCGACGTGAAGAACAGCGCAGCCAGACCTCCGGCGACGAACCGAAGCAGCGTGATTCCTGGCACCGAATGCACGCGGGCGTACGCGAGAGTCAGCACACCGATCAACGCAGGCGGAACAACCAGGAATGGGCGTCGCCCCATCCCATCGACGGCCGCGCCGATGAACGGACGCACCAGCAGCGCTGCAACGAAGTAGCTGGTGGTCGCAACACCGGTGTGGAATCGATCGACGTGCAACACCGAATGCAGGTAGCGAGGCACCGCTGCGACGATGACACCGAGCGCAAGGAAGTTGCAGAGCACCACGACGTCGAACCGGCGCATCACGCGTTGGGGCAGCGCCTCGGCGTTTGGTTCGGAGTTCATCGGCACGACATTGGCATTCCGAAGCCAGTGGGTGCGATTCGCTGCGATTCGGGGCCGATTCGGGGCCGATTCCGTTGCGGCAGAACACCTCGCAAAGCGTCTTCGGGGTCTCTCGCGACGACAAGCAACCCCGCCGGGGGAGGACGGGGCTGCTCGAAAGGGAACTTGGCGCTGCGAGGACGGCCCCTCAGCGGACGGGGAGGATCAGGCGAGGGCCGAACAGCAGGTGTCAGTGATCAGCCGTGCAACCAGGTACGGGTCCATGTTTGCGTTGGGGCGGCGATCTTCGAGGTAGCCCTTGCCATCGATCGGCACCTGCCATGGGATGCGGACAGATGCACCACGGTTGGAGACGCCGTAGCTGAACTTGTTGTACGGGGCGGTCTCGTGTTGTCCGGTGAGGCGGCTTTCGATGTCGGAGCCGTAGTTGGAGACGTGCTCCATGACCTTCTTGCCGAGCGCGACGCAGGCCTTCTCGATGACCTTGTAGCCGCCGTCTTCACGCATGGCCTTGGTCGAGAAGTTGGTATGCGCTCCGGCGCCGTTCCAATCGCCTTTTTCAGGCTTGGCATCGAGGCTGATGATGACGTCGAAGTCCTCGGCGATGCGGTGGAGCAGCCAACGGGAGACCCACAACTGGTCCGACACTTCAAGGGTGCCGAGCGGGCCGACCTGGAACTCCCACTGGCCGGGCATCACCTCGGCGTTGGTGCCCGAAATCGAGATGCCGGCATCAAGGCAGGCCTGGGTGTGAGCCTCGACGATGTCGCGGCCGACGACACGGCCGGTACCGACGCCGCAGTAGTACGGACCCTGAGGCTTCGGGTAGCCGCCCTTGGGGAAGCCGAGCGGACGGCCGTCGGCTGCGAGCATGGTGTATTCCTGCTCGATACCGAACCATGGTTCCTGCTTGGCGAACTTCTTGGCAACCTTGGCCGCTGCTGCTCGGGTGTTGGTGGGATGCGGGGTCATGTCGTTGAGGAGGACCTCGCACATGACCAGCACGTTGTTGCCACCGCGGATGGGGTCCGGGCAGCTCCAAACCGGGCGCAGAACGCAGTCGGACTTATCGCCCGGGGCCTGTTCGGTGGACGAGCCATCGAAGCCCCAGATCGGCAGGTCTCCGCCGTCTGCGACAACTTTCGTCTTGTTACGAAGCGACGGGGTTGGCTTGGCGCCATCGATCCAGATGTACTCAGCTTGGAAGGCCACGGGAGGTTCCTTTGTATGCGAATGCGGGAGAGTTGGCCGGGATCTGCCCGGTGCAGTGTGTGCAGATGTTGAAATGCGGTGTCGATTATCGCTGGTTCAGCGGACGCTCACCACGATGGGCTGACATTCGACGTTCCGGCGTTGCACAGCGTCGCGGCATGCCATTTCTCGTTCGTTGCCCGTTTGTGAACGCTCTGTGAACCAGCCGGGTAGTTCTGGTCCCACCTGCGTTTCATGGCCGATCATGTGAGTATGTCCGACAACGGCACGCCGAGCCGCTCGAAGCTCAACGAATACGTCCTGCGCACCGTCGAAGAACGCGGGGTGCGATTTGTCCAACTGTGGTTCACCGACGTGCTCGGGTTCCTCAAGTGCCTCGCCATCTCACCGGCAGAGTTGGAGAACGCGCTTGAAGAAGGCCTGAGCTTCGACGGGTCAGCGATAGACGGGTTCAGCCGCCACGTGGAGAGCGACATGATCGCGCTGCCCGACGCGTCAACGTTCGAAATCCTTCCCTGGCGGGCAGACGATCCGGTTGCTCGGATCTTCTGCGATGTCACCGACCTCGAAGGTCAGCCGTTCCTGGGCGACCCTCGCCAAGTGCTGCGCAGAGCCCTGGACCGGGCGGGTGCCGCCGGCTACCGGTACTTCGCCAGCGCGGACCTCGAGTACTTCTACTTCGCCGACAACGACCCGTCGAAGCCGCCACGCCCGCTCGATACGTCGACCTTCTTCGATCTGTCCGCGGCCGATGCAGCAGGCGACCTGAGACGCCGCACCATCCATCACCTCGAAGCGCTCGGCATCCCTGTGCGGTACTCGCACCATGAGGAAGCGCCGAGCCAGCAAGAGATCGACCTGCGCTACACCGACGCGCTCACCATGGCGGACTCCATCATGACCAGTCGCTTGGTCGTGAAGGAGGTTGCGATGGAGAGGGGTATGTACGCAACGTTCATGCCCAAGCCCATCAGCGGCGTTCAGGGCAGCGGCATGCATCTTCATCTCTCGTTGTTCCGCGGCGACGAGAACGCATTTGCCAAACCCGACGGGCCTGGGCTTTCCGAGACTGGCCAACGGTTCTTGGCCGGCGTGCTGAAACATGCTCCGGAAATCACGGCGGTCACCAACCAGTGGGTGAACTCGTACAAGCGCCTGGTTGTCGGATACGAAGCGCCGGTCTACGTCAGTTGGGCACACCACAACCGCAGCGCGCTCGTTCGGGTTCCGAAACCCAAGCGGGACAAAACATCGTCTGCGCGCATTGAATACCGTGCCGCAGACCCTGCTTGCAACCCGTACCTGGCTCTCACGCTGTTGCTCGAAGCTGGCATGCGCGGCATCGAGCGGGAATACACGCTGCCTGGTGAACTCACCGAGAACCTGTCAGAGCTCACACCGCATGAGGCGTTGATGAAGGGCATACAAACCCTTCCAACCTCGCTTTCAGAGGCGGTCAACGTGATGGAAGAAAGCGAGCTGGTTGCAGACGCGTTCGGTGAGCACGTATTCGAGTGGTTCCTGCGCAACAAGCGGGCAGAGTGGTCGGCCTACAAGACGCATGTCAGCCAGTTCGAGCTGGAGCGCTACCTTCCCTCCTTGTGAGCGAGGACCAAACCGTGTTGACCGGCGCACAACCACTGCTGCTCTTTCCGGACCCGCCTCCCGCTGCGCTGGTCCAAACCCTCGACCTGTCGGGGTACAAGTGGCACGCCGTCAATTCGGCGCTCGCCGCCGAGCGGGCCGAGCCTGAAGCCGGTTGGGGCGGAGCAATCGTCTTCGCCGACACCGATCCCGAGTCCGCGTGGGCGCTGTGCCGCTCGTTGCGAAAGCGCGACGCGCCGCTGTCACCGTTACTGCTGCTGGTATCTGGCGGCCAGCTCCCAGAGTTGGAACTACGCGAAGACCTCTACGACGACTTCTGTCTCAACCCATTTCACCCGGTCGAACTGCAGGCGCGGCTGAAGCATTCGATGTGGCGGGCAGGAAAGACGGCGCGGCCAGGTCTGGTCGAAGTCGGTCCGCTGGTGCTCAACCTCGAGACCTACCAGGCGCAAATGGAAGGCAAACCGCTCGACCTCACATACATGGAGTACGAGTTGCTCAAGTTCCTGGCCACGCACCCCGGCAAAGTCTTCACCCGCGAGACGCTCCTGTCACGGGTGTGGGGATACGAGTACTACGGCGGCGCACGCACCGTCGATGTCCACATCAGGCGTCTCCGCGCCAAGATGGGCGAAGAGCACAACCTCATCCAAACCGTTCGCTCGGTCGGCTATCGGTTCGGCCAGTCACGTTGGGGTTCCTGACCGGTTGGTGACACACTGAACCCGTAACGGCCGCAAACTCGCTTCACCCACAAGTCCGGTCGGGTTGCTCAAGTCTCCGCCTCCTTCCGGCTACCACCACGACGTCTGGCGGACCGATCTCCCGCATGGTTTCGAATCCGGCCGCGCCGCACTGATCGCGTCGGCCAGTCAACGGGCTGCCCACCTCACGGGTCACAACTCGAAATTGACGTGAATCTGCGCGGTTCCGACCGCGTTTTCGTAGTCCGAGAACGGTGTACCGACCGCGGTGCACGCAGCGCCGCCGAGTGCTCCCAACATCGTGAGGTAGTGGCCGAACCGGCCTTCGGGACGGAACCGGCGGAAGTCCGGATAGGCAGCGACCACACTCGCATGGTCGCCGTGTGCCCACCAGTTGAGGATTCGCTCGTCGAACTCACGGGCCTCGGGCGAGAAGATGTGCGACGGGTCCGACATCTCGTGTTGGCGAATTGTCTGCAGCGGGTGAAACGTGTGCGACATCGCGCCCGACGCAAGCAGCATCACTCGGCGGTCCGACTGACGGATGGCTTCGCCGAGCAGCTGGCCGGCGAGCAGGTAATCGTGCAGCTCGCCGGTCTGGCAATTGCTCATCGATACCCACCGCTCGTCCCGCTGCAGGAAGCCGAGCAGGTTGACCGTCGGGTAGTGGATCGGCAGATGCGGGTCGTCGATGGCGGTGATCCACATGTCGTCATGCGGCTCGGCAAGCGCATGAACCGCCCACGCCAGGTCGGGGTCGCCGGTGATGTCATAGGGCATCTGCGACATGCCACGTGGCAGTTCTTCGGACGTATAGAGACCGTGACGTCTGGGCTGGGCCGCGATGACGAATTCGACCGTGGTGAACCAGTGCGAATCGAGCACCACAACCGTGTCGATGTCGAGATGATCCATCACTTCGGCACGCAGCCGGCGCAGCCCTGGCACCAGGCTGATCTCCTTGCCTTCGTTCAGTTCCTTGCGGGTCTCTTCGGGCAGCACGATGGTGGGGACATGGGCGACAAGCGCAGCACCGACGATCTGGCCCATCAGCTCACCGACCCTTCGACGATCTGCAGCGTCTTCAGGTCACTGCAGAAGTCCAGCGCGTAGTCGCCGCCTTCTCGACCGATGCCCGAGATTCCCATCCCGCCGAACGGTGCGGTGAGATCGCGCACCAGGAACGTGTTGACCCAGGTGGTGCCTGCACGGACCGCCCGGCCCACGTGATCAGCTCGCCCAGCCGACGTCGTGAAGATCATCGCCGACAGGCCGTATGCCGTGGAATTCGCCAACGCAACGGCATCGCCGTCCGAGGCGAAGATTTGCACGGTGACCACTGGTCCGAACACTTCGTGCTGCACGATGTCGCTGTCGTTGCTCTTCGGCTCGATGACAGTTGGCTCGTACCACAGCCCTCCGTCGCGCCACACTTTTCCACCGCGGACGACAGTATCGCCCGCAGCGCGCGCCCGATCGACAAAGTCGGCGACCCGCGCAAGGTGCTCGGGATGGATCAGCGGCGACATCGTTGTACCCGGGTCTCGCGAATCCCCGAGTACGTGGGCATCTGTGTAGGCGTGAAAGCGGCGGAGGAATTCGTCACGCACGCCTTCCTGCACCAGCAGGCGGGTACCGGCTAAGCAGACCTGGCCGGAGTCATCGAACATGACCGCTGCCTTCTTGGCGGCAACATCGAGGTCTGCGTCGTCGAGCACGATGAACGGGCCTTTGCCGCCGAGCTCTGCGGTGAACGGCACCAGGTTCTGCGCGGCTGCAACACCGATGATGCGACCCGTCTCGGGTGACCCGGTGAAGCTGATGCGCCGGACTCGGAGATCGTTCACCAGCGCGGCACCGACCTCTTCACCGATGCCCTGCACAAGGTTGAACACGCCGGGTGGAAAGCCCGCCCGGACGCACAGGTCGGCCAAGAGGGAGACCGACAGGGGCGACCACTCCGCCGGTTTCAGAACGACCGTGTTGCCGGCGGCAAGGGCCGGGGCGCACTTCCAGGTGGACAGCATGAACGGCGCGTTCCACGGGGTAATAACCACGGTTGGTCCGGCCGGCATGCGGATCACCCGGTTGGCCGTTCCGTTGGATGACCACACACGCTCTTGGTACTTCTCTGCGAGGTCGGCGTAGGCACGGAAGTTCCGCGCGCCACGGCCGA
>JANNBN010000115.1:0-9884 GCA_031385545.1 Acidimicrobiia bacterium | reverse complement strand
GGTGACGGAGCCCACCCCCTCGCACCGTGAGCACATTCCACCTGCCCGGTGGAACGTGCGCTTCTCGACCGTCTTCTCGCCGCGCTTTTCGATGGTGATCGCGCCGGCAGCGCTCACCGTTGCGGTGTTGAACGAGAACGCGTTTGGCGAGCCGATGTGTGGCTTTCCAAGTCGACTGAAAAGGATGCGGAGCATCGCGTTCGCATCTGTCGCGGTGCCGACCGTAGAGCGGGTGTTGGCGCCCATGCGTTCCTGGTCAACGATGATTGCAGTGGTAAGCCCGTCGAGCACGTCGACGTCGGGCCGCGCCAACGTCGGCATGAAGCCCTGCAGGAACGCGCTGTAGGTCTCGTTGATCATGCGCTGTGACTCCGCAGCAATGGTGCCGAATACCAGCGAGCTTTTCCCGGACCCTGACACCCCGGTGAACACCGTCAGGCGCCGCTTCGGAATCTCGACGCTGATGTCCTTGAGGTTGTTCACCCGGGCACCTTGCACGCGGATGAGGCCGTGACCGTCGGCAGGGTGTTGTTGCCGTTTCGTGGTGTTCACCCTGCCGAGACTACCGACGCGAGACCGTTCACTCAGTCGCTCCCCAAGCGACTCAATGAACTAGCTCCGCAGTGTGAAGCGTCGTACGCTCGGAACTATGGACGATTCCGATGTGGTGCTGCGCAACCTGACGTATCGGATGTTCGTCGACCTTGGTCGTGCCCCTTCCGTCGAGGAGGCGTCGAGCGAAGCCGGAGTGGGGGTCGAAGAAACCGGCGCTGGGTGGAGGCGACTTCACGATGCCCATGCGCTTGTCCTGTATCCCGGCACGACGGCGATACGTATGGCAAATCCGTTCGCAGCGCAACCGACGCCGTATCGGGTAATGGCCGGTGGTCGCTCCTGGTTCGCAAATTGCGCGTGGGACGCGTTCGGGATCTGTGCGGCGTTGGACGTCGACGGCCGGATCGAGACCACCTGCTCGGATTGCGGCGAACCGATCATGGTCGAGGTTGTCGATCGTCGTCCGGACTCGGAAACGATCGTGTTCCACTGTCTCGTTCCTGCGTCGCAATGGTGGGATGACATCGTCTTCTCTTGAAGCACCATGAACCTCTTCCGGTCGGAAGAGCATGTGGCCGAGTGGCTGAACGGACGAACCGGTGGTGCCACGTTGACGGTGTCTACACTGTGCGAGCTCGCTCACGCGTGGTGGGGCGATCGCCTGGCCGCGGACTGGCGCCCGCACCAACGGGACCAGAATCAGGCGATCCTCATTGGCCTCGGGCTGACAGACCCCTTCTGGAAACTCGCCTGACAATTTTCGTGAACCGCAGATGTGGCAATGAACCATCCGGTAGCAGATCGAACCGGAAGTAGGTCCACTTCCGATCAAACGAGAGGGAACAAGCGGACCCGCGCGATCGACCTGAGTCAACGAACGGACGATCTTGCGCTGAACGACCCGGGACGACGGAAGCATTGAGGTTGAAGCCGAACGACTCGGGAGCGTCGGTGCCCATCAGGAGGTGCCCGCCGGTGATGCGGATACCGACGTTCATCACGAGCTGCTTGTCCTCCTCGGACATACCTGGTGCACCCTCGGGGGGGTGGGTTGTCTCCCATGCGCATGACGCCAGCTCCTTCGAACTCGACCCCGAACACCTCGCGGTAGAAGAGGAACGCAGCCTCGGTGTCGCGGCGAAAAGTGAGATAGGTACCGACTTCGGCCATGGTGATTCCTCTCAGATGGTGCTCGGACTGACATAACAAAGTAGCGCTCGCTCACCACCGACGACCTCAGATGTCGGGTCGTGTTCGTCAAGGCCGGATCGTCACGCAGGGGCGCGCATCGAGGAAAGAAGTGCATCGCCGGAGAACAACGGAACCGCTGGCCACCGTGTCGTGAAGGTCTGAGCAGTGGGGTCGAGCACGATCTCCAGGCGGTGCGGTGTTTCGAGGAGGACCAGGTCGACGGCGACTCGTCCGTCCGGCAACGTCGTCGCACTCGATGCGAACGGCGTATCTGTGCTGCTTGACCAGCCCGGCGAGAGGCGCACGTCAAGGACGAAGCCGTCGCCCTCGCGAATGATGAGGCGATCTCCTGTGGGGCCGACCTGGATCGATTGCACTGTGCGATGCGACCGGGCTCTGGTGGGTGCGGGGAGCAGCGGTCCGACCGTCGGGTCGAGTCTCACAGGGCCACCACCCAAACGCTGCGTGACTGCGGGGAGCGCAAGATCGGTGAGCCGGCTCGCGAGCGCGAGATCGGCGCTTGTCGGACGCTTCGCTGCGGTGTCCGGCGATCCCATCGCCGGGAGCAGGTGCTTCCACATCAGGTCCAGCACGGGTTGCATGTCCTCGGTGCAACTGAACAGGGCAATCACCGTTCGAAACTCGGGAAGCACAACCATGTACTGGCCGAACGCACCGTCGCCCCGGTAGCCGTGGCGTGACATCCAGAGTTGAAATCCATAGCCCTGCGCCCAGTCGGGCTGATCGCGTTGCGGGTTTTCGATCTGCACACTGGACGCCGAAGCGACCCAGTCGGCTGGCAGCAGCCGGGCACCGTTGCATACGCCGTCGTCGAGGTACAACTGGCCCAGCCGGGCGATCGCGTCGAGGTTCGTGTGCACACCCGAGAAGCCCAGATCGACACCGGGGGAGTGCTGCGACCAACGGAGGTCCCCGATTCCGAGCGGGTTCAACAACCGTGGCCGCAAGTAGTCGACGAGTCGCTCGCCTGCCAACTGTTGGAGGATGGTTGCAAGCGCCAGGACAGGCGGTTGGTTGTAGGCAAACAGTGTTCCTGGCTCGGCGTCGGGTGCGATCTGGAAGAAGCCACGAGCGGGGTCTTCAGGATCGGCAACGAGAGCTTCGAGAAGCATTTCACGGTCGTGGCCGGTCGCCATCGATGCGATGTGACGCACTCGTATCCGCCGGGTGCGCTCGTCAGTTGACGTGAAGTAGTCAGGAAGATGGTCGCTCACCAAGTCGTCGAGCCCAAGCCGGCCTTCGCCGAGTAGGAGTCCAAGCGCTGTGCCGGTGAACGTTTTGCTGAGCGAGTAGACCAACCGACTTCGGTCTGCGGAGTGTGGAGCCCAATATCCCTCGGCAATACGACGGCCGTTCCGTTGGATGATCAATCCGTGCGGTTCGATCGCAGGGTCGGCTTCGAGGGCATCGATGAAATCCGAAATCGCCTCTGCCGCGACGGCTTGCTGCGAGGGACCGCTGTTGGGAATATCCATCACGGCAATGGTGACACGGAGCGGAGCACGGGGGACACACCTGTGCTCTGCTGGTTCATGACCGCAGATGCAGCGGAGCCTGGGAGCCGATTCAGCGCGACTGGGACCGTTTGTGTCTCACCCATCGGCGACACTGATTGGGTGAGCCAGACTCTTCCTGCTTCAACCAACCTTGCCGCAGAGCACCTTGACCGTGTTCTGCTGGCTATGGCTGGCCCCGGAGCCAGCGCCCGCGCCGATCAGCTTGCGGCAGTCCAGGCGATCGTCGACGATCGGGCCAACGTGCTTGTCGTCCAGGCCACCGGTTGGGGGAAATCTGCCGTGTACTGGGCTGCTACCTCCGCGCTTCGCTCCCAAGGCCGCGGCCCGACGCTCATCGTGTCCCCGCTTCTTGCGTTGATGCGAGATCAGGTCGCAGCAGCGACCGCCGCCGGGTTGGTCGCCGCAACCATCAACTCGACCAATGCAAACGATTGGGAGCCAATCCTCGCGTCGCTCGCTGACGGTTCCATCGACGTGCTCCTGGTCTCGCCGGAGCGGCTGGCCAACCCTCGTTTCGCAGCGCTTCTTCCCGGTTTGGTTGCTTCGGCCGGGCTTATCGTCATCGACGAGGCGCACTGCATCTCTGACTGGGGCTTCGATTTCCGCCCGGACTATCAGCGGCTCGCCCGCACGCTCGTCCAGGTCGCAGCATCTGCTCCCGTGCTGGCAACGACAGCCACAGCCAACGAGCGGGTCACCATCGACGTAGCCGGCCAGCTCGGTGAAAACACTCGGACGTTTCGCGGGTCACTGGCGCGCTCGTCGCTCCGGCTTGCCGTCGTCCCCGGGTTGGGTCCGTTGGAGCGGTACGCGTGGGTCGCTGATGCGCTCAAGGTGATGGACGGTTCAGGAATTGTCTATGCGCTGACGGTCGCAGAAACCGAACGCCTGGCGGGTTTCCTTGTTTCTCGTGGTTTCGACGTGGCTGCTTACTCGGGGCAACTCGATTCTTCGGAGCGCGAGCACATCGAAGACAGGCTGCGCAACAACCAACTCAAAGCGGTCGTCGCCACGTCCGCGTTGGGCATGGGATACGACAAGCCAGACCTGGCGTTCTGCATCCATGTCGGCTCGCCTTCGTCGCCCGTTGCCTACTACCAACAGGTGGGCCGCGCCGGGCGCGCGCTCGACCATGCCCTGGCTGTCCTGCTTCCGGCCGAGACCGACGAGCGGATTTGGGAGTATTTCGCCACGGCGGGTGTGCCGGACGAAGCGCGGGTGGAAACAATCCTCAGCGCGCTGAGCAACGGCCCGTTGACCGTTGTCGCCTTGGAGAGCATCACAGGCATCAGACGCGGACGTCTCGAAGGGCTGCTGAAGATCTTGGCCGTCGACGAGGCTGTCGAACGGCAGGGGACGAGCTGGGCGTCAACGGGAGGCGGCTGGGTCTACGACTCGCAACGATGGTCGGCCTTGGCCGCAGTCCGCGAACGCGAAGCCAACCTGATGCGGTCGTTCGCTGCCGGTGCTGGTTGTCTGATGAAGTTCCTGCAGGCATCACTCGACGATCCGTCACCCGAAGCATGTGGGCGTTGTTCGGTCTGCACCGGTGAACTTCCACCGCCGGGTCCGGCCCCATCTGCCGAGACTGTGGATGCTGCACGAGTCTTCACCCGAGGTCGAGATGTGGTCATCGAACCGCGGAAGCGGTGGCCGGCCGGGGTCAGCCCCACAGGCGCCCCCAAAGGCGCAATCGTCAGCTGCGAACCGGGGCGGGCGCTTGCCTTCGCCGACGATCCGGGCTGGGTCAGCGAACTGCGTGGCCTCCATGACGGGCCGTGCGACGATGCACTCCTGGCAGGCATGGTCGACGTTCTGCGAAGGTGGCGATCCGAATGGGCTGATCGACCAGTGGCCGTGGTCCCGATGCCATCGTCTTCGTTCGGGCGGCTCAACCGGTGCGTCGCCGAGCATGTTGGGTCAATCGGCAAGCTTCCTGTCCTGGACGTGTTGAGCCGCGCAGGCGCAACGGTTGCGCCCGACGCAGCATCGGCAACGCTGGTGCGAAGTCTGTTCGAGTCAATGGCAGTGCAGCCGGGTGCGGACGTGCCACACGGGTCCGTACTCTTGGTCGACGCTCAGTACCGAACCGGGTGGTCCATCACTGTTGCGGGCGCGTTGCTCCGGCGCTCCGGCGCAACGGCGGTTCTCCCACTCATCGTGCACCAGCTGCCATAACCGGCCCGCAACTGCCGAACATCGGGCTTCCAGGCTATGCAGGCTATGCAGGCTGTGCATTAGCCCCGGCGCGCAGGGCACAATGCATGTCAACAATCAGATCAGCATTCCGGCAGACTCGTTTCTGTCCCGGACGACTCACATGAGGAGCACCACATGCCCGACAACGACGCCCTCGAGATCAACGACAGCGTGCAAACGTGTCCTGTCCTCGGCGGACCCCGCGCAGCGCACACGGCCGTGGGGTCAGTCGCCAACGAACACTGGTGGCCGAATCAACTGAGCCTGCGCATGCTTCACCAGCATTCTCCGGCCGCCGACCCGATGGGCGAGGACTTCGACTACGCCGCAGAGTTCAAGACGCTCGACCTGGCTGCTGTGAAGCAGGACCTCACCTCACTGATGACCGCGTCGCAGGACTGGTGGCCAGCGGACTACGGCCATTACGGTCCGTTCTTCATCCGGATGACATGGCACAGCGCCGGCACGTATCGCATCAAAGACGGTCGAGGCGGTGCCGGCAACGGAACGCAGCGCTTCGCTCCGCTCAACAGCTGGCCGGACAACGGCAACCTCGACAAGGCGCGGGCCTTGCTGCTTCCCGTCAAGCAGAAGTATGGCCGCAAGCTGTCCTGGGCCGACCTCATGGTTCTTGCCGGCAACGTCGCATTGGAGTCGATGGGGTTCGCCACCTTCGGGTTCGGCGGTGGCCGCGCCGACGTGTGGGCCCCAGAGGAAGACATCTATTGGGGTCCCGAGACCACCTGGCTCGGCGATTCGCGCTATAGCGGGGACCGTGAACTGATGAACCCGCTCGGTGCTGTCCAGATGGGTTTGATCTACGTCAACCCCGAAGGTCCCAACGGCAACCCCGACCCGCTCGCCTCGGCGCGAGACATCCGTGAAACGTTTGCCAGGATGGCTATGGACGACGAGGAGACCGTGGCCCTCGTGGCAGGTGGGCACACGTTCGGAAAGGCCCACGGTGCAGGTGACCCGGCACTTGTCGGTCCTGAACCCGAGGGCGCTCCTCTCGAGCAACTGGGCCTCGGATGGAAGAACAGCTTCGGCACCGGCAAAGGTGTCCACACCACCACCAGCGGTATCGAAGGAGCATGGACGCCAACGCCGACCACCTGGGACAACAGCTATTTCGACGTGCTGTTCGGGTACGACTGGACCCTCACGCGCAGCCCTGCGGGTGCGCAGCAATGGACCCCCGCAAACCCCGAAGCGCAGGGCACCGTTCCCGATGCGCACGACCCGATGCGTTCGCACGCGCCGATGATGACCACCGCGGACATGGCGTTGAAGATGGACCCGGTCTACGAGCCGATCTCGCGCCGGTTCCACCAGAACCCTGCCGAGTTCGCAAACGCCTTTGCTCGTGCATGGTTCAAGCTCACCCACCGCGACATGGGTCCACGGCCCCGGTACCTGGGACCCGAGGTACCCGGCGAGGTGCTCATCTGGCAGGACCCCGTCCCGGCTGTCGATCACGCACTCATCGGCGAGGCCGACCTTGCCGTGCTCAAGGCGAAGGTGTTGCAATCCGGGCTGACGCTTTCCCAGCTCATCACCACGGCGTGGGCGTCCGCATCGACGTTCCGCAACAGTGACAAGCGCGGCGGCGCCAACGGTGCCCGCATTCGTTTGGCGCCGCAGAACGATTGGGCGGTCAACAACCCGCCAGAACTCCGACGAATTCTTGGAACACTTGAAGCTGTCCGTCACGATTTCAACAGCACGGGCAAGACGGTGTCCATGGCCGACCTCATCGTGCTGGCAGGCTGCGCAGCGGTCGAGGCAGCTGCAAACAACGCCGGCTACGCCATCGTGGTTCCGTTCACCCCTGGCCGCACCGACGCGTCGCAAGCCCAGACCGACGTCGAGTCGTTCGCGCCGCTCGAACCCACCGCAGACGGGTTCCGCAACTACCTCGGTAAGGGCCATAGCCTCCCTGCCGAAGCGCTGATGGTGGATCGCGCGCAGCTACTCACCCTCAGTGCTCCGGAAATGACCGTCCTGGTTGGTGGCCTTCGAGTGCTGCGCTGTACGGCAGACGGAACAGAGAACGGGGTGCTCACCACGCGCCACGACACGCTGTCCAATGACTACTTCACGAACCTGCTGGACATCAACACCGAGTGGAAGCCGGTCACTGACTCGGCCGATGAGTTCGAAGGCCATCATCGGGCGACAGGGGAGAAGCGGTGGACGGCAACGCGCTGCGATCTGATCTTCGGGGCGAACTCTCAGCTCCGAGCAATCGCCGAGGTCTATGCGGCCGCCGATGGGCAGCCGAAATTCGTCAACGATTTCGTGAAAGCGTGGAACAAGATAATGAACCTCGACCGCTTCGACGTTTCATGAATGCCGAACACGACGAGTTTGCCGAACACGCCACAGGGCGGCTAGGCCGATAGCGAGCACCGCCGCTCCGGCAGCAGCGATACCGGGGCGGCGAGAACCAGGCGCCGCTGTCACCGTCAGCAATGACGTCACTGACGTTGTGCCGCTGACAGCCAGCAATTCATATGCGCGCAGGGCAAGGTCGCGGGTCAACGCCACGTCGGCTACGAAGTGGCCGTCCGCACCCGACATCGCGGTCGCGATCACGATGTCGCCCTCAGCGGTCCTTAATCTCAGCTCGACTGCACTGTTGCTGGCGAAGTCCGAACCGAGGACAACGAGCGTGCCTCCCGCCACGACGTGGCTGGGCTCGACGTCGATCGCTGCGTTCTGGCCGTCGTGGGCGCTTGCGTGCCCACCGCATAAGGTGCCCAGGCCGATGAAGAAGGACCAAAAGAGCAGCAACCGCGCTGCCCTGACTGATCGTCGGGACCGCGCAGCCGGGAGCACGCCGTCAATCATGAAACCCAACCCTCACGGCAGGGTGGCTGGGCACCCGATTCCGGAACAGGCGATCCGCCCCTGGATGGTGGGGGCAAGTCCAGGGTTGGCGGCCACGTAGTCGGCCAGCACCTGGTGCAGCAGTTCGCGGGTCACGGAGCGGCCGAAGACGACCGGGTACCCGTCACCGCCGGTCGCCATGAAGTCGTTGATGGCAACGGTGTAGGAGGAGGCGACTGTGAGATCCACCGCTGCGCCGGAACAGCTTCCATTGGCGGCCTGGCGAACCACCGCCGTGACCCGGCTGCCGACAGCCGCCGCGACGTTGTACGAGAAGCACAGGCCAGATACCTGAGCGAACTTTCCGTTGGCGCCCGGCATGGCTGAGACACCGTTCTCAAGCATCTGTTTCACCTCGGCACCGTTGATGGTCAACGTGACCGCGATGTTGCCGAACGGCAGCACGGACAGCACCTGGCCCCTGGTGATGACGAATGGGGGAGGAGTCGACACGGGGCAGAATCCGCCGCCACCTCCGCCGGCCGGGCAGGTCAGGGCTGCTCGCAGTCCTCCCGAGTTCGTGAACGCGAAGTCTGTCCCGTACCGGATACGCATCGCATCGGTCGTGACGTCGCCGACCAGGGACTCGCACAGTCGGCCATCGGCGCGGCCGCATGAGTCCGTGCGAGGAACAGCCACTGATGAGCTACCGACGACGATGCCGAGGATAGGAGCGAGCTGCACCCTGTACGAATCGACCATGGCCACCACTGCCGGGTCGGGTGTGACCGCAGCGGAGAGAGGAGTGACGAATTCGACGGACTTCGCAGCAACGCGGCCGTTGCGGGCGTCAACAGCCAGCTTGGTGCGGGCATATGTCCGCCCTTTGCTGCGGTTCTCGATCACCAGGGCCTTTCCGTGGGTTCCGGAGTACTCGAAGTCGGTGTGGTCACCGAAGATCACGTCGAAGCCGCCGACGGTGTCGGCAAAGTCGATCAGCGGGCCAAAGGCCAAGCCGGTGGCTGGGTCGACGCCGGTGATGCCCATATGGGTGATGGCGACCACGACCTTGGCCCCGGCACGCTGCGCCGCGGCTCGGGCTTTGTTTGCTGCCGGGACGGGGTCCGAAGGAACAATCGTGCCGAAGTTGCCCGGGAACACCAGCGTTGGCGCCTCGGGGTTGGTGATGCCGACGATGCCGACCTTGACACCGCCAACCTCGATGATGACGAAGTCCTGGACTCCGGTGAGGTTGGCATCGCGATTGGTGAGGTTTGCAGAAACATAGGGGAACTCGGCAAGGTCGATCTTCTGCTGCAGTTTTGCAGTGCCGCCATCGAAGTTGTGGTTGCCGAACGTGTCGACGTTGAAGCCCATGAGGTTCATCGCCCGGATAGCCGGCACCTCGTTGAAGAAACCGGACAGGGGTGGGCTTGCCCCGTACGCGTCACCTGCGGTGAGCGTGATGGTGTTCGGGTTGGCCTGGCGTTCCTGCTTGAAATAGGTCGACAGGACCGCAGCACCACCGATCTGGGTGGTGCCGACAACTAGCGGATCAAGCTGCGCGTG
>JANNBN010000111.1:0-27708 GCA_031385545.1 Acidimicrobiia bacterium | reverse complement strand
TGGGCAAGCTCGTGAACCAGGACGTAGTCGATAACGCTCGGCGGAAGCTGCAGCGTTGCCCAGTGGATGTTGATTGTCGGGTTCACCCTCCCAGGTCCCACGGACCCCCAGCGGTATCCGAGGTCACGAACTTCGACGCTTACTAAATCGGTGCCTGCCCGTGCTGCCCACACGGTGACCCGACGGTTAAGCTAAGAGCAGGGTGCGGCGTGAACCAAGTTGCGAGCGGTTGGTATCCAGACCCCGCTAATGGGTGTCTTCGATATTGGGATGGCACGCAGTGGACCGAGCACACGGCACCGCTCGACTCCCCATCCCCATCGCATGCTTCAGCGCCGTCGGTCACGGCTTCAGTTGCCTTTCCGATCGTGGGTCAGATGCCAGGGACCTACGCCATCCGGGAGGACGGAAAGAACGGGACCGTGCAGGTGTTCGCAGATCGGCTTGTCCGCACCCGAAAGCGGGTGATGGGAAAGGACGATGTGCAAACCTTCCCGCTGAAGGCAATTACCGGGGTCAACCACGACCGGAAGATCCTTGGGACCGATCTTGTGCGGATAACGTTCGGTTCGGTGTCGCATGAGTGGAAGGTGTCCGACGCCGAGAGGTTCGTCGCCGAAGTCCAGTCACAGATGTTCGGTACGCCGTGAACATGAAGCGATCGGTCGGAGTGTTGTTTGGTCGGAATGTTGGCTTCAACTGTGTCGTCGCCTGCGGGCGCGGCGTCGAAGCGCCCGTTCACCTCGTGTTCGAAGTTGAACCGGGTGTACCCGCACGTGTGGTCGGCCTGGTGCGGTGGACCGTACCGACGGGGAAAAGGTTCGAAACTTCCGGGTGGACGCTGCGTTGTACAAGCTGGTAGGCCCGTCGCTCGACCGGGACCGCGACGGCATCGCATGCGAGCACATGTAGCCGTGGCCCTTGCTGGCCCCTTCGCTGACGGCGTCTTACAAAAGTCGGCCGCCGTAAGCTTAGGGCGGGATAGCGTGCCACCATCGTCGGATGGCGACTGTTTTCGAACTCGTGATCAACTTCGGCGGTAATCGTGACGGCGTTGACACAGCACTCGAGACACTGAAGCGATACCCGGTGTTGTCTTTGCGTGGACTCGCCATACCCCTCTTGCCGGCATGCGTGACCGAGTTCAAGTCGTCCGTCGGTGAGGACTACATCGAGTTTTCAGTAAGTCCGCAGGGGATTCGTTATGGAGGCGAACGACCGACCGATCCTGTCGACGCCAGGACTATTACTTTCGACGAATTGTCAAACCTTGGTGAACAACTCTTCGACCTGCTCCGACGGTTCGATGGCTACGACGTCGCCGTGGTTGGGTGGGACCCAGAAGGCATTGTGGATCCGAACGAGATGAAGGACGAACTGCTCCTCGACGGGAGAATCTACCGACTCGATGGCATCGTGGTGCGAAATCAGCTCGCCGCGACATGGGGACTCGACGAACGATTCGAGCCGTTTGCGAAGGGATACCGGTGGATCCGGTACCGCGGGAGCAAGCCTTGATCGACCGGCGCAGGGCTCGGGTTCTCGATGCCGCGGTCGAGAGCACGCTACGTTCGACGAATGGGCGCAAATCGGATGGGTCGGTCATATGTCATCGAGGTGTTCAGCAGCTCGGTCATTGTGCTCCTTCTTCTGGGCGGAGGAGTTGCTGCCGCTCGCGGTTATCCCGAGGCGCTCGTCGCGGCGGGAACCCTTGCGGGAGTCATCGCCGTGATCTCGTTGTTAGGAATTGTGATGTCCAACGTCATCGCAAAGCGCGCTGTGGGCTCGGCACCTGTAAGTCCGGGAGGAACCATCCGGCGTCAGGAATCGCTATACGTGGGTCATCCGCCTGAACTGGTGTGGTCGGTGATCGAGCCACCCGAGATGTCCCCACTTCTCGACCCACGAATCCGCCGTGGCTATCGAGTTCCTGGAACGCCATCAGGAGTTGGCGAACAACACGCAGCCGAGATGCTGGATGGCTCGGTACAAGTGATTGAAGTGTTGTCCTTAGTTCCGGGTCGGCGTGCAGTGACATCAACGATCGAGCAGACCCAGTCCGTTCCGACGCGAAACGTCGCCCAGGTCGAGCGGGCCGCGGGAGGTACTGTCTATTCCGAAGGAATCGAAGTCGATCTACCGGCTGGCTCGCAACTCGCTCCGGACTTTGAGCATCGGTGGCGGGCAGAAACGCGACGACGAATGAGTGCGGCTCAAACCGTTGCAGATCACGTGGCTAGGAGCTGTACGCCAACTTGATCCGTCCTTCCCCGGCGCTTCAGCGCCACAGGTTGAGAATCGAGAGGCGAACTGGTTAGCTTCGAATAGCGGCGTGATTGGTGGTCGACCAAATGGCAAGAAGGAAGATTCCCTAATCACTCCGATTGCGAGTTCGTTGCCTTGGTGGCTGGACCTGCCGCTCGGAAGCTGGCGGGTTCTTCGGGTGTCGGCTCCTACGTGACAAGACAGCGATCATTGTCGTCAATCCGGACCTGGCGCCGTCGGACTGGATGGGGTCGGCGGAACCATGATCCGCTCGCCTGCCCACGGATTCGCGTTCGCAGGGATGTACTTCGTACCCACTACGTTTGTGATCGGAGCGGTCGTGTCGATCGCTGGTCGCGGCAAGCGGCGGAAACTGGCAGACCGTGCGCCGGAGTCCGATGCGGCCAGCTTCGTGTCCGGGTTGTGGTGGGCAGACTTCGAGGCGTTGGTGGGCGAAGCCTTCCGGCGTCGTGGGTTCACTGTGACCGAAACGGGGGGCGGAGGCGCCGATGGTGGTGTCGATCTTGTGCTGTCGAAAGGCAGGGAACGCTGGCTTGTGCAGTGCAAGCAGCGGCGCGCCAACAAGGTGGACGTTGCCATTGTCCGAGAGCTCTATGGCGTGATGACCGCGAAAGGAGCGACAGGCGGATATGTGGTGATGTCAGGAACGTTCACTCGCGATGCATTGGATTTCGTAAGTGGACGTAACATTGAGGTCATCGACGGTCCTGCGCTGTTGGCGCTCGTGCGTGGGATCGACCGTCAGCCGGGTTCACCTTCGACGACGTCCCGTGCGCCATCGTCAGGCACTCGCTCTGCTCCCGTCGGGGCTGAGCCGACGGTCCCGACCGCTTTAGGGATGGTGCCGGACTGTCCGAACTGTGGACCTGCCATGGTCCAGCGAACTGCGAAGGCTGGACGCAACCCCGGTGAGGTGTTCTGGGGATGCCCGAAGTATCGAACCTGCCGAGGAACCCGCCAGCTCTCAACCTGACGCGAAGTCGTAGGTGCGCCTCGGAATAGGTACACCACGCTGTCCCTCCTGGGCAGAATCAGCGTGAAATTTGGCGAGTGGTGTACCTATCAGGAGCAAGTGATGGGTCTTGGCCTGGAACTGCGTCATGGATGTAGGGATTGACATGAAATATAATGAAACGCGACGATGCGAGCATGCAATCAGCGCATTTCGTTAGCAGCAGCGTCAACATCGCCAGGGACGCAGATCCCACCTTGTCGGCGGACCCGACTCACCTCAATGCCGATTCCCACCTCGACAGGGTGCGCGACATGCTGCAGGAGGAGGTCGCTCCGCACGGGGTGACCTTCGAGGGGCGTGGGCCCAAATTCGAGAACCTCGACGGGTACGTCTTGAACCTCGAGAACTTGCTCCACGAATGCGCTGCAGCACCAACTTCGCAGTGGCGGCCGGTCATCCGGAACTTCAGCAACATCTTCCTTGCCACCCTGGACCGCGAATTCGCCAACCGCATGAGCATCGACGTGGCCAAGGCCAGCCTGCGCTTGCGGCTGTTCGAAGACGACAACGTGTATGGGTGGCCTATCGATGGTGAGCCCACGAGCGAGGAATGGAGCGCCCTTCAACTCTCTACTCGTCCTGCGTTCCCCGGCACGCGTTGGGCGCTCTATGTGCAGCGCCCCGGCTTCGGGCAGAACGTGCGGCAACAAGATCTGGACATTTGGGGGCTCTCCGAGGTCGATGCCTTCGAACATGCGCGCAACAACGTGGAGCAGCAGCCCGCCAATCGTCGCCTGCGTCGGCAGTCTGCTTGGGAGGTAGGAGGTTCAACGATGTTCGCTCACACGCGTGCCCTCATGCCGGAACTGATCGAGCCGAAAGCGCCCCTCGGCTGGTTTCTGGGCATACCAAATCGCTCGACCGTGCTGGCGGCCCGAGCCAGGGTTGGCGAGGCGGGCGTCGATAATCTCTGCCGGTTCATGCTGGAGACCCGCCATGCATGGGCAACCAGTCACTACCTGATGAGCCGGTTCACTTGGTACGTCGGCCCCGAGGGCCCCGGCAGATTTGGATGTGAAGCAGAGCCGGTGCTCTTCATCGATGACCGCACCGATGCTGCGTACACAGCTGACGAAGAACCCGATCCGATGCCTCGCTTCGGGCCCAAGTTGCTCCACCTCTGGGGCGAGGTGCACTCGTCTCGACCGACACCGCGTTCTGTCCTCTGACCGGGTTCGTTGGGACGAGCACGTAACAATATCGGGTGTGCGGCAGGGCCACGGATCGGATCTGGTCTCTCAAGCATGGACGGTTAGCGTGGCTCCATGGCTGTTGGAGCGGTTGCACTCATCCTTGTGTACCTCGTGTTCTTCTTCCTCTTCATTCTGGGACTTGTCGTCGTGTCCTCCTCGATGGCAAAGAAGAAGCCTCGTCAAATGTGGACCCCTTCCTCCACTGGTGAATTCCAGCCAGCGGGTTGGTATCCGGAAGGCGAGAACTTGGCGCGGTACTGGGACGGCCACAAGTGGATCGGTGACGCCCGGCCTGTCCCGAACCCACGCACGTAAATCGG
Source organism: Acidimicrobiia bacterium (assembly GCA_031385545.1). Taxonomy (GTDB): domain Bacteria; phylum Actinomycetota; class Acidimicrobiia; order Acidimicrobiales; family JANYDT01; genus JANNBN01. Next base: position 22,894 of record JANNBN010000111.1, on the reverse strand, counting down.
GCGTCGGTGGCCGCCTCGAAACCGGGGGCGAGTCCACAACGCAACACGCAAACTTGAACCGCGCAACACGCAAGGCCGTTTTGAGGGTCGGCTGAGCTCGAAATTCCCTGTTGCGTGTTGCGGTGGATGGTTTGCGTGCCGCGAGCCTGGCATGAGACCGTCGCACGGACCTCAAATCTGCGCGACTCTGTCGGCACACAAGCAACACGATCACTCTGGGGAGAACACCATGGCCGAATCGACATTTTCCGTCCAACGAAGCATTACCGTCAATGCACCGGCAGCAGCAGTGCACGAGCGCATCAACAACTTCCGCAAGTGGGTGGACTGGTCACCGTGGGAGGGCCTCGACCCAGCGCTGCAGCGCACCTACACCGGGCCCGATGCTGGCGTCGGCACCACTTATGAATGGAGCGGCATTCGCAAGGTGGGGCAGGGCCGCATGGAGATCACTGAATCGACGCCCAACCGCGTGGCCCTCGACCTGCACTTCATCAAGCCGTTCAAGGCCAACAACAAGACCGTGTTCGAACTCGCCCAGGCCGCCAACGGCACGACTGCTGTCACGTGGACCATGACCGGCCCGAAGACCGTCATGAGCAAGCTGATGGGCATCTTCATGAGCATGGAAAAGTTCGTCGGCAAAGACTTCGACAAGGGCCTCGCCTCGCTGAAGCGCGTCACCGAATCGGCCTGACCCGCATCCGGGCGACGAGCCCTCCGCAGTGGTCTACGGTACGCACATGAGCCAAGAAACCATTGACCGCATCAGCCAACTCGTCGCCGGATTCGACCAGCGGGTCACCACTGCCGCCGGCAAGTGGGATCAGCAGTCCCCCTGCGAGGAATGGAAGGCCCGCGACGTTGTTGTGCACGTTGCCAACAACCTCCGCCGGTCAGGTGCGGGCCTTGGCGCCACGCCGCTGGCAGAGATGACCGCCGACGAAGACATCGACGCAGCATGGTCGCTTTCGCGCGACACGTTCCTCGCAGCGCTGCCCACCGCCGACTGGTCGGCAATCATCCCCGGGCCGTTCGGCTCGATGCCCGCCGAGGAGTTCATCGGCCGCATTATCGCCTCAGACGTCCTCATCCACACCTGGGACCTTGCCCGCGCCACCGGTGGCGACGAGACCCTGCCAGCCGATTTCGTCGAGCGCTCGTACAGCGGCCTCAAGCCGATGGACGCCATGATCCGCCGCCCAGGTGTCTTCGGTGACAAGACCGAAGCCCCAGAAGGCTGCGACCTGCAGACCGAGTTCCTCACGTTCCTGGGCCGCCCAGTCTGAACTCGGCAGTGCGGACGTTTCTGACGCGAAGCAGCGGACGTTTCTGACGCTGACCTACGGACGTTTCTGTCGACAGAAACGTCCCTAGCCGGTGCACTCCGCTTTACGTCGGCTCTGACGGTCACCGATCGACTCATTGTTGCGCGCATTCGAGAGGCCCTCACCGACACCCCGGTGGTCGTCATCAACGGCGCCCGCCAGGTCGGATAGTCGACGCTGACGGCAGATCTGCTGCAGCTTGCTGGGTCGGTGGAGACCGTCAGCCTCGACCGCGAACACACGCTCCACGCAGGCGGGCAAGACCCACGGAGTTTCGCGGAGCGGCCGGTCGACACCCTCGTCATCGACGAGGCGCAGAGGGAACCGCGCCTGTTCCGCGCGGTGAAAGCTTCCGTCGATGCCGGCCGTAGGCCAGGGCGATTCGTGCTCACCGGCTCGGCGCGGCTGCGGTCGGTCGGCGAGATGGCCGACGCCCTGGTAGGCCGGGTCGAAGTTGTTGAACTGTGGCCGTTCAGCGAAGTCGAACTGACCCCGGGCCGAATGGGTGGTCGACGCGATGTTCGACGATCCGCGTTCCGTTGTGTTGAGTACTCCGGTGGATCGGGCTGATCTCGCCCAACTCATCGTGAGGGGGGTTCCCCGACCCTGTAGCCGTGCTCCGCATCGCCGCCGAGCCTGGTTCCAGTCCTACGCCACGACGAGTGTGACCCGCGTAGTGAACCAGATTGCAGCGGTCGAGCGCAGCGCCGAGATACCACGCCTGCTCCGACTGCTTGCAGCCAGATCAGCCGAAGAACTCAACGTCGCCGGGTTGGCGTCCGAGTTCGGTTGGCCGGCCCGAACCATCAGCGCCTACCTGGCGCAGCTGAGCAATGCCTTCGTCCTCCAACTGCTGCCTGCGTGGTCAACAAATCTCAGTAGCAAGGTGGTGCATCGCCCAAAGATTCACTTGGTCGATACCGGTCTGGCCGCCGCGCTCAACGGCCTCACTGCCGAGCACCTCTTGCGTTCGCCGGAACGGTTCGGCGCGCTCCTGGAGACGTTCGTCATGATGGAGTTGCGCAAGCAGATTGGGTGGTCTCAGTCGCAGCCGACGTTGTGGCACTTCCGTGACCGAGGCGGGGCCGAGGTGGACATCGTGCTGGAATATCCGGACGGCAGCATCGTGGGCATCGACGTCAAGAGCGGCGCGACCCCATCGCACAACGATGCACGCGGCCTGCGGTTGCTTCGTGACCGGTTGGGTGATCGCTTTCACCACGGCTACCTCGTCACCACCGCACCCGAAGCCGACCCGATCGACGAGCGACTTTCCGCCATTCCAGTCACTGCGCTGTGGTCAACTACGACCGCAAGGTGGAGCTAATTCGGGGCTTGCTACTTCGGGTGGCGACGCGGTCAGTGTCTTGTGGTATGCGGACTTACTTTTGATTCGCGGTAGCTTTTCTGGTGGGCCGAACTGGCACCAGCCCACACAGTGTTCCCCGTCGAAAACCAACGCCGCATGAGCAGTCCCTGCCTTCCCACGAGCGAGCTTGCGTTCCCTGTTTACGCCCGCCCCGCCCGCCTCCCGTTGGCAGGCCCTCGGGGTGGAACCCCATGCACCAGCAACCGCCGAACACCCCACGGTTGGCCTCCACAAGAGCAGCGAAGGTGGCCCCATGTGGACTCATCGAGTGTTTTCACGGAGTACGGGCTTGCCATCGATCGATTTGTACGGATTCACGGTGATGAGCGAGAAGCAGTCTCGAGATCAATCCCCGGAGTTGACGATGGCGGCCGATCACTGAGCCGTTACGGTCGGGACCGATGGCTATCGAATCGCAGAGTGTTCGCCGACGCATGGCACTACTCATCCCGGCGCTCGCTTTGGTGCTGGGTGCGTGTGGCGGCGCATCGAGCGACAACTTCGGCCGAGTGAAGCCCGACGAGTTCAATGATCTGACCCCGTTCATTGTCGCCACCGTTGCTGAGGGCACAGCGGCAGTGACAACAGATTTCGAGGTTGAAAGTCTGAATCTCACTGAGAACATCAGTGCTGCCGGGTTCGCTGATCTGCGCTCCGGCAACGGTTCGTTCGAGTTGTCGATCGACGGGAACGAGGCCGGCCAACTGGTCATTCGCGACGGCTCGCTGTTCGTGGGGTCGCCGGATGGATGGGTTGATGCGCCCGTCGCAGGACACAATAAGTTCGGCGGTGCAGTGGCCGGCTCTCCACTCGCAGCGCTCGATCTGCTGAAGGAATTGAGAACTGCAAACTGGCACAAAATAGATAAGCGCACGTATAAAGCATTTCCTGATTCCGGCGCGATGATCGCCGCGCTCAATCTGAGTGCCACGCTGCCAATGACTAACCGCACCCTCAACAGGCTCGGGGACCAGTCGCAATGGTCGGGCTACGGCTCGGAGGTAACTGTCACGTTGGACAAACGGGATCGTGTGTCCGACGTTGTCATCTCCATGACATCGAGCCCCTACTCGACGGGCAAGGTGACACTGTCGAGCCGGACCTCTTATGGTGCATTCGGGAAGACCATCACTGTGCCATCAGTCGCTCCGTCGACCCCGGAACTCACCTTCGGCCCGGCGTGACATTCAATCTCCGCCGAAGACCCGGAACTCGGTGTTCAGTTTGGCGTCGCCTCGATCCCGCATACCTTCGTCTTCCGCAATGGGGAACCCACCAACTTGTTGTTAGGTTCCGACGAAGAACCGGAGTTGCGTCGCATCCTTTCGCCAATCGCTGCGTACGTGCGATCCGTTCCTGAGGGGCGGGCTAGCCCTCTCTGGAGAACGCCCCGATTCGTCACGTGACAGTTCAATTCAAATGAAACGAGGACCCGGTGGCGTCGCGCCGCAAGCGCGCCTTGTCGAAGAAAACCAGGCGGCACCGGTTGCCGGCCGATGGTCTCTAACCTGGCAACCATGTGCGACGACCACCCGAATGACCCACCCGCATTCGGACGCAGGTCGTTCCTCGGCCGCGCTGCTCTGGCCCCCTTAGCCTTGCCCGCCGTCATGGCCGCCGCCGCAGCGTCGTCACCGGCCGCGACAGCCGCCGATGCGGTGAAGATCCGGTCGAAGGCGTGCAGCGCCGCCGCTGCGGGTTCGCTGATTCCGTCGTCGAAGCCACTGATCGAGCTGCTCGCCAAACACGGTGTGATTGTCCACCCACGGGCTGACTGGGCCGGCAAGCTCGCAGCCAAAGGACTCCTTCAGGCCGAGACGCCGCAGTTCTTGTTAGTGCACCACACGGTGAGTTCCAACACCTATGCAGAGACAGCGGTGGCTGGCCAGATCCGTGGGTTCTTCAACTTCCACACCGGCGAGAAGGGATGGAACGACGTTGCCTACAACTTCTTCATCGATCGATTCGGCGGCGTGTGGGAAGCGCGCACAGGCAGCCTGGCCGGGCCAGTACGCGGCGACGCCACTGGAGGCAATCAGGGTTTCTCTCAGCTCGTGTGCATGGTCGGCGATTTCACGACGCAGCCGCCCGCGCCTGCCGCAGTGGAATCGCTCAGCCGTGTGCTGGCAGCGTTGGCCGAGAAGTACGGCATCGACACCAGCCCCGGAGCCACCACGTCGTTCGTATCCCGCAAGTCGAACCGCTGGAAGGCTGGCCTGTGCGTCGAGACGCCAACCATCGCAGGTCACCGTGAGATGTCGCAGACCGCCTGCCCTGGCGATGCCCTGTTCGCCATTGTGCGCGACGAACTCCCCGCCCGCGTCGCCGAAGCCCGCCGTAACTGACGACGCAGGGGGGAATGAATCGTGACTAGTATTTTGGTCATGTCGGAGACCCTGCCATTGGCTGAAGTGAAGGCGAAGTTCTCCGAAATGGTGGACCGGGTGGAGCACACGCACGACCGCATCACCGTCACACGAAACGGTCGAGTCGCCGCAGTGATCATCAGTCCCGAAGAACTTGCGTCGCTGGAAGACACACTCGAGTTGCTCTCTGACCCAATTGCGATGGCCGAGATACGCGAGTCCCAAGCGGCGCTTGCCGCCGGAGATGTAATCACGGGCGAAGAACTGCGGGCGAAGTCTCTCAACCGGTGAGCGACGACCCGCGCTACACACTGCGGGTAACTGGGCCGGCTGAACGACAACTGGCCCGTTTGGCGGAAAGAACCGCCGTTGCGATTGTCGAGTTCATGCTTGGTCCCTGGTGGCGAATCTCAGTATTCCATGTTGCGGAGACGCTGCCGGTGCAGAGCGGCAGGCACTGCCGGATGTCTTGTCCTATGTGTACAGATTGCCTGGCGTTCGAACGCCACGGTTTCATCTGGGGCGCCAAGTGGTATCACTACGACTCGATGCACTTCGAGTACCGACCAGAACTACTGCCAGAACTGTAGCCATGAACTTCCTCATCATCCACCGGGTCGCAGCGACAACGCTCGCCGGTACTGCTTTCATCAGCGCGCTGATTATCTCTCCGCTTACGCCCGCATCACGTGCAGGCGCAGAAGGGCTCCGCACCTGTCCCACCCCTTCAGCCATGAGCAACCGGGTAGCTGCGCGCCACCTGCTCATGCTCGGCTTCACCGATGAGACCGCTGTTCAGCTGAAACCGCTCGCGCGGAACGGCATCGGCGGGTTCTTCGCGATGGGCTCGCGTCGGTCGCAAGCGTCGATCAAGAAGGCCACGGCGCAGATTGCCGCAGTTCGTGCAGGTGCCAAAGCAGGAAAGCTCTCTGAGCCGTTCATCGCTGCCGACGACGAAGGCGGACGAGTACAGCGCTTCACCGGTCTCGGCGTGATTCCGTCGGCACGTGAACTCGGGACCCAACCCGCTGCAGACATCCGTGCTATCGCCAAGGCCCACGCAATAAAACTGCGAACCGTCGGCCTCAACATGGACTTTGCTCCCGTGCTCGACCTGGACGACCGCGACAACGGCGTCATCGCTGACCGATCGTTCAGCAAAGACCCCAAGGTTGCATGGACCGGTGCAAAGGCCTTTGCCGATGGTCTCAGCGACGCGGGGCTGACCCCGGTGTTCAAGCACTTTCCCGGCCACGGATCGGCCAGCGGTGATTCGCACAAGGGCCTGGTCACCACGCCGCCGATAGCGCAGCTTCGCAAAGCCGACCTGCTGCCGTTCGCCGACGCGATCAGGAGCGGTGCACAGGTGATGATGATGGGCCACCTGCTGGTCCCTGGGCTCACCTCGGGCAACACGCCGACGACGTGGACCCCTGCCGCCTACGCGGAACTTCGCAAGATGGGTTTCACGGGCGCGATCCTCACCGATGATCTGGGGATGGGTGCACTGTCTGCCGAGAAGACCATCGCGCGGCGAGCCTCCCGTGCAATTGCTGCCGGTGCAGACATGGTGCTGTACGCAACGACGAACGGGGCCGAGCAGATGCTCGACGGGCTGGAAGCCGACATGAAGAGCGGCAAGCTGCCCCGCGCTCGTGTGAACGACGCCGTGACGCGGTTGCTCAGGATCCGCTGCGGGTGAACACCGGCACGGCCGGCGTCGACGCTTCGTCGCAGTACGCGTAGCCGGCACCTGTGAACTCTGGCAGGCGATCGACCGACGTGATGCGTTCACGGATGAGCCAACCAGCCATTGCCCCGCGAGCCTTCTTCGCGAAGAACGAAATGACCTTGGCATCGCCGCCGGCCTTGTGATCGAGAAACCGTGGCGACACGACAGGCACCTTCAGCGTCGCCGGCCGCACGCTGCCGAAGTACTCCTCTGAAGCGAGATTGAGCAGCACCTTCTGGCCGGGCGAGCGGCGCATGTCGTTGCGCAGCATGGTGGTGATGTCGTCGCCCCAATACGAATACAGGTCTCGTCCGTTGGGATTGGGTAGGCGGGTGCCCATCTCGAGGCGATAGGGCAGCATGAGATCGAGCGGACGCAACACGCCATAGAGGCCCGACAACATCCGCAGCACGTTCTGCGCGTGATCGAAATCGTCATCGGTGAAGGTGGACGGTGCACGCATGCCGTCGTACACGTCGCCGTTGAACGCAAGGATGGCAGCGCGTGAACGCTTGCGGGTGAGCGGGCGCTTCCATGACTGGAACCGCTCGTAGTTCAGGTGGGACAGCGCAGGCGAGATGGACATCAGCCGACCGATCTCGTCGGGTGATTTGGTGGCCATGATGGATACAAGTTCCTGCGAACGGTCGAGCATGCGCGGCTGCGTGTACTTGGTAGTGGCCGGAGGGGTCTCGTAGTCCAGCGATTTCGCCGGTGACAGGACGATCAGCACACCCTTGGTTTATCGCATCGCGGGCAGCGGATTAGACGGGAACCCGGCGGGGGAGCGGCTGAGTAGCCTGTGCGGGCTATGACTACGCCCCTGAGTCAGTCTTCGGCTGACGCGACGAAGATCCACCTGCCGGCCGAGCCAGCCACACAGGCCGGTTCGCAGCAGCGTGACTTCATCCGCGAACAGGTTGCGTCGGACCTCACTAGCGGCGCGATCAGCTCCGTTGTCACCCGCTTCCCGCCCGAACCAAACGGATTCCTGCACATCGGCCATGCAAAGTCGATCTGCCTCAACTTCGGAATAGCGCAGGAGTTCGGCGGCCGCTGCAATCTGCGCTTCGACGACACCAACCCGGTCACCGAGGACGCCGACTACGTGCACGCCATCCAGGACGACATCGCGTGGCTGGGCTTTCAGTGGTCAGGCGATATTCAGTACGCATCTGATCGGTTCGAGCAGCTGTATGCGTGGGCGCAGATGCTGATCCGCAAGAGGCTCGCCTACGTCGACGACCAGGACGCCGAAACGATTGCTGCAACGCGCGGTGCCATTGGCGTGCCAGGAATCGACAGCCCGTATCGGACGCGCAGTGTCGAAGAGAACCTCGACCAGTTCGAGCGCATGCGCAACCGGGAGTTCGACGACGGTGCCAAGGTGCTGCGCGCCAAGATCGACATGAACCACACCAACGGCCAGATGCGAGACCCAATCCTGTACCGCATCCGCCATGTGCATCACCATCGCACCGGCAACCAGTGGTGCATCTACCCCACCTATGACTGGGCACACGGGCAATGTGACGCGGCCGAGGGCGTCACACACTCCATCTGCACGCTGGAGTTCGACGCGCATCGTCCGTTGTACGACTGGTTCCTCGCCAACCTCGACCTGCCGGCCCCGCTGCCCCACCAATTCGAGTTCGCGCGCCTGAATCTCACCCACACCGTGCTGTCGAAACGCAAGCTGCTGCATCTCGTGAGCGAGAGCAAGGTGAGCGGCTGGGACGATCCGCGCATGCCAACCCTCCGCGGGCTTCGCCGCCGTGGCTACCCGGCCTCGGCCATCCGGGCCTTCTGTGCGCATATCGGTGTGGCCAAGACCAACTCGGTCAACGAGATCGAGCTGCTCGAATCGTTCGTGCGGACCGAGCTCAACCGCACGGCGACCCGCCGCCTCGTGGTGCTGAACCCCATCAAAGTGGTCATCACCAACTGGCCGGAAGGTCATGTGGAGTGGGTCGACGCCGTGAATAATCCCGACGAACCCGAGGCAGGGTCGCGCTCAATTCCGTTCAGCGGATCGTTGTATGTCGAGTCTGACGACTTCATGGAAGTGCCGGCGCCAAAATACTTCCGCCTGTTTCCCGGAAACGAAGTCCGCTTACGGTATGGCTACTTCGTCAAGTGCACCGGTTTGGTGAAGGACGATGTAGGCAACGTGGTCGAGGTGCACGTGACCTACGACCCGCTGACCAAGGGCGGCAACGCGCCCGACGGCCGCAAGGTGAAGACCACGCTGCACTGGGTGTCAGCCGCACATGCTGTGCCAGTGACCGCTCGGCTCTACGACCGGCTGTTCACCGAGGTTCATCCCGACAACGTCGACGGACTCGACTCGCTGGAGTTCCTCAACCCTGCGTCGGTCACCGAGGTGCACGGGTTCGGCGAACCGTCCGTGGCCGCTGCGGCCGACGGCGAGGGCGTGCAGTTCGAGCGCCTCGGCTACTTCGCATACGACGCAGCCGCCGCCCTGTTCCACCGCACCGTGAGCCTGAAGGACGAGTGGGCCAGGGTGCAAAAGCGCTCCTGAACTTCGGACGGCTGGTCGCCTACTTGATCACGTTGGTCACGATCAGCACTGCGGTCGCCAACCCCGCAGCGATGCGGTACCAGCCGTAGGGAGCCAAGCCGCCCTTGGTGAGCGTGGCGATCATGAACCGCACGGCGACGAACGCGGCGATGGCAGCGACCACGATGCCGACCAGGGGCGCACCCACCCCGTAGGTGTCTTTCACGACAGATCCATCGGTGAGCAGTGAGTAGGCAGTTGCCGCAGTCAGCGTGAGCAAGCCCAGCAAAAAGCTGAACTCCACCGCCGCGACCAACGAGAGGCCGACCAGCAACCCCGCAAGGATGGTGACGAAGCTGCGGCTGGTGCCGGGCCACAACGCTGCGACCTGCGCGCAGCCGATGATGAGCGCATGCTTCGACGTGAGCGACTCGAGCGCCAATCCCTTGCGATCCTTCAAGCGTGGCCACAGCACCAGCATCACGATGCCGCCGACGATCCACGCGATGACGATGGGCCACGGCTTGAGCAGCTTCTCGCTGATCAGCGAATCGCCTCCCTTTCCGATGACCGCGGCCGGCACGAATGCAATGGCGAGCGCAATGAGCAGCTTGCGGCCGACAGCGTCGCGCCCGATGAGCCCGTTGAGCACTGACAGAACCCGCCGCCATGAGATGACCAACACAGCAGCAATGGCGCCGAACTGGATGATGACCGAGTACGCGTCGAGTGCAATCTTGTCAGTTCCGCTGACATCGCCGAGGCCGAGCAGACGCCCGACGACGAGCAAGTGGCCGGTGCTGCTGATGGGCAGGTATTCAGTGATGCCCTCGACCAGCCCGAGGATGACGGCCTTCCACATGGGAAGATGGTCGGAACCGGAACCGGCTGCTGATGCTGCCGTGACGAGGGTATGGGCGAGTTGCACGAGGGGTCAGCCTAGGAGTCGGTGGGTAAGGGCCGAGCGAGGAGCGAGCCAGGAGTTGTCCAGCCCGACCCGTGCGTGCGGGAGCGCGACGAGCGGTACTTAAAGCGTCGAGCTGGATTGCAGGCGGTCCGAGAACGGCCGGGGTCGTGTGAGCAGCCCGATCAGGTCGTCTTCCGGCATCGCCGGGCAGATCAGATGGCCCTGTGCGTGGCTGATGCCGACGGTCTCAACCTGGCGGAGCACATCGAGACGCTCGACACCCTCGGCAATCACGGTTGCGTTCAACGCTCGTGCCACATGAACAAGACCCAGCACCATTCCGGACTCAGCCGATCCACTGGTCATCGAAGCAGTCAGCGTGGGATCAAGCTTCAGCACGTCGACAGGGAACTCGCGCAGTTCTGCGATCGGCAGGCCGACGCTGCCGACGTCGTCGAGCGCAATGCCGATGCCAGCCGCACGCAATTCGTTCAGCACCTCACGGTGGCGAGCGATGTTGGTGAGCGTGGCGAGCTGCAAATCAAGTGTGCACACGGATGGCGACAGGTTGTGCTGCTCGAACTTGGCCTTGAGGCTCTCGACCAGGCCGGGTTGGCCGATCTGGCGGGGCGACAGGTTGAGCACCAGACCCAAGTTCGCAAGATGCGGCGCGCTCGTACGCAAGCGGGCGATGAACGCAGACGCGTTGTCCAGCATCACCTGCCAGAGGCCAGGCAGCAGGCCACAGTCCTCGGCAACGCTCAGGAACGCTGCGGGGGGCAGCACCCCAAGCTCGGGGTGGATCCAACGGACGAACGCTTCGAGCGCAACCACATCGCCGGTCGCCACGTTGATGATCGGCTGATACCAGGGGCGCACACCGCCTGTGCTGAGCGCGTTGCGCAACTCCGATTCCATCCGCATGCGGCCGACGGTTTCGGCGCGCAGCGCGCTGTCGTAGATCTCCCAACGGGCGCCGCCGAGACGCTTCGCGCGATGCATCGCAGCGAGCGACTGATCCAGCAGATCGCCGGCCGACGTGGTGCCGTCACTGACGGACACTCCCACGGTGGCAGTGAGCTGTACGTGGTGGCCGTTCACCTGCATCGGTTCGCGGAGGGCACCTTCGATGCGTCCCGCGATGGCGATCACTTCATGCGGATCGGTCAGCATCTCGGTGAGCACAGCGAACCTGTCACCCTCGATGCGGGCGATCACGTCGGATGTGCGGCCGGACTTCAGCAAACGATCGCCGATCACGCGCAGCACTTCGTTGCTGACCTGACGGCCAAGCGAATCGTCGACCAGCGAGAACCGGTCCATGCCGATCATCAGCATCGCTGCGTGCTTGCGTTGGCGGGCCGAACGGTCGATCGCACGGCCGGCCTCCAGCAACATCGCTGGCCGGTTGGCGAGATCGGTGATGTCGTCGACCAAGGCCGCACGCCGCACCCGGTCATCCTCGCCGGACGCGAAAGGGTTGCCGTTGTGCGAGGCGAGCGGTGAGTATTCGTTCACCTTCTGCTCATCGGTTGACAGGAGACGCACCTTGAGGGGATCTTCAGCGGCGTCGACTCCGGCGGGCAAACGGCATGGCCCGGTCCCAGCGGCTGCGAAAGCGCTGCGAGGCGCTCGGGTTGGCCCAACTCCCCACGGGCGGGCGGATGGGCGGTTGATTAGGCGCCTGATCGGGCGGCTTGCTTGCGCTCGGAGTTGGCCCGGACGAGTTCGACGGATCGTACTGGTTGGTCAACTCATTCAGCTGATTCAGCTCTTCCAGGGCGTCGCTGCGGCGGGAATGCTCCCAACGACTTGCAACACGTCGGTACCGGCGGTCCAGGACCCAGCCGATCAACACCGCGGTTGCCCCGGCCAACACGATTGCAGAGCCAGCCGGTCTCCCTGCAACCAGCAACAGCACCGTGTCGAACCCGAAGAACACCAGCGCCGGGATGTGCACGAACCCCCGCCGCGTCGGTGGCGGCGGAACGGGACGTCGTCGTGGCGATTCGCTCGCCGGGGAGTTCTCCGGAGTCGGGGTCGTACTCACGTGGTCACGGCTGCATCGCAGTTGGACCGGAACGGACACCAGCGACACACGTGCTCGGACGGCGTCGCCGGGAAGTGCTGCTCGGTTCTGATGCGGGCGATGGCGGTGTCGATGCGCTGCCGTGCGGCCACAAGGTGCTGGCGCGTGACCTGAAGAGACACCAGCCGGTCTGCCTGCGCTTCGGGCTCGTTGCCGAGGTACTCGTAGGTGACAAGTATCGGGGTGCCGGGGTAGTGGGCCGCCACGAGGATGGCGTAGATCAGCGCTCCGGTGTCGTCGGACAGATCCGTGAGGGGGGAACCTGTCTTGTAGTCGCGCACTTCAATGGTGCCGTCGCTGTGACGCCACAGCGCGTCGATGCGGCCATTGACCAACGTGGCCTTGCCAGGGATGAACCAGCGCAGGTCCAGCTCGCCGCCCAGGTACTCGGCACCGTCCTGCCCGGGGCACAGGTCGATATGACGCTGCACCGCTCGCCCGACGGCCGGAGTGGGGGGCTGATCCGTGCGGACCTGCTGCAGCTGATGATGAACGCCAGGGTTGCTGTGGCGCGCGTGCAATTCTTCGTGCACATACGATCCGATGGTTGCGGCAGAGACGCCTCCGCGATCGAATTGACCAGTCGGCAGCTCGCCAGCAGGGTCAAGCGATGCGTCGGGGTTGCCTTCGCCTCGAAGGTTCAGAACCCTGGCCAGGAAATACCGACGACGGCACAGCTCGAACTCTCGCAGGCGCGATGCAGTGAGGACCAACACGCTGGGTGCAGGCTGGAACGGAGCACCGAGGGCGGCCCGATCGACCGAGTTGCGCGTCTCGGCGTTCATGCGGGATACGCCTCGATCAAGTCAGCTGTGCGGGTTGCGCTGACGGCCGGGCAATTACGGACGAACGCGCATCCCGAACACCACCAACCGGGCGTCGGCACGGCGTTGGGTCCGGCAGCGATGGCCGCATCGACAACTTCGCCGAACTCTCGGAACGTGCGGCGGAGGTCTTCGTGGGAGCAGGAGCTGATGGTAAGAGTGGAGGAACCCGTCGGGCGGACGGTGAGCCGCTGCGATTCGCCTTCGGCGGCGCCCAACGCGATGAGACGGAGCGCGTCGGGGCGTGTGTCCGCGTCGCCGGTTGGCGCGGGGCCAACAGATACCGACCGGATGACGATGGACCCAGAGTGTCTCGATGCGTCGCCGTGGACCGGCGTGAACGCAAGACGGACTGCTCCGGTCAGCCTGGCACCGGCGTGGCCGATTGCCGTTGCGAGTGGTGTGTCGGCCTTGGCATGCAACTGGAGGCTGCTGGACTCGGCATCGGTTCCCCATGCCTCTTCGTATGCACCCAGCGCTGTGAGGAATCGTGCTGCTTCCTCGTGGCCCAGTTCCGGCGGGGGATGACCCGCGCCGAGCGCCTCGGACAACCCATTGGTCAATCCGCTAGGCCTGTTGGGCCTGTTGGGCCCGTTGGACCCGGTGTCTTCATGACGACGATGCGCGTCGAGAATTGCGACGGCGATGGCGTTACCCAACCGGAATGCACCCTCGGATGATCGAGGCCGAGCCTGCTCGGGATCCAGGAGCATTGCTGCATACCGCTGGCACGACCAGGCCGTCAGAGCCTGACCAGCCGACAGACGAGGTCCAGTACGCATCGCCACGAGGGTACCCGGGCGAGACCGTCGCGTCCGCACCTCTCCGTCTCGTCGGCGTCGTTGGCCCGTCGGCGCGTCGTTGGCCCGTCGGCCTCCCGGAACCAACGTCGCCCCTCCAGCAACCAACGTTGGCCCAACCAACTACCAACGTTGCGTTGGTAGCGTTTACATCCGCCCGAGAATAGGACGTTGGTTGCGTGGGTGCCAACGTTGGAGTGGGCGGGAGCTGGCAAGATGGAGGGCTCATGGCGCTCGAACTTTCGAAAGCCCAGGTTCGGGTCTGGTCGGTCCCCAGAACGGGGACACCGGCCCGAGTCGCCGGGACGGTCCAGCCCGATGGTGACACTCAACGCTGCGGGACGTCGGCGTCGGTGCAGCCTCGGGTTTCGGTGTGCATCCCGGCTCGTAACGAGGCGGGCACTGTCGGGGCAATCGTGTCGTCGATCGTCTCTGATCTCGGGGGCATAGGCGGCGTTGTTCACGAAGTGATCGTCGTCGACGACTCCTCGACCGACGACACGGCCGCGGTCGCGACAGCGGCCGGTGCCAGCGTTGTTCGGACTGCCGATGTGCTCGCCGATCAGCCTTCGGGCAGTGGCAAGGGCAACGCCATGTGGGCTGGGGTCCGCGTTGCGATGGGCGACATCGTGGTCTTCTGCGATGCCGACCTGGAGTCGTTCAGTCCGTCGTACATCACGAGGCTCATCGAACCGCTGTTGGCCGACCCCTCCGTGATGCTGGTGAAGGCCTTTTACCACCGCCCCACCGACGCGCAAGGCGAAGGCGGAGGGCGTACCACCGAGCTGATGGCACGGCCGTTGCTGTCGTTGCTGTTTCCCGTACTCGCGACCCTCCGCCAGCCCTTGAGCGGCGAGTTCGCGCTGCGTCGGTCCGTTGCCATGGACGTGCCGTTCGTCCAGGGCTATGGGGTGGAGGCCGGGCTGCTCATCGATGTGCTGCAGCGCTACGGGCCAGGTGCGCTTGCTCAGGTCGACGTGGGCATCAAGCGCCACCGACATCGCAGCATCGCCGACCTGGCCATGCAGGCTCGTGAGATCGCATCGGTGATCCTGTGTCGTTCGGGTGCAGCGCTGCCAGGCCCACCTGCCCATTCCGAACGACCCCCTCTGACTACCCTCTGACCCGCCAACTTCCCGGCCACACACGCGCAACTCGGGGTCAACACACGCGCAACTTGACCAAAACGGCCGAAATCCGCGCCCTAAAGTGCCAAGTTGCGCGCATGTAGGGGGCAAGTTGCGCGTATGGAGGGGCAGGCGGGTGTGTCATGAGTTTCTCCTACCACGGTGGTGTAAACCCCCGAGATCGGGCAGAATGAGACCATGACTGATTTGGCTGTGCTCTCCGACGACGCAAGGGCCGAGCGGCTCAAGGCTGTGCAGGCAGTCATCGAGCTGATGCGGCCCGTCGTGCAACAAGACGGTGGTGACCTGCAGCTCCTCGCTGCTGACGTCGAATCCGGTGTCGTCGAGGTGCAGCTGCAGGGCTCGTGCAGCTCGTGTGCAGTGTCGTCGACCACCCTCCAAGCCGGCGTGTCACGCATTCTGCGTGATCGGCTCCCGTGGGTCACCGAGGTCATCGGCGGAGTGGCCGAGATGGACGAAGAAGAGTCCAGGTCGATGGGCATGGGTGGCTACGTGCCGCGTCATAGCTACGACGACTGAGCCACGTGACCCTCAAACCCGCCGGCGGGTCGCCCCTGGCGGTGCGCAACTCTGTCCTGCTACCGCTTCACTTCGCCGACGGGTACACCACCATGGCCGAGGTGTTCAGTTTCCACGGGCTGGCCGACGGCAAGGAACATATCGCCCTCGGGCTTGGCAACCATCAGCGCGCATATGGTGAACCAGCCCCACTGGTCCGCATCCATTCAGAGTGTTTGACCGGCGACGTGTTCGGCTCGCAGCGGTGCGACTGCGGTGCCCAACTGCGCGAATCGGTCGAGTCCATCTCGGCAGTGGGCGGCTATGTGCTGTACCTGCGCCAGGAAGGGCGAGGAATCGGGCTGTACGAAAAGCTCGACGCTTACACGTTGCAAGACCAAGGTATGGACACATACGAAGCGAATCGAGCGCTCGGCCGGGCTGATGACGAGCGCAGCTACATCGTTGCTGCACAGATGCTGACGGTGTTGGGGGCTCGCCGCATCGATCTGCTCTCCAACAACCCGGACAAGTCCCGGCAGCTCAGCGCGCTCGGCATCGAAGTGGTCCTCCACGTTCGTACCGGCGTGCACGTCTCTGATTCCAACCTGGCCTACCTTTCGGCCAAGGCCCAGCAGCACTCTCACACGCTGGACATTCGATAACCCTGGGCCGATGACGCCGGGGCTGGCACGTTGCGGAAGTATTCGGGTCACCAGGTGTCGACGTGCACCAGCGATGCGGCGTCCAACCGTGGTGCCGCCTTGAAGTCCGTGCCCAACGTGTAGGCGAGCGGGGTCATGCCGCCCTGTGTGTACTTGGCGAATGGGATGCCCAGTAGCTCCGATGCTTCCTCCTCGAACGGAAGGTGCAGGGTGGTCCAGGCCGTGCCCAACCCGCGAGCGCGCGCTGCAAGCATGAAGTTCCAGAACGCAGGGAGCAGCGACCCCCACGCACTGGCCTGGAAGAACGCGCCGCCGTCCGCCGGTGGCCGGCCCTCCATGACCGGGATCACCAGCCACGGAGCGCGATGGAAGTTTTCGCGCAGATGCGTCGCTGAGTCTTTGACCGCAGCACCCCGAACGGCACGCGTGTCGCCCTCGCCGTAGGCGGGCGGTGGCATGTTCACGTACGGGTCGAAAGCGCGGCCGTAAAGGTCGGCCAGTGCCTTTTTCTTGGCGGGGTCACCGACCACCATGAAGTGCCAACCCTGCCGGTTGGAGCCCGTCGGTGCCTGGAACGCGATATCGATGCATTCACGTACGAGCGATTCGGGCACCGGGCGGTCGAAGTCGAGGCGCTTGCGAACCGCCCGCGTGGTGGAGAGCAACTCGTCGGGGTTCAGCGGGAGAAGTTCAGTCATCCGCTGGGTTTAGCAGGGACCGTCGATGAGGTGTAAGTCGGCGCGGGAGCAAACAATCGAGTCCGGCGCTGCGGGGCGTGGGTTGGTCAGCGGTAGTAAGGGTTGTCGCCGGCCTGATGATCGGTGACGTCGACCACGTTGACAATGGCAGGTACTGCCTGCTTGATGGCGACCTCGATGCCCTGCCGGAGTGTGAGCTTGGACGACGCGCAGCCCTGGCAACCGCCGCCCATGCGGATCCACACAGTGTCGCCCTCGGCGCCGACCAACTGCGCGTATCCGCCGTGCGACGCGATGGACGGGTTGACCTGGGTCTCGATGACTTGGAGGATTTCCTTTGCGAGATCTGAGCTGAGGTCTGCGCCTTCTGCAATGGCCGATGGACGAGGTGCTTCGGCGGCCTCGTTGGGGTTGATGAGCACCATGCCGGACCCGTCGGTTGCGAGGTCAAGCGTGGAGCCTGACAAGCGCGGCACCGATGCGGCGGGGACAACCAGGCTGACACCGTCGAGGGTCACCACGACCGCATCGGCCGCTGCGGCTGCGGTTGGTTCGAACCACATGTCGTAGCGGAACTTGCCGCCCGCAGCCGGGGTTGCCTCGAGCCAGAGCGACAGCGTTTCCGCGTCAGCTTCCCCTGCACGGGCGTCGATGACCATGGCCAACGCCTGAGGCGTGACCGTGACGACATCGGTGCCGGTTGCGGAGAAAGCTGCGGTTGCTGGGATGGTGGGGGTGGACACGAGGTGCTCCTATGGCTGCGGCCGGTTCGACACCGGTACCTGCAATGATACGGAACTGCCCGGCCTGTCGGAACTCAGCTCCTTCGAGCTGTCAAAGCGCGCTGGCTCCGTTTGCCGGCCGGGCGATTTTTGTCACACCTCACCGTTACCCTCACCTCGTGCCGTCAGCCTCGTCATCCCGCCAACCAGACCTGTTCGCTCAGACCGAGCCGACGCGCCTCACGGTCACCACGCTGCACCATCACATGAAGCGAGTGCTGAACGGCCTGGGCCAGGTTGCCGTGACCGGTGAAGCGCACGACGTCAAGACCAGAGGTGGCACGACCTACCTGATGCTCAAGGAACGGTCCTCGCAGGTCAGCGTCGTCATCACATCCACCAAGCAACGGTGGTGTCACGTCCGGTCGGGCGAATCAGTCGTGGTCACCGGCCGCCTCGATACGTCGCAGTCCTCAGGCCGGTTGTCGCTCATGGCCGATGCCATCGTCCCGACCGGTGAGGGCGCGGTTGCTGCCCTCATCGAACAGACGCGTGAACGTATGCGCGCAGATGGTCTGCTGGATCGAACCCGACGCGGTCTCCCCCTTCTGCCTGGATGCGTTGTAGTGGTCTGTGGCAACGATGCCGCAGTGAAACACGATTTTCAAACGGTAACCGACCAGCGCTTCCCCGGGTTCCCTGTGCAGTACCTCACCGCATCGCAAAGCTCGGCCGAGTCGCTCCTCGACGGGCTGCAACGGGCGCTCGCGGTGCCGGGTGTCGATGTTGTCGTGCTTGCGCGCGGTGGAGGTGACTCCACGCAACTCCTTCCGTACAGCGATGAGTTGCTGTGCCGCGCCATCGCCGCGTCGCCAATTCCGGTGGTCACAGCAATCGGTCACGAGATCGACCGACCGCTGTGCGACGAGGTGTCCGACTCGCGCGCACCGACACCGTCAGTGGCTGCAACGCAGGTGATCCCCGACCGTTCCGTGCTGCAAGGAGGGCTGGACACGTGCATACAACGGTGCAGTCGCACTGTCGAGAATCGGCTTTCGCAACTTTCGGTGTCAATGACCCACCGGCGGGCGCTGCTTGACGGTAGACCCCGGCTGCGTCTGCAGATGGCCGTGGCCCGGTTGGACTCGGTCCGCTGGGCCGACGCCGTTGCCGACACGCTGGCAGCGCGACGCAGCGCACTCGACGCGGTTCGTCCCAGCACCGCAATGACTGTGCGGCTGGTCGACACCGAGACGCGAATCAACACGTTACGAACTCAATCGCGCCCACCCAGCACCGACCGCTTCCACCACCGCCTGGCCGAGTTACGCGCCCGAGCCGACTCGTTCAGCCCACAGCAAGTGCTTGAACGCGGCTTCGCCATCGTGCGCAACGCGGCCACCGGTGCGGTGCTGCGCAACCCCGCCGACGCGCAGCCGGGTGAAAGGCTGAACATCACGCTGGCCGGGGGTACGGTACAGGTGGTGGTGGGACCCGATGCCGATCAACGCCTGTTCTAGCCCTCCTGACACCTGACCCTCATCCCTGATGACGACTCCCGAATCCAGCCAGCCGCTTCACGAATTGTCCTTCGAGCAGATCCTCGAAGAGCTTGAGACGGTCACCCGACAGATCGAGAGCCGCGATATCGGTATCGAATCGGCCACAGACCTGTACGAGCGCGCCGGCTTGTTGCACGCCGCTGCCAGCACGCGCCTCGCCTCGGTCGAGGCGCGAATCAAAGCCATCGACGACGCTCGGCCTCATTCGGCGTGAACTCGGCGTGAACTCGGCCTGAGCTCCGCTGCGGACGCGGCCGTTGGACATCCAGCCGGGCGGCACGTGCCATGTGGCTCAGTGAACAGTGTGATGCACGAGCGACGAACCAGTGCATGACAGGCTGGCTCGGTGCGAAACGACGGTCAGACCAACCGCCAGGTCACACGACGCCCGAGCGGCGCGGTCGCTTCGGTCATCGCGGTCGGGTTGCTGACCGCCTCGCTCGCTCTTGGGCATTCCGCATCTGCACAGGTTGGCGTCGGCGGCGCAGCCGTTACCGGGTTGGGCGGTGAAACAGTTCCACCTTCGGCGTCGGTACTGACGACCCAGCCGCAAGTGCTTCTGACCATTCCGACTGTCCCGCCAGTGCCACCAGCGCAGTCGGTGCCCGGGGCGACGGCACCGCAAGGCATCGTTCCTGCCACAACGGCTGGAACCTCACCCACGATGCGGTCTCGCCGCACCACCACCACGAAGAAACGCAAGGAAACAACAACTCGGCGCGCCGCACAGACCACGCCGCTCACGTCGCCGCGGAGCACACCACTCAGCACCGTTCTGGTCCTCGACCCGCTGCAACCCAGTGCAAGCACTGTTGTTCCTATCGAGGTTGGAACGCCGGACTCGGGCGCTGTGACGTCGTCGCCGACGAGCGACGCTTCGTCCACGGTTCCGCCCGCCACCACCGTTGCGAAGTCCGGTTCCTCTTCCACTGGCCCCTCGACCACGCTCCCGGCAAGTAACGCCGCCGAACTCAAAGCGCGTGTCGAACGTGAAATCGCCCTCGCGGGAGGTGCGCCCGGCGTGCTTGTCGTGGTTGACGGCCAAAAGATTGCGGATATGGGGTCGACCCAGGCCAAGTTGCCGGCTTCCACGCAGAAGCTCTATGTCGCATCGACCGCGCTGGCGTTGCTCGGGCCTGAGCATCGGTTCGAGACCACCGTGCGGTCCGATACCGCAGTCGGTGGTGTGGTGCAGTCCCTCACCATCATTGGTTCCGGCGACCCGTCGTTTTCCACCACCAACTTGCGTTCCCTCGCAGTCGCAGTGAAGGCCGCCGGGATCAACACCGTTGCGGCTCGTCTCACCGTCGACGACTCCCGGTATGACCGCACCTCGACCGGCCCCGGGTGGAAGCCTTCATTTTCTCCCGGCGAGTCAGGAATTCTGAATGCATTCATGATCGATGGGAATCATCGCAACGATGCAGTGTTTCTTGCCGACCCCGCGGTGGCGAACCTCACGAAGTTCCAGCAAGAACTTGTCAGGGCCGGCGTCACGGTCACCGGTGCGACCGTATCGAGGGCGTCAGCGCCGTCCGGCAGCATCGTGGTGGCCACGCATCGCTCGGACCCACTGGCGTCGTTGCTCGCCACCATGGGCAAGAAGTCAAACAACACCTATGCAGAGATGCTGTTGAAAGAAGCCGGTGTCGCCTCGGGCAACGGAGGATCGACGGTCGGAGGAACAGCAGCCATCACTGCGCACCTCGCCCAACTCGGCGTGATGGCGCCGCCGCGTATCGCAGACGGGTCGGGTCTTTCGTCACTCAACCGCACCACGGCAGCGTCCGAGGTGAGCCTGCTCCTCAAGGCCGACAGTGGCAAGCAGCGTCTCGCGTTCCGCGCATCGTTGCCGGTCGCGTGCGTCGATGGAACCATGCGATCTCGCCTCTGCGGAACAGCGGGTTCCGGCGTGGTGATAGCAAAGACCGGCACGATCGACAACGTCGCGACGCTCAGCGGGTATGCCGTCACCGCATCGGGGCGCAAAGCCGTGTTCGCGTTTCTGCTCAACGGGCTGCGTTCAAGCAACACCGGCCGGCTCGCCATCGACCGAGCGCTTCTGCAAATCGTCAACTACACCGGCTGACAACTCCGCAGGCCCCGCAACAACCAACGTTGCAACCAACGTTCGGCGTGTAGCAACCAACGTTCAGTTGGACGGGCGGGTACGGGCGGGTACGGGCGGTTTTTCGCAACGTTGGTTGCTGGGCACGCAACGTTGGAGGGATGGGTCTAAACGGGTCTGGCCTTTTCGGGTTCGCTGCGATCCCTCCGCTCACCCTCGGGCCATCCGCGAGTATGGGTCTGGCCTTTTCGGGTTCGCTGCGATCCCTCCGCTCACCCTCGGGCCATCCCGTGATACTCCCGGTTCGGCATCTGACCCGTCGCCATCGCCAACCGATTGGTGAAGTTGTACATCGCAGCGATCTCTGCAACGTCCCACACCTCTTCGCGCGTCAGGCCTAGTGACATCAGTCTCGCAATGTCGGCTTCGGTCGTCTCGACCGGCGCCGTTGTGATCCGCTCGGCGTACTCGCAGATCGCAGCGCGACGTTCGTCCAGCGATGCGCGACGCCAGTCCAACGTGATGCGATCAGCAAGCACCGGGTCACCCAGTGCCTCGCGAAGAGCAGCGCCGTGCGCGGCGAGGCAGTACAGGCATCCGTTGGCCATCGATACGACTACCGCGATCATCTCTCGATCTGCAGCAGAGAGATTCTCTGTCGGCACATGGAGTTGCTTGAAGTGCGAGAACCACGCGCGCATGCGGTCCGGTCTGTACGCGTATGTGCGGAACACATTCGGCACGAAGCCGAGGTTCGTTGCCGCCTTCGCAAAGAGCTTCGAAAGATCTTCTGGAAGGTCTTCCGCGTCGGGTACCGGATACCAACTGATGTCTCGATCGTTGTGCATCGCACTACCCTAAGCGTTCCCTTTCATCGATTCGAATTGAATCGCGATCCCGATATTCGTAAGCATGTGTACTAAACTAGTAAAGACATATATAATGTGTGTACATAGTACCAATGTTCGAAATCCCTGTATTTGCAGGCCCTGCAGGGGGTGGTCACCTACAAAGCCTGATTTTTCAAGGGAATGCTTGCATTCCGTCGATAATTCCTGTTCGATAACCGCTGCCTAGCAT
Source organism: Acidimicrobiia bacterium (assembly GCA_031385545.1). Lineage (GTDB taxonomy): Bacteria > Actinomycetota > Acidimicrobiia > Acidimicrobiales > JANYDT01 > JANNBN01. The sequence continues at coordinate 517 of JANNBN010000111.1, read as the reverse complement.
CACAACTTCCCCAGGAGGAACGGGTGAACAAGTCCGAACTCATCGACGCAATTGCCGAACACTCAGGTCTGACCAAAGCAGACTCAGAGCGTGCGCTTGCAGCTTTCACTGACACTGTGGTCAACGCTGTACGCAGTGGCGACAAGGTCAACATCATCGGCTTCGGCGCTTTCAGCGTCACCGATCGCAAGGCCCGTGTGGGCCGTAACCCTGCGACCGGCGGCACGCTCAAGATTGCAGCGTCGAAAGCCCCCAAATTCTCGGCCGGCGCTGGCTTCAAGGCAGCCGTCAACGAGAAATCAAAGAAAGGTAAGTAAGCATGGCAACTGCAAAGAAGGCTCCGGCCAAAAAAGTCGCAGCTAAAAAAGCTGCACCCGCCAAGAAGGCCGCTCCGGCCAAAAAGGCTGCTGTGAAGAAGGCTGCTCCCGCGAAGAAGGCTGCACCTGCCAAGAAGGCCGCTCCGGCCAAAAAGGCTGCTGTGAAGAAGGCTGCTCCCGCGAAGAAGGCTGCACCTGCC
>JANNBN010000110.1:0-2908 GCA_031385545.1 Acidimicrobiia bacterium | reverse complement strand
AGGAGACTTGGTTCATTGCTGCTGATAACGAGCCGCGGGTTCTTGACCCCAGGGATACCCAAGAGTCCGGCCTTCAGCTCGGTGGCTTTTGCCACCAAGCGGGCACGGTCCTCGCCGTACAACCGAACGTCGATCGGCGGTTTGTCCGGCTTCAATACGTCGTTCAGCCGTTGATCGGTGTACGTCGTGACCCGGGCGCTCACGCCCGGGTACTTCGCCACTGCCGCCTTCACGGCGCGAACCGATCGTTCGTAGTCGGCGTCTTCATCGAGGCGGACCCAGAGTTCGCCATCGTTCACGCTCACCACCTGATCGCCGGTGATCGCGCGGCCAAGGTGGCCACCGACACGGCGAACCCCGTCCACGGTGCGCAGTTCGGCATTCATTTGCGTGGCAATCTGCTGCATCGCCCCAAGCGAAGTTCCCGGTGACGAATGGATTGCGACGAGCAGGTCGGTCTCTTTGAAACGTGGAACGGTATTGCTATCGAGCCCGGTCATTCCGAAAACTCCGACTGCCAGCAATACGAGACAACCGACGATGGCGGGAACTGTTGCTCGGAAGCGGCCGCCGGCGTAGGCGGTATAGCGCTCCCGAATGAAGCGGGCGGGCCTCGGTTCCGGGGGCGACTGCGGCCTTTTCCCGATGAGGAGCAGGCTTAGCGCGGGCAACAACAGCGCCACTGTCACTGCAGATGCAATCACGACCATGAGATAGGAGCGGAATAGCGGTGGGACGAATGCGGCGCCGGTGAGGCCGTCGATGGCCAAGAGCGGGATACAGGTCACAGCAGTTATCGCCAGACCGAACAGCGCAGGGCTGCTGTGATCGAACACTCCGGACCGGATCTTCTCCGAAAGCGTCGTGCTCTCGTCCCCAAGGCGTCCGTTGGTATGCAGTCGGCGGAACACCGCAAGGGTGGCCGACACGACATCATCGACAACGAACGCCAACGCGAGCAGAAACCCGGCCACGATCATGGAGTTGACCACCGTATGGCGGAGGAAGAGCAGCAGCCCGGCGGCTGCGCCAGCGGCGAGCAGTGAGCTTGCGACCATCACGGCGCCACGCCAAGCCAACAGGGCCAGGAGCACGAGCGCCCCGAGCAGTACTCCGAGCGCGACGGCGCTTCTCAAACGTGCGGATGCACGTTTCACATACTCGGCTGGCTGATAGATGTCCGTGTCGACCGTGACTGCTTTCAGTCCGGGCGCCAGCAACTCGAGCGCATCCCCGACGTCCTCGGTAACCGCTGCGGTGGAAGTGCCGGGCGCCTTTTCGACAACGAGAAGCAGCCCTGGACCGTCCGTGAAGACGGCCTCGCCGATCAGCGGTTGATGATCTTCGACCACGGTCGCGACATCGCCAAGCGTCAGGCCTTTAGCTCCGGAGCCGTCGAGGGCGACTGCGGCAAGTTGCTTTGCATCGACGATTGGTGACTCGTGCTGGACTGTGAGCCGCTGGTTCGGTGTTTCGATGAAGCCGCCGGCCCCCGGAGTCGATGCCTCGATGTACGTCAGTGGAGACACCCACAACGCATTGCCGGTGGACTCGATGACCGAGTCGAGCCCGACACCCTTTGCGGCGAGTTGCGCTGGGTCGACCTGAACCTGCAACTGGCGTTCGCGCTGGCCGAAAATCGCCACATTCGCCACGCCGTCGACCCCGAGGAGGTTCGGGCGCAACGTCCAACGAGCGAGGACACCCAACTCGATCGGCGTGAGCGTTTTCGACGACAGCCCGATCATCATGACCCGGCTCGCCGACGACTTCGGCTGGAGCATCTGGGGCGGCTTCGAAACGTTCGGTAGAGCGTGCGCCTGCGTGAGACGCTCCTGCACAACCTGCCGTGCCTTCGCGATCGGAGTGCCTGACTCGAAGATCATCTCGATGGACGAAAGCCCTGGGACTGATCTCGAACGCAACGACTTGAGGTATGCCACGCCGTTCAGGAGGTCTTGCTCCATGGGGACGGTGATGAGTTGCTCGACCTCAGCCGCCGACAGGCCGAGCGCCTCGGTCTGTACCTCCACGGTGGGTGGCACGAACTCGGGTAGGACATCTGTCTGCATTCTTGGGATTTGCCAGGCTGCCACCAGAAGCAGCACCAGGGAGAATCCGACCACCGGCCGGCTGTTGCGGACACCCCATCCGATCAACCAGCGCATGCACTCGACCCGTTCCGGTCGCTGGGTCGACAAGCAATACATTCGACCAGAGCGGCGACGGGAATAGCTGCCGTCGCCTCTGTTGCCGACCTCCACGCAATGGTCCGTCTCATACCGAGTATTCCTTTCTGCTGTGAGTGAGTAGCTGAGGGTGATTGCTTCGTCCTATGCAAGCGCGATGCCTGAGCGGGAGTTGCGAATTCAAGGGCGCGCGAACAGCACCACCCTGGTGCGATCCAAGGCAGGACAGCAGTACGGCCTTTTGCAGCGATGTGGGGAGACCTCTCAGCGAGGATTCAGCAGTGACGTTGTAACGTCAAAGCAACCACTCTCGCGCTTCGGACCTCTCACACCTCAAGACAAACGTCGTCAAACGAACTCGTCAGGGCGACCTCGTCGGGGTCGAATAGACGAATGTTTAGCTACGTGCGGCGAGCGTACAGATGCATCGGAAACCTGTCAAATAGTTGGTGAACATGGGGAAGCATCCCCCGCTATTCGAGCGTGATCGTAAAGGTTAGAAATGTAATGAAACTCCAAGCAGCGAAGAAAACGCCTGACGGACTAGCCTCTGGGTTTGACGTAAGTCGTGAGTCGGCTTCCTATGAGAAGAGAGCGTGAACATGAAACGGATCCAAAACCGTTCCGGAATTGCGAACGTACCTGTCGTGTTGTCAACCCTGCTTCTACTTGTCGGGTCGCTGGCGGCGTGTGGCGGCAAGTCCGACAGCAGCGGAACT
>JANNBN010000088.1:0-2522 GCA_031385545.1 Acidimicrobiia bacterium | reverse complement strand
GGCTCGGGTGCGGTGTTTCGCAAGGGCTGCGATGCGGGGGCCGTTGAGGTCGGGGAGTTCGGCGAGGATGGTCGCGACATTGGACAGTCCGCCAACATGCGCGGGGTTGGCGGCGAGGTCGACTGCGGTGAGGTGGGTGTCGACACGTTGAGCATCGTTCGTGGACCTGGCACGCGATGGATTGCCTTGTCGTCGAGCCTGGCCCGGCTGATGAACCGGAGTCGCACCTTGCCGATGGTCCGGCGTTCGCGATGATTTGGAATTCCTGCGACGCGTGGTGCGACGATCCCCACCAGCCGGCCGCGGTCGCGAGTCCGAGGTAGTACTCGAGACCGAGATGGTTCATCAGCGGGTCGATGAAGTGGGTCGCTGGCACAACGCCAGCCGCTCGGTACTCGGGCGGCACGATCACGTAGAGCCCGCGAGCGGGCGAGAACAGCCGTTTCCGGTCCATCGCGTACTTGACGCCGAGGTACACGGCATTGCGGGTCGCTCCCGTTCGCGACTCGACCTCGTGGATCGTTACGGTGTTTGAGCCCTCGGAGAGCAGCTGATCCCACAGCCCGGAGAAGTCCGCTCGTGTCATCAATCTGTGATTATTACACAGTTTGTACTCGTGGTTCCAAACTGTGAAACATTCACAGATTCGATACGTCACGCATGCGGCGCTGATGACCGACCACCATGTTGCGCCGAACAGTGAAATGTCGTTCTACGCCGGCCTTTAGATCGCCTGCGTCATTCGCGGCGTTCAAGTCGAATATTGCGAATTTTCGCGAAGACCGGCACAGTGGAGCGGGTCGCTACCAACGATGAGGGCCGCCTGCTGATCATCATCGAAATCGTCGTCTACCACTGAGAGGAGGACCGCATGGACACGCTGCTTGAAGCCGCCGAAGTGTTCCCGGCCGGCGAATACCTACGAGACGAACTCGACGAGCGCGGCTGGAGCGTGACGGAGTTCGCGGAGGTCCTTGCTCGACCCGTGCAAGTTGTGTCGGAGATTCTCTACGGCAAAAGGGAGTTCACTACTGACACGGCACTTGCTATCGGCGATGCCCTCGGGACCAGCCCGGAGCTTTGGTTGAACCTGCAGACGAACTACCGGTTGTTCGAGCGGCGCAAGCAACGCACGACCAATGTCACACCGGTGACGCGGCGTCCGAGGTTGCACGGGTAAGTGCCTTTGGCCGAGGTGCGTCAGCGTGGATGGGTCACCAAGACAGAAGACCTCGGGGTGTTGGAAAACAAGGTCCAAGGTTTGCTCGGCCTCGGTTCGCTTCGGGTTCAGCCCAGTTCGCCGTCGCCACACGACGTTCAAACTCGCCCGGTCAACCTCTGAAGTTGGCGCGGCAACAAGTTACGTTGGAATTGGACGACACATGATCGACATCAACTTTGACGTTCGCAGTGATGCTCGTGGCAAGGACCCCGACTCGCACAGTCTGACTCTTCGCCGCTACCACCAATAGCTCTGGTCGAAACCGTTGCCTGATGGCACAGCGTTCGTGTTGACCGACAACATTCCCGGCGCATACCTGCACCATTGCTCTCACCTCGGCACGTTTGTGCTGGCGACATGCGACGCCGGAATACCTGTTCTGTCAGCGACCTGCTCCGCGAGCACCGCGACCGCGTTGCGATCATCAACAAGGCGATGGCTCACGCGACCGCGGCGATCTCGGCCATACGGGCGCGTACGATCGGGCGGGCTTCGTCGTTCGCTTCTTCGACGAGCAGCGCGCCGCGGACGACACCGGTAGCAATGAGTTCGCGAATGCGGGCCTCAACGCGTGTTGGGCTCGCCTCGACGACGAACGGCTCCCGCAGCACTTCGAGTACGGCGACTTCCATTGGGCGAAGCTCTCGCTCGCGTCGCTCATACGGACGTGATCGGAACCGGATTCCCGGATATGGGTCGGGCGTCTTGCCTGGGACAGCAACCTCGACCACTGCTGGCACCTGGGTAGTGAGGCCGAGCGCATGTGCTGCAGCGACGCTCGCCGGACCCGAGCCCACTCCACCGATGCGTAGGGCCACTTGGTACGCGGAGGGTCGCGTCATGCCGAAACGTGTCGGTCGGCCCTTCCAGTACAGGCCCTTGCGAACGCGGAGAAGCTCCTGCCCTGCGGCGAGTCGGCTGAGTGCCGTGTCGACGGCCGGTTCCGTGCCGTCGAAGTCGCCACGACTGAAGAACGTTCCGGGCGCGGCAGTAGCAACCTGCTCCCGAACGCCCGTGGCGAACGATGCCGAAAGACCTGCACTCATGACAGGAAACACTACCCGAAACCTAGCAAGCTGGCAACCCTCTACACAGGTGAGCGTCGGAGCCGTCCTCTATCCGCTCGACGTCGGGTCATCACGTTCCGGTCGCCGCGTCTTTGAGACGAGCCCGTCAAGGTCGCTCGTGAGCTTGGCCTGGGCTCCTTGGAAGAGGTGGCCGTAGACGTTCATGGTCACACCAATCTCGGAGTGTCCCATGCGTTCGCTTATTGCCTTCGGGTGCGCTCCGAGTTCGATGA
>JANNBN010000085.1:0-18367 GCA_031385545.1 Acidimicrobiia bacterium | reverse complement strand
CTTCCGGCGAAGTTTCTCGAGGCAATCCTCGTCGAACTCCGTCGAGCCGACCTGATTCGCACCCAGCGCGGCCCGAAGGGCGGCTGCATGCTGGCCCGCACTCCTGCAGAGATCACCGTGGCTCAGATCGTCGAGGCGATCGACGGCCCGATCGGTACGGTCCGCGGCGAAGCGCCGGACGACTTGCACTACCCCGAATCCGCCGCAGCCCTCCAGCAGGTATGGATCGCGCTGGCCGAAGACGTCCGAAAGCGCCTCGGAACAGTGACACTCGCCGATCTGACCTGAATCATCTGACTCCGACCCGCCCCATGATCTCGACGACCCCGCCAACCCCGATTCCGCATCTCTATCCCGTCATGCTCGACCTGACCGGTCGCCGCGTGCTCGTCGTCGGAGGAGGTGTCATCGCACTTCGCAAGACCGAGGCTTTGCTGGAAGCTGGCGCGCAGATCACTGTTGTCTCGCCGAACTTCAACCCTCAGTGGGAACCATTCGCAGCCCGGGTGACACAGATAGATCGCGCCTATCAGTCCAACGACGCAGCTGGGTACTGGTTGGTGATCACCGCGACGAACGACCCTGCGGCGCAACAGCAGGTGTTCGAAGACGGAGAGCGCCTCGGCGTGTGGGTGAACGCGGCAGACGACCCACAGCGGTGTGCCTTCATCCTTCCCGCGGTCCATCGCGATGGCCCGGTCATCGTGAGCGTCTCCACAAGTGGGTCAGCTCCGGCGCTGGCCGGGTGGTTGCGGGACCGTCTGGTGCGTGCGCTTCCGAGCGGTGTCGGCCGCCTGGCCGTGCAGCTCAGGAGCGAACGGGACGCCGTACACGACTCCGGGCGATCCACCGAGGGAATGGACTGGCGGGGCCGGATCGACGAACTTGTGTCGGGCACCGACGACGGATCGACGACGGATCAGGTCAGTAGCGAAGCGTCTCTGCCCAGGGAACCGCGGATTCCACCGGGTCGAGATGCACCTGCGCCCAGTTGACCGTGGTCTCCGACGGCGTGCCCCCGACCATCAACTCGAAATTGGTCTGATCTGTGGTGCTTTGGTCCTGCGCAAGCAGTTGCAGGAAGGCTTCGGCAGCCTCGTGCGGCTCCAGCATGCGGGGCTGCCAACGACCGAATACTTTCTCGTTCTCCGCGTACTCGTCCGTCATGCCCGTCCGGATGAACGGGAACAGCACGCTGGAGGCCGAAATCGCAGCGCTGGCCTTCCCCAGGTTGACAGCCAGCACCTTGGGAAGAAACAGCACTGCGTAGTTGGCAACCGCGTAACCGGGGACGCTCACACCGGGATCAACTGCCTGGCGGGACGACACATAGATCAACCGCAGCGGCGTACCGGCATGAACCGCTTCGCCCGCCCACAGGTGCGTCATGGCGAGGAATCCATCGATCTTGGTGTCGAGGACCTGGCGAGACTCTTCCAAGTTGTCCATGAAGTGCTGCCTGACCCGTGCTCGGCGGACCCCAGAAGGCTCGTCTGCAACGGTCTTCGGTGGTCGGCCGAACGAATAGCCCTTCTCGGTCAACCCCGAGTTGCAGATGACCAGGTCGGGCGGAAGTCCGCCCATCTGCTCGATGACATAGGAGCGCGATGCCCACAGGTCGCCCATGTTCGTGACGTCTGCCTGGCAGGGGAATGCATCGACCCCGTGCGTTCGCAGTTCATTGACGAGATCGAACCCGTCGGAATAGCTGCGATGGAAATGGACGCCGACGCTGGCCGCCCCGTTGAGACCGGCCGCGAGCGCAAAGGCCTGGCCGATTCCGCCGTCCTTCCCCGCACCGGTGATGAAGACCCGCTTGCCGTCGACTCCGGTTCGGAGGTTCTGAAATCGAAAGCGATCCGAAGGTGCGGTGAATGCCATGACATCTCCCCTGCGGGCTCGCCGGTCTGGCGGAACCTCGGTTGGCGTTCGGGTCTAGCAGCCCGCCACTGTTCGGTTCGAGTCCAGGGTCGCCGACAACCTCACGATCGGGTGTGATGGATGTCACACGGTATCGACCAAGGAATCGTCTATCCATAGACATTTGATGTCGATAGTTTTGAACGTCCGTCTCGAATGAAAGGCCGTGATACCGCCGGTGAACACCATCGTGTCCTCAAGCAACCTCAACGTGAACAACTCAGATATCGATGTGAACAACACCGATATCTACGACAGACGGGAATCCGCTGTTCGTTCCTACTGCCGGTCCTTTCCGGTCGTGTTCACCACAGCGGAGGGTTCATACCTCGTCGATGGACACGAAAATCGATATCTCGACTTCTTTGCCGGTGCCGGTGCACTGAACTACGGGCACAGCAACCCCCGCATGAAGCAGGCCCTGTTGGACTACATCCAGGCCGACGGCCTCATCCACGGCCTGGACCTGCACACCGCAGCCAAATCGGCCTTCCTCCACACCCTCGAGACGCTGGTCTTGGCACCACGGCAGCTGGACTATCGGGTGCAGTTCACCGGCCCGACCGGTGCGAACGCCGTCGAGGCAGCGCTCAAGGTGGCCCGCAACGCGACCGGCCGCAGCACCGTGTACTCCTTCATGGGCGGCTATCACGGTCATTCACTCGGTGGCCTGGCGGCCACAGCGAACCGCGAGCATCGCGCCGCTGCGGGCGTATCGCTCCACGACGTGGTGTTCCTTCCCTTCCCGTTCGGCCAGATGGAACACATCGACACGATCGCGTATCTCCGAGCCTTGCTCACCGACACGCATTCAGGGGCCGAAGTGCCAGCGGCCATCATCGTCGAGACCATTCAGGCCGAGGGCGGCATCTGCATCGCTCCGGACCAATGGCTGCGTGACCTACGCGCAGTCTGCGACGAGTTCGCCATCGTGCTGATCATCGACGACATTCAGACCGGTTGTGGGCGCACAGGCACGTTCTTCAGCTTCGAACGAGCTGGCATCGTTCCGGACATCGTCACGCTCTCGAAGTCGCTCAGCGGCTACGGCCTGCCGATGAGCGCCGTGTTGTTGCGCCCTGAACTCGATGTGTGGAAGCCGGCCGAGCACACCGGTACGTTCCGCGGCAATCAGCTGGCCTTCGTCACGGCTACCGAGGCAATCAAGCTGTTCCACGACGAGCAGTTCGAAACCCGCACAGCAGCGCTGGGGCAACAGGCTGAGCGTGGACTGACCGAAATGGTCTGCGCGCTCGACGATCGAATCGACATCCGTGGCATCGGGCTGATGTGGGGCATCGACCTCAGTCGCATCGACCCAACGGGAGCGTTCGCCAAGGCTGTGTCGCAGCAGTGCTTCGCTGATCACCTGATCATCGAGCGCGTCGGTCGCAACGACACCGTCCTGAAGATGTTGCCGCCTCTCACCATTTCGCCGGAGGATCTCGATGACGGCATCATGCGCATCGCCGGTGCCGTGAAGCGCTGCCTCGATGCGCTTGACGACTGAGCGTTCGGGCCGGGGTCCCGCCCGGTCAGGCCGCGATGGTGCGGCCGACCAGGTTGGCTAGTTCAGACCGGCGATGCATGCCGAGCTTGCGGAACACCGACTGAACATGGCTTTCAACGGTCTTCACGGACACGAACAGCTCGGCGGCTGCTTCCCGGTTGGAACGTCCCCCGCCGATGAGCAAGGCAACGCGACGCTCAGCAGGTGTGAGGCCAACCTGCCAATTGTCGGTCGACTGCAAGTGGGGACGCCCCTCCGGCCGATGACCCCTGAATGCGACAAGCGAGCCGTCCGTCGGCGGCGCGCTCATCACGTTCAGGGCACCTGCGCTGTGAATCGTGGATGCCTCGTGGCGCATCAGCCTCGACCACTGGGGCTGGCCTGATCGCTCGAACAGCAGCGCCGCGGAAGCGAGCCAGGCTGCAGCCGGGCGGCCTTTGCCGACCAGCGCCCAGGCACGCCCGACGAGCTGAGCGGCGCGCGCCCGTTCGAGGAGATCGCCCCCCGTGTCGGCGGCCAGTACTTCGAGGCGGGAGATCATTTCGATGACCTGATCTGCGGAGTTCCGACGATCGTCGCCCATCGATGAGTTGATGGGAGACATCGACTGGTCCAGGGCGACGGTGGAGCGCAGGTCGTGCAGCGCAATTGCAGCGGCAGCCCGTGCCGAAACCAACGCATCGGCAGGATCATCGCCGGAACACAGATCGATCCGATTGCACAACGCCACCGCAGCGGCGCGATCGCCCAACGCCAGATGCACGTCGACGAGAACCGAAGCCAGCAACCGCTCGACGTGGGTCGACTGGCTGATCTGCGGGTCTTCAAGCACGATTTCGACCAGCGCCCGAGCTCGCTCGACCCGCATCGGATACGACAGCATCGACACGGCCAGTTGTCGTGTGTGGAACGCGATGTCGGCGATGTGTTGGCCTGCCGAGTTGGTGTTGTGCAGAGTCGTGGTGACAGCCATGCGCTGGGCTCCCTTGGTTTCGTACTGTCCGTCATAGAACTGGGCGTAACAATCGGCGTTACAGCTGTTCCCTCCGTTCGCCCCTGGGTCCCGCAACCACATTTCCCCTTACACTCCCGGATTGTGGTTACCGAACAGCGGGCGCAGCATGCCTGGTACGCCGATGGCGAACTCTGGTTCGTTCATTCCGCTGCAGATGGCCGAACAACCCGCTTCCGCTCCGTCGCCGGATTCGGGCTCATCAGCCGGCTCATCCGCACCGCCGGGCATGAACAACATGCACTTGAGCTGTTCGACGCTCACGAGCAGAACCGCCCGATCGAAGCTGCCGATCGACAGACCCTGCTCACCTTCCGGCACCGCCTGGCTGACATCGACGATGACCTCGACGAGGCCGCTCGGAACAACGACCCCCATCGGGCAGACCTGCTCAACAATGAGCGCGAGGCATTGCTCGCAGCGCTCCGAGCAATGCTTGACCGCCACGGACGCCAACGCGGTGTCGGAGCAGACAGCGAACGGGCACGGGTCCGGGCGACCCGGGCCATCCGGGCGGCGATCAAAAAAGTTGAAACCGATTTCCCGCTCCTGGCCGAGCATCTCAATCGCCACATTCGTACCGGCGCGTACTGTTCGTACACGGGCGACCGCGAACGGTGGACGCTCGATCCATCGGAAGCGCTCACCGGCGTCCAACCGGCCCGCCAGACTGAACCTTCGGCCAAGGTGCCGTCGGACCCATCGTTGGGCCCGCGCGAAGCGCCCTCGGGCGACCACGACGGTTCGGACCGCATGACACGGCTGGCACCGCGCCAACTAGACGAACCTGAATCGGTGCCGTGGTTCGGTGCCGACCGCTACCTGTCGACCGTCGGCGATCTGTCATCCCCCGTCAGACCCATTCTTGTCGTCAGCGGCGGGCCCGGAACCGGCAAGTCACGCTTCCTCCGAGAGATCCAGCGCCGGCAGGCAGCCGCAGGCGTCCTCATCCTGTACGGCAGCAACGACGAGCGATTCAACGTCCCGTTCCAGCCGTTCGAGCGGGCCTTCACCGAACTCGTGGAACGCCACGGAACCGCCGCCGTGCTCGGCCCGAACCGACGCCAGCTATGGACCCTTCTCCCCCACCTGTTGCCCGAGTCCCCCGTCGATGAAACGGTGTCCGGTCGACCGGACCATCTTCGCACCATCGATGCGGTGGTGGGTTGGTTCGCGGGCCTCCCGCCAGCTCAACCCGCAGCCCTGGTCATCGAAGATCTGCACCACGCCACCGAGGACACCGTCACCCTGCTGATCGCAATCATCCAGCGGACCCGGGTCGGGTTGCTCCTGAGCTACGACCCGAAGAGCGTGCCACCTTCGCATCCCTCTCATCGTCTGATGGCCGAGCTTGTGACCGGGCATAAGCATGTGCAGGCGGTGGAAATGCTCCCGATGAGGAGCCGCGACCTGACCCAGGCGATCGAAGCGCTGCTTCCCGCGTCGATCGGCCCCAGATCCGCCATCGCCGAATGGGTCATGGCCCGGGCCGAAGGCAATGCGCTGCTGTCGCTCGAGTTGATCCGAAGCCTGCGAACGGTTCCGCCGACCGAGATCTCGCGGCTGGTCCGGCAGCGAGATCCACGTCTCGATGCGATGCGGGCCGCCTCGGGCGCGGAGCGGTTGCGCTTGAAACAGATCGTCAGGGGACGCCTGACCTCCGACCTCGGTCCCGGGACCATCCGCATCCTGCAGCACGCCGCGGTGCTCGGACAGGAGTTCGACCCGCAGACACTCGCCGCTCTGACCGGTCGCGACTTCACCGATCTCATCGCTGACCTCAGCACAGCCGGTGATCGAGGGACGGTGGCGGTCTCGCGCCGCGTGCCGCTCCGGTTCCGCTTCATCAACGGCGTCGTGCGAGACGTGCTGTACGAGGACCTGTCCGAACTGGACAAGATCGTGCTCCACACGCGCGCCGGGGAGTATCTGTCGACCACCCTCCCGCCGAGCGAACCCGACCGTTCAGCCCACCTGGCGTATCACTTCGGCCATGCTGCTGGTGCTGGCCGCGCAGCCGATGCGCTTCGCTACGCCGTCGACGCGGGCGATGACGCCTATTCGCGTCGTGGATTCGGCGATTCCGCAGGTTGGTACGCGAGTGCCGAATTGCTCCTTGACCAACACGTCACCCCGGGCACAGCGGAAATCGACCCGATCCATCTCGCCTTTCGCCGCGGGTGTGCAGAGACTCGCTCGGGGCTGGCCGACGGCCGGGCAACGCTGCTTCGCGCTGCGCAACAGGCCCTCGCTCAGGGACGGATGCAAGACGTCCGGCAAGCAGCCCTGGAAGCGAACCGGGGCCTGTTCTCGCAGGCCCTGAAAGCCGACCAGCCCTGGATCGAGATCATCGCGCAAGCAATCGAATCCACCGATGACCCGGATACCACCGCCGAGCTGCAAGCAATTCTCGCATCGGAGTTGCTGTGGGCCGAGACCGCGGACAGCCGTTTCGCGCTGAGCGATGCCGCGCTGGCCACCGCTCGCGAGAGAGGAAGCGCGCATACGTTGGCGCGGGTCCTGTTTCGTCGTGGCCATACCGTTGCTTCCGCCGACAACTGGAAGCGGCGGGTCCAAGAGGCAGACGAGCACCTCGAGGCTGCAACCGAATCGGGCGATGAACTGCTCATTCTGCAAGCGATGCAATCGTGCGCTTCGGCTTTGCTGGCAGCTGGCGACGCACATGCTTCGCTGGCATTCGGCGAAGAAATGGTCCGCCGAGCTGATCGTCTTGGTCTCCCAGTCTGGAAGTTCATGGCGTTCATCGGTAAGGCCGGGTTGCTCGTTCACGAAGGACGTCTTGACGAAGCGTCGAGCGCCGTCGGCACCATGTTTTCGCTCGGCGTCCAGGCCGGGTATCAAGAAGACGCCATGTCGTTCGCAGCTGATCTTTCCGTCATGATCGCGCGTTGGCGAGATGACCTGGCGCCGATGGTCAAACCCATGCAGGCGATCGCCGACGATCAGGTCCATTGTGCAAAGGTCGGTTTTCTGGTCGGACCACGGCTCTTCGATGCAGGAGACGTCGCTGGTGCCCAGCGTGTGCTCGATGCGGCCGTATCGAACGGATTGGGCGGTCTCCCGACGAACTTCATGGAGTTCGCAGCGCTCACGAACCTCACCTACTTGAGCGCCCGGCTCGACGACGCCAGGATCTGTGCCGAACTCACAGATCGCCTTCGCGGCCTGGAAGAGTGCTTCCCGTGCACGACGACGACAGGTCCAGCCGGCCTGCACAGTTCTGCGTTGCTCAACACGCTCTCCGGCAATTCCGACGTCGCAATCCGACAATTCGTTTTGGCTGCTCAACTCCATCACGACCAGGGGGCACCGCTCCTCATGCTCGAGAGCACGCTTGAACTTGCAGTCGTGCTTCGATCGGCGGGAAGGGGGCACGAAGCAGCCGAACACCTCCGGCTGGTTGCAAAGCAAGCCGAACCGCTGGGAGCCCAGTTCTTGGTGCGCCGTGCGCAACAAGTTGCAGCCGGCAACTCGTGATTCGTTACTGATCCAGTTCGTGATCCGTTCGTGATCCCGTTCGTGATCCCGTTCGTGATCCGTTCGGTATGCCTGCCGGGCAATGAGCCGGTGAAGTAGAAAGGCAGGACAATACAAGACGGGGCATGTGCAATGACGGAAACAGCACCAAACCGGGCAGGCGGGCGATGAAGGGCATCGATGCCGCAGCGCACGCCGCGAAACGCGCCGTCCGCGCCGTTCAGCAGCATTCCACAAGGCATCCCCGAGCGCAGCAACGGCACGCTCCAGTGGCACAGACCGATCTTGAGGCGCTGCCATTCCAGCTGAACAAGGTTGCCACCGTCCGCGAGGGTTCCCTGCGCAACCACGCAATCACCTACTCCTACTTTTGCGTCGGCGAACGAATCGCCAACCACCTCGGCCCGGAGAACGTCAACTGGTGCAGCTTCGCCGCGTGGGCATCACGAACGGTCGGCCATGTCCTCAACGAGGACGAGCTTCCCGGCCGTCTCGCAGTGTTCGTCGCCCGGACTCCGCCGATCGCCAAACGCCCGGTCTTGAGGTGTGTCTCCATCGCCCGGTACGCCGCCTTCAAACGTCACCGCTCTGCGCTGATCGCCGGCAACACCGCAGTCTTCACCGACATCGCACAGCGATTCGTCGAGCTCATCCCATTCCTGTCGCCGAAGATGGACGATGTGCGTTTCGAGGCGTGGCTCTGCGGTTTCCGCGCACCGAGCGACAGGCCGGATCTCTCAGCACAGATCGAATCACTGCGAGACGGATTCCGGCTGTATCGCCGAGCCGCCCTGATCGACACGTCACGCCCCGGACAACAACGCGTTCGAGCCGAGATGCTGTTCGTGGCAGCGGCGCAGGTCGGCGCCTACGAGCAACTGCTGCTGCAACCGTCGATCGAATCGGCGCTATTGCTTCGGCCCGGGACTGGCTCGACCAGCCGCGGTGCGCGTCGCTTCGCCGCACATCTGCTGACCGATCTCATGGTGGTCAACACGCCGGTCGGGATGGTTCGAATCGGCACACCGGTACAGGTCAACCCGTGGTCGACCAGATCGAATCCTGTCGTCGAACGGTCGACACCACTGACGTTGCACGCCGAGGCGCTCTATGAGCGGTTTCCCCTTCCGGCCGCTGGTCGAGTCCAAAACTGGGCTGACTACGAGCAGCGGATGGGCTGGATCGTCGAGTTCTTCCGCTGGTTCAGCGCGCACTCCACGTTTGCCGACAACCCGTTCGACCTTGCTGACCGTCGCACCAAGGCGACAATGGACCGGATCATTGCGGACGCAGTCACCCGGTTCGGTACGCCGGACGACCTCGCAGCTGCGTCGCTCTTGGACCTGACGCACGCCGAGTCGATGACGGATTACGTCAACCGTCTTTCCGCCGGGTTGGTTCCATTGCCAATGGTCTCCGAAGCGGACCTCGACGTGGCCAGCACGAAATCCGACCCGCTCGTGGACGACCTCATCCAAGCCATCAGTACACAGACGAACGCCGTTCATCCCGACGAGCTGACAAAGGAAGTCATGCGGCTCGCGCACAGTGCTCAGCAGAGTACATCGGCAATCCACTCCCGGGTGCACTCCTTCCTCGCCGACGGCGTCCTACCACCCGATTGGATCGATGACGCAAAAGTTCGACGGGCGAGGACGTTCTTCTCAGATCACGCGCTCGACATCACATCGGTTCTCTTCTACTGCGCGCTCCCCACCTGTTACGCATGCGGAGACGGAGCCGAAGTCGTTCGGCTCACGGAAGAACTGGTGTCGCATACTCATCGGCGTACGTCCGAAACGGCACAGTTCATCTTCGACGTCATGGGCTACAACCGACCGAACCTCCACGGAGCCGACTCGTTCCAACCTGGAACCGACGTGCACCATGCGGTGATGGGGGTTCGGCTCCTCCACGGGACCGTGCGGTCCTACGCGCGCCTACGGCTTGTCTCCGCCACCGAACCTATCAACCAGGAAGAGATGCTTGGCACAATCCTGGCCTTCAGCACGGTCACCCTGCGTGGGCTGCACCGCATCGGGATCTCGCCAACGACAGAGGAGGCTGCAGCGTATTGGCATATCTGGGCTGTTGTCGGAGCGATGCTCGGAATCGACGAACATCTTGTCAACGTGAGTCTCGACGAGGCCTACCGCCTGACCGACCGCATGGCCGACCGCCTCGTTCGGCCATCGAAGGCAGGCGCAGAACTTGCCGAGGCGTTGCTGGCGGACATGCACCGATCATCGGTTGCCATCATGGGCCCACTCGGTCACGTGGTTCGCTTCATCCACCCGGCCCTCATCCGGTACATGAGTCGTCTGGACGTCTCGTTGGCACTCGATCTCAGACCTTCGTTCGCAGCCCGGACCGTAGTCCGTGCGACGCCGATCTTCATTGCGGCCGGACACCGGGTCCGCCGCAATTGGTCTCCTATGCGCCGAACCGCCAATTGGTGGGCGCGCCAGATTCTGAAGGAGTACATGACCATCGACCGCGGGCCCAACCGCACAAAGTTCGACTTCGGTCTCGTGGCCCAAGAGCCGAGACGGATCACCTCTGTGCGTTCTCGGAAGAAGACCTAAGAGACCCAGGACCATCTTCGATGAACCAGACGGTGTGACCAATGCCACGGTTCTGGTCGTCGATCGGCACGGGAGCGGCCCCCTAGTTTGTGCCGAACGCCCAGATCCAAGGAATCTCATGATCACCCGCCTCGCCCGTACCTGTTTCCGACACCGTCGAGCCGTGCTGGGTCTCTGGATCCTGATGCTCGTCCTTTCCGGCGTGCTGGCGGGGACGCTCGGGGCGGACTACAAGACCGAATTCTCCCCACCGAGCAGCGAATCCGAACGAGGGTTCCGGGTGGTGAAAGACAATTTCCCGAAAGCTGGAGGCGGCGGCGCGTTCAGCGGACAGTTGCTCTTCCGCACGGACAAGGGCGTGAACGACCCAGGCGTCAGGGCAACAATGGAGAAGTTCTTCGCTGAGGCCGCCAAGCTGAAGGGTCTCACCGTCACCTCGCCATACACTCCCGAGGGCGCGCAACAGGTGGCCGGCCAAGGTGACCTCGCCGGCAAGTTGGCGTTTGCAAACGTCGACATCGACGTCGGCCTCTCGCAACAGGATCTACTCGCCTACACCAAGAAACTCCAAGCGGTGAAGCCCACCCTGGACTCCGGTGAAGTGCTGCTGGGTGGCCAGGTGTTCGCAGAATTCGAACCGCCGGAGACCGAGCTGATCGGTCTCGCTTTCGCCGTGGTGATCTTGATCCTGGCGTTCGGATCGGTACTCGCAATGGGCCTGCCTATCGGCATCGCGCTGTTCGGCATCTTTGCTGGAACGGGACTCCTTGTGATTGCGACGCAATTCCTTTCTGTCCCTGATTTCACGCCTTTTGTCGGCATCATGATCGGGCTCGGCGTGGGTATCGACTATGCGCTGTTCATCATTACGAGGTACCGCGATGGGCTGAAGCTGGGTCACTCCTACGAAGATGCAACCGTCGAGGCGATGGACACCGCTGGGCGGGCAGTGTTCTTCGCGGGCATCACCGTGGTGATCAGCGTGCTTGGTATGTGGGTGATGGGTCTGAAGTTCATCCAGGGCTTGGCAGTCGGTGCTTCGGCCACAGTGCTCACCGTTCTTGCGGCGTCACTCACGCTTCTGCCTGCGTTGCTCGGGTTCGCAGCCCATCGGATCAACGTGACGCGCTGGCGTGGCCTGGTAGCGGCTGTCGGGTTGGCGTTGGTGTTCCTGGGCGGCGGCATCAAACAGCCAATTGTTGCGCTCGCAGGCCTCGCCATCATCGTCGCTTCCATTGTGCTCAGCTTCTTCATTCCGAAGCTCCGCGAGGTGGTGCCCCACCGCGCCGAGAAGCCCCAGCGAGAAACCATCTGGTTCAAGTGGAGCCGCGTTGTGCAGCACCGTCCGTGGACCATGGCCATCATTGGCATGGCTGTGCTGCTAGCCCTGGCATCGCCGGTGCTGTCGATGCGCCTCGGGTTCAGTGACGATGGCAACTTCCCAGAACGGACCGAAACACGGCAGGCCTACGACCTCATCGCGAAGGGATTCGGAGCGGGATATGCGGCGCCGTTCTTCGTGGTTGCCGAGCTCGCCTCACCCGACGACATGGCGACCGTCGCAACGCTGCAGAGGGCCATCGCTGCCCACCCCAACGTGGCGTTCGCAAGCCCACCTATTCCCAGCGGTCCGTCCCCGAAGGCTGCCATCATCCAGATCGTCGCAAAGTCGTCGCCCCAAGATCTCGCCACCGACGAGCTGGTGAAGCTGCTGCGCAAAGAGACCGTGCCCACAGCGATAAATGGGACTGACGTCAAGGCCTATGTCGCGGGAACTACTGCAGCCAATCTGGACTTCTCCTCGTTCCTCGGGCGTCGCACTCCGGTGTTCTTCGGCGCCGTTCTCGGCCTGTCGTTCTTGTTGCTCATGATGGTCTTCCGGTCGCTGCTGGTGCCGTTGAAGGCGGTCATCATGAACCTGTTGTCCATCGGCGCTGCTTACGGTGTGATGGTCGCCATCTTCCAGTGGGGTTGGCTCAAGGGCCTGGTCGGCATCGGCAAGGGCGGGCCGATCGAGCCCTTCATCCCGATGATGTTGTTCGCCATCGTGTTCGGCCTGTCCATGGACTACGAGGTATTCCTGTTGTCCCGGATGAAGGAAGAGTTCGACCGCACCGGCGACAACGCGACTGCGGTAGCCGACGGACTGGCAATGACGGCTCGGGTCATCACCGCTGCAGCGGCAATCATGGTTGTCGTGTTCGGTGCGTTCCTGCTGGAGGACCAACGCGTCATCAAGATGTTCGGCATCGGCCTGTCGGTCGCCGTGTTCATCGACGCCACCATCGTGCGCATGCTCCTCGTGCCGGCGACGATGGAACTACTCGGGGCGAAGAACTGGTGGCTGCCAGGCTGGCTGGACCGGATCCTGCCTCATCTCAACATCGAGGGTGGCCGGCCCCCGAAGTCACACGGCAAGGCCCTTTAGGCGAGCCAGACCGTTGCGTCGGCCGGCACCACGAGCGGATCGTGGTACCCCTCGACGGAACACAACTCGAGGTGTCGACCGTCAACAACGCTCGGGGCGACTGGCAGATCCATCCCTGTTGGGTTGAACATGACAAGGGTCCGTGGTCCCGGAAAAGCCGTACGAGCCCTGTGGTCGGCGGGTCCACGGAAGCGGGACGCGGCAACCATCGCGCCCCAAGGACTGGCCGCCGGAGCTGTGGAAGACGGGGTCCTCACGCGCTTCGTCCGGAAGGTCCAAAACTTCAAGAAGGCCGGGTTCCTCACCGCGTGCAGGTACACCCAGCCGGGTAGCGCGAGCGCTGACGCTGCTTTCGCTCGCCGCAGCCCCAGAGCGGCGTCGAGTGGTGCGTCGGAAATGCGGAACGCACCATCGTGGAAACCGCCGATCTGGACGGCATCTGACCGGCGTTAGCGTGTCGGACTCCGTTGTGTGTCGTGGTTGTTGAGGGTCCACGCAGGCAGCAATCCGTGAGGCAACGCGGCGTCGAGCGTGGACTTGATAACGGCACGGATGCGATCGGCGTGCCACGAGGCAAGCATCAGATCGAACGCGAACACCTGATGGAACTCGTCGGGGTTGGCGTAGGCGACCATGAGTTCGGGATCGTTGGGCGAGAACGCTTCGGCAACCAGGAGAAGCTCACGGCCGTGCGCAGCCTCGTACCGGTTGACCAAGTCTCGCCATTGGCGCCAGATCTCGTGTTGCCACGGTACGTATGTGTACAGAGGGTTCAATGGCGAGTCGACATCGGAAGGGTCAGCATCGGGCAGGCCATCGACCTTGCCGAGATAGATCACTGCGTCGGCGCGAAACCCGTCGACGCCACGGTCGCCGAACAACTGGAAGGCGATTTTTGGCGGGTCGGCGTGGACGCGTGTCACCGAAACCGACGGGGAGGAGCCGGGTGCGGCTGCAACGGCGGCGGCGAACCACGGGTGCTCGGTGGAACAGTGGTTGGGGACGACGTCGAGGATGATGCGAATGTCGTGTGCCCGGGCAGCAGAGACCAGTGCATCGAACTCCAGCAGCGTGCCGTAGTCCGGTTCGATGTCGAAGTGGTCGGCCACGTCGTAGCCGCGGTCTTGTTGTGGCGACGGGAAGCACGGGTTGAGCCAGATCGCATCAACACCGAGCGACTTGATGTGGTCAAGCCGCGATGTGATTCCCAGCAGGTCGCGCCGTGCCGTCTCCATCGGCATCGGCGAACGAGCGAACGTAGATCTGGTAAACCGACGCGCTCCTCCACCAGGGCGCGTCCGACATCGTGAAGGTCAGCCCTTGACGGAACCGGCGAGCAGTCCACGTACGAAGAAGCGCTGCAGCGACAGGAACACCGCCACGGGTACGACCATCGACACAAATCCAGCGGCCGTGAGCAAATGCCACGACTGTCCACGGGTTCCGGTGACCTCGACCATTTTGGCAATGATGGGCGTGTTGTCCGAACCGCCGAACACCAGCCCGACCAGGTAGTCGTTCCAGATATAGACGAACTGGAAAATTGCGACCGATGCAACGGAAGGAAGCGACAGGGGCAGCACCAGTTTGAGGAACATCGTGAGATGCGAGGCACCGTCCACACGCGCTGCTTCGATGATCTCCCGAGGCAACCCACCGATGAAGTTCTTCATCAAGAAGATACAGAACGGGAGACCGAAGATGCTGTGCGCGATCCACACAGCAACGACCGAGTTATCGAGTCCGAGATACGGCAAAATCGTGACGTTGCCCAGGTGTGCACCACCGGTGAAGAAGCGCAGAATCGGGATGAGGCACATCTGCAACGGCACGATGAGCATGCCCATGATGAAGTTGAACAGCCAGTCACGGCCCTTGAACTCAATCCACGAGAAACCATACGCAGCGAGCGCAGCGACGCCGACGGAGATCACCACCGAGGGAATCGTGATGCGGAACGACGTAGCGATAAAAGTGCTCAACCCGTCGTTACCCGGCTGGGTGGACAACACGCCTTTGTAGTTGTCCAACGTGAAGTGCGTCGGGGTTTTGAAGAAGGTCCACCAGCCGGTGGTCTTGACGTCGAGCTCGGGGCGGAACGAGGACACGAATACACCGAACGTGGGAACGGTCCACAGAATGGCGAGCATCCACACCATGACACGCCCCCATTTGCTGTGGAAGCTCTGGGCCACGGACGTGCCGAGCTTCTCTTTTCGGATGGTGGTGGCAATGGCGGAATCGGCGGACATCAGTTGGTCTCCTCGACGTGGCGTTGCACCCGGCGGTTCCACACCACGATCGGGAAGCACAGTAGGAACAGCAGAACGGCGAGTGCAGCTCCGGCGCCGTCTCGGATCTCGGTGAATTTCTTCTGGTAGAACTCGTTGGCCAGGGTGCTGGTGCCGAACCGCCCGCCCGTTGCCGCAGCCACCGTGTCGAACGCCTTCAGCGATGCAAGAGCCACGAGCGACGTAACAGTTGCAATGGTGCCCTTGATGTACGGGATGGTGACCTTGCGGAACACCTCGCCGCGCGTCGCACCATCCACTGTTGCTGCTTCCTGCAGTTCCTGCGGCACACCCTTGATCGCTGCGGACAACACCACGGTCGCAATTCCCGTCTGTGCCCAGATGAAGATGATGATGAGCAAGATCGAGTTGAAGCCTGGCGCCCAACTGGGCGGTTCGAACGGGCCAATGCCGCGCTCGATCAACCAGTTGCGGCCCTCGTCACCTCCACCCATGTTCACCGGGAGTCCAAGGCCCTTGGTCAGTTCGTTCAACAGACCGGCGCGGAACGAAAACCCGCGCTCGGCATAAATGAACTTCCAGGTGATTCCTGCTCCAACCAGGGAGATGGCGACTGGAAGGAAAACCAGTGTCTTGGCGACAGATTCGCCCTTCATGCCGTCCGCGTATCTCGCAAAGGTCAGGCCCAGCGCCACGGTAATAGCAGTGCCGACGAACACCCATGCGATGGAGTTGACGATGGACAGGCGGATACCCGCATCGGTCCACATCAGCTGGTAGTTCTCGAAACCGACGAAGGTCTTTCCGTTGACGTCGTCGTGGAAGCTGGCGATGACCGTGCCGACCGCAGACACGAATAGTCCGCCCACGGCGAAGATCACGGCGAACAGCACGAACGGAACGGCGTGGAGTCTGTCTCGCAGCCGCAGCGGGAGGTGCTCGATGACAAAGTAGATCGCGAGGAAGACCGCAGCGAACGCAGCGACGCCTCCGACGATCAACGCAATGTTGGTCAGAAAACTCATAGTAAAACGTGGCCCCTCACCCACAGATCGCCAACCCACGGCGAACGCTTTTCCGAGTGTACATTGCAGCAAGTCCGCCAGTGACCAAGGTCACAATCTGCCGAAACGATTAAGCGCCCGTGCCGCCGAAGCAGACACGGGCGCTTGACCTGCGTCAGCAACCACCTGACGGAGGCCGCTTGCAAGGGTCAGATCGTCAGATCAGGCTTTTGGCCAGCTCTTCTCGATGTTGTTCACGGTGTCGTCGGTCGACTGGCCCGTGATCCACTTGGTGATTTCAGTCCAGAACGTGCCTGCGCCGACTGCGCCGGGCATGAGGTCGGATGCGTCGAAACGGAAGACGTCTGCGCCCTTGAGCAGTTCAGCGAACTTGCGGTTCACTGCATCTGGGTACTTGGCGGTGTTGATGTCCTTGCGTGGGAACAGTTCGCTGCGGACCTTGAGCAGGTCGTTGGCATAGTCGAGCGAGCTGCCATAGGCGAGTGCGTCCATGGTCTCTGGCTTGGCCGTACCGGCTGCCCAGATGTCGCCAGCGCCGAGCATGTACTTCGGGCCGCCAGCTGGGCTGGGCAGGTAGAAGGTGCTGACCTGGCCACTGTCACCAATGGTGGTGCCCTTTGGCCAGATGTCCTTGTAGAACGAAGCCTGACGGTGCATGTAGCACTTGCCTTCGAGGATTGGGAAGCCGCCCTCTTGGAACTTGGTGGTTGCAATGTTCTTGATGGCAGATTCAGAACCGATGTACTTCGGGTTCTTCACGAATGAGCCGACAGCGTCCATCACGGCCTTGACCTTGGGGTCATTGAACGGGATCTCGTGGTTGACCCACTGGTCGTAGACCTTTTCTCCGTTGGTACGAAGCATGAAGTCTTCCATCCAGTCGGTGAGGACCCATCCGGTGGCAACACCGGACTCAGCGCCGACGCACCACGGCGTGCCGCCGTCAGCGGCGATCTTGTCCGACAGCGCAACGAGCTCTTGCTGGCTGGTTGGGATCTTGTAACCCTTGTCGGCGAATGCCTTGGGGCTGTACCAGACCAGCGACTTGATGTTGGCCGTCTGCGGGATGCCGTAGACCTTGCCGGCAACCGTGCCGTACTCAAGCCAACCGCTGATGAAGTCGGTCTGAGCGGACTTGAGCGCAGCGCCGGTGAGAGGCTTCAGCTGGCCCTTCTTGGCGATCGATGCGAGCAGACCCGGCTGGGGGAACTCGATCAGGTCGGGCGCATTGCCGCCGGCAAGGCGAACGTTGACCTGCGTCTCGAACTGGTCGGTTCCTTCGAACTTGACCTTGACACCAGTGCACTTCTCCAGTGGGGCATACGCATTACGACGCTGCGTTGCTCCTGGATCGGTGGCGCTGTCACGCACTGGCGAGAAGATCTTGACCGTCTTGCCCTTGTACTGGTTCTTGCACTGGATGCGGCCGCCCGCAATTGTCTTCGCAGTGGCTGCATTGGCTGCAAGCGGCGCTCCGAGGACAGCGAGGGCAGCGAGTGCCGCCACCGGTGTTGAGATTTTCATTCAGTTCTCCCCTTTTGGATGCTTCTGGGTCAACGTCTACCTTGCTGCAAACGTTTACATGACACTAACACACCGAGGCCGTTCCGTGTGTCCTCCGTCACCGACGGCCCGTGAACGTTGCTCACACATCGAGCGAATCGGCGGGTCGTCGACGTCCCAACACGCACCCTGACCAGCTCGAACAATTCTCCACCGACCGAGGAGCTGGTGGC
The DNA here is from genome assembly GCA_031385545.1 of Acidimicrobiia bacterium. Taxonomy (GTDB): domain Bacteria; phylum Actinomycetota; class Acidimicrobiia; order Acidimicrobiales; family JANYDT01; genus JANNBN01. The sequence continues at coordinate 401 of JANNBN010000085.1, read as the reverse complement.
GGCTCCTGGGCGCGGACGCACCCAGGAAGGGTACCCAATGGCTGTTGCGAGCGTCATCGTCGCGGCGCCGAGTCGGCGGTGCTTAAGTCGTTGGAGGAGCGGTCGCTGCGGTCGTCGCAACAGTCGTCGCAACAGTCGTGGTCGCAACAGTCGTCGCAACAGTCGTCGTCGCTGCAGTCGTCGCAACAGTCGTCGGTACAGTCGTGGTCGCACGAGTCGTCGCAACAGTCGTCGTCGCACGAGTCGTCGCACGAGTCGTCGCTGCAGTCGTCGCTGCAGTCGTCGCAACAGTCGTCGCAACAGTCGTCGCAACAGTCGTGGTCGCACGAGTCGTCGCAACAGTCGTCGGTACAGTCGTGGTCGCACGAGTCGTCGCAACAGTCGTCGCAACAGTCGTGGTC
>JANNBN010000070.1:0-1812 GCA_031385545.1 Acidimicrobiia bacterium | reverse complement strand
GCAAGGAGCGCAATGATGCCGATTCGGATGAGACCGTGCTGGTTGACCAGAAGCCGGTGGATGAGGACCGCCGCGCCCAGCACCGTGGCGAGCAGTCCGAACGTCACACGACGATCCCCCACCGCGCTGGCTGACATCTTCCCCTGTCCGTTCAGCAGGCGATCGACGGCAAACTTTCGCAGCCCGCGTGTCGCGCGGCGGCGTTCGATGTCATCCCGAATTCCGTGGAGGTGGGCCGCCGGCAGGTGAGCAATCGTCGGCTGCACCGACCGCAGCTCGAGCGACTGGAGGAGGCCACCCTCTCCGATATTGAGCACAGCACCCACCCGCAGGGTCATCGCAACACTCAGGGATCGTTCGACGGGATCAGCGAACGAAGCCACCGGATACAGCTCATCACCGGCGTGTGCTCCGAGTCGTTCGGCTAGGTCATCGGCAGCTGCGAGTAACGAAGCAGAAGTGGCCGGGTGAGCGCGCAACGCAGGTGCTCCGCCCGTTGAACGGTCCAGGTGCGCCTCGACGGTGCACGTCCAAGTCGGGTCGAGCGTCGTCGCTCGTTGTGTCCACACGTCGGGTTGGTGCGCGCCGTCGGCTTCGAGCGAAGCGAACGCCCGGACCAGCCGTCCCTCGACCTCGACAGCGGGGGCTGAAACACCAGAACGAACCTCGTCGTCAGGTTCGTCCAGGATGCGGATGCCCCTGGCCTCCATCACGATGATCCGGCGCAGCAGGGGCAGCAACCGAAGCGAGTCGGCAACCTTGTCGTACTGCTGCTGGTCGCCCACGATCACCGTCGACGCCGCGTGTGTCTGGAGCAGGGTGACAACCGTTCCCGGGGAGAAGCCCGGATCGATTGCAAGCGTGATGGCACCCAATCCTTGAACTGCCAGGTCGGCTGCGATCCATCGGGGCTCGTTCGCCGCGAGCAAGCCGACGACTTCCTGTTCGCCGATACCGAGCGCGACGAGTGCATTCCCCAGGTTGCGGGTCCGTTCTGCCAACGAACTCCAGGAGAGTGGCTCCCAGATCCCGAGATGGTGATGGCGGAGCGCTTGTGCAGATGGCGCCGCGGCCGCTCGTGCGAGCAGGAGCCCTGGCAACGTGTTGCTCTGCGCGCGTGGCATCGCGTGGCTGACCGCGCCGATCGATCCCTCGACCGCTCCCCCGTTCGATCCGCCGCTCATTGGGATGCTCCGAGGTATGCCTCGATGACCCGAGGGTTCTGCTTGACCTCCGAAGGCAGCCCTTCGGCGATCTTCTGCCCGAAGTCCACGACCATCATCCGGTCAGCGATGTCCATGACCATGTGCATGTCGTGTTCGATGAGGATCATCGCCAGGCCGAGTTGCTGCTTGATCTCCAGCATGTACCTGGCCATGTCCTCTGTCTCGGTGGCGTTCATGCCTGCGACTGGTTCATCGAGCAGCAGCAGCTTGGGATCCATGCACAGCGCTCGCGCCAGCTCCATGCGCTTCTGCACACCGTATGGCAGCAACCCGACGGGTTGGCCGCGGAAGACCTGCAGATCCAGCAGACGCATGACTTCTTCGACACGGCGCCTATGCAGTATCTCCTGGCGCTTCGCGGTCCCGACGAACGCGACACCGCTCAGGAATCCGCCCTTCATCAGGTGGTGCCGTCCGAGCATCAAGTTGGCCACGACATCGAGCTTCTTGAACAACCCGATGTTCTGGAACGTTCGGCCGACCCCGTGCTTCACCGTGTACGGCGGCTTGTGGCCAACGAGTTCGGTGCCGCCAATGCGAATGCTGCCCTCTTGCGGTTGATACACACCGTTCAGGCAGTTCAGGA
>JANNBN010000065.1:0-26344 GCA_031385545.1 Acidimicrobiia bacterium | reverse complement strand
ACACAACCCTGTGCTGGGGATCGAACTCACCCTGTATGCGATGCGCAATCCGGCGGCCCGTCCACTGCTCAAAGAACGCCTCGATCGGGCACACAGTGCCGTGCTGCGGGCCATCGAACACAACGCGCAGGCATTGGGCCTTCATCCCGCGGACAACCGGTCCGATGTGGCCGCGATGATCAACGCGATGGACGACGGGTTCAGCCTGCATGCGCTCATCGATCCTTCGCGCGACCCACTCCGGGCGTTCAGCGTGGCGCTCGACTTTCTCGGTGAGGCTGGCGCGGCTATTGCCTATGTCGAGGCGCACAAGGGCCCGAAACGGATGCCGACGACACCGGGTGCGAAAACACCGGGTGCGAAAACGCGGGGTGCGAAAACGCGGGGTGCGAAGACGACGGGCACCAGTACGAGCCGATCAGCTGCGAGGCGCCCCAGCGTGTAAGGAATCTCCAGCGTCTGTATCGCAAGCAACGCTGCAATACATGCGCAATAGAAGACGAACGGAGGCTTCCCGTGTGCCGCAAGCGTGACAGCCGCGGACACGCTGGTTCGGCCATGTGTCAGGAGGCTCGCACAGCTGGCACGACCTCGGTGAGGTAGGCGCGGAGCGCGTCGGCGTCCCACGGGGCACGCAGGGCGATGTTGATGTCCTGCGCGCCTGCCGCGATGTATGCGCGAATACGGTCAACTGCGTCTGTCGGGGTGCCCAACAGCGCGCCGGCCGATACGCGATTGAACGAGGGCCCCCACGCAGCCTTGAGCTTCTCGACCTCGGCGTCGGCCTCGGCTGTCGTGGACCGAAGGTTGAACGTCAGGTTGATGGCCCGACGCACCGAAGCCGGGTCGCGTGACACATCGCGGCAACGGTCGTCGAGGATGCCTGACAGTCGGGCGAACTCGTCCGGACTGATGTACGGCACGTTCCAGCCGTCTGCATGCTTAGCAACGAGAGGCAGAGTCTTCTTTTCACCCATGCCGCCGATCCAGATCGGTAGCCGTTCCTGCATCGGCAGCGGAAGACACGATGCGTCGTCGACGCTGAAGTGCGTACCGGTGAACGTGGTCCGCTGGTTCGTAAGCAGGCTGCGAATGATTGTGGCCGCCTCGTCGAGCATGTCGAACCGGGTGGACACCGATGGGAACGGGTATCCGAACGCCCGCGCCTCCTGCTCGTGCCAGCCGGACCCCAGCCCAAGGTTGAACCGTCCGCCGGTGATGTGGTCAAGCGTGGTGGCGGCCTTTGCGAGGACGCCGGGGCTGCGGTAGCCGACGTAGAACACGAGGCAGCCGATCTGTGCCCGTTCGGTTGACGCGGCCAGCGCACCGAGGACGGTGAGCGCCTCGTAGTGCGGCAGCGTTCCGCCGGCTGGCGGAGCTTCGTAAAGGTGGTCCCATGCGGAGATCCAGTCGAGGTGCTCGTCGAGGGAGCGCCACAACGCCCGCATCTCGTTCATCGTCATGTTCTGCTGGCCCACATGGGCACCGAGACGAAGGGAGGGCGAGGAATGGTCTGCGGTCATGGGATCGACCGTAGCCAAGTTGGAGTGCGGGAACGGATCTCAGCGCGGCACGCGGCTCCGCTCGGGCTATCTGCGGCTGCATGTGATGGGGGCTGCCATCGTGGTGAGGAGCCGCCCGTGACGATGCGCTGTCACGCTGATGGACTGTTCACGCATCCAGCGGCCCAGTTCGACCCGACCATGTCCGGTGACCGGGGTCCGGTCTATCGCCACTCCTGCCGAGTGAGCGGCCTGCAGTACCGTCTGGGGACAATCGGCCAGGAGCCGGATCCTCTCGACCTGACCGGTGCCGATGCAAGCAAGCGCCGCGGGCGCCGTTGTCACAAGGTGCACCGGCGTGCAAGTGATCCGAGCTGCATCGAGCAGAAGCTCGATGCGCGGGTCGTCCGGCACGTGCCAGAGCACGACACCGGTCAACGGGTGATGGCGCAGCACGTTGTGCTCGCAGCTCAGTCCGCTCATGTCGACGTCGACCGAGTAGATGGTTTCCCATGCAGTCCGATAGGACGCTTTTGCAACGTCGCGATCAGGAACTGCAGGAGCGGTCACCGACGCAAACATCAGCTGGTGATCCGGTCCACCGGGCTTTGCGCTACCGCCGACCGACGACTGTTTCCAGCCGCCGAACGGCTGGCGGCCCACGATCGCTCCGGTCATCTGCCGGTTCACATACGCGTTGCCGACTTCAACGGTGCGTAGCCACTGCTGTATTTCAGTTGGGTCCAAACTCTGCAGACCGCCGGTCAGTCCGTAGCCGGTTGCGTTCTGCATCTCGGTCGCCGAGTCGAGATCGGGCGCAGTCATGATGCCCAGCACCGGGCCGAAGCACTCGGTCAGGTGGAACCACGAGCCTGGCTGAACGCCGAGCCTGATCCCCGGAGTCCACTGTGTCTCGTCCGTGGTGAGGCAACGGGGCTGCACCAACCACCGCTCGCCTGGATCAAGAGTGCACAGCGCTCGCCGGAGGTTCGCAGACGGCGCGGCGATCAGCGGGCCGATCACTGTTGACAGCTCGTCTGCCGGGCCGACCGTCAAACTGGTTGTCGAATCGGCGAGCCTGCTCAGGAACGAGTCGTCGGATGCAAGTGTGCCGACCAGGATGGCCAGGCTCGCCGCTGAACACTTCTGCCCGGCGTGCCCGAAGGCGGAGCGGGTGAGCGCTGCGATGGCCTGGTCCAGGTCGGCTGCATTGGTGATCACCATCGCGTTCTTGCCACTCGTCTCCGCGAGCAGTCCCATGTGCGGGTCTGCCGCGAGAAACGACGCGGCGGTGGCGCTGGCACCCGTCAGCACGACCCGCGCAACGTCGGGGTGGGTGACCAGATGCGTGCCGACCGGGCCGTCGTCACACACGACCAGTTGCACGGCGCCGTGAGGAAGCCCGGCACGGTGGCATTGGTCCACGAGGTGTGCACCCACCGCCGAAGTCTCCGGCGCTGGTTTCACGATCACGCTGCAGCCGGCGGCGAGGGCCGAGGCGAGCGACAGCGACGGGATTGCATACGGAAAGTTCCATGGTGCTGCGATGACGACGGTACCTGCGGGGCGCACGTCAAGCCCATCGGCCACCAGGTTGCGAAGTGTGTCGATCCCGGCTGTGGCTGCGAACCGGACCGCGTCGATCGCCTCGGAAACCTCGGGGTCGCCTTCCCGGACGGTTTTCGCAGCGGTCTTCGCCATCAGCGCGAGTGTGTCGCCGCGCTCGCGTTCCATCAGGTGGGCGAGTGACGCAAGCATCTCGCGACGCTCAATGAGGGTGCCCCATCCGCATGTTGCACCGGCCAGCGAAACGACACCGTCGATCTGGTTCACCCTGGAGACCGAATCGATCGGCTGCACGCTTATCGTTGCGAGCGCGTCGGCGATCCACCCTCGGTTGGCCGGGATGGTGAAGTCGGTGTCAGGGGTGTTGACGAAATCAGCCTGTTCGTTGGCACGAGACAACGGCTGCGTTCGGTCCTGTGTTCGCCGTGGTTCGCTGCTGAGCCGATGGCGGCCCGCAGTCGCAGCCCGGAACCGCGCCTCTTCGGCGGCGAATGTGGCCGAGCCGGGTTGGATGCGCAACAGGTTGCGGAGAAAGTTCTGTGGTGCTGCGTTCTCGTCGAGGCGGCGTGCGAGATACGAGATGGCAGCGTCCATGGCGCTTCGTTCGACCACGGGGGCATAGACCCGCACACGACCCAGCCGATTGTTCACTGCTCTCGCTTGCGCCGGTGCCATACCGGCAAGCATCTCCAACTCCAGTCGGTGGCGGTGACCCAGCTGGTCTGCAAGGTCGGCGGCCCAGTCGATGTCGAACAGGTTGTGCGACCCCAGCCCGATCCGCAGTGCACCGTCGAGTTTCGGGTCGAGGGCACGTTCCACGAGCCGCTTCAGGTTGGCGTCAACCGCCGCTTTTGATGTGTATGGAGCTTGTTCCCAGCCGTGCAATTCCGCTTCGACCTGCTCCATCGCCAGGTTTGCGCCTTTCACGAGACGCACCTTGATCCCCGCGCCACCGAGGTTGCGGCGTTCCGTGGCCCAGGCGGCCAGATCATCAAGGGCGCGGACCGTGTCAGGAAGGTAAGCCTGCAGAACAATTCCTGCCTCCAGGCTGCTGAACTCGGGTTCGCTCAGTACCCGGGTGAATGCCGAGATCGTGAGCGCAAGGTCGCGGTACTCCTCCATGTCCAGGTTCACGAACCCGACCGGTGTTCGGCTGAGCGCGACGCGATACAGAACCCGAAGGCGGTCCGCTATCCGATCGACCGAATGGTCGAACGCGAGCACGTCGAGGTTGGCGCACAGGGCCGAGATCTTCACCGACACGTAGCCGGTGTCCGGGCGCAGCAGGGTGTCGCACACCCGGTCCAACCGGTCCTGTGCTTCTCGATCACCGAGGATCGACTCGCCGAGGAGATTGATGTTGGTTGCGAACCCCTGATCGGCCAGACGTGCCAAGGACCGACCGAGGTCGCGGCCCAGGCGGTTGCCACCCGTTTCGGCAGGGAGGATGACGCCGTGGGTCTCGGCCACGATTCGAGCATCGACGATGCGCTTCAGGATCCGTCGCCCGACCGACGGAAGGTGTCGGGCGAGTGTGTCCGCGAGGCGCAGGGCACTGCGGTCCGTGCGGCCGAACCCGGCAAGACCACCGCCGACCACCGAACTCATCCGAGCCAACGCATGATTTGGGTCCGTGATGCGCAGCACGTCATCGGTCAGCGTCATCAATGCGTCGCGGCTTGCGGGGTCGCCAAGGATGCGGTCCAGCCGCTCTGCGGTGCGCTGTTCCGCTCGTGTCGGTCGAGCCTCGGTCAACAGCTGATGCACTGTCTCCACAGCCTGGTCGGCCGACCGGTCGTCCTCGACTGAGCTCATCCGCTCAGTCTTTGCGAATTCGAGGCGAGAAGTCTTGTACCGAAGGTCACGACTTGGGCGCCATTGGGTACAAGTCGGTCCTGTGACCCAGCTCCAGCGATTTTGATGATTCGTCGAACAGTGCCGGGCAGCGGTGCAGAATTGCCGAATGACTCCCGCCGCGACACCTGCTGTCCGCGAGACGGGACGGGCGCTGCTCGGGTCGCTGCCGCTCGCTGCGTTCGCTGAGCTGTTCGACGGGCTGACCCGGGCGAGCGCGTGCGCCAAGGGTTCTGACCGTCGCTACATCTACGCCAACCAGTTGTTCGCGGAGAGGGCAGGGTGCAAACGGGTGGCGCACGTGATCGGCAGGACCGCGCATGAGCTGTTCCCGGCCGAGCTCGCCGTGGCCTACGACGCGCAGGACGACGCGGTGTTGCGTACCGGCAAACCGGTGCAGGATCAGCTTGAGCTCATTGGTGCACCCGGCACGACGCCGCACTGGCATGTCACCTCGAAGGTCCGTTTGCTCTCCGACGCCGGCAACACGGTTGGCGTGCTGTGTGTGTCGATGGAAGTTGGTGGTCACGAACCGAACATCGCAGCCGGGGACCGCTCGTCGGCTGCAGGGGTGGCGGAGTCCCTTGCCGAGGTTCGTCGAGACCTGTCGGTGCCCCACCGAATGGGGGACCTGGCACAGATCGCCGGATTGTCACCGGCAAAGTTCGACAGATATGTTAAGCGCGCGTACGGACTGGCGCCCCGGCAGCTGATTCAGCGGTTCCGGTTCGACGAGGCAATGCACCTGCTGACGCATTCCGATCATTCGGTTGCCGACATTGCTGTGCGATGCGGCTTCTACGACCAGCCGAGCTTCACACGGCAGTTCCGGGCAGCAACAGCGATGACGCCTGCCGCATACCGGGCTGGTCACCCTTTCCAGGGCAACCGATGACAAGGGGTCCAGTGTGGGCGGTATAGGGATCGAACCTACGACCTCTTGCGTGTCATGCAAGTGCTCTAACCAACTGAGCTAACCGCCCTTTACGGTGCGCAACAACATAGCATCGGCTCCGGGACCGACAGTGCGGTTGGTGCCTCTGGGACAGTTCCCAAAGCCGAAGCCTGTCAGACGCGGATCTGGCGTGCCACCAGTGCAAGGTCGGCTTCGACCATGCGTGAGACCAGGCCCTTGAAATCGACCTCGGGCCTCCACCCCAGCTTGAGAGCTGCCTTGGCAGGGTCTCCGACAAGCAGGTCGACCTCTGCGGGCCGAACGAAACGCTCGTCGAGCACGACGTGGTTCCGGTAGTCCAGCCCGACGTGACCAAAGGCCAGCTCGCAGAATTCTCGAACCTCGTGCGTTTCGCCGGTGGCTACCACGAAATCGTCGGGAGTATCCTCCTGCAGCATCAGGTGCATCGCTTTGACGTAGTCACCCGCAAAGCCCCAGTCCCGGCGTGCATCGAGGTTGCCGAGCGACAATTCGTTCTGCACCTTGTGTGCGATACGAGCCACGTTGTAGGTGATCTTGCGGGTGACGAACTCGAGGCCGCGTCGCTCGGACTCGTGGTTGAACAAGATTCCCGATGAGGCGTGCATGTCGTAGGACTCGCGATAGTTGACGGTGATCCAGTGGCCATAAAGCTTGGCCACGCCATACGGCGACCGGGGGTAGAAGGGAGTTGTTTCGATCTGTGGAACGGCCTGCACTTTGCCGAACATCTCCGACGACGACGCCTGGTAGAAGCGGATGGAGGGGTCAGCCACGCGTACTGCGTCGAGCAGGCGCGTGACGCCCAATGCCGTGACGTCGCCCGTAAAGACCGCTTGCGGCCACGAAGTCTGCACGAAGCTCTGCGCTGCCAGGTTGTAGACCTCTGATGGCTTGTGCTCGTTGAGCAAGTGGATGAGCGAGGCCTCATCAAGCAGGTCGCCGCTGACGAGCGTGAGCCGGTCCTGGATGTGGTCGATGCGCTCGAAGTTGACCGTCGACGACCGGCGCACCATGCCGATGACGGTGTAGCCGAGGTCAAGCAGGTGCTCGGCGAGGTAGCTTCCGTCTTGCCCGGTGACACCGGTGATCAGGGCGCGTTTCATAGGCATTCGAGCAAGTGTAGGCGGGTGTTCACCGTTCACATTGGTCAATGCAGGTGACCTGGGCAGCCATCCCGGTCCTGTCGGACCGGTCGGTCGCCGCCTTCAGCCGAACTTCAGCCGAACTTCATGGTGCTCCTGTCAGACTTGGCCGGATGCGACTGCTCGTTGTGGAAGATGACCGGGCGCTGGCAACCGTGTTGCGGCGAGCGCTGGTGGACGAAGGATATGCAGTCGATGTCGCCGGGCGGGCCACCTTGGCCGATGAGATGGTCAGCACCAACGACTACTCACTGATCGTGTTGGACCTTGGCCTCCCCGACGGTGATGGTCAGGACCTGTGTGAAATGTGGCGCGCCAGAGGTGTCACGTCGCACATTTTGATGCTCACCGCCCGCGACGCACGGTTGGACCGGATCGGTGGGCTGGACGCCGGTGCCGATGACTACGTGACGAAGCCGTTCGACTACGACGAGTTCGCAGCGCGTGTCCGGGCTCTGTTGCGTCGTCCGCGCGCTGAACGACGGCCAAACTTGGTTGCCCGTGACCTGGTCCTGGACCCGGTGACCCGTTCGGTTGCTCGAGCTGGGGTGCAGGTTGCGCTGACCACCCGTGAGTTCACACTGCTGCGGTTGCTGTTGAGCAAAGCCGGGCAGGTCGTGGATCGCGGCGAACTGATGGAACAGGCGTGGGACGCGCACTACGAGGGAATGTCCAACACCCTCGAGGTCCATATCGCAGCGTTGCGGCGCAAGCTTGACCAGCCGGGACGCGCCTCGCCGATCGAAACCGTCCGCGGAGTGGGGTACCTCGTGCCCGTGTCGGGCGATCAGCCGACCGGCGCGGATGCCTCGGTTTCACATGCTGGCGACTGTCAACCAGCCTTCGATGGCGACACGGCGCTGCGAAACCACCGAGAATGATCAGTGTGACTGCTCTCAGCGCCGCACCCGACACGATCTTCATTGCGTCGTGAAGCGGTCGGGCGAATCCTTGGACGAATCGGTGGACGAATCGGTTGACGAATCGGTGCGCGAATCGTCCGCTGAGACAGCACCGGGCACCGTGGCCGGCGCCCCTGGAACTGCTTCGGGCGGAGTTGTGGCTTCGCACGTCATCCGGTTTGCAAAACAACTGACTGCCCGATGGGCCCGGATGGCCCGCGCGGCGAGTCGGTCCAGTGGATCATCGACCCTTCGGCGGGTCCCGGTATACGTCGCCGTTGCAACGGCAATCATCAGCGCGCCGATCTTGTCTGCCCTGACCAATCGGGTCATCGACGCACGCGAGGACCGACGATGGCAAGGGATCGTCGCAAGCGCACAGGAGCGTACGCTGCGGTCGCAGGCGATGTTGGGTGGTGGTGAGAAGGTCGAGGACGGGCTCGTCTTCGTGGTCAACCCGGGACCACGCACGACCGAAGCATTGGGTCCAACTGATCTGGAGCCGCCGCTGTTTCGCTTGGCGAAGGAAGCAGAGACCGGCCCCGCTCAGTCCTGGTTCCAGCAGAGTGGTCGCTCGCTCAGTACCTTCACCCGGCGCTACGACGACGAGACGTTCATCGTCACGGTCGAAGACACCACCTGGCTGGGGCAGGAGAACAGCGATGACAGATCGTCTGCGCGCAGATGGTCGCTCGGCGCGTGGCTGCTGCTCAGCGGCTTGACGGCGTTGCTCGCCCACCGGTTGTTGCGGCCGGCTCGTCGGGTCCTGCGGGAGCGGATCGATTTCCTTGCAGATGCAGCGCACGAACTGCGCACACCGCTGTCGGTGATCCAGGCATCGGCGGGTCACGCGTTGGCGAGAGAACGCGAGACGGTTGACTACGTCCAATCGCTCGTCGAGATTCGTTCGGCAGCGGAACGCGCCGGAGCTGGAGTGAGCGAACTGCTCGACCTTGCCAGGTTCGATGCGGGCCAAGCCGTTCCCCGGTTGGCACCGCTTCGCCTCGACCTGCTGGCCGAGGAGCTGGTGTCCGCGACCAGGCTTGACGACTGCGTGCTGAGCGCGGAAACCGGCCCGACCGTGTTGGTGCAGGCCGACATGGCCCTGCTGCGTCAGGCGCTGGACAACCTGGTGCGAAACGCGGCATCGAGGTCATCGTCTGTGGTCTTACGGTGTCGGGTCGAGCAGACCGACGGCGTGGTGGAGATACACGACGACGGCCCCGGGTTCGACCCTGAGCAACTGCCGTACGTGTTCGAACGATATCGGCGCGGCGACGGCCGGGGTTCGCTCGGGCTTGGGCTTCCCATAGCTGCTTCCATCGTGGCTGCGCATGGCGGGCAAATCGACATCCGGTCGCCAGCGCCGCAGCCGCTCTCGGCCCGGCCCGGTGCAGTCGTTACCGTTCGGCTTCCGCTTGCTCGTGCCTGACCACCATCACCGTGGTCAACGTCGGGTCGTCGGTGCCGACAATCTTTGATCCGGCTGCCCGGTAGCGCGCCACAGCGTCAAGCACCTGCTCGGTGAGCCGCTCGCCGGGGACCACCAGCGGGATGCCGGGCGGGTACGGGATGATGTATTCGGCGGCAACCCGGTCGGTTGCAGCTTCGAGGGGGACGGCGTCGACGGCCGCCTGCACCGCTCGGCGGGGTGCCATCGTGCGCGCCGGCGATACCCATTCGGGGCTTCCCTCCGGTGTGCGAGTCCCGCGTTGCAGCGCAAGCTGGACGAGCGCTTCGGCAAGGTCGGCGATGCTGTCGGAAGTGTCGCCGATGGTGACCGAGCAGACGATGCGGTGCTGGTCGGCCAATTCGATCCAGATGCCATGGTGCGCCCGCAGCCATGCCGACGCGTCGAAACCCGTCATCGCCAAACCTCGAACGTCGAGCACCACCTTGGTGGGGTCGATCGCAGCTCCCGTCGCCTGCACGACCCGTAGCGGGCTGGGTGCCGCTTCGGCGAGGGCGTTCGCCAGGTCGATCGCCCGGCCCAGCAGGCGCTTGCCCTCGGTGCGGAGATGATCAGCCGCGAGATCGAGCGAAACGGTCAGCACGGCGCTCGGCGACGAGGACTGCAGCTGCTGCAACGCTCTGCCAAGCCGATCCGCCCATCGGAGACCCCGTTCGCTGACGTGGAGCATGGATGCCTGGGTGAGGCCGCCGAGCGTTTTGTGCGTGGACTGGATGGAGATGTCGGCACCCAGTTCCAACGCGGACGGAGGAAGCCGTTCGTCGAATGCGAAGTGCGACCCGTGCGCTTCGTCGACGATCAGGGCGACGTCGAGCCGACGAGCGGTGTCGACCCAACGATCGATGTCGACGGCCATGCCGTAGTAGTTCGGACGGGTGAGATGCAGCGCTGCAACATCGCCCCGTCGGAGTGAGTCCAACAGCGAATCGTCTCCGATGAACCATCCGTCGTGCTGCGCGTCGTGGCGCATCGGCACGTAAACCGGCTCGGCCCCAGCCAGCACCACGCCTGCGTACACGGACCGGTGCGACGCCCGCAGCATCAGCAGTGGGTCACCGTCGCCCAGCAGCGCCGTGACCGCCGCCAGGTTGCCCACGGTTGAACCGTTCACCAGGAACCAGGTTCGTGCCGCGCCGAACACAGCTGCTGCACGCTGCTGTGCTGTGAGAATGCTCCCGCTTGGCGCGTGCAGATAGTCGAACCCTCCCATTTCGCTCAGGTCGTTGGCCACCAACCGCTCGCCCAGCAGGTGCACTGCGTCGGGGTGCAACGCCCCGATGGACTGCTTGTGCCCGGGCATGTGAAAGGAGCGTCGCTCGTCTTGGTGATACTGCATGACAGCCGCGCCAAGTGTGGATGTCGCTGGTGAGGTGGCCGTGGAATGCGCCGGAGAGTTGTCAGTTGCCATCGGGTGGAAACTGTTGCACGCTCAGCTGCTGAACGAGGGTTCATCAGCTTTGCTGATGAACCGGACGCGTCAACACGCCGAGACTGTGAAGGTGATGACTGCGTCAAGGCTGGACCTGGGACCTGACCGGTCAGGACGCAGGGCTTTGGCTCTGCGTCGGGCTCGGGCTCAACAGCCGCCGTATCCGCGCAATCGGCGTGCAGTCAACCGTGCGGCGCAGTTGAAGCATCACTCCTCGGCGCTCGATTCACGCAGTTCGGCGACCAGAGCCATCGTCTGGCTTGCGTTCTCGGTCGGACTGATCTGGGTCGGAGTAGGCGTCACTGCCCTGTTCGCCCCGGGGACCGTTCAGCCGCCCACCTGGTCGGCATCGGTTCCGGGTCAGCTGAAGCTGGCTGGAAGGCCCGCCGTGACCAGCTCCATTAACAACGATCGGTCCGCAAGCATCGTCGTCGCCGACAACGGCAGATCCACGACGTACCGGGTGGCGATCACCGACCCGGCTTCGGTGCGAACGTTCTGGCGTGGTTCAGATCTCATCGTCGACACCGCAGGCGCAGTCTGGCGGGTGGACACGAAACACGATCTGGTGCTGCGCGCTCCGGCGTCCTACGCCTGGCCCCAAGACTGACCTGCCGCGCTTCTCTCGGGTTCCTTCCATCGAACACCCTTGACGTACGTCGCTGTCACGTGTCCATCGTCGAGCACCACCAGGTCTGCGCTGGCGCCGACCTGCAGAGCTCCGATATCGGTCCGGCCGAGCACGGCCGCCGGTGTGGCTGACGCGGCTGCAACGGCTTCTGTCACCGAGCAACCGGTGAAGGCCATCAGGTTCCGTACAGCGGCATCGAGCGACAGGTTGCTTCCCGCCAGGGTTCCGTCGGCCAGGCGTACATCGTTGTCGGTCACTGTTGCCAAGACCGTACCGAGCTGCACCTGACCCGGCGTCAGGCCGAGGGCCGCAACGGCATCGGACACCAGCACAAGCCGTGCGCCCAACAGCTTCCACGCAATCGCCACCATCGCAGGATCGACATGGACACCGTCGCAGATAAGCGATGCGTACAGATGATCGTCGGCCAGCACGGTCCCAACCATCCCGGGCTGGCGATGGTGAAGCGGGCTCATCGCGTTGAACAGATGGGTTGCCATCGTCGCGCCCGCGCGTATCCCTCCGGCCGTCTCGTCAGCCGTGGCTCCGGAATGGCCCAGGCTGACGACGACGCCTCTGCGGTGCAGTTGGGTGATCAACGCAAGTGCGCCGTCGACCTCGGGGGCGACGGTCACCAAGGCCACGGCTTCCGGCGTCCACCTTGCTGTGTCGGTCTCTGCCGGCAAGCGGATCAGGTGTCGTGCGTGCGCACCTGCCTTGGCCGGGCTGAGGCACGGGCCTTCGAGGTGCAGGCCCAACACCGTTGCGCTGCCGGGCGGTTGCTGGCTCGGCTGACCGGTGAGCACCGTGTCGATCGCTCGGCCGACGATGCTCGGCGATGACGAGATGATCGTCGGCGCCCATGCCGTGACGCCCCAACGCGGCAGCTGCGCGCTCAACTCCCACATCTTCTCGGGCGAAGACGCCAGGTCGATCCCCAGCGCACCGTTGCACTGCAGGTCGATCAGACCGGGCGCAAGGATTGCGCCACCCACGTCGACAGTTTCCTCGTCATCATTCGCGTGCAAGTGGCTGATGTTTCCGATTTCGGTGATGCGCCCGTCGGCGAACCGAACGTCTGCAGCAACGTCGGGGTTGGTCACGAGTCGACCGTTGCGCAGCAGCGTCATGCCACGATTCTGCCGGAGCGATGCGGCGCTGATGCGCGTCGCCTTGATCTCTTGAAGCGCGATGCGAGATGCGCGATGCGAGCTGCGCGATGCGAGATGTGAGGCGCATGGGCCGGGTTACGGTGCTGGGGTGTCTCAGCGCTACACACCGATCCTGGGAACCCTCGTGTATGTGATCGACGAAGACGCAGGGACAGTGCTGCTGGTCCACCGCACCGCACGCCCCGACGACGAGCAACTCGGTAAGTGGAACGGGCTGGGCGGCAAGGTTCACGCCGATGAGGACGTGGTCACCAGCGCGCATCGTGAGCTGTTGGAAGAAGCCGGCATCCGGACGGAGATCGAACTGAGGGGCACGATCTCGTGGCCGGGGTTCGGACCGAATGGCGAGGACTGGTTCGGATTCGTGTTCGTTGCCCAGTACAACCCTCGGGTGGCCGGTCCGGTTCCTCACCGTAACGACGAGGGCACCCTGCATTGGGTTCCGCTCAGCACGTTGCTCGATGCAGCAAGCCCGGACCCGGCCGTACGAGCGGCGTCAGGTCTGGACTTCTACGAGGGTGACCGGTACTTCCTTCCGCTGGTGTTCGACGATGACGCAGCGGTGTTTCACGGGGTAATGCCCTACCACGACGGCAGGCCCGTGTCCTGGAACTTCACGCGGAACTGAACGCGGAACTAAACGCGGAACTAAACGCGGAACTAAACGCGGAACTAACCGCGCGGGCGGCGTGGGTCTGCGTAGTCGACCACGATGTCTTCGCGACTGTCGTGGATCGATTCATCGAATGCAGCAACGGCGCGCTTCACGAAATCGACTGGGTCTTCGCCGAGGACGGCCAGCGCACCGGCCACGGTGACCTTCAGTGCATCCGCGGGCGACACCGACGGGTTCGCATCGAGAGCGCGACGCCGCAGGCGTGAACCCATCACTTCGAGGTCACCCGGGAAGAACAGTCCGCCGCAGAACAGCAGGATGCCGAGGTCCGGAACCACGAGCGCCATGTCGCCGCCGCGCACCGCACCGTCGATCTGCGATCGGATCGTGTAGAGGCTGTCGTTCTGGTAGCGGCCGAGGGGGCCGCGAACGTCCATCAACAGCACGCCGGGAGGCAGGCCTTCTTCCCCTGGGCGAGCGCGCACCTGGGCGAGTCCTTCGATCAGGAGGTTGACCTGCAGCGGGGAGAGGATGCGGGCAACGGGTGCGGGTTTCACCACTGGCACCGGTGGCTCGGACTGCCGGGTCGGCATGACACCGTGGCGGAACACCGGGTTGTTCGTGAAGTCGGGCCCAGCCGATGCAGCCAATTCCGCTGCGACCTGCGCTGTCAGCAGGTCAGGGGTGAAGATCGCCGAGCTGCTGTAGATGTCGGAATCAGCGGCGGTCTCGATGGTCTTGATGGTCTCGGAGTTATCCGTGCTGTCGGTTGCGTGCCGGAGCAGCTGCACCGTTGTTCCGGCGGCCGACGCTGCGGCGCTCTGGAACCCGGCGGTCGGTCCGAACCTTGCGGCCTTGAGTGCCGTCGTTACAGCGTCCCGGTCGTCGTGATGCGGTGTGGAGTGCTCCACGACATGGTGCACGACCAAATGGGCAACGGTTGTGTCGGCCCGAGCAGCCGGGGCGACGGGCGAGAACCAGACAGGCGTGTCGACCTGATCAAGACCGTCGGCGCTGTCTTCGTCGACCTGGTGGACCTCGTCGACCTGGTCGACCTCGTCGAACAGACCGTCTTCGGACTCGTCCTCGTCGAACAGAGCGTGTTCGGACCCGTCCTCGTCGAACAGAGCGTGTTCGTCGACCTCGTCGAACAGGCTCCCCTCGTCGACGGGGCTGAACGTCGTCGGCTCCTCTTCGTCGTCGGTGTCGTCGGTGTCGTCGGTTTCGTCGGTGAGTGCGGCATCGGACGTGAAGAGCCCTTCGTCCTCCTCTTCGGCCGTCTCGTGTCGATCCGACATGAACGTGTCAAGGTCTTCGACTGCGGCGTGTTCGACAGCGACTTCAGCGCTGTGATCCGAGATTCCTCGTTGATTCGCCAGGACCGCAGACAGCAGGCCGGCAAGCCCGGCATCGACCGTCGCAGCAATTGCGGGTCGGCGGGTCGGCGTTGGCTCAGAAGCCAGATCGAGAGGGGAGGTCGGCGAGAAGGGAGTCATGATCGAACAAGGTCCTGTTCACGCTTCGGCACGCACCCGGCCCGGGTTAAGCACTTCGCCACGATTTCTCGTGTTCCGCCTCCTCTGTGCGAGCAGGCCCGCCGAAGGTCAGGGGCCGACCACCAGGGTGCCGGTGATTGATTGCAGTTCAGCTGTCAGGCGAACCCGGAGGTCTTTGGTGTCGGTGTCTCCGGGGTGGATCCGCCCAACGCGAACCATTGTCTGCAACCCGTCGAGGCGCAGGACAACGCTGGCGTTCCATGGTCGGTCGGTGCGGTTGACGACCGGCATCGAGATGAGGATGAACCCCTTCCCATCGGGCCTGACCTGCATGTTCATATCGACCGCAGAACATTCACCCGTCGGAGGTTCTCGGACCACGGAGGTGGACCCGGTGATGACCGCGCGCAGCGAATCGATGGCGGTCACGGCGAACGTCTGGTCCACCGCGTCGGTGCAGCTCACCAGATGGTGCATGCCGCGCAATGTGGTGGTGGACAGCGGAATGAGGAACGAGCCCACCAGCATTGCCAGAGCCACGCGGCTGGCAGAGAGGGCCGACATCGAGGTCGGTCGAGGGATCACCCTCACAGTCTCGCGGACCGCCGGTGGACGGAGGTGCATGCAGGGTCAGGTCAGGCCGGGTCGGTCCGCTTGCGCTGGCCATCGATCCCCCGCACTTGCCGAACGGGTACCTTGTCGTCGTGGCAACTATGGCCGGGAGTCCGTCGCTTCCCTTCTTCGCAGGTGTCCGATCACTCAATCGCACAATCCGTGTGGTGCTGGCGGTTGCTGGCGTCTGCATCCTCGGGCTGCTTGCGGTCACGATGTGGTTTCGCGGTGTGGACCGGGTCGAAGTTCTGGCCGCCGGTCTGTACGTTCTGGTGTTTGCCGGCGTTCTGGCTGCCGATGTCGTCGGCGGCAGTGCAGCAGCGCTCCTTGCCGCTGCGATCTACCTGGTGATGCGGCTTCCGGCGGTCGAGGTGCTGGGCACCGGCCGTTTCGCCACGCTCAACCTCATCCGGCTGCTCAGCTACCTCGCGTTCGGCCTTGTCGGTGGGTTCTCGTGGAAGCTGCTGAAGGAACGGCTCGACAAACTCGAGACGTTCGACACCATCGACGACGCAACCCACCTCCTCAATGCTCGCGGCCTCTTCGATCTGCTCGATCACGAGATGGCTCGTGGCAGGCGCTACGACCACACGTTCAGCGTTGTCACCCTGTCGTACCCCGCCGACGCGTTCGCCGGCCTCAAGGGACGTAAGCGGAGAGCCGCGCTCGCTGCGTTCGGTGCTGCGGCCCGTGACATGGTGCGAACCACCGACCGTGCCGGGGTGGTGCGCGATCAGCGCAAAGTCACCGTGGCAGTGTTCTGCCCCGAGACCGACCGTGCAGGCGCAGCAACCCTGATTGCCCGGCTGGGTGATCGGCTCAACGACGCCATGCTGGCCAGCGGTGTCGGGCTCAGCCGCCGGCTGGACGAGTTCGTGTTCGTGTTCCCGCAGGAGTCGGTAGAGATCGGTGCCTTCCGCGACGAACTGGTCGAACGAACCCGCCGCTCGTTCCCCGACGCCGTGCCCACCTAAGGGCAAAGTCGTGCCCACCTAAGGGCAAAGTGTGGACTCACGTGGTCTCAGACCACCTCAGTCCAGGATTAGGCACGCCGACCAGCAACCGCTGGGTTCTCGGGCCAATGGTGCTTCGGGTAGCGGCCGCGTAGGTCTGCCCGCAGCCCTGGGTAGCCGACGGTCCAGAAGCGGGCCAGGTCGTCGGTGACGCCGACCACTCGGCCGGCGGGCGACAACAGCTCAACGGTGACCTGTTGGGTCCCGCACACGGTTGGCGTGACCACCGTTCCGAACAGGTCCTGAACGCGTGCCCTGATGGTTGGCCTGCCCGAGTCCGTTGTGTAGTGCACACGGTGGCTTCGCTCCCCGATGGTCAACGACACTGGTGCCATGCGATCGAGTTCTCGTGACTTGCCCGTGAGGTCGAGCGAGTGTCGTAGCGCGGCGAGCAGATCGATGGACCCGACGGAAAACGATCGTGTCGTCGGCTTTATCGTGTCTCGCAGCCACCCGGAAACGAGACCGTGCCAACCGGCTGTGTCGGCTCCCGGCATGTTCGCAAGCCGTATGCGTGCCCACAGTTCTTGTGCTGCGTCGGACCATGCAACCGCGTCTGGGTTGGTTTCCAACAAACCGGCCACAGCCGAAAGGATTGAATCACGGTCCGGTGCGGTAGGGCGCCGAGCCAGCGTGAGCGTTCCAACTGGGGTTATCAACTCGGTTTCGGCCGAAGCTTCCAGACGCTCGCCGACCCAGCGAGCGGTGACGGTCGCCCGTATCGCACAACCCGGTGCTGTCTCAGCCCACGCAATGACTTGGTCGACGGATACGGGCACGGCAACGCGGATAGTGCCTCGTTTGCGATCGCTGTCCAGCTCGATCGCAACGATGATCTGCGCGCCTACGATTGACGTCGTGTCGGATCGATCGGACCGCTCGAGCGGGAGCACCAACCCGTTCGCAAAGCGGAATCGCTCGCCGCTGGACTCGCTCTGTGCGGCGAGACGTTCAGGAAATGCCCGCAGTGCTAGTTCAGCCACCTCGTCGACGTTGACGGCGAGCCCTGAACGCGCCGTTGGATAACGCCCGAACCGCGCAACCGATCGTTCGAAGCGGCGTCGGGCGGTGGGGTTGAGGGTGGACGCGTCGGCGGACCACGGATCGGTCAGCGCCAACAGTCGTGCTCGGAGGTCCATGGGTGCGCCCGGGCCGAACCAGTCCGAGTCCGAGAGATACGCGGCCAGAGCCGCTGCAGCGGGCGAGGTCGAGGTGTCTCGTTCACACACCAACGCAGCGACACGAGGGGGAGCGGGAACGGCGGCCATTGCCTTGCCACGTGCGGTGATCGTGCCGCGTTCGTCCAATGCCCCGAGCATCGCCAGTTCAGCCTGCGCCGTTGCCCACGCCGCATCCGTCGGCGGGTCTGTCCAGGCCATCCGGCCGGGGTGAACACCCCAGTCCGCTGCGGCCAGCGCAAGCCCGGTGAGATCGGCACTCAGTATCTCGGGCTGCTCAACTGCGTCGAACCGAGCCCACTCGGAGGTGGACCACAACTGCACGGCGTGGCCCGCGGCCGTGCGCCCGGCCCGCCCGGCCCGCTGCACCGCGGTGGCCTGCGAAATGCGCGTCGTGGCGAGCCGCGTGAGCCCCGTATCCGGGTCTCGATGCGGACGTTTCACGAACCCCGAGTCGATGACCGTGGTGACACCGTCGATGGTGACGCTGGTCTGTGCCAGCGAAGTAGCCAGCACGATCCGCTGCTCGCCGCGGGCCGCTGGACGCAGCGCATGGGCGGTCTCTGCCGGATCACCGCGTGCGTGCAGGGCCAGAACGGTCGCGCCCGAAAGCGACGGCTGTTCGCGCAGCCGACGCGCACACACGTTGATCTCGTGGACGCCGGGAAGGAACACCAACACGTCGCCCGGTCGCTGAGCAATGGCCGCAACAGCAGCCTCGGTCACCCGTTGGGCCAGGTCGCCCGGGCCGAAAGCTGAAGTAACCGTGACGGGGAACGCTCGCCCAGGGCTGCTGAGATGGGCGGTACGGCCCGGCGAATGGGCGTCCAACAATGCGGCCACACGGTCGGTATCGAGTGTTGCCGACATCACGACCACCACGAGGTCGGGCCGCAGCAAGGACTGGGCCGAGAGAGCGAGAGCCAGGCCGAGATCGGTGTCGAGGCTGCGTTCGTGGAACTCGTCGAAGATCACCACGGAACGCCCCGAGAGGCCGGGGTCTGACCGAAGCATTCGTGGCAGCACACCGTCGGTGACCACTTCGATCAGCGTCTCTTCACCGACCAGTGTCTCGTCACGCGACCGCAGGCCTATCCGGCCGCGCTGTCGTGTTGACAGCTGCTCGCCGATCATGTCGGCCATCCGGGCCGCAGCCTGACGCGCTGCGACCCGCCTTGGTTCGACCACCACGATGCCTGGCTCGACCCTGCCGCTCAGCCACTCGGTGCACATCAGTGCAAGCGGGATGCCGGTCGTTTTGCCGGCGCCCGGTTCGGCAACCACAATGGCGCTGGTCGCGTGACCCAGAGATTCGGCAAAGCCGAGTGACTGCTGGCCGATGACCAATCGCGAGAGTGCGGATTTCGCTCGGTCACGAACTTCGGAAGTGATCACGCGATCGTTGATGGCTGGTCACCCGTCATCTGTCCCGTGCCAGAGGAACGCGGGTCACCGCTGCATGTCGGCATCGGTAGATAGTCTCGCATCTGTGTCCATCCACTCCACCGGGTTGCAGCAACAACCTTCAGCCGAGCGTTCTCCCGGCCATTCTCCCGGCCGTTCTGCGGCGCAGTCGCCGGAACATTCTCTGATGCGCGTATCGTGCACGTTCTGCGGCATCGTCGCCGGAACGGTCAAGGCCGAAGTGCTCTACCAGAACGACGACGTGCTGGTCTTCATGGACCTGCTCCCCATGACCCGCGGCCATTGCCTGGTGATCCCGAAGGAGCATCGCGATGACCTGCTGCATGTGCAGCCGCATGAAAGCGTTGCATTGATCGAAGCGGCACAGCGAATCGGCCGCGCGTTTCTCGATGTCCTTGGTGCCAAGGGTTTCAACATGCTCACCAACGTCGGCGAGCACGCTGACCAATCACAGTTTCATGCGCACCTGCACCTCATCGCACGCTACGGGGATGACCGTCTGCTGCATCCGTGGGAACGCCGCTTCGGGCATTGGCCGGCCATCCAGGAGACTGCCGGCCTGCTGCGCCAAGCTGGGTCGCTCTCATGACAACAGCACCGACAACCAGCGCGGATTCCGCACCGCACGACGGTGGGTTGTTCACCGTTCCCAACCTCATCACGCTGGCGCGGTTCGTGTGCATTCCCCTGTTCGTGTGGTTGCTGTTCAGCCGTGATGATCGGGGCAACGCTGCGCTGCTGCTCGGTCTGCTCGGGTCAACGGATTGGATCGATGGCTACGTCGCCCGCCGGTTCGATCAGGGTTCCACCATCGGCAAGGTCATCGACCCGGCGGTTGACCGGGTTCTGCTGGCAACAGCGATCGTCTGCCTGTTCATCGACGGGTCTGTGCCGCGCTGGGTGTTCTGGGTCGTGCTGGTGCGCGAGGTGGTGGTTTCGGTCGGCACGCTCGGGCTTGCGGCTGCAGGAGCCCGGCGCGTCGACGTGCAATGGGTCGGGAAGGCCGGCACATTCGGGCTGATGGTTGCATTGCCGTGCTTCCTGGCCGGAGCATCCACCTGGGCCAGCAAGGACTGGTTCCGGGCAGCAGGTTGGATCTGGCTGGTCCCGTCGCTGGTGTTGTCGTACTACGCCGCTGCGACGTATGTCCCCATCGGGCGGGCGGCCCTTGCAGAGGGCCGGGCGGCGCGCACCGGTTGACCCGACAAATAGCGCGGCTCACCCCTCGAGTTCGACCCGCTCGTTTCGGCCCCGTCCCCGGCATTGCTAGGTTGCCTTCGTGAACGAGGGCACGAGCCAGATCCGCGATACTGCCAACGATGTTCCTAGCGATGTTCCCGACGGCCTCCTGTACTCCGAGGACCACCAGTGGGTGCGCGTCGAGCAGCGCGCAGGCCTCACCATTGCGCGTACGGGCCTCACGGACTACGCGCAGGATGTTCTCGGGGCTGTTCAGTTCGTTGCGCTCCCACCCGTCGGTGCGGTGTTCAACGCCGCCGAGCCGTGTGGCGAGGCTGAGGCATCCAAGGCCGTCACCGACCTGTACTCGCCGGTCGCTGGGTCTGTGGTTGCGGTCAACGATGCACTGCTTGCCAACCCCGGCCTCATGAACCATGACCCGTACGGCGAAGGCTGGCTGTACGAGTTGCAGATCGATCCAGCTTCGGTCTCGTCCTTGCCACTGCTCGGCGCCCAGCCCTATCGTGCATTCCTCGACCCGCAATCTGGTGACCTGCAATCTGTTGGCCCGCAATCCGTCCAGCCGCCCGGTGCGGCCCCCACCGCTGGAGCTTCCCATGGCTGAACACTTTTGCAACCGCTGCGGACACCGCAACCCGATCACCGCCAACTTCTGTTCATCGTGCGGAGCGGCTTTGGTCCCAGACGGAGGCGACCTCACCATGAAGATCAGCGCCGACGAGGCCGATGCCAGCGACGTCGTTGTGAAGATCAGTGGGTTCGACGCGCAGCATGCAGCGCTCGTCATTCGGCGTGGTGCCGAGGGCCATGGCGCAGGCGAGACGTTCCGTCTCGAAGGTCAGGTCACCACTGCAGGCCGGGCTGACGACAGCGACATCCTGCTCGACGACGTGACTGTCAGTCGGCGCCACGCGGTGTTCGTGCGTAGCGCCGACGGCTACATCGTGAAGGACGCCGGCTCGTTGAACGGCACCTACGTCAACCGCCAACTGGTCACCGAACGAATGTTGGAGAACGGTGACGAGGTTCAGGTCGGCAAGTTCCGCATGGTGTTCGTCGTCAACGACTGAGGCTCCAAAGCTCAGCTCTTCAGGTTGCCGGATGCCACGCAGCGTGTCCGCACGGTCTGTCCGATGGAATGCCTCACGAACTGCCGGTTACCGGGCAAGATGTCATCCACATGAGCGAGCGCCCGTACCTGTCGATCGGCGAGGTCCTGGAGTTGCTGAAAGGCGACTTCCCTGATTTGTCGATCTCGCGCATCCGCGCGCTCGAGTCAGCAGGCGCACTGGAACTGGAACGCACGGCGTCGGGGTATCGCAAGTTCTACGACGGCGACATCGCGTACCTGCGCACCCTCCTGAACGGGAGCGCAACCGGCCCACAACGCCGCACGCCAGATCCATCGCGGGCCGTCCGAGCCGACCGTGCCGACCGTGCCGTCCGTGCCGACCGAGCCGCCGGTGCCGATGACGCAGCGGCGTCCGGTGCCGACGACCATCGCGACCATCGCGACCACCATGACCAACACGACCAACACGACGATTCCGATGACGCGCCAGAACTCGGACCGAACGGCGAGCTACCAGGTGAACCGGAACGGCGGCATCCAGCCGCGTTCCAGTCGTTGCGGCGAGAGCTCGCCTCGCGCCCTGCTGCTGTCGGCCTGAGCGGTTCGGGGGGAGGTTCGGGGGCAGGGTCGGGAGTGTCGTCGGGAGTGTCGTCGGGTAGAGAGCCGGATAGCTCTGCCGCGGGCGCAGCCGAACCGTTGGAGTCCGGTGTCGAACAGCGCGCCATGGTGCCGCAGCTCAGCGTCGTTCCCTCTGGCAAGTCGGCTGGCAGCGACATGACGCAGCCGAATCGGGCAGCGCCAACGGCAGAGGCCGCGGCAGCGGTCCACGGGGTCGGGGCAGATGCTGCATCGGCACCACTGCTCGGGTCCCGCAACCCGCTCGCTGCCAATGCGTCCGGTGTCAGCATGACGCTCGACGAGCTGGTCACGGCCACAGGGCTCACCATTGAAGCGATTCGCGAGCTTGAATCGTTCGGGTTGCTCAAGGGGCAGACGGTGTTCTCCGCCCTTTACTACGACGAAGATTCGCTGCTCACCTGCAAACTGGTTGCCGCGTTCCGGACCTACGGAGTGGAGCCAAGACATCTGCGTATGTACAAGCTTGCGGCCGACCGGGAAGCTTCGTTCTTCGAGCAGGTGGTCACGCCGCAGCTTCGACGCAAGAACCCTGATGCGCGGCAAGGCGCCATCGACACGCTGGGCGAGTTGGTGAGGCTTGGCGAGCAGCTGCGGGTGGTGGCATTGCGCCAGGTCTTGAAGGCATCCATCAACAAGTAACTTCATGGACATGGAGGAGCTTGTTGCGATGGAGCTGGTCGATGTACGCATCGATCAGTCGACCAACAACCCGGTTGTCATCCTGCGCGCAGCGTCCGACGCGCTGCGTCTCGCCGAGCGGCCAACGGTGTTGCCGATCTTCATCGGCAACATCGAAGCGCAGGCAATCCGGATCGGGCTCGAGAAGCGGGCAACACCGCGGCCCATGACCCACGACCTGCTGGCGTCGCTCATCTCGGCGGCTGGGGCAGAAGTCGATGCGATCGTCGTCACCGAGACCAGGGACAACATCTTCTACGCCGAGATCCGCATGACGGTCAGTTCGCAGGGCGGTTCGGAAACCCGCGTCGTGTCGGCCCGCCCGTCCGATGCAATTGCGCTGGCAGTGCGCATCAGCGCCCCGCTGTTCGTCCGTGCTGACCTGTTGACCGAGCAGGGCCTGGTTGAACCTGCCACCGCCGAAGACGGCGACCCCGACGAGATCGTCGATCAGTTCCGCCAGTTTCTCGACGACATCAACCCGGACGACTTCAACGGCTGACCCGTGGTGTGCCGGGTGTACTCCCGTGCCGAACCACGCCTGGGCACACGTTTTCGCTTTGCAGCTCTCGCCCGCCCTCCCATCGACACAACCCACTTCCAGGAACCAACGTTGGTCCTGTGGCAACCAACGTTGGTCTTGAGGGCGCGATTTGGCTGGTTTGAACGAACGTTGGTTGCGCTGGTGAGCCGGTTGGTTGCGGGAACACCGGGTTGGAGGCGTTTCGCGACAGTTGAGTGTTCGACGTCGTGTGGCGATTGACACGAGCCGTTGGTGATGCCCGTCACGGAACATACCGAAAAGGTCCGGCTTGATTGCTGTATCACTTCGCAGCACTCAGCAAAGGAACTGCCATGAACGCAATCATCGTCGGGATCGACGCAAACCCCGAATCGCATGTCGCCGCACGCCAGGCCGTCCGGATGGCGAACGCGCAGGAACTACCCCTGCACTTGGTGACGGTCGTGCGCCACACGTTCACCGGCACGGTGCAGAAGGGGACGGACGAGTGGTTTCTCGACAGCTTCAACGTGGCCGAGCACATGCTGCTGGCATTGGGCCACGAACTGGCACCGAGGGCCGGATACAGCACTGCGGTGATCAAGCAACGGCCGGCGAAGGCGCTGTGTGCCGAAGCCAGGCGAGTCGGCGCTTCGCTGATCGTCCTGGGCTGCGCTGGTTCGACGGCTGGTTCGACGGCAGGATTGACGCGCAACACCGTTCTGCAGAAGGTCAGGCGCAAGGCACCGTGCGAGGTGCTCGCCTTCGCACGGAGCCGCGATGGGGCGGTGACTGCGTCTCGTGGCGTCGGCGAGGCCGACGAGCTGCCGGGACTGCGCGCTGCACGTGGTCACCTGCTGTCGATGTTCCGACGGGACGTGACGTCAACCAGGGCGTCGAGCTCGTCGGCGCATCGTCGCTGAACATCGTCGCTGAACATCGTCGCTGATTGAAGCCGGATCTCGCCTTCGCCACTTACCGATCGACTTGTGCGTGCTCGGTCATTCGTGTGTGCCGGGACCTTCGTTGGAACCAACGTTGAGTTTTGCGCAACCAACGGGGGGTCTGTTGCAACCAACGTTGGCGTGACGAGTCGTTTGGGGCCGCGATTTGGTCAGGTTGGTTGCTGGGAAGCCCACGTTGGAGGAACGGCGGTCGGGCTGGAGAGACGGTGCTCAGGGTGGAGATCCAGGTGGCGCGCGTGGTGCCCGTACAGGATGTGGGCAACGGCTTCGGTGAGTCGTTCGGCGTAGCCGAGGTGCAGGAATTCGTTCGGCCCGTGCGCGTTGGACCCGGGGCCAAGCACACCGGCCACTGCGAACTGCGCGTTGGGGAAGCGCTGCGCCAACATGGCCATGAATGGGATCGACCCTCCCTCACCCATTGATCGGTGAGGCTGTCCCCAGGCCGTCATGCTGGCGTCGTCCAGCGTGTCCGACAACCAACCAGCTAACGGGGGAGCGGCCCATCCACCCGCTGCATCGGTGTCCATCTCGACCGTTGCGCCGTACGGGACGTCGGTCGTCAGTGCTCGTTGGACCGCATCGACGGCGGCCTCTGTGTCGGCGGTGGGCGGCAACCGCAGTGCAAGGGACAACGTCGTATGTGGACGCAGCACATTGCCCGCCTTGGCCGTTGCCGGCAACCCATCGGCCCCCGTCACTTCGAACGCGGCCCGCCACGTTCGGTCCAGCAGGTGCTCATGCGTCGCGCCTTCGGAGTTGAGTGCGTGGCCGCACGTCGAATTGATCCACGGGTAGTTGCGTTCGGCCCAATCCCCACCGAGCAGCGCCGCGGTGTCCTGAGCCGCCTCTTGCGTGGCGTGGGGTATGTCGACGTTCAGCTCGGGCAGGCGCAGATGACCGGTGAGCGGGTCCTCCAACCGGTCCAGCAGCAGGCGAGCGATGCGGAACGAGCTGGGCACCACGCCGCCCGCAGCGCCGGAATGCACCCCTTCGGACAGCACGCGTACGGTGAACGTGATCTGTGCGAGCCCGCGCAGCGATGTGGTGGTCCACAACCGATCGTATGTGGCACAACCCGAGTCGAGGCAGATGACCAGTTCGACGTCACCGATGGTGGGTGCCAGCACCGCAATGTGTTCTGCCAGGTCGGGGCTGCCCGATTCCTCCGATGCTTCGATCACGAGCACGATGCGGCCGTGCGCGCCCCCGTTGGTCTGCAACCCTCGGACAGCAGTGAGAGAAGCGAACAGTGCGTACCCGTCGTCGGCACCGCCGCGGCCGTACAGCTTGTCGTCGGTGATGACGGGAGCCCATGGTGCCAGACCGGCCAGCCAGCCTTCCATCTCGGGCTGTTTGTCCAGGTGGCCGTACATCAGCACGGTCGGTTGTGCCGCCAAAGCGGAGGCCAGCTCACCCTCGTCATCGGCGGGCCGTCCGTACGGTGCAACGGTGACCACGACGACGGGGGTTCGACCGGGCAATTCGTGCACCGTGACGATGGTCCCCGCCAGACCGAGCTGGGCAGCCCAGTCGGTGAGCAGACCAACAGCCTTTGTCACGTGCCCGTGGCTGTGCCACGCGGTGTCGAATGCCGGCGACAGAGCCGGGATGGCCACGTACTGCTGCAACGCAGGGACGGCCTGCTGGCGCCAGGTGGTGCGGATTGCATCTCGCAAAGCGGATCGTTCCATCAGGCAATCCTAGGGATCCTGACCGCAACTGCTCCCAAGAGGTGTCAGGCAATCGTGCGGATCACCGCATAGTTGTTGACGCGGTTACCCGGGTTTCCTTATGGTGAGCAATCCAAACAACACCAAGGTGATTCATTCTGAGGAGCCTTACCCATACGGTTCGCAACCATGCTTCGCCCGTTCTTACCGCATGGCTTCCCCACCACCAACCACCCCGAACACCCGCCCTTCTCCGACTGGTCCGACTTTCCCCGGCCGACGCCTCCATTCGCGTCGTCGTCCGTTACTGGTTGTCGGTCGGCGGGCGGATGTCCAGGTTCGCAGGAGCAACTGTGTCGTCTCATCCACTCCCCTCGTCAGCCCGCCAGCTCGAATCCGATGAAGTCGGGCCCGTCGTCGGCTTTCGCGGTCCGCAGGTGTGTTCCATCGTGGGCATCACCTACCGCCAGCTCGACTACTGGGCTCGCACCGACCTGCTTCGTCCCAGCCTTGCCGATGCAAAGGGTTCGGGCTCCCAGCGGCTGTACAGCTACCGCGACCTGGTGGAGTTGAAGGTCATCAAAAGCTTGCTCGACGCCGGCGTCGGCCTGGGCGCGGCGCGCCGTGCCATTGGCTACCTGCGCTCCAACCTGGGTGAAGATTTGGCCAACG
>JANNBN010000076.1:0-12298 GCA_031385545.1 Acidimicrobiia bacterium | reverse complement strand
AACCGTCAGGTTGAGCGAATATCGATCAGTACGAACATCGAGCGGGGTCTCGTTCTGCCACGAATCCCAGATCCCCTTCAACGCAACGATGTAGTCGCGGATCCACGGTCCGGCCGGGTGCCATTCCATCCCGTACCGACGCATGATATGTCCACGTACTTGTGTACCAAGGCCAAGCGTGAACCGACCATTCGACAGTTTCTGCAGCGTCCACGCACTCATCGCGGTCACATAGGGGCTGCGTGGAAACGCGATGGCCACTGCCGTTCCGATACGGAGATTGACGGTGTTCTGCGCTGCCAACGCCAGCACTTGAAACGGATCGTCTTTGGTTTCCTCGACCACAAGCCCGTCGAACCCGAGCGCCTCAACCCTGGCCGCCTGAGCCGCAACTTCGCGGATGTCCAACGCAACCTCCGGAGCTCGCAGCCCCGGGTCGACCTTCCCCAACGGTAGCAGCGTTTCGATCTTCATCCCTTGACAGTACGCGGACCACCCGAACGGACAAAAGACTG
The DNA here is from genome assembly GCA_031385545.1 of Acidimicrobiia bacterium. Lineage (GTDB taxonomy): Bacteria > Actinomycetota > Acidimicrobiia > Acidimicrobiales > JANYDT01 > JANNBN01. The sequence continues at coordinate 11,783 of JANNBN010000076.1, read as the reverse complement.
GTTCAACGACCGGATCGCGCTCGCGGGTGGGCGTCGTCGTAGACCGCACGCAGCCGCTCGGGAGCAACTTTCGTGTACACCTGCGTGGTGGTGAGGCTGGCGTGGCCGAGCAACTCCTGCACGCTGCGCAGATCCGCGCCACCCTCGACCAAGTGCGTGGCACACGAATGACGGAACACGTGAGGATGCACCAGTTCGCCCATCCCCACAGCTTCGGCCCGACCCTGGATGACCAACCACGCTCCTTGCCGGGTGAGCCGCCCGCCTCGCTGGTTCAGGAACACCGCCTCGGCGTGCGCCCGCGATCGCCATTTCTTCGGCACCATTGCCCCGCGACCTGCTGGTGACAACCAGTCAGACAGCGCAGCAAGAGCAAACCGGCCGATAGGGACCATCCGTTCCTTCGATCCTTTTCCGTAAGCGCGCAGCATTTGATCACCCAGCATCAGATCACCGAGCGACAACCCGACCAGTTCACCGACACGCAGCCCGCCCGCGTACAGAACTTCCAGAATGGCACGGTCACGCAATGCCACCGGATGATCGCCGCCGATCGAGTTCAGCAGCATCGTCACCTGCTCGACCGACAACGCCTTCGGGATGGACTGTGGAACGCGGGGCACCTCGACATTGGCCGTGGGGTCGGCAGGGGCGAACCCCTCGTCGACAAGAAACCGGTGCATCGACGTGACCACAACCGTGGCCCGCTTCACCGAAGCCGGAGCCGCACCGCCATCGCGCAACGCGGATACATACCGCTGGAGGTCCGTCTCGGACACGGCATCCAACGTCGTGTTGCGGCTAGACAGCCACTCAACATATGCGCGCAGATCATGCCGATACGCGGCAAGTGTGTTGGCGGACCTTCCACGTTCGACCTGCAGCCAGGTGAGGAATTCCTCGCACCCGTCCCCAATGGGTTGCTCACCTCGGATTCGCTCCGTCCCTCCACTCACCACTCGGCCGCGCCCGTCAGGAAGCATGACCGAAGGCTAGGTGCTCGCCAGCAGCAACGCGATGACGGTCTTGCCGTCGGTGATACAGCCATCGTGGATCATCTGCACCGCGTCATGCAGTGCGATCCGATGGACCGACATGTGGTTCTCTTCGGGCCCCTGCAAGTCCGTTTCGACATGCTGCAGCCCGGTGCCCAGAAAGATGGTGATGCGCTCGTCGGTGAAACCGACCGCCGCGTGATAACTGATGAGCTGCCGCAGATCCGAGGCGACCAGACCCACCTCTTCGCGCAGCTCGCGCGCCGCAGCTTCGGGCAGATCCTCGCCCACCTGATCAAGCAATCCGGCGGGGATTTCGAGCAGGTCCATCCCAACCGCACCGCGGAACTGTGACACCAGCGTGACGGTGTCGTCGTCGTGCAGCGGCAACACCGCAACAGCACCCGGATGCCGGACGATGTCGCGATCGAACTGCTCACCCGATGGTGATCGGAAGACCGCGTTCACCATCCGGAACACCGGGTTCTGAAATGTGAGCGTTTCCCCCAGGTTCACAAACGAGGTAGGCCCGTTGCCGGCTACCCCGTTCCGCTGTGGATCATTCACCGGCAGGGGCTCACTCACCGGCAGACACGTCGTCGAGGATCTCGAGGTCGATCAGGCGTGGCGCCCGACCGTCGTTGTAACGCAGCGAGGCGTTGATGAGTTCACGGAACAACGGGTGCGGGCGATTCGGACGCGACAAGAACTCGGGATGAGCCTGCGTTCCGACCCAATACGGATGGCCGGCCAACTCCATACACTCGGCCAACCGGCCGTCGGGTGACAACCCCGAAATGATGACTCCCGCCTCGAGCAGACGGCGGTGGTACCGGGGGTTGACCTCCCACCGATGGCGGTGCCGTTCGTAGACGACCGGTTCGCCATAGGCCTTGGCCACGATGGAATCCTGCATCAGCCTGGCCGGGTAGAGACCCAACCGCATGGTGCCGCCCTTGTCGGTGACACCGCGCTGGTCTTCCATGAGGTCGATGACCGGATCGGGGGTGTCGGGGTTGAACTCGGTCGACGTCGCTTCCGGCAGGCCGAGCAGGTCCCGTGCCGCTTCGATGACCATCACCTGCATGCCCAGGCACAGCCCAAGACATGGCACGTTGTTGACCCGAGCCCATCGGGCGGCAGCGATCTTTCCTTCGATGCCTCTCTCGCCGAACCCACCCGGAATGACAATGCCGTCGAGTTCGGAAAAACGGTGTGGGTCAGACAGCAGCAGATCGGGCACCTGTTCGGCCTGAATCCAGTCGATCTCGACCTTGGCCCCGTGCCACCACCCGGCATGGCGAAGTGATTCGACGACCGACAGGTATGCGTCGACGAGGGTGACGTACTTGCCGATGAGCCCGATGCGCACGGTGCGGTTGGCGCTCTTGATGCGATGCACCAACGCCTTCCACGCCGTGAGGTCGATCGGGTTGGTGGCGAGATCGATACGCAGGATCTCGCACACCTGGGTATCCAGGCCCTGGTCGTGAAGGATGAGGGGGATCTCGTAGAGCGTGTCGGCGTCGGCGGCCGTGATGACGGCCGACTCGGGCACGTCGCACAGGTTGCTGATCTTGCGCTTCACGTCTTCGTTCAGCTCATCGGCGCTGCGGGCGACAATGACGTCGGGCTGGATGCCACGGGCACGCAGCTCGGTGACCGAGTGCTGCGTCGGCTTGGTCTTCTGCTCGCCCGACGGCCCCATGTACGGGACCAACGTGACGTGGATGTAGCAGACGTTGTCGCGGCCGACGTCTTTGCGGAGCTGGCGGATTGCTTCGAGGAACGGCAGGATCTCGATGTCGCCGACGGTGCCGCCGACCTCGGAGATGACCACGTCGACCTGGTCGGAATCGAGCGCCCGGATGCGCCGCTTGATCTCGTCGGTGATGTGCGGGATGACCTGTACGGTCTTGCCGAGGTAATCACCGCGACGTTCCTTCGCAAGCACGGTCTGGTAAACCGAACCGGTGGTGGCGTTGCCAGCGGCTTTCAGGTTCTCGTCGATGAAGCGCTCGTAGTGCCCAAGGTCGAGGTCCGTCTCGCCACCGTCTTCGGTGACGAACACCTCGCCGTGCTCGAACGGGTTCATGGTGCCCGGGTCGACGTTGATATACGGGTCGAGCTTCTGCATGGTCACGCGAAGACCACGCTGTTTCAGCAGGCGACCCAGCGAGGCTGCGGTGAGCCCTTTGCCGAGCGAGCTTGCGACGCCACCCGTGACGAAAATGTGTTTAGCCACGGGATTTCACGTTACCGCCTCGGCGGCCCCGGGAGTGCACAACTGACGGTTCTGCGGTCAAGAGTTCCTCAGCGTGCCGGCGGCCGGCCTCGGATGTGGCTGAACCACCGAGCATCCTGGCGATTTCCGCGACGCGGGCCTCGCCGGTGAGCACCGAGACCGATGTGCTGGTGTTCTTGCGTGTCTGGGCCTTGGTCACCGCGAGATGGTGGTCGGCCTTCGCTGCGACCTGCGCCAGATGAGTGACGACCAACACCTGGCCTTTTGCCCCCAACTCGGCCAGCGCAATTCCGACGGCGACTGCTGCAGCCCCGCCGATCCCGGCGTCGACCTCGTCGAACACCAACGTGTCCGGCATCGCGCCGAGAGCCACCCGGCCTTCGAGCAGCGCCAGCCTGAGCGCCAGCATGGACCGGGCCAGCTCGCCTCCCGAGGCAACCTTGGCCAGCGGCAGCAGCGGAACGCCGGGGTTGGCAGCCAGCAGGAAGCACACGTCGGACCCGTCGTCGGACCCGACGTGGTCCGCACCGATGGGGTCAGCACCGATGTTGTCGGCAGCGTTGTTGTCGGCAGCGGCACCGACCCGCACAGACAGCTGCGCCTTGGGCATGGCCAGGGCCGTGAGGCGCTTCTGGACCGCTGCTGCGAGGGGGGCGGCGGCCGCTGAACGGGCGGCTCGGACAGACTCGGCGGCCACACGGACGGCGAGCATTGCAGCACGCCGCTCGGCCTCAAGCGACGCGGCGCGGGCTTCGTGCGACGTGAGCTCGCCGATACGTGCCGCAAGCTCGTCTCGGTACACGATCATGGCAGTGACGTCTTCGCCGTACTTGCGCTGCAGGTCACGCAGCAGATGGCGACGAGCCCTGAGCGTAGCGAGACGCTCGGGATCTTCTTCGATGCGTTCGCTGAGCACTCGGGTTTCCCCGATCAGATCTTCGGCGTCAGCAAGGAGTGCCGAGAGGCGCAGCTCGATCTGCACGAACGGTTCCCGCCGTGCGAGCGCTGCCATCGCGGCGCCGATGGAGTCGCGTACACCGCCGTCGCCCCGCAGCGCTTCGAGCGCGCTGACCGCCGCCTCCTGATGCGCTACCGCTCCGGCCAGCAATGCTTCCTCGGTGGAAAGCACCTGGTCCTCGGCGGGGTTGTCGAGGCCAGCCGCCTGCAACTCGGTGAACTGGAACCGCAGCAGGTCAAGCTCGCGCATTCGTGCGCGTTCGTCGCCGCCCATCGCTGCGAGCTGCGCGTCGACTCGATGCAGATCTGCCCGAGCAGCGTGCAGCGTCGACAGGTCGACGCGGCCGAACTGGTCCAGCGCCTCGCGTTGCGACAAGACGCTGAGCAGGGACTGATGCCCGTGCTGCGCGTGGATGTCGACCAGCGAAATGCCCAGTTCGGCAAGCTGCCCAACGGTGACCGGATGCCCGTCGATGTACGCACGGCTGCGACCGCTGCGCGAGACCACACGGGACAAGATGCGTTCGCCCTCGGCCGTGTCGAAACGACCGTCGACGCGGGCTTCGTCGGCCCCGACCCGAACCATGATGGAATCCGCCCGACCGCCGAGCAGCAGCGACAACGCTTCGACGATCATCGTCTTGCCGGCGCCCGTTTCGCCGGTGAGGGCAGTCATGCGTGGCCCCAGCACGATGGACGCGTGCTCGATGACCCCAAGGTCTCTGACCACGACCTCGGTCAGCACCGTCGGCCCCTCAAGTTCGGCCCCTCAAGTTCGGCCCCTCATGTCCGGCCCTTCACGTTGCGCTGCTTCACAGCTGGCCCGGGGACTTCCACGGCTGCGCCGCGGCCAGTCCGAACTTGGTGCGCAGCAGCTGGTGGAATTCGCGAGGAGTGAACGTGATGAGGCGAGCGGGTGACGCATGGCGTCGCATGGTGACCACGGCACCCTCGGCGAGCGGGCCACAGGGCCGGCCGTCGACGAACAGCGCAGCGGCCCGGCCGTCCAGCACCCGCACCGACACGACCTCGTTGCCGTCGAGGACCAGGCTGCGGTCGAACAGCATGTGGGCCGCCACGGGAACCACGATCATGGCTTCCATCGCGGGCGAGACAACAGGCCCCCGAGCGCTGAACGCGTAGGCCGTTGACCCCGTCGGCGTGGCAACGATGAGCCCGTCTGCGGAGTAGTCGGTGAACGGCACCCCGTGGAAGGTGACCCCCAGCCGCACCGTGTTGCCCGCCGACGACTTCTCGACCACCGCGTCGTTAAGCGCGCGTAGCGACACCGAGGTTCCCTCGACCCGGACCTCGAGGGTCATCCGCGACTCGGTGTGGTAGCGACCCTGCAGCAGATCGGTCAGCATTGCGTCGCCACGCACGCGGACCTCTTCAGGCGTGACAGCGGTGAGATACCCCACGTGGCCGACGTTGACGCCAAGCACCGGGATGTCGCCGCCCAGGTCGATGGTGCGCAGCATGGTTCCGTCGCCGCCGATGCTGATGGCGAGCGTCGCCCCATTGCGAAAGGTGTCCTCGGGAACGGCCCAGGCGTCGAGCCCCGTGAGACGAGCATCTTCTTCCGGAACGTGGACCGTGGCCCCCAGCGCGGTGAGCCGCTCGGCAAGGTCTTTTGCCAACTCCTTGGCCTGCGGGCGCAGGCGATGGGCGAGCAGCCCGACGACCGGTGTCATGCCACGCCCCGGATGAGCGCCGAGATGAGCACGTCGTCGACGCGAGCGTGAACCAGATGCGGAGAAGCAGGGCACGCGATCCTGGCAAGGAACTCGACGTTGCCATCGGTGCCTCGAAGTGGAGAAGCCATGGCCCCAATCATGGCCGCCCCACAATCGGAAAAGGCATCGCGCACACCAAGCAGGGATCGTTGCCAGACCTCGGGGTCTTTGATCACTCCCCGGCCGCGTGAGACTTCGGCCCGGCGCGCCTCGAACTGTGGTTTTACGAGCACCACAAGTTGCCCGTCGGCGGCTGCCAGGCCGACCAGCGATGACGCAACGGCGCGCAAGGAGATGAACGACAGGTCTGCCACGATCAATGCGAACCGACGCCCGCCGAGGTCGGCAGGGGTGAGCGTGCGGACGTTGACGCGTTCATGGTTCTCGACCCGGGGATCCGCCCGCAGTCGTTCGTGGAGCTGACCGTGTCCCACATCGATGGCCACCACGGCCGCGGCGCTGCGCTGCAGAAGACAGTCGGTAAAGCCGCCCGTCGATGCGCCGGCGTCGAGGGCAACCACGCCGGTGACGTCGATGCCGAAGTGCTCCAACGCACCGTCGAGCTTCTCCCCGCCGCGGCCGACGAACCGGGGGCCGTCGCCGACCAACTCGACAGGTTCCGCATCGTCGACCTGGTGGGACGGCTTCGACGCAACCGCCCCACGAACGAGCACCCGCCCGGTGCTGATGGCTTCCTGCGCCTGTTCCCTGGACGCGCACAGACCGCGTCTGACCAGATCGACATCAAGGCGGCGCCGCATGCCGGTCAGATTACGACAGCCCCTGTGACACTCAACACCTGTGCCCCAGTATCAAACCGAGACTGACACTCAACACCGAGTTCCTCGAGGCCCTACACAACACCGGCGTCGTCACACAGCGCCGCCAGGTTCGCTGCCACAACAGCGGGGATGGGGTCGGTTCCGTCGGCGGAACGAGCCACCCCGCTGAGCACGAGACCGAACGGGATACCCATCGCCTTGGCGAACGCGCCGTCGGTGAGTGGCTGGTCACCCACCATCACGGTCGGCAACACCCCACCGGTGCGTTGGAGGATAAGGGCGCCGATGGGTGGGTGAGGTTTGCCGGCCACCACGGCTGTCGTACCGCTGCCATACGCCACGGCCGCCCCGATGGACCCGCCACCTGCGTTGAACCCGTCTTCCATGGGGAACGTCGGGTCTTCGTTCGTGACCACGAGCTGTGCGCCGTTGAGTACTGCCCGGATGGCCGCCGTCAGGCGATCGTAAGTGAGCTGACGATCAAGCCCGACCAGCACCGCGTCGACGCTGTTGGCGTTGCTGATCTCGGCCGCGACCGGTTGCACCCCGTGGGCCAGTAGCGCTTCGGAGATTCCGTCGCCGCCGAGAACCATTGCGGTTGTCCCTGGCATCACCAGGCCGGCGGCGGCCATCGCAGACGTACAGATGTCCTCGACCGACACCTCGATTCCGACCGAGGCCAGCTTCTGCACATACGCGCCGCTGGTCAGCGACGAATTGTTCGACACGAACAGCACCCGGTTGCCGGCTGCTCGCAAACGCTCAACCGCATTGACCGAGCCGACGATGGCAGTCCTGCCACGCCACACCACGCCGTCGAGGTCAAGCATCCATACGGCGTCACGAACTTCGATCACCCGTCCAGGCTGACACAGGTTGACACGGGGTGGCGCACCACAGCGGTCGATCTGACAGGCTGTACAGGTGCCACGTCTGCTGCCGTTTCCTGCCCTCCGCTACCAGCGCGTCCCTGACCTCACGGCCCTGGTCGCGCCCCCGTACGACGTGATCAGCGCCGGCGGACGTGTGGAACTCGAAGCCCGTCACCCCGCCAACGCCGTCCGTCTCGATTTCCCCCGCGACGAAGGGCACGGCGACCCCTACGCCCGCGCAGCCATTCGCCTGGCCGGCTGGCTGGGCGGCGGGGTGTTGCAGCAGGACGCTACGCCCACCCTCTCCATCTACCGAATGACTGCGACAGACAGCGCCGGACGGGTCACGGTCACGACGGGCATTCTCGGTGCGCTGGTGCTTGAAGAGCCCGGCACGGGCGACATCCTTCCGCATGAGCAGACCACCACCAAGGACAAGGCCGATCGGCTTTCGCTCATCCGCGCGACCCGCATCAACACGTCGCCCATCTGGGGTCTCTCCATGGCCCAGGGCGTCAACCAGACCTATCAGCCATCAGGTGAGCCGCATCATCGAGCCGTCGACGACGAAGGCGTGATTCACGAGCTGTGGATCATCACCGACCCTGAACACATCGCCACGATCTGCGACCGCATCGCCACCGCACCCATCGTCGTCGCCGACGGTCATCACCGGTTCGAGACTGCGTTGACCTACCAGCACGAACGCCCGGCCGACGACGACGGCGCCGCAGCAATCCTTGCGTACATCGTGGAGCTGGCACCCGATCAGCTCGAGGTTCGAGGCATCCACCGCATCGTCAACAGCCTGTCCGGGGGACTGGTCGATGCGCTCGGTCCATGCTTCGACCTCACCCCTGCAGATCCGGCCGAGTTCACACCTGCTCATGCGCACGAACTTGCATTGATAGGCGCGCTGATGGTGTTGACCGCCGACGGTGCCTGGTACGCCAAACCGAAAGAGGGAGCCATTCCTGCCGAGCTGACCCTCGACTCAGAACGCGTACGCCACGCGCTCGAAGCCCACGATCCGTCGCTCACCTACCATCACGATGCAGCCACCCTGGCCCGTGCGGTCGCCGAGGGTGCTGCAGGCGCAATCCTGCTGCGGCCGGCAACCGTGGACCAGATTCGCCGCGTGGCCGAAACCCGGACGCGCATGCCGGCCAAGACCACCTTCTTCTGGCCGAAGCCCAGGTCAGGCATGGTGTACCGCCCCCTCGACGTCTAACGCTTTCGGCATCCGCCTGGCTCGCGGCCCGGGCGGAAACGCCACAGCTTTTAACCCAAGTTTGCCAAGCGCTCGGCCACGTTCACGTAGTCGCGATCCACGTTCATGATCCGCTGGAACCGGTCCCGAGCGCGGGACATATCGCCTGCTCGTTCGTACAGATCAGCAAGGCAGTACCACAGGCGCAGATGATGATCCTTCGGCCGCTTGGCGTCGATGCTGCCGCGTTCCATCATCGAGATCGCCTCGAGCAGTTTGCCCTGGTCAGCCAATGAGCCGGCCATCACAATGCGGCCTTCGGCGACCAGGTGAGCGGCGGGCGACGACGCCGACAGTTCATCCCAGAGGGTCGCGACCTCTTTGAAATGCTTCAGCGCTCGGTGCGAATCGGCCAACACCGGATGTTGTTCGACCGAACCGGTGAGGTCCGTGAAGACCGACAGGTGCTTTACAGCTTCAGCCCACTTGCCCTCGCGGTAGCAGGCCAACCCGTACAGTTCCCGCACAGCGGCTGAGTCCGGTGCCTCGTCCAGCAACGGTCGCAACACTCGCAACGCATCGGTGAACCGTTCCCGCTCGAAGGCCTTTGCAGCCTCGATCAGTCCTACTCCGACCTTGCCGCCGCGGCGCGAGCCGAGCATGGTCTGTAAGTCATCGACTACCTCGTCGGGCAATTTGCGGACGCGCTGGCGCACTGGAGGCACCGGCGCCTCGATCGGTGCAGGCCGTACCTGCATGTCTGCGAAGGACTCGAACGAGGTGTCGTTCTCGAACCCGGCCGATTCGGACAGCCCGACCCGCTTGCGGAGGTGCGGCTGCTGATCCGGAGGACGAATGCCACGAGGTTTGCGAGGCGACCTCGGGGACCGGGGTCCGGCGAACGGCTGTGCACGATCGCGGTTTCGCTCGACCGGTCGCCCATCGGGGCGAACCGAGCGAACCCGGTCCAACGGCACACCCAGCCCGTCCTGGAAGGCGCGCCGAGGCTTGTCACGCGCATCATCACGCTGTGCGGGCCGCACGTCGTTCCACGCTTCAGAACGACGGGGCGCCGGCCGCTCCTGGTCGCGGTTACCCCACGAGCGGTCAGCAGGACGACCCGTGTTGTCCCGAGAACCCCATGACCGGTCGCCGCCGGACCCCGACGACGACCCGCCGTCACGATTGCCATCGGTCGGACGGCGGACCGGACGCCCCGACGTTGCGTCGTTGCGATCGAATCGCCCTGGTCTCGCATCGGCTCCACGGCTAGGGCCACGGCTGGCGCCCCGATCGGAACCGTCTGTTCGGCCGCCCCAGTCACCCTGGCGGCCACGAGGTGCTCCGGAAGCCTGCCCAAAACCACCTGGCCGTTCCCGCCCACCACCGCCACCGCTCGGGCGATCGGAAGGCCACGCCCCTTGCCGATTGGTGGATTGCCCTCCCCAACCGCCACCGTCATTGCGTCCGCGTGGATCTGGCGCACGGTCTCGATCTGGTCCACGGTCCCGATCCGGTCCGCCGTCGCGAGACGAAGGCCAACGACCGCCACCCTGGTCCGGTCGGCTCGGCCGATCAGCCGAAGACCGGTCATCTCGTGAACCGGCCGCACTGGGCCGAGAGCTGCCCGATCGAGGGGCTCCGGAGCGCGGCGGGCCAGGGCGCGAACCTTGCGAGCGTGACGGTCCACCTTGGTAGCCGCCTCCAGAACCGGAACGAGAAGCAGGAGACATAGGGACGGACACCTTACTCGCGTGACCGCGCCACGAAGACCAACGCATCGGCGACGACCCAGCCACTGCACGCTCGGCAGGGGGAGTTGGCAGCAACTGATGTGCTCTCGGCGGGAAAAGCGAAGAGCCCCGCGCCATAAAGGCTGCGGGGCTCTTCAATCGAAATCCGGCGGCGTCCTACTCTCCCAGGAGGTCTACCTCCAAGTACCATTGGCGCTGGCGAGCTTAACTACCGTGTTCGGAATGGGAACGGGTGTGACTTCGCCGCTATGGCCACCGAAACCCTGGATCCCACCTGTGACAGTGAGACCAACGATCCGGTTGTTCATTGACAACTCGATTAGCGAACACGAACATAAAGAAATATCAAGCCCTCGGCCGATTAGTACCGGTCAGCTAAAACCCTCGCGGGCCTTACACATCCGGCCTATCAACGTTGTCATCTACAACAGGCCTTACCAGGTTAACCCTGTGGGAGATCTCATCTTGAGACGAGCTTCGCACTTAGATGCTTTCAGCGCTTATCCCTTCCGTAGGTAGCCAACCAGCCATGCTCTTGGCAGAACAACTGGCACACTAGAGCTACGTCCGTCCCGGTCCTCTCGTACTAGGGACAGCCTCTCTCAAATCTCCTGCGACTATGGCGGATAGGGACCAAACTGTCTCGCGACGTTTTAAACCCAGCTCGCGTACCGCTTTAATGGGCGAACAGCCCAACCCTTGGGACCTGCTTCAGCCCCAGGATGCGACGAGCCGACATCGAGGTGCCAAACCTTACCGTCGATATGGACTCTTGGGTAAGATTAGCCTGTTATCCCCAGCGTACCTTTTATCCGTTGAGCGACGGCGCTTCCACAAGCTACCGCCGGGTCACTATGCCCGTGTTTCCACTCTGCTCGACTTGTAGGTCTCGCAGTTAAGCTCCCTTTTGCCATTGCACTCGACGACTGATTGCCGACCAGTCTGAGGGAACCTTTGGGCGCCTCCGTTACTGTTTAGGAGGCGACCGCCCCAGTCAAACTCCCCATCTGACGCTGTCTCCGCACCGGATAACGGTGCGAGGTTAGGGTTCCAGCACATGCAGGGTGGTATTTCAACGTTGGCTCCACACTGGCTGGCGCCAATGCTTCCAAGCCTCCCACCTATCCTACACAACACAAACCAAAACCCAACATCAAACTAGAGTAAAGGTGCATGGGGTCTTTCCGTCCTGCCATAGTTAACGAGCATCTTTACTCGTACTTCAATTTCGC
>JANNBN010000013.1:0-8895 GCA_031385545.1 Acidimicrobiia bacterium | reverse complement strand
CGTTGGCGTACCCCGTGCCGCTTCTCATTATCTGCGAGCTGCTTGGCATTCCCGGGTCCGACCATGCGCTCGTGAAAGATTGGTCAACGGTGCTGGCTCGCAGCATCGACCCTGCAGTGCTCCGCGACGAGAACACAAACGTCGCCATTGCCCAGGCGCAGTCAGAGTTCGCCGACTATTTGCGAGTTCTTGCCCAGCATCGCCGACGCTCCCCAAGCGACGATCTCTTGTCTGCACTGTCAGCGCGCGGGAACGAGACCGACACCCTTTCGGAACCTGAATTGCTCGGACTCGCTCTGTTGCTGTTGGTGGCCGGCCACGAGACAACGGTCAACCTGATCGGCAACTCGATGCTTGCGTTGTTGGGACATCCGGACCAGTACCGACTCCTCCATAGCGGTGCAGTCACAGCCCGCTGCGCCGTCGAGGAACTGTTGCGTTTCGATTCGCCTGTCCAGATGACGACACGCATCGCCTTGGAAGACATCAAGTTGGGTCCCCAGACTCTTGCGGCGGGACACGTCGCCGTCCTGATGCTGGGCGCCGCGAACCGCGACCCAATGGCGATGGATCGGCCCGATGCGCTCGACCTGACGGCAACTCGCCGTCTTGCGCACCTGTCGTTCGGGAGCGGTTTGCACCATTGCCTTGGTGCAGCACTTGCCCGGGCCGAGGCCGAGGTGGTGGTCGCCAGCCTTGCAACCCGATATCCGCATATGCAACTTGTCGCTGAGGCACCGATCCGCCCGAGTTTTGTTCTGCGCGGTCGGACCGAGTTGAGGGTGAGCGTGGGTCGCACAGCGCCAGCGACCTGACTTCGCAGTCACCGGGGCCGTTGCCTTCGGACTGCATTCAGGTGTTTGCTACGCCGAGGAAACGGGTACGTAGACCAGACGAGCAAGCGTTTGCCGTTGCCCGTGCCCCCACACTCGGAAGGAAGTCACATGTACATAGGACTCGGAACATTGGTCATCATCCTCATCCTCATCGCATTGCTCACCTGAGGGATTCCACGTGAACATTACCGGTCAGTTCTTTTGTTATTTCGCTGCGGCGATCTGCTTCCTCTTCGCAACTGTCGGAGAGGCTTGGAAGTACGGGGCCCGGACACGCTCGGGCGTTAAGCCTTTGGTTGCGCTGCAGCCGTTGGGTCTGCTCGCTGCACTTCTTCCGACACTCTGGAGCGTGGCCGAAGCTGCCTTCTGACGCGCACGCGTAGCTGCGGTGGTGACCCTGCCGCAGCTAGGCGCCGCCCGCGCTTCATCGATCCGACGCGCGACTCCGACTGCGAGCGGTCAGCGTGGCGCCCCGCGTGTGATGCCTGCCTATGGCACCCCCGGCAGAACCACATGTTGGGGTAGACGTTCGATCAACCAAAGCCCCTGCTCTTGGTGCCGGGCTCACGTACCCGTACGGAGAGCGTTAGACCTCTTCCCACACCACCTCGACGTAGCCGTCTGGGCGCAGTCGGGAGCGAAGGGCTGCGACGGTTGCGGGGCTGAGTGCGTTCCACCGGAGGAACTCGACTGTTTCGCCATCGATCAGCCAACTTCCTGCTGAACCATCTGCGCGCAGGTCACCTGGACCATCGCCTTCGACGACGTCCAGCATAATTTCCCAGTCACCGTCATCGACATCCAGCAGCGGTTCCGGTGCGTTGACGCCGTCGGACGTGAGCAGTCTGATCACGATCCGACCGTAGCGCCTGAGAACGCAGCGGGGTTGTCTCGTTCGGAGCGGTCAAACCCGGTTCTGACCGGTTCAACCCCAGAGCGGAGACGGATACATCCCCTGATCGACCACCGATTTCAGCGACGCCTGAACCGAGGGCTTGTCTTCGGGGTAGGTCACGCCGAACCAGGGCTCGTCCATCGTGAGCACGTCGACCGTTGCCCCACCTTCACCGACGAGGTCGCCCATCAGAACTGGCAGATACAGCTCGGCTTTCGGGTTGTCCCGATTCACGTCGACGAACTCACGGAAGCGCGGACGGATCTCATCGATCACGCTTGGCTGGAGACCCCAGAAGTTCATGGAAACGGGGGCGTCAGGAGACACCTCGAAATTGCCGTCGGCCGCATCGACCAGGTGCGAGTCCTTCCAGCCGATCTCTTTGCGTTCAACGATGCGAACCAGGCGTCCGTCGTCGTTGACCTCGCATACACCGCGAGACACCGTGCCGTGATCGGACAGCGTGTTGCCCAGCCGGTATCCGGGGAGGCAATGAGCAGACGGCGACCCCTTTGCGGTGGTGTCGAAGAAGTCGACCACCGCCTGGTAGCCGCCTGGGCCGTAGAAGTCATCAGCGTTGACAACTGCGAACGGGCGATCGAGGTGAGGCGCAGCGGCAAGAACAGCGTGAGCAGTTCCCCAGGGCTTTGCACGGTTCGGCAGATCAGTCATCCAGTCGATGCACGAATCAAGTTCTTGAAACGCGTATCGGATGGGTGCGACCGCTTCAAGCCGACGGCCGATGGCGTCGCGGAATGCATCTTCGATGTCTTTGCGAATGACCAGCAGCACGTCGCCGAACCCAGCGCGCATCGCGTCGTAGATCGAGTATTCCAGGATTGCTTCGCCGGTCGGACCCATGCCGTCGACCTGCTTCAGCCCGCCGTAGCGCGACCCCATTCCGGCAGCAAGGACCAGCAGTGTCGGAGAAGTTCGCATCCGAGCAAGCCTACGGTCCCGAAACGTCCGCAGTCATCATTCAAGGGGGTGGATGCCCAGCCACAGGGAGATAGGTTGGAATCCCTCCGCTATGTCTTCCGGACTTCCTCCCACCCTCGGCGTCCACTGGTTGGGCATTCCTGGCGCTTCGACACTCTCGGTGGCCGTCCCGGTCGGACATTCGGTGGACGCGGTCGACTTTTGCGTCTTTGACCCAAGCGGCGATCCCGCGTCAGAACGGCGCTTCCCGCTCACCGACCGGCTGGGCGGGGTCGCGTGGGGTCTTGTCGACGGGCTCACGGTCGGCACCTCATATGGGCTGCGGTGTTCGGGCGGAGCAGCCGATCCGCTGAAGCTCCTGCTTGATCCGTATGCGTTGGCGGTGACCGGCGAAGTGGACTGGACCACCCGTCCCGGCGCTCATCTACCCGGAAGCGGCGTCGATACGGCGGGCCTGATGCCGTTGGGGGTACTGGTCGATCCTCGTTTCGATTGGGGTGCCGACGCCGCGCCACAGGTGCCGTTGTCCCAGTCGGTCATCTACGAGATGCACGTCAAGAACGCCACCCAGTTGCATCCTGGCGTGCCCAAAGATCTACGGGGAACGTATGCAGGCGTTGCGCACGCGGCGTTTGTGCAACACCTCACTGACTTGGGTGTCACCGCTGTCGAACTGCTCCCAATTCATCAGCACACAGATGAAGAGCGCCTCGTTGGGCTTGGTCTCATCAACCATTGGGGTTACAACACACTCGGGTTCTTCGCGCCTGACCACCGCTACAGCTCGCAAGGATCACTCGGCGCTCAACTGGTGGAGTTCAAGGGCATGGTCAAACTGCTCCACGAAGCTGGCATCGAGGTCATCCTCGACGTGGTGTACAACCACACTCCGGAAGGTGGGCGGGGCGGCCCAACGCTGTCACTACGGGGGCTGGACCCGGCTGGCTGGTATCGAGAACCAGACGTCACCGGTTGCGGCAACACGATGGATCTACGCCAACCGGCGGCCCTACGTCTAGTCCTCGATTCCCTTCGATATTGGGTCACCGAGTGTCACGTCGATGGGTTTCGGTTCGACCTGGCCACAGCGCTGTGCCGCACCGACAACGGGTTCTCCGATTCATCGGCGTTCCTTGCGGCGATCAACGCTGACCCGGTGCTGTCCACCGTGAAGCTGATCAGTGAACCGTGGGATGTCGGCCCCGGCGGCTACCAAGTGGGTTCGTTCCCCGCTCCGTGGATGGAGTGGAACGACTCGTTCCGCGACACCGCCCGAGACGTGTGGTGTCGCGGTACCGGCACGCTCGGAGGTCTTGCCGTGCGCATGACCGGGTCCAGCGACCTGTTCCGGCATCGCCATCGAGAATCGTGGACCAGTATCAACTACGTCGCTGCACACGACGGCATGACCAACGCTGATCTGTGCGCATATCAACACAAGCACAACGAGGCAAACGGCGAAAATGGACGAGACGGTACTGACAACAACCGTTCGACCAACAGCGGGATCGAAGGCCCGACCGAAAATCCATCGGTCCTCCAGGCGCGGGCACGTATGCGGCGAAATCTCCTGGCCACCACCCTGTTGTCCACCGGAGTCCCCATGCTCTTGGCCGGGGACGAGGTCGCGCATTCCCAACACGGGAACAACAACGCGTACTGCCAGGACAACGAGATCAGCTGGATCGATTGGGCGGTCGCCGACCGGGACCTGTTCCGTTTCACAGCGGCTGCGATTCGTCTGCGCGCAAAGCATCGTGTGCAGTACGACGGCGCGTGGCTCAGCCCTGATACGGCCACGTGGTGGACGCCGGACGGAATCGCCATGGATAGTGCCAATTGGAACACCGGCGCTGGGGTTGTCCTGCGCCTCCACGGCGCGCCCGAGGATGGCGAAGACGACATGATGGTGCTCATCAACAAGGGTGCAGCTGATCTCAAGTTCTCGCTTCCTGTCGGCCGTTGGAAGTTGGCGCTGGAAACCGCCACGGGCCATGTCGGTGATGAACGCGACGTCACGGGCTTCATCAACATGCCGGGGTCGTCGCTTGCTGTCATTGTGGCGGTGCCGGCTACATGACTGAGAAGACCACCAAATTCACCGTTCGGACGGACAACGACGTTGCGCAGCGTCTCACGATCGGATTCGAATCCATCGTCGACGAGTTCGAGGTCCGCGAGGACTTCCCTGCCGAGGTGACGGCGGAGGCTTGCACGGTTGCCGAGACGTCATCGGTTCGCAACCTGACAGACGACCCGCAGCGGGCCGATCTCAGTGCACTCCCGTTCGTGACGCTGGATCCTGCTGCCTCGACCGACCTGGACCAGGCGTTCTGTATCGAAGCCCAGGCCGACGACACGCTGCTTCTGTATTACGCCATCGCCGACGTCGGCGCATTCGTGCCGCGCGGCTCGGCCCTTGAAACTGAGGCATGGCAACGGGGCGAAACGATCTACGCGCCACATCGGCGCATCCCTCTGTATCCGCCCGTTCTGTGCGAGGGGGCAGCTTCATTGCTTCCCGGTGGGCGTAAGCCCGCAATTGTGATGCGTGTCCAACAGTCCCCCGACGGCGAGGTCGTATTTCGTGGCGCTCATCGGTCCGTGATCGAGAGCCGAGCGAAGCTGGCCTATGAAACGGTCGACATGTCCGCAGTGCCGCACCTTGTCGAGTTCGCTCGCCGCTCCGAATTGGCCGAAGAGCGCCGAGGAGCCATGCGCTCCGACCTTCCCGAACAAGAGCTGCATGAAACCGACGACGGTCATTTCGAGCTCGAGCTGCGCTCGCTGCTGCCATCTGAGAACGCAAACGCAGCGTTGTCCCTCAGTGCGAACCTGGCCGCAGCAGCCTTTCTTGAATCCGCCGGAGTCGGTCTGTTCCGAGTCATGGACATGCCGGATGACAACGCCGTCCGCTCACTCCGGCGGCTCGCCTCGGCGCTCCACCTCGAGTGGCCTTCGGACCAGACCCTGGGCGACTTCCAACGCACCCTCGACCCGACTGATCCCCGTCACCGCGCCATGCTCGTGTCGGCGCGACGCGCAGGCGGCGGTGCGTCGTACGCCACGCTCGGCTGCGATCCCACCACCGACGTGGCCGCGTCGCCAGTGTCTGGAAAGGGCGTGCCGTTTCATGCTGCGATCGCCGGCACGTACCTGCATGCCACTGCTCCGCTGCGACGGCTCGCCGACCGCTACGTGTTGGACCTGCTCTGTGATCTCACCGATGCTGCAGGGGCAGATGCTCGTTCCGGAGCCTCGTACACATCCGGGTCAGCGGTCGACGGCACGGCGGGGTTGGCGGTGTTGGCGGTGTTGGCGGCGGCCGGTGCGGCGGTGACCGGATACGCCAGGCACACACTCGCGGCGCTGCCGGCCATCATGCGCGCGTCCGGCTCACGCGCAGCGCGGGTGGGGCGCGCAGCCGTCGACCTTGCCGAAGCCGTCACGCTGGAATCGCGCGTCGGGCAGGTGTTCACAGCAACGGTGCTCGAGGCCGGAGACACCGGCGTGGTGTTCCAGGTCGCCGTCCCACCGGTGCGGGCCAGGCTCAACCGGTCGGCAATCAAACACGGCGCCGTCGCCGGCGCCGTGATCAACGTTCGATTGGACGTGGTCGATGTGGCCACACGATCGCTCAGCTTTTCGCTGGCCGATGGAAGCGGACCAACGCCCGAACGAGTTGACGCCTGATCCGAGGACCTGACCGACCGGGCTGATGGGCAGAATGGTCGGCAGGTGTGGCCGGCGCGTGCAGATCAGTGCAGGTCGGCAAGCTTTCCGTAGTGCTGCGCAAGCAGGTAGTAAAATGTGACGCGCTGCTTGGTGCGGTCTTCTTTCATCGTTGCGCACACCGACGCAATTGCTGCGTCGATGGTTGCGTCGTCGTCTGCGACCGCCAGCTTCTTCTTGCACCAGCTTTCGCGGACCCTGTCCAGCTCTGTCTTGTCGGAGCAGGAGACGAGGTTTGCATCGCGGGATCGCAGCGCGATACCGAGGTGCTTCACGATGCCAGCTACTGCGGCCGCGTCGGCCGGCGACGCGTAGCGATTGACATCGTCGGCGTAGTTCAGTTCATCAGCCATGTACTTTTCCTCCGGAGGTTCCAGCGGTCTGCACCTCTGCGGCCGACCGATCCGAACGGTACCAGCGCCGTTGGCATCCGCGCCGGATCGGTGTGTGGTCATTCGCCAAGTGACCGGGTGAAAGCCGGATGATTACCCAAGCACCCGTGCGCCGGTTTTCGACGTTCGACCGCGCATCAGTGCGACAAGTGGCCGGCCTTGGCCCGGATCACTGGCTGGCGCAGGAACAAGCCGTACCTCGACATCGGTGATTCCGGTCCGTTTCCCATCCGCTCGCATGACGGCAGTTGCCTCCAGAACATCTCCGAGGCGGGCCGAGCGGAGAAAGTCGACCTGGGCAGCTGCAGCGAGCGCGACCTCGTTGCGGCTGTTCGATGCGAACGCCATGGCCGAATCCGCCAGCATGAACAGATAGCCGCCATGGCACACTCCAAGCCCGTTGACATGTGCTGGACCAACGGTCATCGAGATCACCGCTCGACCCTCGCCGACGTCGACCAGCACCATTCCGGCGGCGCGCGATGCCAGGTCCTGGTCCCACATCGACTTGGCCACCTCGGCCGGAGACGGATGGACGGTCGGCGCAGGTTCTGTCGGCGCAGGTTCTGTCGTCATCGCCGGACCTTACCGCCGGACCCTCTCGCCGGACGAGCGACTGGTCGACACCGGCTGTTTCTCCAACCTTGGACTCTCAGCAACCAACCCACCCACAAACGCTCCTGAAACGGGCTTCCAGACAAAGGTTGGTTGCTGGAAGACCCACGTTGGTTGCTGGGGGAGCACGTTGGTTCAGGAGAAGGTCAGCTTGCCCACCACCTGCTCCCACCACCTGCTCCACCGCCAATCTCGCCGCGACGGGCGCACACGGCCCCAGCAGCGCCACCGTCGGTCTCTGGATACGCCGCCCCGGGATTGGCAGTTCGGCGCACAGCTCGCCTGCGACACCCTGTTGCCCCGACCACCGACGAGCACCCGATCGGATCCGTCGATCGATCGGGTGTTGAGTGATTATTCATGGAAACAGTTGAGAGCACAATCGTCAATCGTTGGGTCATCCCACACACACAGCGCGTTCGCGCGCGAATCGGTTGGCCACTAGGAAGCACCCGAACAGCACCGGTAGCCTGCGCCTATGCCATACGCGACCCGTGAGATGCATGATGCCGATTCCCACATCTACGAGGACTTCGATTGGCTGAGGGCGTTCGTCCCCGCGTCCGTCAGCGCAGCAGTGCCGCGCCTCTGGGAAGAGGCCAACGAGGTGGCAACGGTCGGCGCAAGTGGGTTTGCCAGGGCAATGACGAATCACGCCAGCCCGGCGTACCGGGCGCAGGACGAGTCGCAGCTCATGGCGCGGAAGAACTTCGACGCAACCGGTTCGTGGATTGCCGCCGACAGGCCGGCCGCGCTCGACCTGCTGGGGTTCTGCAGCCAGCTGGTGTTCGACACGTTCGCATCCCACAAAGCAATCTGGACCGCGCAGAGCAACCCTTCACTGGGGATCGCCCTTGCCGACGGCCAGCGCATGGCGATGATGGAATGGTGTTCGGTCGACCCCAGGCTGCTGCCGGTCGTTGTCGTTCCGCTCAACGACCCGGCTGAGGCAATTCGGCTGACCCGAGTTGCACTCGACGCCGGGGCCGCGGCGATTCAGATCGGGCAGTACTGCCCGCCAACGCATTCGCCTTCACATCTTTCGTTGGAACCGGTGTGGGCGATGTGTGCCGAGGCCGGCGTTCCCGTCGTGATCCACGTCGCTGGGGCCGGGGCACAGGTGATGCCTGCTGCGTACTTCGAGAACGGCCGCCCACCGGTTCCCGATTTTCACGGTGGCGACGCAAACTTCAAGAGCATCGACTACCTCTCCATTCCGTATCCCGTGATGCAAACCCTCAGCGCGCTTATCATCGATGGAGTGTTGATGCGGCATCCCGATCTGCGCATCGGATGCATCGAGGTCGGCGCCAGCTGGCTGCCAGGGCTGATGCGCAATCTGGACTCGGCTCACAACGCCTTCGCGAAGAACGAGGTTCGCCTGCAGGAGATGGACCTCAAGGCATCGGAGTACATCCAACGCGTGGTGCGCGCCACCCCGTACCCGCACGTAGACGCCGGGTGGATCATCAACTACGGGTGCGAA
>JANNBN010000009.1:0-24107 GCA_031385545.1 Acidimicrobiia bacterium | reverse complement strand
GACGCGGAGCTCGAATCGTTGACCCGATCCGTGTTCGCGGAACTCGCCACCTGGGAGCCACAACGGTTGCAGCCGCCACCGGATTACCCCGACTTCGTGGGCTGGGCCCAAGCCGATGGCAGGATCAACGGTCGCGAACGGCAGTGCGCTGCACGTTCAACATCCCGTTCAGCACGGCCGGCGCAGTCGTGACAGCCGGGATCCTCGCGGCGACCGACCCAGCCATTCCGCGAGGCGTACATCCACTCGAAGTTTGCTTCGATCTCGCGGCGTTCTTGCAGCGCGTCGCCGAAACGGAGCACACCGCAGTCGAAGGGTCCCCTGTGACGGTGACGATCTCCGATCGGTAAGCCATTGCCAGCGAAATGTGGGCGCGGAGCGCGCAGCTCTCCAGGGGGATCACGCGACGACGAAGCGACGCTCTCGCGGCAAGTCGCCCCAACCGCCGGGCAGGATCCTGACCGGCCAGCGCGTCACTTCACCGACATGAGTTAAATCATCAGTCGAGCAACGTCAGAAGAGCCGTCGACTTCAAGGTTCGCCTGACGATGACGACGACCGACGCAGAACATGGGCGGCGAAGCACACCTCGTTCAAACCCCAGACCGCTGGATCCGCACACAATCGGCAGTGAACATGGACGACCTCGGAGCCCGATCAGCTCACCGCAGTACCTTCCGTCAACCGGAACCATCCGGTGAGGACCCGCAACTGAGACGGAGTCGCTTTGGATCAACGCCACGGCGCGGCCCGATAGCACCCGACAACGCGAACGCCGTAATCCCCCCAGCGCCAGCGCACCGACCGCTCGGGTACGGGCCCCGTATGAGCGGTCCCGACACCCGTCGCGACGACAGCCTGACGGCCCGATCGTCGGCAAAGTTTCGATTGAGGTCCTGACCCGCCGCGCACCTCGCTTGCTGTCGAGGATCACCGCCCGACTTCACCGGCAGTCGTGCGGTCGCTGAGCGTGCGTGGAGTCGGTGATATCGAGGGGGGTATCGCTGGCGAGTCTGGGGACCTTTGCCGGGCGGTTGGACGCTCTCCGGGTCGAAGATGTTGGTGGGATCGTGGCTTCCGCGGCTCCTTGGCGAAGGCAAACTCTGCAGGCGGCAAGCTCTTCCGATCAGGTCAAGCCGGTGGCATCCGCGAGGGTTGTCAGGTTCGCAGATGAGGGTGGGGCCTGATCGGCGCTGTCTCTGTCCGGCGCTAGAAAGGCCACGACGGCAAGTACTCGGCGGTTGCTTGTGGTGTCGTGGTGCAGTCCGAGTTTGGTGAAGATCGAGCTGACGACCGGCTCGATCGTTTTGATGCTGAGGTGTAGCTCTTCGCAGATGGCACCGTTCGATAGGCCGCGTGCCATGAGTGCGAGCACGTCGTGTTCGCGCGGCGTCAGGCCGTCGAGGTGGCGTTCGTTTCGTTGGGGTGTTACGAGGTCGGCAAGGCCGACGTGTTCGATGACGAAGCTGGCCTGTTCCACGAGGTCGTTGAGCAACCGGTGTTCTTGGAGTGATAGGAGGTTTGCTCGTTTCCGTTCAACGCTGACTGCACCGATTGTGCTTCCGTCTTTGGTGACGGTCGCGGCGTGAAAGTCCGGCGAATCGCGCAACGCGGCGATCGTTGTTGACGCGGTTCGGTCGTCGGTTTCTGGCCACACGCCAATCGGGAGGATGGTGTCGTTCCCGATCCATAGTGTTGCTGTTGGGGCATCAAACGCTCGTGCTACCGAGTGCGCGAACTCGAATGGGAGGTCCTTCGAACCAACCCCGGTTCGAGAGAGCCATGTGAGTGCCGAGTACGCAGCGAGGTGCTGACCTTGTACGATGGCCCACCCAGCCGCGATCGGTACGAGCGCCGCCGCAAGGATTCCCGGTCTCACGGTTTGCCACACCGACAACCCGACGAGAAGCGCTGCGACGGATCCGACCGCGGCGAGCGCGAGGCACGCCAGCTGGTAGCGAACGTGCCCACGAGCGCCACGCCAGCGAACCATCACCGCGACCACCCACAGGACCTGAAACGTGGCGTAGGCGGGGTGCGCAACTGCGGTCCACAGCGATGAAACCGATCCCGGCGCGGTGCTGTGTATCGGATGCGTGGTGGTCAACCCGACTGACGCGTACTCGACAGGCCAAATCGCCGACACGATCGCACAGAACCCAGCAACGACGACCACCAACGCTGTCACGGTCCTCCACCGCATTGATGGAAGCCGACCATCGGGGAAGCAGAGCACCGAGAGTGTCGTGAGGGCCAACGCGACGGCGACCGGCCACGCACCGAGCCAACCCCACCAATCGCGACCCGGCCCTGTCGCCGCGTGGCCGATTTGGCGGCCGAAAAACCACTACCGCTTCGACGATTCCGGTCGCTAGGAACAAGCGCCCCTCGCGATGTCCGGGGCGTTGAAACGAGATGTACGTGCCGACAGTCGTGAACGCCAGCGCAAGGAGCCCGTTGTGCACGTTCGACCACAACCACGCCCCGCGCGCTTGGCCCCACACGACCAACACCACGACACCACTGAGTGCCAGAAGTGGCGCGAGCCCCCGAACACGACGCGAATCGTCGCTGATCGACGGCGGGAACATGAACGAAATAGTGACACAACCCACCGAATGTCCCCTCCAGGGTTTTCCCTGCTTTTTCGCAAACAGGGCCAACCCCGTACCGATTCACGCTCAAATCGTTGGACGATGGCTCACGAGAACATCTTCGAAAGGACATCAAATGACCCTGACCAGGCCCGCCACTTCGACCGGTACGACCCGATCGCTCACTCCGACCGACAAGATCCTCACCGCGGCGCTTCTTGTCGCCCCGCTGATATCCCTCGCGGCCGATTCGACCTACGCCGCACGCGGCTGGGACGACGCAACCGCCGGCGTGCTCCACGTACTCGGCGCCATCGCCTACGGCTTTGTCGTGCTGCGAATCGCTACCTGGCTACCCGCGACATCCCGGCTCGCCGCTGCGATCACGATGACCGGGCTTATCGGGCTCGCGGGAAATGTCGCCTACGGCTTCGAAGCCATCCACCAGTCCCTTGGCGACATTCAACTCGTCGATCGAACAGGTGCCGCGAACCTCATCAAACCAATCGGCCTGTTCTTCCCCCTGTCCTTCGCGCTCATCGCGCTCGCGCTGCACAGACTTCGATTGCCACGACAAGCCCTCCTCGTCCTCATAGCGATCATCGTCTGGCCGATCGCCCACATCGCCAACGTCGCTCCCGTCGCCGTAGCGGTCAACATCATCCTCGTCGTCGCCTTCGGCAGCCTCACACGGCAGCAACAGGCCAACCACACACCGTGTGCCCAGTGACCTCGCGGATCACGTGGTGCGAGACTCGTCCCCGCGATCCAGTGTCCGGTATGCGACGCCGCGAGTTGACGATTCTTCCTGAAGTGACCCGCAAAGCCGCGACCGACTGTGTTGAGGTTTCGTGGTCGATGTCTCCGGTGGCAGCGGGAATTTGGCGTGGGAGACTTTGGCGGTGAGCGAGTCGTTCGCTGTGCCTCATCCCTACCCGCGATGGATCGTGGAAGACAAACCGACGCCGAGGTTCCCGATTTGGACTCGCGGCAACGCCGGGGAGGTGTTCCCCAACGTCGTGACGCCGCTTGGCGGCACGATTTATGCGGATGCATCGGCGATCGGGCACCGGCGCAACTTTGCGCAGATGGGGTTGTTCACCGACAGTGAGGTCCGTAGGAACGGCATCGTGGTGTCGGGCATCTTCGGTGGCTACCTGTATCTCAACATGTCGGTGTTCCGGCTGATGGGCGTGCGCACGCCCGGCATGACGCCCGAGATGACCGACGAGCAGGGTTTCGGCGTCAGCGACGCCCCGCGATATCGTAGGACGCCAGGCGATCGGAACCTTGTGGCGTCGCTTCGCCTGTTGCGGTGGGCGATGCGGACGGTGCGTCGTCCTGACACGGACGCGGTTGACGCGGCGCGTCGCCGTGCCGATGCATGGGTGGCTTCGTTGCCCTCCATCCGCTCCGCCACCGACTCGGAGCTGCTCGCGCACGTGCCGTCGTTCTCGGCCCGCATCGCCGAGTGCTTCGTGCCGCTGGGCAACGCCACTGCGATGGCCGGGATCGGACGGGGCGGTCTCGAACAGATGCTTCGGCGCGGCACCAACGGAGACCCGACGCTGCTCGTCAACCGGCTGACCACAGGGCTTGGTACCATCGAGTCAGCCCAACCAGCGAAGCGCCTCTGGCAGATCGGGCGAATGGTAGCGGCCGACCCGGCGTTGACAGCACTGTTCGACCGCGGGCTCGACGCTGTTGTCGAGAGCCTTCAATCGACGCCCGCTGATGATCGGTACGCCGGCCTCGCCACCGGGTTCGCGGTATTTTTGCGCGACTACGGCCACCGAGGCCCCGATGAATACGAACTCGCCGCGCCTTCGTGGGCGTTGGCACCGCGGATTGCTCTGGCGCTGGTCGATCGGCTCCGTTTCGCCCCATCCGAACGCGACCCGGACGTGGTCGCCGTCCGACTGGCCGCCGACCGGGCCGCGGCGTTCGGCGATGCGCTTGTGCTCGTTCCGTGGCCAATGCGTTTCTTTTTCCGCCGAGCACTGCACGCATCCGAGGTTGGCGCGGCAGCACGCGAACGGGCCAAGGATGCGATGGTGCGCGAGCTCGGCGCCATGAAGAGCGTGCTGTACGAACTTGCTCGCCGCGCCCGTGATCGGGGCGGCCCGACCGAACTACACGACGCCTTTCTCGTCACCGCCGACGAACTGGCAGGCTTCGTCGACCGGCCAGTCGACTACGTCGACGTGATCAGTGAACGACGCGTACAACGCGACTATCGCCAGGCGCGCATCCCACCGTTCTGGTTCGAAGGAGAGATCTCCGATCCATCGACCTGGCCCCTGCGAGCCAGCGATCCCACAGGCGAACCGCTGCCGGCCGTCTTGCGCGGCATCGGCGTGTGCCCAGGAATCGCCGAAGGCCGAGCCCGAGTCGTGCTCGATCCGGGCGACCCTCGCGGTCTCGAACCCGACGAGATCCTCGTCGCTCCTATCACCGATCCGGCCTGGACGCCCCTGTTCCTCGGCGCCGCGGCCGTGGTGGTCGAGGTTGGCGCACAGCAAAGTCACGCGGCGATCGTCGCTCGCGAACTCGGTATACCCGCGGTCGTCAGCGTCACGAACGCCACCCGGTTGATCCCCGACGGCACCTGGCTCCGAGTCGACGCCAACACTGGAGAAGTTCACATCCACCGAACCCGCTGAACCGGCCCTCCGAACCCACTGCCCACCCACACAGCCACAGAAACGACTCGACCACCCGACGCGCACCGATTCGCCAGCGCACCTCACCCCAGACCGCCGCCCGCCACTACTCGGCAAGAGCCACTCGGACAGACGCTCGGCGCGATCGCCGGGTTCCTTGCCGGATACTCCGGTGCGACGCTCAAGAGCTACAGGACCGATCTCCGTCTCTACGCGTCATGGTGCGTCTCGAACCGGCTGGAGGTGCTCGGCGCGAAACGGGTGCACATCGAGATCTTCGGACGCGAAATGGAATCGGCCGGCCGGATGCGATCGACCGTCGCCCGGCGGCTCAGCACGATCGCTGGGTTCTACAAGTACTGCCACGACGAAGGACTCCTCGACCGCAACCCCGCAGCCAACGTGCGACGTCCGAAAGTCGATCACGAGTCACGGACCCTCGGCCTGGACCGGAACGAACTCGGGGGACTTCTCGTTCAGGCCGGGCTCGGCACGCCCCGCGAGCACGCGTTGATCTCGCTGCTCGCGTTGAACGGGCTGCGAATCAGCGAAGCGTTGAACGCGGACATCGAAGCACTCGACATGGACCGTGGCCACCGAACACTGCGTATCGTCCGCAAGGGCGGCAAGCACGTCACGATCCCACTCGCGCCAAGAACCGGACGGACGATCGATCTGTACGTCGGCGAACGAACGACGGGGCCGATCTTCGTTGGGGCGAAAGGCGGCCGCATGGACCGCTACGCCGCCGACCGCATGGTCAAGCGTCTCGCGAAACGTGCCGGAGTGAACAAGCGGATCTCACCACACAGCCTGAGGCACTCGTTCATCACCGCCGCGCTCGATGCCGGTGTCCCACTACGAGATGTTCAAGAAGCGGCCAGTCATTCCGATCCGCGAACGACGATGCGTTACGACCG
Source organism: Acidimicrobiia bacterium (assembly GCA_031385545.1). Taxonomy (GTDB): domain Bacteria; phylum Actinomycetota; class Acidimicrobiia; order Acidimicrobiales; family JANYDT01; genus JANNBN01. The sequence goes on along the minus strand of JANNBN010000009.1, from coordinate 17,930 downwards.
CGCTCGCCAATCACTTGACCGCCACGCCACCTACATCGTCGCAGCGTTCGTCGCCGGAGCGGCGCGAGTCGGCTGAACCCCGCGGAGGGGCGATACCGTGTGTCGGTATCGCCCTTCAGCGCCGGGAGTGTGCGGGTCGTTCTGACGTTTGGGGCGTTGTTATCGGGCGGTCCGCACGCCTAGCGCGCTCGATACGCGTCGGACCGCGAGAAGACCCCGACGGCGGTGACACGTTGACGCTCCTCGTCGATTCGATAGAGGACGCGGTACGTTCCTCGCCTGGCGCTATGGCGATCCTCCAAGGGTGGGCGAAGGCGTTTGCCTACTCGATGTGGGTTATCGAGGAGGGGTCCAACGATGAATTCGAACGCAGCAAACGCAACTGCCTCGGGGAGTTCCTCGGACAGTTGACGGCGAGCGGATGGGGCAACGATCAGTTCGTAGCGTCCGTCGCTCATCGACGACGTCGGGAAGCCATGGAGGCACGTAGCTTCGTTTCGCTTTCTCCGCTACCAGCAGCGAGTTCGGCATCGGCGTCGGCAAGTGCGCGGACCACATCAGCGTCAGACAAAACAGCGATCGTTTCTTCCAAGCTCTCGAGATCTTCGACGGCCACCAGAACTGCAGTGGGTCGTCCGTGGACGGTGACGGTGACCCGGTCGTGCTGAGTGCCTACTTGGGCGACGAGTTCTGACAGGTGGGCCTTCACATCGGCAACAGATCGAGTCTCAAACATAGTCATAAGTATGACCAACAAATTGGAAGGCGTCAAGACCTGAAGACACTCCGCATTAAACCCATCCGTAGACGCGAATCGCTCGCCATATTGCTAAGCGCTCAGTGCATTTTTTGACCGTTGAGTATTACCGGTCTCTTGCGCACAGCGCCGAGCCGGTTACGAGCGGGCGGCGAGGGGGACGGGGATGAGCAGAGTGTCGCCCGATCCGGCATTTCGTGCTGTTCCCGGATTGGCTCGCACACTCGCGTTCTGGGACGCCGCTCTGTGCTCGCGCACTCCGAGCAGATCGCCGAATCGGCGCGGTGTGTCGGTGGCCGGACGGGCATCGCCAGCTGTCCGGGGCGTGCCGGCGGCGTTGTGGTGTGTCAGGTGTGGTGTGCGCTGTTGAGGTAGGCGAGGACGGCGCGGACGCGGCGGTGGCCGTCTTCGCTGTCGGTGATGTCGAGCTTGGTGAGGATGTGGCGGACGTGAGCTTCGACGGTACGTTCGCTCACCACGAGTCGGTTGGCGATGGCGGTGTTGGTGAGTCCTTGGGCCATGAGCTCGAGCACGCCTCGCTCGCGCTCGGACAGCCGGCCGACGGGTCCGCTGTCGGCCGGCGCGACGAGGTTGGCGACCACCATCGGGTCGAGGGCTGACCCTCCCGCAGCGACGCGCTCGGCGGTGGCGAGGAACTCGCCCACTTCGAGCACGCGGTCCTTGAGGAGGTAGCCGAACCCGCCGAGTGCGACCAGGTTGACGGCGTGGGCGGTCTCGATGTGCTGGGACAGGAGCAGCACGCCCACGCCGGGATGCAGCTGCTTGATCGAGTGGGCGGCGCGGGCGCCTTCGTCGGTGAAGGTTGGCGGCATGCGGATGTCGATGACGGCGAGATCGGGCTGCTCGTGTGCGATGGTGTCGAGCAGCTGGTCCGCGTCGCGCAGGGCGGCGACGACGTGATGGCCGCCGTCTCTGAAGAGGCGGGCGAGGCCTTCGCGTAGCAGCGCCTGGTCCTCGGCGATCACGACGCGCATGGGAACTCCGCGATGAGGGTGGTACCTCGGCCTGGGTCGCTGTCGATCCTGAAGGTTCCACCGTGGGCGGCCACGCGATCGGCGAGGCCAGCCAGTCCGGAGCCGTTCTGTGCGATGGCACCTCCGACGCCGTCGTCGACGACGACGAGAACGACGCGGTTGCGCTCGTGGAAGGCACGGAGCACGACCTTGGTGGCCCGGGCATGTTTGACGGCGTTGGTGAGCCCTTCGCAGGCGGTGAAGTAGGCGGCGGTCTCGACCTCGGTCGGGTACCTGTCGCCGTTGGCGACGACCTCGACGGGCAGCGGTGCCCGGCGGGCCAGGTCTCGTAGGGCGGGCCCCAGACCGGTGTCGAGGTGGGCGGGTCGCAGACCGCGGGCGAGCTCGCGCAGCTCGTCGATGGCCACGGTAATCTCAGCGACTGCGTCGTCGATGGTCTGGTTGACGTCGGGATCGACGTCCGGGCCGAGGACGTGTTGGGTGTGGCGGAGCGCGAGGCCGATGGACACCAGGCGCTGTTGGGCGCCATCGTGCAGGTCGCGTTCGATCCGTCGTCGCTCCTCGTCGCCGGCGGCGACGATCCGAGCCCGTGACGCTTCGACCTCGTCGAGCTGGCGACGCAGCCCGACTCGAAGGCGCGCGATCTCCACGGCGAGCGCGGCAGCGTCGAGCACCTTGGGAACCAGCGAGCCGCGTTCCGCGAGTTCGGCGGGCGCGACGAGGGTGCCCAGGGTCGTGCCGGCGTGGCGGATCGGCCAACGGCGTCGGCCGTCGTCGAGGTCGTCGGTGACCGACACTCCAGCGAGGTCGACGGTGAGCTCGCTCGCAGGCAGGAGCAGCAGGAGGTGCAGGTCCTCGACTCCGAGCGCCTCGCGGAGAAGGCGCTCGACGTCCTCGGGGACCGCGCGGCCGGAGCGGAGCTCATCGAGAAATGTCGTCATCCGTTGGAGGGCGTCGAACCGGGCCCGGTTGAACCGGCGGTCGACGATGTCTTGCACCCGATGACGCACGCCACCGAACACGACGGTGGCGGCCAACGTGGCACCGGCGGTGCTCCAGTCCGAGCCGCGACCGACGGCGGCACCGATCACGACGACCGTCGCTGCGTAGGTGCCGGCGAGCACCACGCTCAGCGCGCCGTAGGCCAGCGTGCGGCTGATGACGACATCGATGTCGTAGAGGCGATAGCGAAGGATCCCGATGGCGGCACCAACCGGCATCGCGATCAGCGCGAGCGCGGTCAGCGGGCGCACAACCGGAGCCACGCTCCAGAGCAGCGCGACGACCGGCAGGATGACCACGGCGCACATGGAGGCGAACACGAACCACCGCAGCTGGAGTCGTTCGACACCGGTCGCGCGGCGCAGGCGCTGTACGAGCGGCACGATCGCTACTACCAGCGAGCCGAGGAACATCGGCATGCCCACGGTGAGCAGCGCACTCCTCCATGAAGCGTCAACGGCGTAAGGGTTGCGGTCACCGACGAAGAGATCGCCGATGTCGGGCGACAGGGAGAACCCCGGCACCAGGAGTGCGACGCCAGCGATGTTAGCCCAGGCGATCAGCGCCCAACGCGGCCGGGTGAGGTGCCCGTCGGGGAACAGCAGCAACGTCAACACGCCCAGCGGTCCGCCCGCGATCCAGCTCCACAGGGCGACCCATTCGGCGAACGGTCCCGCGGGCCAGTGCTGTTGCGCGGCTCGCAGCCCCCAACCCTGGGCCAGGTCCGCGGCAACGGCGGTGAAGGTCGCGTCGGCGATGAACAGCCAGCCAATCGGGTGGCCCGGGTGCCGCGACACGATCAGCGCCCCGGCCCCGGCCACGATCACGGCGTAGAACGCATACAGCACCGTGTCGTACCGGGGCTCAAGACCCCACGACAACGCGACCGCGACGGCTTCCACCGCCAGCGTCGCTACCAACAGCAGCGCCGGCACCCGACGTAGATGCAGGCGCTTCACGACGACGATTGTCCCAGTGCGTCCACGGGTTCGCAATCGTGCTGGCGCGCATCTGCGGTACGCGCTGGCGCGTATCCGAGGTTCCGTCCCTGCCCTGATGTGCCGTGGTCGATGCGATGTGTACAACAACAGTGCCCAATCGGATCGATCCCAGGAGGATCTCATGGTTCCCACCACCAACAACGTCCAGGCCCGTCCGAGCAGCCTGGTGACCGGCGCCTTCATCGGCGCCGGGGCAGCCACTGCTCTCGCCGGTGCGGTGCTCGCCTTCGGCATCCAGCCCGCTACCGACCTCTCCGTCGACTTCTGGCGCTACCCCTGGTCGAGCAGCGGTGCCTTCGTCGCGTTCTCGATCTTCAGCGCGATGCTCCACGGCCTGGTCGTCGCCGGCCTCGTCGCCTTCGGTCGCAGCGGCGCAGCCGGACGATCCCGAGCGGCAACCAGCGGCGTGGCGCTCGCGGTCGCCGGGACGGCGCTGCTGCTGGTGGGCGAGCTGGCGTCCATCCCCATCCGCGACGCCCAGGTTGACGACACCAGCGCCGGGATCGTCGGCGCGATCTTCGGTGTCGCCGGCGTGGCGTCGATGGTCGGGTTCCTGCTCGCCGGGCGGGCAACGCTGCGGGCCGGCGTGTGGCACGGCTGGCGCCGCTTCACCCCGCTCGCCCCCGGCATCTGGCTGGTCGTCCTCACGCCCGTCGTCGAGACCGCGCCGACGCTGCTGCACGGCGGGGTCGGTGTCTACGGCCTCTGCTTGCTTGCCATGGGCGTCGCCCTTCACACCGCGCCCACGGTTGCCGTCTACCTCGATTCCCCGGCCGCAGGGATCCAAGGCGTCGAGCCGCAGCTGGAACGCGCATGAGCACGAGCGTGCGTCGAGCTGATCACCGTCGGGGCGAGGCCGTTCCGACTCACGGCAGCGTGAGGAGCGGCTGATGCGATGGTGCGACGACGGAGGCCGGCGGTGACGGCGGCCGTCGAGCTGTCCGGGCTCACCAAGTCGTTTGGGAGCGTTCGGGCCGTCGACGACGTCAGCGCGGTGATCGCGGCGGGGCAGGTGACCGCGTTCCTCGGGCCTAACGGCGCCGGCAAGACGACCACCCTGCGGATGCTGCTCGGGCTCGTGGTGCCGACCAGTGGCAACGCGACGTTCGGCGGTAGGCGGTACGACGAGCTGCGTGACCCGGTCCGCCACGTCGGTGCGGTGCTCGAGGCATCCGGCTACCACCCCGGTCGCACCGCGCTCGACCATCTGCGCGTGCTCTCCACCGCGGCGAGGCTGGGCAGGGACGCGCCCATGCGCGTCCTGGCAGCTACCGGGCTCGCAGAGGACGCGCGACGAAGGGTCGGCGAGTTCTCCCTGGGCATGCGGCAGCGTCTCGGTCTCGCGGCGGCAATGCTCGGCGACCCGGCTGTGCTCATCCTGGACGAGCCGACGAACGGTCTCGACCCGCAGGGCATCCGGTGGTTGCGCGGGTACGTTCGCCAGCTTGCGAACGAGGGGCGCACCGTGCTCGTCTCCAGCCACGCGCTGAGCGAGGTCGAACAAACCGCCGACCACGTGCTCGTGATCGCCAAGGGGCGCCTCGTCCGGTCATCGACCCTCACCGCCCTGCGCGCCGAGGCCAGCGTCGGTTGCCGCGTCCGCTCACCGGAACCGGACCGGCTGTCCACCCTGCTCGACGCCGCCGGCCACCGCTACCGCCACGCAGACGGGGAACTCGCTGTCGACGCCGCCTCCGAGCAGGTAGGAGAGCTCGCCGCGGCACACGGGGTCGTGTTGCACCGCCTCACCGAGACGGCCGGGCTGGAGGAGGCCTTCTTCCGCCTCACCGAGCAGTCCCCGCTGGCCGACCAACCGGCGTCGATCGAGAAGGGGCTGGCATGAACGCGCTCACCCGGGCCGAGCTCCTCAAGCTGCGCAGCACCCGCCTCCTGGGATGGATCCTGGCCGGCACCCTGGCCATGGTGCTCGTCACGATCATCGCTTCCGTTCCCTCAACGGGGTCGACGAACAACGTGGTGTCCCTCGACGAACCCGCCCTCCTCGCTCGCATCGTCGGCGTCAGCTACCTCTGGCCCCAACTGACGGTCGCGCTCCTCGGTGTGCTCACGTACACCCAGGAGGAGCGCTACGGCACCATCACCTCGACGTTCCTGGTCGAGCCACGACGGCGTTGGGTCCTCGCCGCGAAGGGCGTGGCGCTCGTCCTCGCCAGCGCCGTCATCGCCGTCGCGACCCTCGCCGTGTCGCTCGTCGCCAGCATCGCGCTCATCCGCGCCCGACACGGCAACGCAACCGTCGGGGCCGAGTTCTGGCAGGTCGTGGCCGCGGCATTCCTCGTCATGGCGCTTTCCGGACTGATCGGCGTCGGCGTCGGCGCCCTGGTCCGCAACCAGATCATCGCCGTGACCCTCACCCTGGTGTGGCTGACCGCCGGGGAGCACCTCCTCATCGAGGCACTCCCGCAAGTCGCCCGGTGGACACCGGGAGGAGCGACCTTTGGGCTGCTGCAACTCGGCGCTGTGGCCACCACCAGCGGAGCGCTACTAGACGCACCCATCGGTGGCTTGCTCCTCGTCGGGTACACGACCGCAGCAGCGGCGCTCGCGCTCGTCGTCGCGCCACGAAGGGACGTTCTCTAGCGGCGCGACGTGGATCCGCCGCGCCATGTCGGAATCGGACGGACATTCCTGACGCCCGCGGCACCGGTATGACGCGCAGCCAGTGACACACAGAACGACGGATCGGCCGCACACGACGAAGGCCGAGGTCGTCCCGAGTGTGCATCCTTGACGACACCGGCATCGCCTCAAAAGTGCCGCTCGGGACACTCGATATCACCGCCCCGTAAAGCGGCCACACCGCAGGAACTCGCGCTGCACTGCGGCCCTTACGAGCGAGTCCACCGCCGGGTCGAAAAGGCAGAAGACGTAGCTAAGCCCACCTGATCGTCAGCAAAGTTTGCGCGGGAGTCCCGAGAGGTCGCGTGCCTCCCTGCTGTCGACGATCACCGCCGGTAGCGCCGAAGTGTGCGATTTCGCGACGACAACAAGACTTGCGAAGCATGCGCCCTGAGCCGGTAACTGGCATGTTTCAGCGCGCGGAGACTCGTCTGGCTGTGGCGGTGACGCCAGTCGTTCGAGAGGCTCAAGCTCGGTTGGGTCCGCAGCCAGCGACAGTCTTGGGTCAACGACCTGACGCGCACCTCCCCCACTGTCAACGATCACGGTTGGTGTCGGCCGGTTATCGGGCGGATCGGCGTTCGTCAACGTGTATCCCGTTGAGTTCTGGTGGGGGTTGCAGAAGCAATCGACCTGACCAACATCTCGACGAGCGTTTCAGGCGGCGCCCATGGGTATCCGCTCATGGTGACCTGGCAATGGACGATGCCTTGCAGCGCGCAAATAAGCAGCTCCGCGGCTTCACGGCCCGGTTTCCCATCCTTTTCCAAGAGCAAGACCAACGGCTCAGCGAGGCTGGAGAACATCTCAGTGATGCCGCTGCGATCGATGAAGCCCGTGACGGCGGTCTGGGTGACGTCACCCGACATGAACACCAAGCGGTAGCAATCCGGACGGTCAACCCAATATCGAACGTATGCCTGGCACGTCTTCACAAGACGAGTCGGCTCTTGTTCGTCTCGGCTGATCCGCTCCAATACGGCAAAGACATCCATGAAGACGTCAGACCAAAGGCTCAGCAGCAGCGCCAACTTGCTCTCGAAGTAGCTGTAGAGCGTTTTGGGTGTCACGCCGGCCACCGCGGCGACGCGGCGGATCGACACTGCGCTGTAGCCCTCATTGACAAACAGCGCACGCGCCGCTTCGGTCACGGAGCGGCGCCGATCAGCAATCTGGGCGGCAGTCAACGCTGGGCGGCCGACCGTTGACCGCGGGACGACGGGCTGGCCGATTGCATATGCAGAACCCACGTGAGTAAAGTAGCACGCGTATGATTAAAGTCCTTGAAGCGGCCTCCCTGGTTGTGCTTGGCTTACTGGCGGGCAGCCTCACCCTGGAGGCATTCGTCCTTGTGCCCTACTGGCGAACGTTGAGCGCAGACGACTTCTTCAGGCTGCACCACCTCGTCGGCCCTCGACTGTTTCAGTACTTCGCGCCGCTGACGACTGTGGCGGGAGCAGTTCCGGTCGTGTCGGCAATTGCGAGGCACGGGTCGGCTGGCTCCTCGTCGAGTTGGGCCGCCGCTGCGCTGGCTCTCGGAGTCGTGGCGTTCTTCCCCCTGTTTTTCAAGAGGGCCAACGAAGCCCTCGCAACTCGCTCGCTGACTTGTGACGAACTCCCATTCGCACTCCGAAGGTGGGCTCAGGTTCACGCCGCGCGGACCATCGCAGCAGTTGCTGCCCTCGTCTTCGCTGCGTGGCCGCAATGAGATGGAGCCCGATCGGCGGATCGTCACGACTCACGCGCCCAATACGCCAAACGAAAGGAGGAGTTGCGAGGCTCGCCCCGATGATGCTCGGTGGCGTCGAGCAATGGGTGCTCGTGCGGGGACGTGTCAACGCGCCCATCCTGCTCAAGATTCATGGCGGCCCCGGCCAGGCCGAGATCCCCCACCATTCACCTGAACGCGCAACTCGAACAACACTTTCTGGTCGTCGAGTGGGATCAACGAGGAGCAGGAAAGTCGGCCGCCGCGATCGAGCCACGCTCGGCGATGAGTCTGCATCAGATCGTCACTGACACCATCGAGCTCACCGAGCGTCTCCTGGACGAGTTTGGGCCGCGCCACGTTGTACTGCTCGGTCACTCGTGGGGCAGCTTGGTCGGTGTGCTCGCCGCGCATCGGCGCCCAGATCTGTACTCGGCGTTCGTCAGCACCGGCCAGATCACAACCTTCGCCGACGGCCAAGAGATCGCTCATCAGTTCGCCATCTCCGAAGCGCAACGTCTCGGCAATACCTCGGCCGCTGCGGAACTGGGAGCGATTCCGTCGCCGCCCTTCCTCGGTGCCGAAGGGATCGCCGCCTGGATGAAATGCGTACATTGGCTCGACAAGTTCGGTGCGGTCTGGCATCAGCCCAAGAAGTTCCGACCGACCCGTTGGATGATCGGGTCACCCGAATCCTCCTGGGCAGAGAAGCTGCGCTTCACCAAAGCAGCCCTCCGATCATTCGAACTGCTCTACGACGACCTCGTGCGCGCTGACCTATCGACATCATGTCCAGAGCTGGCCATGCCGGTGTTCATGGCCGCCGGCCGCTACGACCGAATGGCTCCGCCCGAACTGGCCGAGCGATACTTCAACGCCCTGATCGCACCCCATAAAAAGTGGATGTGGTTCGAAGAGTCGGGCCACTTTCCCCAATGGGAACAGGCCGAGGAGTTCCACCGGTTCCTCGTCGAGACGGTCCTGACAACCGTCAGCAACGCGCCCGCTGTTCGAAGCGATCACCACCCGGCAGCCGACCGACCATCGCAAGGCCCGAGCTGAGCCGATCGTCGGCGAGGCTGTAGCGGGAGTGCCGCCCCGTCGCGCACCTCCCTTGCTGTCGACGATGCCCTCTCGCCGACACGCTCACCGAAACACTCAACTGGACGACCGAAACAGGCTCATTCAAGGAGCTACTGCGACGCCGACGCGATTTGCATTGAGCGCGCAACCCACGGGCGGGGTCCAACTGCGTGGTGGGGAATCGAGGTAGGTCCTCGGTGCTTGTGAGTTTCACTTAGCCCGAACCTGTCGCGGGTCGTTCGAGCGACCGATCGTCAGTGAAGTTCGCATCGGGGTCCCGACCCGTCGCACACCTCGCATCTTTCCGACGATCGGGTGTCGCGTCGACTGCCGTGGACGAGTCGTCTCTGCGGATCCGCAGCTCTACGTATTCACCAGAACCGTGGGCAGTTCCCAGACAGATAGTCGAGTAAGGTGACGGCGCCTGGCCATATGCTTACCGATGGTTTGGAACACTGCTGACTCGAACCGTCAGCCAACGTCGCAAGTCATTCTTGAAAAGGGACGGCACTAGGGTCGGCGGCGGAGTGAGTAACTGACGGTGAGCAGACAGACCGAGTAGCAATCTCAACTCGTCAACGAGCAGACAAAGCGACGTCTGGTCCCCGGGGGGCACAGCTGCGGTCAAGTCAGTGAGTATCTGATCAAGCTGGACTGCGACGTCCGTGGTGAGGATCGTTGATCCGGCCCTTGCCCGATCTTGGTAGGAGGCCGCGTTAGCTGCTGCTGTGGCCCAGCTCCGAACCTCACCGCGATCGCGAACTCGTGGCAGTAGCGACTCGACGAATACGTGCAACGTGCTGTGCCGACGAGGTTCTGCCTCACGTTCTGACGCCACCCACTCGACGAAGCGACTATCAGCCCCTGCGCCAGTCGAGTTTGCGAGCAGTTCAAGCCCCAGTGCGAGTTCGAAAGGGGTAGCCCCTTGGCCATGCCATCCAGTTCGCCGTCGGCCGGAACGGAAATGCTGGGCAGGCCCGACGGCGGAGTCGACCGCCGGTCAGCGCATTGCGAAGCATCCAGCTCACAGCAGCGTCCACGGCAACGACGATCGGTTCAAGGTCGTCCTCACCGACGGTCGCCTCGACTGCGTTACATCTGAAGCAGACTGGGTCGTGGGATCTTGCTCCAAATCTACGCGCAAGTCCCACCACATGGTTCGAGCCTACGACGCGTTGGGAATAAACCTGCGACGAGGCTCCGCAGGTACCAAGAACGTCTGCGGATTCGCGCAGCGTCTCCATATACACGTGCAACCACTCGAGCGACCCGTCGTGCAACGCGGTCTCTCGGTTGCGGCGCCGCCGGAACGACGACGCGACGCTGGTCTAGATCGCAAAGAGCGCGTGGTAGACGAGCCACGCCGCCGACAAGCCCCGATCGCCGCCGTCATCCTTGCGGCCCTCCGAAACCGAACCCGTGACGCGAGGCCAGCGCCCGCAGACCGATAGGAGACGCACATACCATCGCCCTCAGATCGAGAATTTCCGTGAACGCGAAACGCGAACCCGAATCCGGACCGGTCGTGCGCGACGTCGCGTGAACATTGAGATCGACATAGTCGGGCACGCCCAATGCTGCGACGATCCGAGCGTGGATTCCGGTTCCGTAAGCGTCCCGGGCAGCGGATCGAGGAGGGGTAGGCGGAGCTGGAACGGGTCAGGGCACGAAGTGCTACTCGCCGTCCTCGTACTTGAATGAGAGCCGCAGTTTGGTTCGGAAGATGATCGCACCTTCTTCACCGAGATCGAGGTCTTGCTGGAGTACCTCCGCGACCCGTACGTTCCGGATGGTCTCACGGGCCTTCTTCACGGCCGTCGTGGCTGCGTCCTCCCACGAATCGCTGCTCGTGCCGATTATCTCGATCACTTTGTAGACGCTCATAGCTCTCTACCTCCTAGGAATTTCTGACGGGGAAGCCGCTGACAGTATGCCCGGTCATCGGGTTCGGTGCTCAGGTGGTCGCCGGAAGCACGCCGATGCCACGCTCATAGGGGCTGACACGACGCCGGTCGACCCGTCAACCTCGATCCGTCCGGAAGCGGGCGTGCCGAAACCGCCGTCCCGTGCTCGTTCACATAGTTCAGCCAAACGACGTCGGGCTGTTCGGCGACCAGCGTGATTTCAGAGCGGCGTTGTACCTGCCCGGCCCGTCAGCGCTGTTCGTCCCACCAGTTCAGGACGCGCAAGGCTCTCAGGGTGATCCATCGCGACGGCAGTCCTTCGCCGGCGTCGAGCGAGAGCCAGTGGCTTCCTTTGATGGTCCAATCGAGGAGCCAACGCCCGTCGTCGCAGCGCTTCGAACGAAGGAGTTCGATCGCCGGACCGAGCCGACGGTCGGGCATCGTGCCGTCGAGCTGCGCCGCCGACCTGAAGTAGTCGAGCGCACGGAGGACGTCGTAGCGCCATCGGGTCGGGTACGTGAACGAGAGGAACTGTTCGTCCGCCACTTCGCCCGTTGCCAGCCGCCGGAACAGGTGTCGAGCGAGCAAATACGTTTCACCGCCTTCTCTGGCGATCCGCGACTCTGCGGTGCCGCCCGTGACCCGTTCATATTCCAGCAGCCCCTCAAGCACGTTGATCGTGGTCGCGAACGAGGACCGCGACGAACCGTTGCAACGTTCGCAGTTCCAACCGCCGTCAGCGAGGCGTTCATCAAGCAGCCGTTCAACGATCGCAGCCACGTCGACGCCGAAGTAGGCACCGTCAGCGATAGTTCGACCATTGATGCACTCTTCGACCTCGCCGTCCCAGAACCGCTGGCCGGCATGATCCCAACGCGAATGTTCGCCGATCAGACGCACCGTCTGGCGAGCTCGCGGCGAGGTGGGTTCGAGACCGAACTCGCGTAGCTGGGTGAGTGCCCAGGTCGTTGCGGTCCAAGGTTGACCGAGTTCGTCGAACCGGCTCCAATCGAAACCCTTCGGTGCGAACGCGCCGCCGGCCCACTGGCCGTCATCGTCTTGCAACGACAGCAACTGCGCACCAAGCCCTTCGGTTTCGACCTTGGCGCGCTCTTCCGCCCACTGCTCGAGCGGAGCGCCGAGGACATCACGCAGCACCTGCCAACGGATCGCAGGATCAGAGTCCAGCAACCATTCGATGACGGAAGAAGAGGAGGCCATGCTCGATTCATCGCTCAAGCGTACGAACGTACAACTCAAGGCCGGCCGAGGAACGTGGAGACTTCATCGCGACCGAAGATGGTGACCGAGTCGAGTCCAGCCGTACGAGCCGGGCTGGCGTCCTGGACGAGGCTCAGCAGCGCAGCTGATCGTCGGCAAAGTTGTCGCGGGAGTTCCGACCCGTCGCACACCTCGCACTTCTCCCACGATCGAACGCTCGGAGCGCGCCTCGGCCCGACATCACCCGTATAACGCCGGATATGCAGTGGGTGCTCGGCGACATGAACTCCCACCCCGCCCGCGGTTCGTACGACGTTTCGTGATACGGTCGTCCTATGTCTTCTGCGATTTCTGTGCGGCTTGATGACGAGGCGGAGCGTGCACTGCGCGTGCTGAATGCGTGTGGGTTGTCGACGTCTGATGCGATCCGGTCGTCGCTGATCGAGTCGGCGCGGCGGGTTCGTCGGAGCGAGGCGTTGGCTCGGGAGGTGGCGGATTTGGAAGCGGACGAGGTGGATCGTGCGGAGATGCTCGAGGTTGCCGGTTTGATGGAGTCGTTGCGTGCAGCGCGGTGAGGTGTTCCGGTTCAAGATCTCGAAGGGTCTTGGTCATGAGCAGCAAGGGGTTCGCTACGGGGTGGTGGTGCAGGCCGACGAGTTCCTGCCGCGGTCGGTCGTGATTGTTGCTCCGACGTCACGCAGTGCTCGCCGAGCGTCGTTTCGTCCGCCTGTCGAGGTGGAGGGTGAAGCAACGCTGGTGCTCGTCGAGCAGCTCGGTGCGGTGGACGTACGGCGTCTCGGGAAGCGGGCCGGGCGACTCAGTGTCGAAGAGATGTGGGGTGTCGACGAGGCGCTCGCGACGTATCTCGGGTTGAGCCACCGGTGAGCGCTGCCGAACGGACGGCGGTGTTGCCGGCCGGGACGGTGACGTTCCTGTTCACCGATGTTGAGGGGTCGACGCGGTTGTGGGCGGCGGACAAGGATGCAATGTCGGCGTCGTTTGCTCGTCCACGACGTGATTCTGCGAGGTGCGATCGAGGGCAATGCCGGGTACGTGTTCACGACGGCGGGCGACTCGTTCGCCGCTGCGTTCGGGCGAGCTTCCGACGCAGTCCGGGCGGCAATCGAATCGCAACGCGCGCTTTACTGACGCAGTCTGGCCGGGCCTGGTTTTACGCGTGCTCGCGTTCACGCAGGAGATCGGCTACGGCACCATCACCTCCACGTTCCTGGTCGAGCCGCGCCGGACCCGGGCCCTCGTCTCGAAGGGCCTGACGCTCGTCGTCGCGCCACGAAGGGACGTTCTCTAGCGGCGCCACGTGGATCCGCCGCGCAATGTCGGAATCGGACGGACATCCCCGACGCCCGCGGCACCGGTATGACGCGCAGCCAGTGACACACAGAACGACGGCTATGGCCGCACAAGACGAAGGCCGGGGCCGTCCCCGAACGTGGATGCAGAATCCGCAAGCGCGTATTCATCGTAGGGGTGAATCGGGCCAACGGGAGTCGGGATGCTGAACTTCGCGAGGTCAGGTCGGAAGTCGGTGGCGCCGAACGCGGTGACGCAATCCAACGTTGCCTTCGGCGACGCAAAGGCGGTGATGTCCCGGGCGTAGACCCGCTGAACTTCGCTGACATTCAGTTCTCCTCCGGCACTGAAGAAACCGACTGTGAAGCCGTCCAGGAATGCGATCCGGTCGTCCTTGATCCCGCTGAGGGATCCGGCGATCGCGGCGTCGTCGAGGACCCCGTCCGGGTTGTCGTCTTCGCTTCGCGGTTTGGGCGGCCGACTGAACATCGCCTCAAGGGTTACTGAAGCGGTCCCGTCAGCCGACACCGCGACCTGTAGCACGAGAAGTGCGCCGATTCCAGCCTCTGACGCTGCCGACGCGGTGGATCGTCGACAAAGTTGTCGTGGGGCCCTGACCTACCGCGGGACCACTCCGACCAATACTTTGCCGACGCTCGCACTGCCAGGCTGGCTCGCCCTTCGGTACGTCGACCAGCGCTCCGGACCGCCCGACGCGCTACCACCGGCGATCTACGCAATATCGCCGTACGCAGTGTCGGGGAGCCAGCGTGATGAAACTGTGCGGGTAGCTCCGTTCGTCGCTGAAGCCGCTGATCGAGTTCTCGTGACTCGCAGTGTTCCGCAACCGGGTTTGATGCGGCGGGACGTCTGCCGGACCAGCTCGTCGACGAGCTAAGTGCCCGCAAGCTGTTCCGGTTGTTGCTGCCGGTGTCGTTGGGCGGACTTGGGCTTTCGGCGTTGGAGTTCATGGACGTCGTCGAGGAGGCAGCCTCGCTCGACGGAACTATCGGATGGCTCGTCGGTAACGGGGGTGGGATGTCGCGGGCGGGCGCGTTTCTCGATCAACGCGCCGCTCATCGGATCTTCGACGATCCCGATGCCTTTGTAGTGGCGTCCAGGGCTGCACGAGGCCGCGCTGAACGCATCGAGGCGGGTTTCGTCGTCTCCGGGCGTTGGGCGTTCGGGAGCGGGTCGCCCGCACGCGACCTGGTTTGCGCCGATGTGTGAGGTGTATGTCGAAGGTGCACCCACCGGCCAGGTGATCCTGGTGTACGTCCCGCGCGATCAGGTGGTGCTGCACGACAACTGGGATGTGTCGGGCCTGAGGGCCACCGGCAGCGTCGACTTCGAACTGCACGACGTCGTCGTCGACGCGAGCTTCGTCGACACGTTCCAGCCGCGGCCTGAGCACCCAGCAACGCTGTACCGGCTGCCGACCCCCGCCATCTTCACGTGGACGGTCGCAACGGTCCCGCTCGGCATCGCACGAGGGGCGGTCGCCGCGTTCGTGCATATGGCCACGTCGGGCAAGCGTCGTAGCGAGACCGTGCAGTTGTCGGAGCGCGAGCTCGTCCAGTCCCGGCTGGGGTTGATCGTGGCGCGGCTTGGCGCAAGTCGAGCTCACCTTCGAGAAGTCATGACCAACCTGCTTGCCGCGATCGAGGACGGCGGCGACATCGACGGTCCCCCATGTCGAGTTTCGGATGGCGTGCACACTCGCGAGCCAAACCGCGCTGTGGGCGAGCCCACAACGCTGCGTAATCAACACACCCGACCCACCCGGAAAAACGGGGGTGTCTCAGGTGTGTTGTCGATGGGATGTAGAACCGGGCAGAGCGAATGGCTTGACTATCTAAAAGGGGTTTACATTTCCTTGTCCATCTCTGAGGAGGCCCTTCGTGGCTGTCTGGTCCACTATGCCCCGCAGCCGCTCCATCCACCGACGTACCACACGCACATTTGCGTTGGCGATCGGCACGCTCGTCGGAGGCGTGCTGGTGGGAACGCACGGCGCACACGCAGGCATCGTGACGGTCGCCAAAAAAACGAGGAGGACCGTGGCCAAGGTCGTCGTTCCGAAGCCCGGCACACTTTGTCCCGTAAGGGCCGCGACATTCCCCGGGACATCGCTCGACTGCGTCGATGTCCCGGCTCGTGGCCTCCAATGGCAAAACCGGGGCACCCTGCTCAATCCCTTCCGGCTAGGCGAGCCTGCGGAAGTGTGGTCAATCGAGGGCAGCCGTTTCCGCATGACACTTACGGACTGGAATCCCGCGGTAACCGTCCCACCGGGCGATTACGCCAATGATCTGACGGCTCGCAACAACGTGCTCTCGGCCTATCGCTACCGAGTGACGCTGCTAAAAAGCGGCACGGGCGCGCGCAACCTCGCGGCCGACGCAGCGACCACTGCCCAATACGCCGTGACCGCCAACTCGAGGAGTCCTCTTCGCGGCAGCCAGCCTGCCCTGCCAGCCTGCAAGGGCAGCTTTGATTCCTTTCCCCCGCAGCCAGATGTGAAAGCGGCTCGCGAGGCGCTCCAAGTTGGCGAGTCGGGGGTTCAGGCGTCTTGTGAAGAGGCTCCTCTCGGTTCCAACGTCGTCATCGAAAATTTTGACAAGGACGCCGCCAACAAGCTCATCATTTACACGTATTTCACGGGCACACCGCGCTGACAAGTCGCGGCGTGCAAGCCGTCCCAGGGTGCGGTACACGGCGACTGCCAGTCCACGCACGTCAGGTGGCTCCCTGCCGCATCGCTGGACCGACTGAGGCAGGGCGCGACCCCTCATCAACATGGTGACCTGCACCCGCTGGCCGGGGTCGGCGCTCGAATCTCTGAAGCAAGGAGAGCCATCAGATCTCGTGGTGTGACCGGCACTGAGGGCGACAGGCGACGAACCCGGACCCGAGACCAGTGCCACACAGACCTGTGATGCGGGGACCTCACCCGCGACGCGTTCCAGCGCAACGGACTGGACGAGTTGAGCCCACGTCCGGCCGCTGCTGCCCTCCGGTGTCACGGTGCCACGGTGACGATTCGACCCACGAACGATCGTGACATTGAAGCTGAAGCGGGCCGTAGCCACGTGGTGTATGCGCCGCGTATACTCTTCGTATGACGAAAACTCTGAGTTTTCGGGCGGACGGAACGCTCGCCGAAGAACTCGACGCCGCAGCAGCCGAGGCGGGCGTCGCGCGCAGCGACCTGCTCAACCAGGCCGTCCGCGAACTCCTCTATCGCCGTCGATGCGAACGCGACGCCGAGCGATACGCGCTCCAGCCGCTGACCACAGCGGAGACCGTGGCGTGGCCGAACGAAGCGTGGCCCGAGATTGACACCGACTGGACCGAGGTGTTCGGCGAGTGAAACGGGGCGAGATCTGGTTTGCTGATGTCGGACGCGGCGGCGATCGGCCCGTTCTCGTCCTCACACGCGACCCAGTCGCTGATCGAATCGACGCCGTTGTCGTTGCTCAGTTGACCACCACCATCCGCGGGCTGACCTCTGAACTTCGACTGGGCACCGACGACGGACTCAAACGGGACTGCGTCGTTTCGTTCGACAACCTCCACACCGTTCCGAGGTCCTCGTTTCGCCGAAGAATCGCGTCACTGCGCCCCTCACGGCTCGACGAAACCTGCGACCGACTTGCCGAAGCGCTCGGCTGCGGTGCCCGGTGACCGGCGACCGACGACCGACGACCGACGAGAACCTGATCAAGCCCAATCTGATCCGTTGACATGAGAACCCCCTGAAAAGTCGTGTGAACCTCCACGGGACAACGACTATCAACGGGCGATCTGGGGCACCATCGGGCCGTCGGTGGTTCAGTGTTGTGGGAGACGACTGAGCCGCTACCGGAAGTGGAACTCGGTATCCCGATCGGTTTGTCGAGTGGGCGATATCGAGCCCTCCGTCAATTGGGCGATGCTGAGGCGCCGGGGCTAGGTAGCTGACCGCGTGGGTTGAGGTTCAGCTCGGCGGCCATCTTCAACCGGCCGGCCCGCCTGCTCCCGACGACGACGCCCAGTTCGGGCAGGTCGACGGTGGCCTGAATGGTGAGCCACAAAGACGGCGGCCGTCCCCCCTGGCGGAAAACGCCGTGGTAGCCGAGCTTCAATGACGCCGGGCGGGAGCCGCTGGCGGTCGTCGTCGTGCCGTCGGCCTGCCACGAGTCGACCGAGAGGAGCCGGGTCACCCGAGTGGAGAAGAGAACACAATCCGTCGTGTCGGGCACGAGCATGGTGAAGTCGAGCGACGAGCCCAGCAGGTCGTCGGCGACGATTAACGTCCCGCAATGG
>JANNBN010000064.1:0-22127 GCA_031385545.1 Acidimicrobiia bacterium | reverse complement strand
GGCCTCACCCGCCACGCTGTCGATCCGGCAACTGGGTCGGCAGTGGTGGCGCTGGACGCGGGTGGTACTCATCGCCGGGATCCCGGTGGGGTTCATCGTCGGTGGCATCGGATCCAGGCTGGCGATGTTCCTCCTGCGGCTCACGTCGCCGAATTCGGTCCGCGGGGTGGAGAGCGATGACGGCTTCACCATTGGGCGGTTCACAACGTCCGGCACATACAACCTGCTGCAGCTCGGAGCGACAGTCGGTGTGATCGGCGCCGTGGCCTATCTGCTGGTGCGTCCGTGGCTGCTCGGTCCTCCGGCTCTTCGGCATGTGACGGTGGGGCTTGGCTCCGGCGCGGTTGTCGGGTCGATGCTGTTGCACGCCGACGGCGTCGACTTCGCGTTGCTCAAGCCGCGGTGGTTCGCGATGGCGCTCTTCATCGGACTTCCCGCCTTGTTCGGCGTGGTGATCGGCGTCGCGGTGGAACGCGCCGAACGGCTGCGCGTGCCCCTTGGATGGAGGCAACTCATCGCTCCGGTTGTGCTGCTGCTCATCGGACCATTCTCACTGTTTGCGACGCTGGTGCTCTCGCCTGTGATCCTGCTCTACGCGGGGGTCCGGTTCTATCAAGCGGTCGACCGTTCGACGGATGTTGAGTTGCGACCTGGCCGCTCTGCAGCGGGCCAAGCGGTCGGTCGTTTCGCCGTACGTGCGGTGTGGCTGGCGATTGCTGTCGCCGGGTTGGTCGCTGTCATCGGCGACATCCAAGAAATAAGCGCGCTGGGCTAATCGCCGGGCTTTGACGTTCCGGCGCAACGTGTGGACCCAGGAGGCCTGAGCACGTGGGAGCCCACAGGGTCCACCGGCCCGCCGAGCGGTAGGGTCGCTTTCGGTGATGCGATCGATCCGTCAGCACACGTTGGATCTGTCTCCGTTGAGTGCCTCGCGGGACTTCCGGTTGTTGTTGGCCGGTTCGGCCGTGTCGGCAATGGGGTCAGGCCTCACACGTGTCGCGATTCCGCTCCAGGTGTATGCACTCACCAACTCATCGTGGAAGGTGGGCTTGGTCGGGGCCGTTTCCATCGGTCCCGTATTGTTGTCCAGCATTCTGGGCGGCGCGTTGGCGGACATATCCGATCGCCGACGGATACTGCTGGTCACGCTGCTTGTCGGGGCCGTACTGTCGCTCGCACTCACCATCAACGTCGCCGCAGGTGAAGCTCCGGCAAGCGGGGACAACGCCGGCCGCGGGTCGCTCGTTGCGTTGTACGTGCTTGCCGTGATGGTCGGCGTGAACGGCGCGTTCGCATCGCCTGCTAACCGGTCGGCGGTGCCGATGTTGCTGCCTGCTGCGCAGCTTCCGGCTGCTCAGGCGTTGCAGATGTTCGTCTACACCGGGGCGGGTGTGATTGCGCCCGCTGCAGCGGGACTGCTCTACGCATCGGTCGGACCGGCGTGGACCTATGGTCTCGACGCACTCTCCTTCGGTGCATGTTTCGTCGTCGTTCTCGGAATGCAATCGATCCCGAAGGGCAACGAAGGGGAGCGGTTCCATCCTGGGTTGGTGCTTGACGGGTTCCGATCACTCCGAGGCCGGCACGCGGTGCAGGGCAGTTTCGTCGCTGACCTGATTGCGATGGTGTTCGGGATGCCCTTGGCGCTCTTTCCGGCGATCGCGGCACAGCGTTTCGGCGGCAGGCCGAAGCTGGTGGGCCTGCTGTATGCGGCCCTGCCCTTTGGAATGATGGTGGCTGCTGCCTTGTCCGGCTGGACTCGACGTGTGCACCGGTACGGGCGGGTGCTCGTCGGCAGCATCGTCGGGTGGGGGATCGCGATCACGGTGGTGGGTCTCGTGGACAGTGTCGCTCTGACGCTCGGTTGCTTGGCCCTTGCAGGAGCGGCCGACGCGGTGAGCGGGGTTGCTCGCACAGCGATGTTGCAGTTGGCCACTCCTCCCGGCCTGCAAGGTCGCATGCAGGGTGTGGGTATGGCCGTGTGGATCACCGGCCCATATCTTGGCGATGTCGAAGCCGGGGGAGTGGCTGCACTCACCAGCGTCGACGCGTCCATCGTGATCGGCGGTGTCGCGTGTGTGGCGGCCATTGCATTGCTGGCCGCGTTGCGACCCGCGTTTGCGCAGTTCGATTCACACGACGTGGGTGTTGCCGACTGACGTCCGAGAACGTTGTAGCCCGTTCAACGTTCTGGGAAATTGTGCCGGGAAATACGACACCGTGCCGGGAAATACGGCCGTAAATCCTGGCACAACCGCGTAGATCCCGGCACAATTTCAAGCGCACCTCTCACCGCAGCGGGCTGGAGCCGCACGCACCTCAGGGTGCCCGTCTGGTGTGGTCAAGTCAACGGTCCGAATTTCGCTGATGGTTGCCGGAGGCTGGACCCGTACCCGCTGGCCCCGATGATGAGCCAACGGAATGGGCCTCTCGTGCGATCTGGATGTCCTCGCGCGCTCCGACGATGACCGTTCGCACCCCAGCTGTCATCCCAGCCGTCACCCCGTTCGACACCCGAGTGACCTCCCGATCGACACCTGAAGCGTCGCCGTTTGCCGCGTCGGAAAGGGCGACACCGAGGAACGCCAGGCGATCGGCGGTCTTGTGACGCACCGCGGCGGAGTTCTCGCCGACACCACCGGTGAAGGCCAGCACATCGATGCCACCGGCCGCCGCCGCCATCGCCGCAACGGCACCGGCCAGCCGGTGTACGTAGACCTCGATGGCCAACGTCGCGCGCATGTCGCCCGCCGCAGCGTTGGCCTCGACTTCGCGCATGTCGCCCGTGCCGGCAAGACCCAGCAGGCCCGAGCGGTGTTCCAGAGTGGTGGCTATGTCGTGGACCGAGAGGTGCTGGTGCTCGGCCAGCCACAGCACGAGACCGACGTCCACCGAGCCGGACCGTGTGGCCATCACCAGTCCTTCAAGCGGCGTGAACCCCATGGTGGTGTCGACGCTACGGCCACCCACCACCGCAGCCAGCGACGCGCCAGCACCCAGGTGACACGTGACGATTCGCAGTCCTGCGAGCGGGGCCCCCACCAGTTGAGCGGCACGGCGGGCGCAGTAGGCATGTGACAGACCGTGGAACCCGAACCTGCGGATGCCGTATCGGTCGGACCAGTCCTGGGGCAGCGCGTAGGTGGAAGCTGCCGGCGGGATGGTTGCGTGGAACGCTGTGTCGAAGCTCGCCACGTTCACCACCGCGGGGTACAACGTGCGCATAGCATCGATACCGGCAAGCGCGAGCTTCTGATGCAACGGCGCCAGGTCGCTGAGCTCATCGATGTGGCGGTACACATCTGCGTCGATGATCGCAGGCCCGGTGAACCGCGCTCCGCCGTGCGCCACCCGATGCCCGATCACCTCTGGGGTCGGCCACTCCGCCAGCCCGTCCATCAGAGCCTGTGCGTCCAGTCCTGTGTCGCCGACGGGCAGGTCGAGCTGGGCATTCACAACCTCGGTGTCTTCGAGCAGGCGAACCTTCACGCTCGATGACCCGGCATTGACGGTCAGCGCCAACATCAGGCCGCTCCTGCGGTTCCGCTCCAGGTCCATCCTGAGATGGCCGGGTCGTCCTCGCCGTGCAGGCGCGTGAACCGGCGTGCGGCGACCCGTGCGTCGACCATCTGCTGGCGAAGGGTGGCGACGCTGCTGCCGAGGGTGGGCACACGGTCGATGACGTCCATCACGAGGTGGAAGCGGTCGAGGTCGTTGAGCATCACGATGTCGAACGGGGTGGTGGTTGTGCCCTCCTCCTTGTAACCGCGCACATGCATGTTGCGATGGTTGGTACGCCGGTAGGCGAGGCGGTGGATGAGGGCCGGATAACCGTGGAACGCGAAGATCACAGGCTTGTCGGTGGTGAAGACGGTGTCGAAGTCCTGGTCGGCCATGCCGTGTGGATGTTCGCTGGGCGACTGCAACCGCATCAGGTCGACCACGTTGACGAACCGCACCTTGATCGATGGCAGGTGGATACGCAAAAGGTCGGCGGCGGCCAGCGCTTCAAGCGTCGGCACGTCGCCCGCGCAGGCCAGCACCACATCGGGCTCGCCCTCGGTGCTGCTGGCCCATTCCCAGATGCCGAGACCACGGCTGCAGTGTGCAACGGCTTCGTCGATGGTGAGGTACGTCAGCGCCGGCTGCTTGCCGGCCACGATCACGTTGACGTAGTTGCGGCTGCGCAGGCAGTGGTCGGTGACCGAAAGCAGCGTGTTGGCGTCAGGTGGCAGATAGACCCGCACCACCTCGGCCTTCTTGTTCACCACATGGTCCATGAATCCGGGGTCCTGGTGCGAGAAACCGTTGTGGTCCTGACGCCACACATGTGACGTCAGCAGATAGTTGAGCGAGGCGACTGGGGCTCGCCACGGGATGGAGCGCGTGGTGGACAGCCACTTGGCGTGCTGGTTGAACATCGAGTCGATGATGTGGATGAACGCTTCGTAGCAGTTGAACAGGCCGTGGCGCCCGGTGAGCAGATATCCCTCCAACCAGCCCTGACACAGGTGCTCGGACAGGACTTCCATGACCCGCCCGCCGGGGGCCAGGTGATCGTCGCCGTCCACGGTGATCGCGTTCCACGCGCGGTCGGTCTGCTCGAAGACCGTGGCCAGCCGGTTCGACGCGGTCTCGTCGGGTCCCATCAGCCTGAATCGATCAGGGTTCGCAGAGATGATGTCGCGCAGGAACGAGCCGAGGATTTTGGTCGCCTCGCTCATCCGGACGGCCGGCTGCTCAACCGCGGCGGCGTAGAGGCGGAAGTCGGGCATGTCCAAGTCGCGCAGCTGACGCCCTCCGTTGGCGTGCGGGTTGGCGCTCATGCGGCGTTCGCCGACGGGTGCGAGCGCACGCAACGCGGGAACGAGCCGGCCGTCGGCATCGAACAGCTCGTGGGGACGGTAGCTCTGCAGCCACGCTTCGAGCAGCGCCCGGTGATCCGCGTTTGCACGGGTCTCGGCCAGTGGAACCTGGTGCGAGCGGAATGTCCCTTCGATCGCGATGCCGTCGACGGTCTTCGGGCCGGTCCATCCCTTCGGGGTCCGCAGGACGATCATCGGCCAACGAGGTCTCTCCCCGGCGCGGGCAGCTTCGTCAGCAGTTCGGTCGGCGGGCTGGTCAGCGGGCTGGTCGGCAGTTCGGTCGGCGGGCTGGTCGGCACGGCGATCATCGCCAGGCCCGGCTGTGGGTTGGCGTGCCGATAACTGAATCGCGGCGATGGCGTCGAGCGCTGTGTCCAACGCTGTCGCAAGCTGCCGATGCACATCGGCAGGGTCGTCGCCGGTGACAAAGATCGGGCTGTAGCCGTAACCGACCATGAGCGACGCCAGTTCGTCCTTGGGGATGCGGGCCAGCACGGTGGGGCTTGCGATCTTGTAGCCGTTCAGGTGCAGCACCGGGAGCACCGCACCGTCGGTGACCGGGTTGAGAAACTTGTTCGAGTGCCAGCTTGCAGCCAGCGGACCCGTCTCGGCCTCGCCGTCGCCCACCACGCACAGAGCGAGTAGGTCCGGGTTGTCGAACACGGCACCGAACGCGTGCAGCAGCGCATATCCAAGTTCGCCGCCCTCGTGGATGGAGCCGGGAGTTTCAGGGGCAACATGGCTGGGGATTCCGCCGGGGAACGAGAACTGCCGGAACAGGTTGCGCATCCCTGTCTCGTTCTCGCTGATCGCCGGGTAGACCTCGGTGTAAGTGCCCTCCAGGTACGCATTGGCCACCAGCCCGGGGCCGCCGTGGCCGGGGCCGGTGATGTACAGCACCGACAGATCTCTGGCCTTGATAACCCGGTTCATATGCGCATAGATCAAATTCAGACCGGGTGTCGTGCCCCAATGGCCGAGCAGTCGGGGCTTCACATGTTCGGCTTCTAACGGCTGGCGTAGCAGCGGGTTGTCCAGCAGGTAGATCTGGCCGACGGACAGGTAGTTCGCAGCGCGCCAGTACGCATCGATCAGCGCGAGTTCATCAATGGGCTCGCCAGCTAGTTGGGTGGCAACTGATGAGCACTGGGAGCGGCCGGGCATGGTCCCCTAATACCTGATTCGCCAGCTCTCAAACAGGGCCGCCCGAGAATCAAGGGACGAGCGCGAAGGGGGACGGCAGCGCTGACTCGTTCGATAGGGTCATGCCAATGCCTGATCGGCCTGAACATCGAATGTCTGCAGCCGCCAACGATGCTGCCGTGCGGCACCACCGAGACGGTGTGGTGGTCCAAGCCGCCGACGGGCGCATTCGCTCGTTCAACCCCAGTGCGTTGAGCGTCCTCAGCATGTCGGCCGACCAGCTCACCGGAAAGACGTCGCTGGATCCGTCGTGGGCGGCGATCACTAGTGACCATCAGCCATTCCCCGGTGAGCAGCACCCGGCCATGGTCGCACTGCGAACGGGCGAAGGCGTTACCGGCGTCGTGATGGGTGTCCACACTCCGCAGGGCGAGCTTCGCTGGCTGCGTGTCGATTCGTACCCGTTCGAGGCCGATGATGGTCGACACGTTGCCACGTGGTTCGCCGACATCACTGCGCAACGCACGGCCGACGAAGCGTTGCACTTGGCCATTGAAACGCTGCAGCGGGCCATGCTTCCGCACGCGCCAACGGTGCCGCATGGGGTTCTCTTCGCTCACGATTACCGTGCAGCGAGCGGCGACCACGTGGTCGGCGGCGACTTCCTCGACATCTTCGAGATCGGTCGCGGCAGGTTCGGGTTCTTCGTCGGCGATGTGTGCGGCCACGGCTATGAGGCCATGGCGGTCACGGCTCTGGCGCGCCACACATTGCGCACCGCCATGCTGCACGACCTCGGGCCGGCCGAGTCCCTGGTGTGGCTCCACGATGCCATCCTCGCCAGCCGCGAACAGACGTTCTGCACTGCCGTCTGCGGTGTTGGCGCCGTCACCGACACCGGCATCAGCATCACGCTCGCCAATGCAGGTCACCCACCGCCATTGCTGTTTCGGGTCGGCTGCGCAGCCGAGGTCATCAAGGAATCGGGGCAGTTGGTCGGCGTCGCCGAGATGTCGCCGCAACCAGCGGTCTCAACGATCCACCTCTACCCCGGAGACCAGCTGCTTGCATTCACCGATGGTCTGCTCGATTCGTCGCGCCCGCGCCGCACCCACGCCCAACTGGCTGCGGGTCTGCAACGGTTCGACCACCCGGCGGAGACGCTTCGTGTGCTCCTCGATGAGGTGCATCAGTCCGAGGGAAAGGTTTCCGACGACACCGCCGTGCTCATCGTCGGGGCGCCTGCAGTCCGGCTACAGAACGCGCCGGAATCGACGGTTGACTTCGTTTGAATGTTGTCCGGGCTGGGTATCGGGCAGGCAGCCACGCAACTTGTGGGTGTCACAAATCTCTGCTCGGCCATGCCCAACCACTCTCAACAAAGGACATCGACATGATCACCTTTCTCATCATCCTCCTCGTCATCGGCTTCATCGCAGGACTGATCGCACGCGCATTGGTCCCGGGCTCCAACTCCATGAGCATCCTGTCGACTGCGCTGCTCGGAATCATCGGCTCGTTCATCGGCGGGTTCCTTGGCAAGGTGATCTTCAACAACGACGCAGGCGCCGGAGAACTGCAGCCAAGCGGGTTCATCGGTTCGGTGATCGGCGCCGTGATCGCGCTTGTCCTTTACAACTTCGCGAACAGAAAAGCTGTTCGTTGACCATGCAGACACTCACGATCCCCTACACGCTCCCGGATCTTCCGTACGCATACGATGCGATGAGTCCTGTTCTCAGCGAGCAGGCCATGCACCTCCACCACGACAAGCACCACGGCTCGTATGTGAAGGCTGCCAACGAGACCCTGGAGCAACTCGATGGGCTGGCTGAAGGCGACAACCCTTCGCCGCTGCTCAAGCGGCTGGCGTTCAACGTCGGTGGCCACGTGCTGCACTCGCTCTACTGGACCTCCATTTCACCGACGTCGACGCAGCCGACTGCAGCGCTCACAGCGGCCATCTCCGCATCGTTCGGTTCGGTCGAGAAGGCATCAGCGCTCTTGTCCGGCGCCATCGAAAACCTGGCCGGCAGCGGATGGGCGGCACTCGTCTGGGAGCCGGTCAGCGACCGCCTCATCGTCACCCAACTGCACGATCATCAAGGTGATGTGATCGCCGGGTCGGTACCCATCCTGGCCTTCGATGGCTGGGAGCACGCCTACTACCTGGACTATCAGGCAGACCGCCCGAAGTGGGCAGCTGCCATTGTCGAGACCGCGGACTGGAACTCGGCCTCTCAACGGTTCGCCGCGACCTCCCCGTCAACTCCCGACTGACGCAAGTCACCGGGCAAATCGATTTCGCTCACCACGGACCCGTACGATCAGTCCTGGTGAGCAAAAGATGACATGTGGCGTGCTGTCATGAGCGCGACCGGCGAACCGCTCGAGCGCACCGTTGTGGTCGCGGCGAAGCCACAATCGGTCCGCGCTGTCCGGGGCCTGGCTCGTGCCCACGCACTGGCCCTGGCTCTCACCGCCGAACGTGCTGCGGATGTCGAGTTGGCCGTCAGCGAATTGGTCACCAACGCGGTGGAGTACGGCGACGGAACCGACATTCACGTGACCATCGTCCCTACGGAGGCCGACCTCACGGTTGCCGTGCGTTCGACCACGGACGAGACTCGTTCGGCTTCGACCGCGGCCGAAACGGCTTCGCCGTCCACGAAATTGATGCCGCACTCCCGCGCCGGACGCGGCCTGCGCATCGTTGCCTCGGTCGCCGACGAGGTGACCATCGCGTCCGATGGACCATGGCTCACCGTGTCCTGCCGATTCGCAGTCCGAGCGCACGATGCCGCGCTTGCTCGAACGCGGCGAACCTCCGCCAGGCCACGCGCAAACTAAGTTGAGACCATGAACGATCCCGACGTCCTCACTGTCACCGTCACTGCCACGGGGCTCGCAGCAGCCGGCGAGATCGATACCTCAACGGTTTCAGTTCTCACGGTCGCACTCGAGTCGCACATGC
This sequence comes from Acidimicrobiia bacterium, assembly GCA_031385545.1. Lineage (GTDB taxonomy): Bacteria > Actinomycetota > Acidimicrobiia > Acidimicrobiales > JANYDT01 > JANNBN01. Next base: position 13,145 of record JANNBN010000064.1, on the reverse strand, counting down.
TCGACTCGTCGGAGGGCGACGTGGTGCTCAACATGGCGGCGGTGGAGTTCATCGACTCGTCCGGGTTGCGGGTGCTCATCGATGCGCACCGCACCACGGCCCAAGCCGGGCGGCTACTGGTCATCTCAGAGCCGTCGATCGTCGTTCGACGGTTGCTTGAGGTCAGTGGCCTTCACACGCACCTGCACGTTGTCCCGTGAGCGAGCTCACCGACAGCAATGATCTCGGCTACTCGGGCGGCCCGACCAAGCAGCGGGTTGGTCCGGTCGAGATCTGCATTCCTCCCGACCCCAGGCTGGCTAGGGTCGTGCGGCTTGCGGCAAGCGCGGTTGCGGCCCAGATCGGGTTCGACGTCGACCTCATCGACGACGTCAAGCTGGTGGTGAGCGAAGTCCTGCTGGCGCTGGTCGAACAGGGCGACGGTGGTCGGGTCACGGTCACGCTGACCGGTGAAGACGCTGCGGTCATGGTGAGCGGTGTCGCTGCTGCAAGCAGCTTCGATCCGTCCGACCCCGGATTTGTGCTCAGCCGCCAGGTGCTCGAAGGAGTTGCGTCGAGCCACCAGGTGTCGTTCGAAGGCGGCCAGATCCGGCTCTCCGCAGTCGTGAGCGACATCACTTCCTGACCAGTGGGTAGTTCTTTTCCTACGGCCGACGATGCCTGGATCGCCGAGGCGATGCATCGCTACGCGATCAGCCGCGACATCGGGCTGCGCGACGAGATCCAGGAGCGCGCTGACTGGCTCGCTGCTCGCTGTGTGCGCCGTTTCGTCGATGCGGGCGAGCCGACCGACGACCTGATGCAGGTTGCCCGCCTTGGCCTGTTCAAGGCGATCGAGCGCTTCGATCCGGTCCAGGGTGTGCCGTTCGGGGCGTATGCAACGCCGACGATCATCGGCGAACTGCGGCGTCATTTCCGTGACCACACCTGGAGTGTTCACGTCCCGCGTCGTGCGAAAGATCTGCGCCAATCAGTCGTTGGCGCAGTACAGGAACTGAATGGGCAAATAGGACGTGCGCCTACGGTTGGTGAACTCGCGCAGCATCTCAACCTGGACCAGGAATCCGTCATCGAGGCGCTTGACGCCAACAATGCGTACCGCGCGTCATCGCTGGACCCGCAGCGACCTGGCCACCATCTTCCGGCGACCGACGAATACGAGACGTTGCTGGACCGCACGATCGTGGCTGGGCTGTTGGACCAGCTGTCCGAACGTGAGCGCAGGGTGGTGCAGCTGCGTTTCTTCGATGAACTCTCGCAGCAGAAGATCGCCGAGTTGGTCGGAACCAGCCAGGTTCACGTCGGTCGCATCCTGAACGCCAGCTTGGCCAAGCTGCGTGCAATGGCGGCGACCGACGCCGGTTGATCAGGACCGCGCCGGCGCCGCCCTGCTGAAACCTGTGACCGTATGCCAGCGCTACCTGCCAGCGTTACTTGCCAGTGAGGGCTCGGCGAGCGGCGGTGGTCTCCGTCGCAGCGCGGCCCGTGGTCGAGGTGCCGTCGGCACTTGCGAGGTGCGAACGCACGAACCAGTGGTAGAGCTCAAGCGTTGCTGTTTGGCCCACCAACACGTCTGACGACACGGTGTCCGGCTTGTCGGTGTCGTCGATGGCTTTACGGTGGTCTGTGATCACGCCCTGATACACGAGGTCAAGTGCGCCGAGGTGTGCCACCGCATCGGCGCGGTCAAGTGAGTAGTCGTCCCAGCTGCGCGTTGCCACCAGCCGTCCAGCAAGCCCGCTCGGAACCCCACCGAGCGTCGCGATGCGCTCGGCCAGTTCGTCAACCATGGCAACCACTCCGGCGTGCTGCGTGTCGAGCATCTTGTGCACAGACATGAAATGGCTGCCGACCACGTTCCAATGAATGTGCTTCAGCGTCAGTGCGAGGTCCTGCAGTGCTGCCAGCCGCCCCTGCAGTACATCTGCCACTTTGCGCCCGTTGGCCAATGTCAATGACGGAACGGTGAAGTCGGCTGGCAACGATGAGCTGAGCGTCGCCGACGCGGACACCGACGGGGTTGATGATGCCTTCACTCGTTTGCTGGTCTTGCCATTTTTTGCGGTAGCCACGTTTGCTCCTCAGGGGTGGTCGTTACGTGTCGTTGCGGTACCCGGTCGGGTGACGACCTAAACGCTGAAAACATGCCAACTCGTGCACGAGATCGGTCCGGGCCTGATCTCGCGCACGAGCGGACGGCCTGCACCCGGGCTCAAGCTGGCTCTGAGGGCGGTCGATGAAGGGATACCGGCTCGCCAGGGCCTGCCCTCTCTCCCACGTGAACCGACTGAACGCTCTCGACACCGCGAAGCAGGGCTTGCGCATACGCCTGGGCCTGCTGGTTGCGGCACTGTGCGTAGCGGCCATGACCGCTTTCGTCCCGCTCGCGCTGCGGCCGGCAGGGGCTGAAAGTGTCTCGGCAGCGCCGACAGCCCGTGTCACCGTGGTCGGCCCGAATAGCTGGAGCGTTTCCACGTCGCTCTTCGACCTTGCCACGGTCACGGTTCCCTTCGGAGTCTCGACGACGATCTCGTTCAACCTTCCACCGGGATTGAGCGCCCGTGGTCTCGCAGGTACATCCGATGTGGCCGCACGTTCTGGCGCGCTGTTCGGGATTGCGGGCGAGTTGCCGGTGGACCTCCCGACGGGAGCCGGATTGGTTTCGCTTGATCTCCCCCAGCTTCAGTCCGACGGGTCTGGCACCTCGACGTTCCTGCTGGAGGCCGCCGATCGGACCAGCACCCAGGAGGTCCATCAAGCGCCGAATCAAACGGCTGTGCAGGCCGAGCTCAGTGACTCCTGCGCGCCGGTGACCCCGGTGATTCTGACCGGGCTGAAGATTTCGGTGACCGGAGACTTCCTGCAGCCGACCACGTTCGCCGAGTTCTTCCCCGCCGTGCTGGACCGGTTGGTGATCCGTCTGGACCGCCGCGATGCAGCCGAACAGCGGACGGCACAGGCGGTGCTGGATCTCGCAGATTTTGCTGCCCGGAAATGGCCGCATGCCCGGGTTGTGGTGTCAGACCGGCCGGTTCAACTTTCGCCGTTCGATCGGCTTGTTCAGTTCCGTTCGACAGCTCCGGCAGGACTCTCCCTGGCAGGCGGGTCCGACGGCGCAACCCTTGTCATCGGCGGCCCGGCCGAGAAACGCCCGGGGCTTGTGTCGTTCGTGACATCGCCACTGTTCGAAGCGTCGTTCCGATCCGTGGCGAACCCAGGCCCGGTTGATGCAACGACCAAGGAACACCAACCGTATGTGACGGTTGCAGAGCTTCGCGGTGGTGGGATCTCGGCCGCGGGCGGCGGCTCCGCGTCGGTCAGCATTGCAGTCGATCAGTCATTGCTCGGCGGTCAGATGGAGATCATCACGGCATCAGTTCGTGGCGTGGCACGAACGGATGGCGCGGGTTTGGTCACCGTGCAGTTACGTGCCAACGACCGGATTCTCGCCACGCAACGGCTGGGAAGCGATGAACTGTTCTCACTGTCTGGCTCGTTGAGCGCCCCGTCTTTGGCTGCCGACAACGTGTTCGAGGTCCGCGTCACCGACCTTCGAACCGCAGGCCAGAGCGCGTCCGGTACAAAGAACATCACCAGCGCACGAGGGGCTGCCGGGACCCCCGCAGCCTCTGGCTCGGCGACCGCATGTGGCCCCGGGTTCGTTCCGGCAGAGGTGTCGCTCGACCTGGACCCGGCATCGTCGTTCGAGGGAACCCGTGGCCTTGGGGTCCCTGCAGGGTTCGACCGGTTCCCGCAAGCCTTTGCGGGCGGGTTCGATATCCGGTTCGAATCGCTTGCATTCGACGACCTTGTCGCAGCCGCGTCGATGCTGGAACTACTGCAAGGTCGGACGGAGCACCGGCTCGTCGGTCGGGTAACCACCGGCCCCGCCGCTGTTACCAGCTTTGCGCGGCCCACCCTGTTCGTTGCTGCGAGGGGATCGGCTGCTGCTTCACTTGCAGCCCTTGGGGTTGTCGACGGTGTGTTTGCCGACGAGCCCGGCGACACCTCCGATTCGGCCGTCGGCTCGGCGACCTCTGCGGGCTCCGTGTCAGTGGTCCCAAGCAAGGGGTCCGCTGCCTTGAGTGCAGTGGAACAGTCCGTCGGAGATCACCTCCTGCTTGCTGCTGACACCGGTTTCGGTGTCAGCAGGTTGCTGGCCGGCACGCTGGCTGATCGGAAAGGGTTCCGGTCCTTGCGGGGCGATCTGTTGATCGAATCGGACGGGCACGTCAAGAACTTGCGCATTCGATCCACGGCACTTGTGGAGGCCGTGCAACCCATCGTGGTGTCCGGCACGCGTGTGCGGCTTCCGACATCACTGGGCTTTACCCTCGGCGGCGTGGTCGCCATCGTGGTTGTGGTCACCCGGCGTTGGAGGCGTTCGTGAACTCGCTTTCGGTCGTCATCGCCGCAGTGCCGGTTCTTCCGTTGCGCAACGTCACAGAGTGGATCTGGGCCGGCTCCGGTGCGATCTTCGCCGCTGCGGTGATTGTAAGTATAGATAGCATTACGTCGCAGGCCTTGGCTCACCGCCGGCGCCTTGACCCTGGGCGCAGTTGGGAAGCTGCCACAACTGCCGTGCGGGGCCTTGTCAAAGATGAACCGGAAGCAGCAGCACGCTTTACCGAGATGCTTCGCGGTCCGCGTACGCGCGACATCGTGATCGAGGCACTCACGAACGAAGCACGGTTCGACCCCGACGTGGCTCGGTGCCTCCGCGGACGCGTCGAAGATATGGACTCCATCAGCCGGTTGGTAACCTCCGCGCTTGCGGACAAAGACCCCGGGCGGCGCGCGTATGCGTGCGAGGTAGTAGCGATGCTTCGCCTCCGTTCAGGCCGCGGTGCGGTCCTTGCAGCCACGACCGATATCGACGCAACGGTGCGCGTCGCCGCGTGCCGGTCACTTGCTGTGATCGATCCGGACGCGTCGGTCGGTGTGCTGCTTGGCCTGCTCGATACCGAAGGTCCGTGGGCCGCGTCCTTGCTCGGCGACGTGGTGCAGCGGCTTCCAGCCGAAGGGGTGCAGTCGCTCTTGCGTCGCACCGAGGACTGGGGTGCCTCGCCAGCGCTAGTACGCCTGCTCGCGAACATTCCGTCGGGTGGCGCCAACCGGGTGCTCATCGATTCGCTCGACGACGACAACCCCGACGTGCGCGCCCGCTCGGCCGAAGCGATCGACCCCACGTCGCTTGCATCGCGAGACGCGCTCGTTGCGCTGCTGACGGACCCGGACGAGACCACACGGCTCGGTGCGGTGCGTTCGCTGGCCCGCGTCAGCCATAGTGGAACGGCGCTCCCGCTGTACGCGGCGCTGAACGATTCGTCCCGTGTGGTGCGCATGGCCGCAGCCGACGGAATTGCGCGTCTCCCGGGCGGCCTTGCGCTGCTGCAACGGGCGCGCACATCGACGTCGGAACCGCTGGCCTCCGAGGCTGCAGACCTGGCGCTCTGGTACCTGGAATCTGAGGGCTCATCGCCTGCCATGGGCCACGATTGGCACGCGGTCCCGGGCGAGGTCGCATCGGCTCCGGTGTCAGCGACGCTTGTCCAGGCTGCACGTGAAGAGTCCCGCAGCCGGACCAGAGGTGCCGCACCGATCGGCGTTGCTGCATCGATCGGCGTTGCTGCACCGATCGGCGTTGCTGACAACGTGCTGCTGCGAAATCGGGACCGCGACGAATTCGACGATCTGGACGACGTCGTCCTGGACGACGACGACGCGGACAACGTGGACTACCGGGACGAGTTCTACGACCTCGACGACATCGAACTGGATGACGACCTCGACCTGGATCGTCGCTCCCGGTTTCGTCCGTCGATGAGCTGAAGCGGGACGCGCTGCGATGGGCTTGTTCTTCGAAGTGCTGATGTGGTGCTGCTTCGCGTTCGGTTCCCTGCACTATGCGAGCATCTTCGCCCTCGGGTTCCTCAGTAGGCGGAGCCTGCGACTCAGCAGGGCTTCTGCACGCCTTGGTGCGCGCAACATGGCGCTGCGCGCCCGTTTGCCCGGTGTCACCATCTTGATGCCGGCGTACAACGAAGAGGTTGTGGTTGTCGAGGCGGTGCGGTCGGCACTCTCGATGAACTACGAGAACATCGAAGTGATCGTGATCAGCGACGGGTCGTCTGATCGCACGGTCGACGTGCTGGTCGAGGCATTCCGCATGTCGGAGTCTCCGTCGACGGTGCAGGTCGGCCCGGTCCACTGCCAACCGGTGAACAAGCAGTATCGGTCCCGTGCCGACAAGCGGCTGGTTGTCGTCGACAAGGCGCGTGCGGGGTCCAAGGGCGACGGGATCAACTGCGGTATCAACCTTGCCACCAAGCAATGGGTTGTCGTGATGGACGGCGACGAGTTGGTGGACCCCGATGCGCTGCTTCGGTGCATGACCCAGATGCTGCACACGCAGGGAGAGGTCGGAGCTATCGGTGTGACACTGCTGCCCACCAACGAATGTGACGTGTCGGGAGGGTTGGTGGTGAGGCCGCGGGTGGCGAGCAACCCTGTGGTCGGTTTCCAGATCGTCGAGTACCTCAGTGCCTTCGTCATGAGCCGGCCAGGGATGGCTTCGATCGGCGCGATGCCGATCATCTCCGGTGGGTTCGGGGTCTTCCGGCGTTCGGAGCTGATCGACATCGGCGGGTTCCCGCATCCGCACCTGGGCGAAGACCTGGAGATCGTGGTCCGGTTGCGGCGCAAATGGAAGGACAACGGCACCGACTACAAGGTGATCCAGGTGTCCGATGCCATTGTGTGGACAGAGTTCCCGACGTCGCTGGCGGTGCTGCAGCGCCAGCGGATGCGCTGGCACAGGGGCCTGCGTCAGGTGCTCGCGGCTCACCGTGACGCCGTTGGCCGGCCGCGCTACGGAACGTTCGGAACGGTGGGACTCGTGGTGATGTTCCTCTTCGAATGGATTGCTCCGTTTGTCGAAGTAGGAGGGTATGTGGCGATCATCGTGCTTGGCCTCATCGACTGGCCGCGCGCCTATCGCGGGGTTGGTCTGCTCGTTGCGGCTCAGGTGCTGGGGCTGCTGATCACCACGTCGTCGGTGTGGACGGCAACCCATCACCTCGACGTGTACCGGTCGTGGAAGGACACGGCGCGGCTTCTGGCCTACGCAGTGGGAAGCCAGTTCGGGTTCCGACAGCTCACGCTGTACTGGCGGATGAAGTCGCTGACGAAGAAGAACATGGCGTGGGGAACCATGGCCCGCGTGGGGTACAAACCGGTTCGATAGCGGGCGGTGCGTGGTGGATGTACCGTGGCGCAACGAAGAGGAGCGCCCATGGTCAACACGGTGCGGATCACCTGTACGCACGATTGCCCCGACGCGTGCAGCGCCTTGGTCGGCGTCGACGCCGGTGGTCGGGCGGTGGAGATCCGCGCCGACGCGTCGCATCCGATCACCGGCCGTCATCTGTGCGTCAAAGTCGATCGCTACCTGGAGCGGGTCTACAGCCCTGACCGGTTGCTGACCCCGCTCCGCAGGGTGGGGACGAAGGGACGGGGCGAGTTCGAACCGATCGGGTGGGACGAGGCGATCGACGAGATCGTCACGCGCTGGCAGGCAATCATCGCGACCGACGGCCCCGCGGCCATCCTCGGCTACTCCTACCTCGGTTCGATGGGTCTGCTCGACGGGTTCGGCACCACGCAGGCGCTGTGCAACCGCTTGGGTGCAACCAGGCTGGAACGCTCGATCTGCGGGCCGCAATGGTTCGCGCTGTCAGGTCTCACCCGGTGGCCATGGTCGGACCCCGAGAACCTTCCCGATGCAGAGACGATCGTGGTGTGGGGCATGGACCCTGTTTCCACGTCCATCCACACCTGGGAACTCATCCGCCAGGCGCGCAAGCGCAACGGGACAAAGCTGGTGGTCGTCGATCCGTATCGCAGCCGCACCTCTGCTTACGCCGATGTCCATCTGCGGCCCAACCTCGGAACCGACGGGGCGCTCGCCCTTGCGGTTGGTCATGTGATCGTGCGAGACGCGCTGTACGACCACTCGTACATCGAAACCAACACGTCAGGCTTCGACGCATACCGCGAGGCGGTTCAGCCGTGGACCCCGCAGGCAGCATCCGTCGAGACGGGGATCAGTGTTGCGGACATCGAGGCGTTTGCCACGCTGTACGCGACACAACGCCCGGCTGCTATCCGGCTGGGGGTCGGCATGCAACGCTCGGCCGGCGCCGGCTCGGCGCTGCGTGCCATTCAGTGCCTGCCGGCGCTGACGGGGCAGTGGCGCTGGCCCGCTGGAGGCATCGCAGGTGCGGTGTCCATCGGTGCTGTGAACCTGGGCTCGCTGTCACGCCCCGATTTGTCGCCGGAAGGCACGCGCACGGTCAACATGATCCAGCTCGGCCGGGTTCTCACCGATCCTGCGATGGCACCGGCCATCAAGTCGCTGTTCGTGTGGAACTCGAACCCAGCAGTGATCGCTGCTGACCAGCAACGTGTGATCAGCGGCCTGGCACGGCCTGATCTGTTCACCGTGGTGCACGAGCAATTCCTCACCGACACGGCTCGATATGCGGACATAGTATTGCCCGCTACGACGATGATCGAGCACGCAGACCTGGTTGGTTCGTGGGGCTTCTCGTATCTGTCGTGGAACGAGGCTGCAATCGCACCGGTGGGGGAATCGAAGAGCAACGCTGAGTTGACGCGGCTGCTAGCGGCTCGGCTGGGGTTCACCGAAGCCGTCTTCGGTCTTGACGACCATCAGCTGATGGAGCTGGCACTGTTGGATTCCCCTGCCGCTGCGGCCGGCGTAACTGCTGACACGCTCCGCCGTGACGGGTTCGTCCGGGTCGGTGTTCCCGCGGGCGTTGCCACTGCAGCCGAAGCAGTGTTCCCCTTCTCCTGCGATGCGCTGCAACAGGCCGGGTTGCATCCGGTTGCTGAGTACCGTCCGCCTGGTCAGCCGCCGGTTGTCGGCGGTCCGTTTCCGTTGCGGCTGCTCACGCTGAAGCGGCACTATTCCATCAACTCGTCATACGGTGCGCTGCCTGTGCTGCTGGGGGCCGAGCCGACCCAGGTCGCGCAGATGCATCCCGACGACGCCGCCGCCCGGAACGTCGCCGACGGTGATGCGATCCGGGTGTTCAACGATCTCGGCAGCATCCGCTGCGGTGTATCGGTCACCGACAAGGTGCCGCCGGGAACCATCGCCGTGCCCTTCGGCAGGTGGGGGAGTGATGCGGCTACTGGCGGTGCGAACTCGCTGACGAGCGACCGCCTCGGCGACCTGGCCAACGGCCCCACGTTCTGCGACAACCTGGTGGAAGCAGCCCGCGCCGACGCCGATTGAGGTGGACCAACGGGTCTTGTTCGTCACCATCGGTTAGGTGCCGGAAGGTCCGACCAGATCATCGAGCAGCCGACGTGCGTTGCCTTTCGGCACGGTCAGCACCCCGAATCCGAATATCTCGTGTCGACATCGGGTCAGGTCTCCTTGCCGGCAGCGGTTCGACATCGCTGGAACCTGGACAACGGTGGTGCGGTTGGTGGGCCATTCGCTTGTCTTCGGTCGACTGATTGTCCAAGCGCGAGTATTGTTATGGGGCGCTGGTTGAGTCTCCCGAGACTCCCGCGAAGTGACGGGCCGCCTCCCGCCGGCGGCCCGTTGCGCGTTCGCAAATATGTTGCTGGCGATGCACCTGTCCGCAACCAACCCTGTGCCTGGAGCAACCAACCTTGTGCCTGGAGCAACCAACCTTGGGATTTATCGGCGTCCGACGACCAATTTTCACGACGTTGGTTGCTGCGGCAGCGAGGTTGGTTCCTGAAGAGAGGAATCCGCGTAACCCCGGCACAACGTTCACTGGACTTCGGCTCTCTCAGCGCTCAATCCGACTTAACTGAACGTTGGTTCAGTTGTGAACCTCCATTAATCAAAGCGGTCACCTGTTGTGACATCGCCTTTTTGGGCTCGGTGCATTCAAGAATATGTTGACTATTGGCAACCCTCGGCGCGACGCTTTGCTGGCCTCAAGATTGACGGATTGGATGGCAACAAAGCTGCAAAGGAGCGAAAGCTCGAACAGCCGAACTGTCGGCTGTTGTCCAGCTCGTCCGAGGTGGAGCACAGGCTCGGCCCACGCGACAGTCTCGACAATCTCAACCAATCGAACGTTGCTTGCGCTGTGCTTGCTAGCCATTCCGCAACCACAACGATCGAGGTTTATCAATCATGAAGACAAAGGATCTGACCACGCGCATGTCGCAGCGGTTGGCGAACTACAAGCTGGACGACAAAGTAATTGCCTCGCTGGCGGACCGAATACTGTTGGACGGAGTCCAGATCGCCCGCTTCGATGTCTGCATGTACGGCATTTGCGTCGACTACTTCACCGACAAACATCCAACACTTGAGATGCTTGATCATCGGCGGGGAGTTGTTCGGTGGGAGGTATTTCCATACGGCATCATCGACTGGGATCGCTTTCATGTGCGTGTGGCATTCGCGGTCGACGAACTTGAAGCGAAAGGCGCGATGCGTGACTTTGTTGGATGAGCCTGGCTCGCCGGTCGTGCGGTCGGGGTTTGCGCCTGACCGCATCATCCACCTGCACCCGAGCGCGCGTTGCAACCTCTCGTGCAGCCACTGCTATTCGGATTCGGGACCGTCTCGCAAAGGCGGGCTGGACGCACGGGCGATCAACGAGGCGCTGACGACGTTGCGCCGCCACGGCTACTCGCACGTGAGTCTGTCGGGTGGCGAGCCTCTGATGTATCCGCAGTTGTCCGACGTCGTCGACGGTGCAAAGGACCTGGGGTATCGGGTGACGCTGATCACGAACGGCCTTCTTGTTCCAAACCGTAACGACCGCGGCGACCGCCTCGACCGCTATGACCGCAATCAGCGCAGTGACCGCAAAGATCGAATTGACGCGGTGCTGCGAAACCTTGACGGGGTGGCCATCAGCTTCGACGGTCTGGCGGCGTCGCACAATGCCATTCGTGGCCGAGCCGATGCGTTCGAGCGTGCCAGCGCTGCCGTCGAGCAGCTCAGTATGGCTGGGCAACGCGTCGCCGCGGCAGTTTCGGTCAGCAGGTCGACCATCCCTGAGCTGCCCGACCTGGTTGAACATCTTGCCGGCTTGGGGGTGTGTGCGGTGCAGATCCGCCCCGTTGCGATGGCGGGCCGCGCAAGTCGGCCAGCCGGTCTGCCCGGTCTGCCAGCCGGTCTGCCAGCCGGTCTGCCGGTCGATGTTGCAGCCGATCGCGCTCGGCTTTTTCTTATTTCGATAGCATTGGGATACGAATTTCCGCACATTCGCATCCGCTGTGATCTGGCACCTGCATCCGGCTTGTGGAGCGATCGGTCGTCGTACCGCGATCTACTGGAACCTGACCGTGCCCGGGACACCTCGCTGGCCCAGTTGGTCAACCCGCTGGTGATTACGGAAAATGGGTTCTTGAAACCCATTGCCTACGATTTCGATTCGCGTTTCGATATCGGATCGATCGAGTCCTTGAACGATGGCGTCATCGAAACGTACAAGTCGAACGGTATCGACTCGTTCCGTGACCTGATGCAGTCCGCGATTGATGGCTTGGATTCTCTCTCGACGTTTGTGGATTGGTTTGACGACTGCACACGTCTGAGCGAACGATTCGCACATCCAACCAGAGCGCCAGCGCTGGTGTGATGCGCTGAGAACTACTCAGAGCACCAACGCGGGTCATTCATTTGTGAGGCGCATGGTCTCCGTATTCTGCGTGTTTTGATCTGTCACGTGACGAATTGCGATAGCTGCTCTCGCGCAGCATCGCGTCCTCCACGGTCATTCGCGTCCCCACAGTGTCGTCACTCCCAGGACGCGAAGGCTCACAGGGGACGCGAAGGACCCCCTGGGACGCGAACGTGGGTTCTCACCGGTCAGCAACATCCGAGAAATCTCCACGATGGCGATTGCTCTCCGGGACGAACCGATTCGTCACGTGACAGTTGCAGATGGGTTGGAAATGGACCACTTCAACCTGCCCGTCCTCTCGCCATCAGCGGGGGGTCTCGCCGACGGTGAAGATTCGCTCCGAGAACCCGAAACTGAACGCGGCGAGCAGGGCCACCGCGACGACCTGGGCATTTGCGATGACGAAGATGCCGCTGCGCAATGCCAGGTAGGCAGTAAGGCCCGCAATCGCGCCGAGGACCAGACGCGACACGGTCGCTGCCAAGGCCGCCATCACCTCGGGTATGCGTTCAGCTGCTTTGGTGCTGAAGTTTCGCTGCAACGTGCTGGCGATCGCCCCCAAGGAACCAGCGAGCAACGACGCCCAGAACAGCCAGGGTCGGGAAGCCAACATGTCTCGGCACCGCTGGATGGCAGGGTCGATCGTCGGCACCGCCGAGGCGGCTTCTTCAGTCGTCGACGGTTCAACACTCGAATACGCGCTGGCGGAATTCGGCACGGCCTCCGATGTCTCCTCCGTTGACGTGCTGGAAGGTTTCGCCTCGGTTTTGGTTTCGGCCGAACACGATGTGGGCTGCAGCGTGCGAAGGTCTGCCACGTGCGTCGCAACCAGGAGCGCGAAGGGAATCAGGACGAACGTCAAGGCAAGGACGAGAAACCAGAGATAATCCCGTTGCATGGAAAGGCGGCGGTAGCTGTTCGAAGCGCCCTCGTCACGAATCTTGACCGCTTCCACGAGATAGTTCACCTGCGGCTTGGCCCCGGTCAGGGGTACTACCGGGACGAGCGACGCGTCGAAGCGATCTAACAGCTTGCCGATGGCCTGGCGTCTCCACGCCGAAATCTTTGGGTCGGTGATCTCGGCCCTCAGTTGAATTGAGCGCGCAGCGAGAGCGGGAGGGAGTTCAAAGTGAAGCAGTTCTTGGTTGGCCTCGTGAATGAACCGCCATGCGTCGTTGATGAGTCGATAACTGCGAGGGTGGTCGAGGAGCTCTTGCGCCCGTTGCAGGTTCGCCTCCACGTTGGACGAGGGAGGCAACGAGCGGCTCGCGCTTTCTGCGAGCGACAGCTCGAGTTGTGTTCTCACTTCGTCGGCGCGCCGACGGTGCAACAGCTTGCTGCGTTGTACGGTCATGACGTCACCTCGAGATCGGACGGGAATGTCGAAAACCACACCGGGCCCTGCATCGGAAGAGTCGGAGCGGTTCCGGGCCG
>JANNBN010000062.1:0-60644 GCA_031385545.1 Acidimicrobiia bacterium | reverse complement strand
CCATTTCGGCAAACGCCGTTCCGATCGTTTCGGCGCTTTGGGGTGTGCGGGCGGGGACGAACCAGCGGTTCGTCCACCCCAGCATGCCAAGCACGCCGAATGCCAGGACGCGCGCCGAAGCCAGTGGACGGATCGTGCCGTTGTCGATCCCCTCCTGCACGATGGCGATCACGGCATCTTCGAAGCGGTGGCTGAGACCGCGCATGTACTTCGACCACTCCGTGCGGTCCGGGTCCACCGCCGACAGATTTTCCCGCAGGTACACGTAGAGCAGCGGGTAGTTGGCTGCATAGGAATTCATCAGCTCGGTGATCACGGTGCGGAGACGATCGAGCGGAGGCCCCTCCGCAGCGAGCGCCGTTTCGGCTGCCGCAATGTTGCGCTCCGACGCCTCGCGCACGACCTCGTCGAACAGCTCCTGCTTGTCGGAGATGTAGTAGTACAACGTGGCTCGGTCCATGCCCAGCTCGTTGGCCACGGCGCTCAGGCTCGTGGCGCTGAAACCACGTTTGTTGAAGACGTCGGCCGCGGCACGGGCGATCTCGCGGCGCTTGTCCTGGTAGCTCTCTGAGCCCTTCCTGAGCGCCTCTCCTCGCCGACGCCCGATGTCACTCGTCGGAGGTTTCTTTTGCGGCGACGTCTTCTTCGTGTCCAAGGCGAGCGACGTTAGCGGTGGCCGGGATGGCTGGGTGCACACGAAGTCTGTTGAGGGTGTCAGCACCTCTTCGGCAGACCGAACGTGGAATCTGCCCCGAGGCAGGTCGGCTTCAGATTGGTCCTCGAATAGACGCCGGTCCGGCCGATATCGTCAACGCACACGTTGAAAGTGAAGCTTCTGATGTAGCCAGAAGTGACCGTCCGCACCGATTGGTGGCCGACGGGTACATCGACAGTGTCGTTTGTCAACGTAAACGTTGGTGTTGACAAAATCCGCGTCCGTTCGTACTGTTCTGTGGCCGTGGTCACACGGCCACAGAAAAGGGGGAGCACATGCACACCAGAACCCGCGTCATCTCCGCAGCACTCGCACTCGGTCTCTTGGCCACCGGATGCAGCTCGAGCAGCGATTCCACCGTCGCACCGGCGACCGAGACCACTGCTGCTGCAGTCACCGAGACCACCACTGCTGCCGCCGGCACCGACGAGGTCGCTGCTGCGAAAGCGGCTATCGAGCCGTTCCTACAGCCGCCGACGAAGATCAACCAGACCACGCCACTGTCCGGTCCGGTTCCGAAGGACAAGCTGTATGTGTTCTTGGAATGTGAGCTTCCCCAGTGCGTCGAGATCGGCGTCGGAGCACTCGAGGCGGCGAAGGCCATTGGTTGGAAGACCAAGGTGATCAAGTGGAGCACTGCCGATCTGCAGACCGTGCTGACGGGTATGGACGAAGCCCTCGCCCTGAAACCCGCCGCCGTGACCCTGACAGGTCTCCCGCAGGAACTGTGGGCCGACCGTGAGGCGGCGTTCGAGGCGGCCGGGGCGATGATCATCCCGATCGCCGTCGCCGATCTGAAGCTGAGCAAGACAGTCCCGATGGGTGCTGCGATGAAGGCTGACTACCTCGCCGACGGCACGTTGGTCGGAAACTGGTTCATCGCCGATTCCAATGCCGAGGGTAAGGCACTCGTCGCCGACGTGCCCGCCTACCCCGTGCTCACGGCGCACGGCACCGGATTTAAAGAAGCTGTCGCCGCAGGATGCAAGAAGTGCGCAGTCACCTCGCTAGATGTCACCGTGCCGCAGCTCGCCAAAGGTGAGTTCGTGCCCGCTGTTGTCTCGGCGCTGCAAAAGGATCCGGCGATCAAGTACGTGATCACCACCAACGGTGCGTTCATCGATGGGCTCTCCGCCGCTCTGGACGCAGCAGGCATGAAAGACATCAAGGTTGCCGGCGGTTCGGCCACCATCAACAACCTCGCCGCACTAGACACCGGTACCGAGCACGCCTGGGCCGGTGAAGCCATCCACATGGATGGTTGGATCGCCATTGATATAGCGGCTCGCGCCATGCTGGGCATGGAGATCCCCGACTCCGGTGGTCGTCGCACGCAGCAGCTCTTCATCAAGGGCAACGTCGGCACACCGACGCTCTCGCTCGACAAGCCGGACAACTTCCGCGACGAGTTCAAGAAGCTGTGGGGCGTGGCCTGACATCGGGTGAGCGGAGCGTCCTCGAAGCGAGGGCGCTCCGCAAGACCTTCGCCGGAGGACTCGCCCTGGATGGCGTGGACCTCCGCATCGCCGCGGGGGAGATCCACGCACTGCTCGGCGAAAACGGTTCGGGCAAGTCGACCCTCATCAAGATCGTGTCGGGGTATCACCGACCCGACCCCGGCAGCGTCGTCGAGCTGGGTGGCGAGCGGCTGCACTTCGGTGATCCTGCGTCGTCAGCGCGGCTCGGCGCCCGATTCGTGCACCAGGATCTCGGTCTCGTCGAGACGTCGTCGATCCTCGACAACCTTGCCGTGGTCGTCGGGTTCCCGACCCGTCTTGGCACGGTCCGTCGGAGCGCGGCGCGTGAACTGACGCGGTCTGCCCTCAACCGTGTCCAGTTGGACCTCGACCCGGAGGCTCTGATCGGCTCGCTGAGCCCGGCGCAAAAGACCGGTGTAGCGGTGGCCCGGGCGTTGCTTCCCGTGGGTGGGAGCGAAGCTCGGCTCCTCGTGCTCGACGAGCCAACGGCGCGATTGCCCGAACAAGAGGTTGCTCGTCTCCTGAGTCTTGTCCGAACGGTGGCGGCGGACGGCGTCGGCGTGCTGTACGTGACCCATCGACTCGATGAGGTCTTCGACATCGCGGACAGAGCGAGCGTGCTGCGTGACGGCTGCAAGGTGTTCGAGGGTCCGGTCGCGTCACTCACCCGAGACAGCCTGCTTGGGCACCTCTTCGGGTCGGCGATTGAGAAGGTCCGGCGCGACGAGGCGCCTGTTGATGGTGAGGTCCTCCTGGACGTACGAAACGTCGGGTCGGAGGCCCTTGCCGATGTCTCGTTCGTGGTTCGGCGCGGTGAGGTCGTCGGTGTCGCCGGGATCACCGGGTCGGGCCGCGATGCCCTCTGCGCCACCCTCTTCGGGGCGCGTCCCCGAGACGCCGGCGAGGTCCGCGTCGACGGCCACGTCGTGCCTCCCGGTCGCCCGTCGGCCGCAATGGAGCGAGGGGTTGCCTTTGTGCCCGCTGAGCGCAAGATCCAAGGCGCCTTCTTGGGCCTCACGGCACGGGAGAACATCGCCATCGGCGACCTGCCCCGGTTCTGGCGTCTCCCCGTCCTACGACGAAAGGCCGAGGCCGCGGCCACGGCGGGATGGTTCGAGCGCTTCGACATCCGCCCGAGTACTGGCGGTGAACGCCTCGTGTCGACCTTCAGCGGTGGGAACCAGCAGAAGATCGTGTTCGGCAAATGGTTCCAGCGTGGCCCCGAAGTGTTCCTCCTTGATGATCCCACACAAGGAGTCGATGTCGGGGCGAAGGCCGAACTCCATCGGTGCCTTGCCGTCGCCGCCGCGAACGGTGCCGCAGTGCTCATGAGCTCCTCGGACACCGACGAACTCACCACCGTATGCTCGCGGGTCATCGTGCTGCGCGATGGTGCGGTTGTCGCCGATCTGACCGGCAACGCCATCACGCCCCACGACATCGCCCGTGCCGCACTCGGCATCGGGGCCGGCGATCCGACCGACCAGCCCTCCGAGAACGAATCGAGAACATTCTCCCCATGAAACGATTCCCCCGCAGCCCCGGCCTCGAGAAGTACAGCGGCGTCTACCTCTGGGCCGCGTTCATCGCGGTGTTTTCATTGCTGTCGCCCGACCTGTTCGCAAGCATGGTTACGGTGCATTCCGTCGCCGCCGGCAAAGCGGTATCGGCAATCCTCGCCCTAGCGATCGTCGTGCCGCTGGTCTGCGGAATCTACGACCTTTCGGTCGGGGCGAACATCAACTTCACCACCATTGTGGTGGTCAAAGCCGTCGCCAGTGGACTGTCCGTGCCCCTCGCCATCGTCCTTGGAATGGCTGTGGGGGCTGGCATCGGGGTCGTCAACGGATTCATCGTGGTGAAGCTCAAGGTGAACTCGTTCATCACGACGCTCGGCACAGCGTCGATCATCGCTGCGCTCCAGGTGATCGTGACGGACAACCGTCAGCCATTGCCTCCAAGTCTGCCGGCGTGGCGTTCACTCACGCAGACGAAGGTCTTCGGATTCCAGATCATCGTTGTCTATCTCTTGTTGATTGCTGTCGTGCTGTGGTGGGCGCTCGCACACACTCCGTTCGGCCGCTACCTCTACGCCATCGGCGGAAGTCCTGAGGCGGCCCGACTGTCGGGCGTCAACGTTGATATGTACACGTGGCTTTCGCTGATTGTCTCGGGAGCGCTGTGCGGACTCGCCGGCGTGTTTTACGGCTCTATCGCCGGGCCGTCCCTCAGCTTCGGTGCGTCGTTGCTACTCCCAGCGTTTGCCGCAGTGTTTCTCGGCTCGACGCAGATCACGCCGGGGCGTTTCAACGTGTGGGGGTCTGTGCTGGCGATCTATGTACTTGCCACCGGCGTGAAGGGACTACAGCTCCTTACCGACGTGCAATGGCTCGATCCGATGTTCAGCGGCGTTGCCCTCGTCGCAGCCGTCGCAATTGCCAACGGCCGTCAACGATCAGGCGAAGAACGCCGCCGCCGACGTCGTAGCGCCGGACGAATCGAGTCGGCGAGTCGAACCGGCTGAGCTCAGCCTTCTATCCGCCCTGTCAGCGTCTCCAGAATGTCAGTGGGGACGAAATTGTTTTCGGTGGTGCTCTCGGCTTCGACGAGTTCGACAATACGGGTGACGACTTCGGCTGGGTCCAGCTGATCGGTTGTCGCAACGCCGCGCATCATCTTGAAAAGCTCCGTGGCACCGGCACTCACCGAGTTGGCATCGAACCATTCCCACATCGAGTCGGCCATACGGTCGTTGAAACCTGTGTTGTACGGGCCTGGGTTCAGCAGCGTCACATCAACGCCCATACCGGCCAGCTCGGCTCGCATCGACTTTCCCATCGCCTCCAGCGCGAATTTCGTCATCGAGTACGGGCCGAATGCCGGAGCGGCAACCACGCCGCCGATCGACGACATGATGATGACGCGCCCGCTCTTGCGAGCCACCATCTGCGGTACGACCTTCTGGGTGATCGAAAGTGTGCCGAACACGTTCACCTCGAAGAGTCGCCGCAGCCGCTCGATGGGCACATCGGCCATCGGCCCGGTCTGCCCCGCACCTGCGTTGTTGACGAGGACGTCGATCGTCCAACCGGTTGCGCGATCGACATCGGCGGTGGTGATGTCGAGCTTCTCCACCTGGAGCCGGGGCGCCTCAGCGGCCAGGGCTGCAGCCTGTTCGCCTGTCTCGGTGGTCGCGATGACGTGGTGCCCTCGCGCCGCAAGCGCAAGCGCTGCCCCCTTCCCGAAGCCTGATCCTGCACCGGTTATCAACACGGACTTACCCATAGGAACGCTCCTCCAGCTGTTGCGTCGAACGACGTAGTGTCCGGTAGTTCAACACGTCTGTTGACAGCCCGCAACCTTGTTCGCCTGACCGGTTGTCCGGCAACTCCAGCGAGCCGGAGATGAACTCCGATCGGCATCCCTGCGGAGCGATCCTCTCGGTGCTCAACACGTTCGGGATAGACGTGCGGGCAACTGTTCGTACCCGGTCGCCCGGCGGAGGTCAGCCCATCGCCATGCCACGCCATGCCATGCCACGCCGCATGCTACGTATTGTGGCATGCGTACGAGGATTTCGACCACGGTCAACCACGAATAGCTGACCACCGCACGAAAGCAGACCGGCCTCCCGGATTCCGAACTCATCGACCTCGCCCTCTCCGCGCTCCTCGAACGAGCCGAACGAGAGTCCGAAGATAGAGCACTCAACGAACGGCCCTACGAGCTGGACGGCGATCTGGCTGCACTGCCCACCGGTTGGCCGGCTGAGGCTCCGCCGCTCGACGCCTACGACGGCTCCGTCCCCGACGATGTCGTGGCGCTCTTCGCGGTACGCAGACGCCGCTAACCATGGGCAACGGCGAGGTCTGGTGGACCGATGTCCCGAACGACAAGATCCGTCCGGTAATCGTGTTGACGCGCTCGCGAGTGGCGGACCGGTTGCACTCCGTTGTGGTCGCGCCCATCACGTCGACCGCTCGTGGCCTCGCCACCGAGGTTGCAGTCGGGTCCGCGGAAGGTGTCCGCGACGGCAGCGTCGCGAACCTCGACAACACGCTGCTTCTGCACCGTTCCGCCCTCGGCCGCAAATGTGGGCAGGTCGACGCATCCAGATGGCACGAGTTCTGCCGGGCGATTCACAAGATGATGGGCTGCGCCTGAGCGACCTAGGCACCGGTACGATTCGTGTCGATGCAGAGTCGGTGGCACCTCAATCGGGCAGGCATCCTCAACGTGTACCAATACGGTGACGAGACGATCGACATCGCTGGTGGCCGACTGCTGTTGCGTGGGGTGAACGGCTCCGGCAAGTCGACGGCGATGAACATGCTCCTGCCGTTCCTGCTGGAAGCCGACGTGCGCCGCATCGATGCGGCTGGCGAACAGACCGGCGTGTTGCGTTCCTGGATGCTTTCGGGTCGGGAGGAGCCGAACCCGGTCGGGTATCTCTGGATCGAGTTCCAGCGGGTGGACGCAGAGACGGGCGAGATCCGACATGTGGTGTGTGGATGCGGCATCCGGGCGAACGCGTCGACTGACCGGGTCACCACGTGGTGGTTCGTCACGGACCGTCGCCCCGGGTTCGACTTCTCCCTGTTGGACCGGCGCACACCGCTCACCGTGGACGCGTTGCGGACGATTCTCGGAGCGTCGGCCGTGTTCAGCCACGAACGGCGTGGGGACTACCGCACCGAACTACGCGCCCGGCTCTTCGGTGGTGCCGACCTTGAGCAGCACATACGTCTTTTGCATATCGTGCGAAGTCCTCGGGTGGGCGACCGCATCGATGTGGACCTCCCTTCGTACCTCGAAAGCGCGCTACCGCAGTTGTCGGAGGCCGCCCTCGCCGACGCGGCACAACCCCTTGAAGACCTCGACGAGCACCGTGACAACGTGGCCTCCTTGCGACGGACGACCGAGGCGCTGGAGGGTCTTTGTAGCGTTTACGAAAGTTACGCTCGCACCGAATTACGGACCAGGGCATCGAGCGCCGAGGACCTTCACCGCGTCGTACGCTCGGCGCGTCGAGACCGAGAGGCTGCGAGTTCGCACGCAAGCTCTGCGACTCTCGCGCTGACGGCGAGCGAGGTTGACGTGTCTCGGCTCGAAGCCGAAGACGCTCGGATCGACAACGAACTGCAGGCCCTTCGAGAGCGTCCTGCATACCGCGACGGCGCTGATCTCGTGCATCTCCGCAACCACGTCGTCTCCCTCGTCCAGGCCTTGCAGACTGCCCAGCACGACGCCGCGCATTGTGGCGACCGGCGTACCGAGTCAGCCCGGCGAGTGTCCCTGCTGCAGGCTGCCTTCACTGCCGCGGTCACGTTGTTACACAGCCACTTGGAGGAAATCGGGGCGGTTGCAGCCCAATGGCATGTCGATCCGCCGCCAGCATTGCCCGGTGTCACGGCGTCGAGCGAGGCCGAACCGGGCGTTGGCGATGTCCCCGTTCCGACGTCGACGACGCTTGATCTGTCGGTGCTGCGAAGCGCGCTCACCCGGTCCATCACCGATGCAGAGCTACGCCGTTCCGACATCGCCGACGTCGTCTCCGCACTTGATGCTGTCATCGGCCTTGAAGCCGAGTTGCGGGCGGCCGAGGGGCGCCACGCCCAACTCGTTGCGGAAGCAGCTTCGGCTGACGCGGATGCGGAACGGGCTCGGGACGAGCGACGACGGGTCGAGCAGGCCTGGCGTTCCTCGGCGCAACGGTGGCTTCAAGCCATGGGCGAATTGCAAGGTGACCACGTCGACCCCCCGTTGGCCGAATTGTCGTCCTCGATCGCTCGGCCCGATCTCCTCGAGCGTCTCGAAAATATCGTAAGTGTACTGATTGATACGGCGCAGCTGATTGCTGATCATCACCGCGGACGGATTGCGCAGCTCGGTGCATTGCTCGAACAACAGCGTCTCGAGGCGGACCGGTGCCGGTCGGTGTGTGATGAGCTCGCACGGGCGACGCTGCCGGATCCTCCGACAACCTCATGGCAGCGGCCCGATCGTCGCAAGGTGTTGGCCGAGGCCATCGATTTCGCGTCCGACGTCACTCCCGAGGATCAGCTCGGGATCGAAGCAGCGATGGAGGCGTCCGGTCTATTGAGTGCCGAAGTTTTTTCCAGCGGTGCTGTCGCTCTGGCCAACGGTGAGCTGGTCGCCGTCGCCCGGACACCGGTACGCTCGCCGCTTTCAATGTTCGTGACCGCGCTCGACGGTGACGAATCCGTCGCTGCGATCCTGAACTCGATCACGACGGACCGGGAAGCTGACGCGGAAACAATCGTTGCCGTCAACGGCGAGTTTCGCGTCGGTGCGTTGCGTGGCCGACACACGAAGACGTTGGTGGAGCACATTGGCGTGGCCAATCGCCGATCCGCGCTGGAACGGCGGCGCGCGGAGGCTGCTGAGGCGCTCGCCAAGGCCGAGGTGTTCGTTCGTTCTACGGAGAGTGCGCTTGATGAACGGCGCCGATTGTTGGACGTTGCCACGGTGCACCGAAACGCCATTCCTTCGACCCAAGCGCTGACTGCCTCAGTCGCCACCAGCGATGCGTCGGAGCGGGTCGCTGGTCGCGCTCGGGTCGCCGCGATCGATGCCGAACGAATCGTTGGGAGGGCCGATGCGGCACACGCCGAGGCGCTGGCCGACGGTCATCGAATCGCTGCGAATCGTCAACTTCCGTTCGATCGGCTCCGACTGCGCGATGGTGCTGACGCGATGTCTGCGTTGATCGCCGACTGCCGAGCAGCAGAGCCCCGAGCGGCGGCGGTTCAGTCGTCTCTTCGCGACTGGTCGGCGTCAGTTGATTCCTGGCGGAACTCCGTCGCCGATCATGTCGACCGCATCGAGCGGGCGCGCTTGCGCTCGGCCGAGCATGGTGAGCAGCATGCCCGATTGGTGACACTTGAAGACACCGTCGGAACAGCATGGGCCGAGGTCCTCGAGATCATCGAGGTCACGGAACGTGATCGGAAACGTACCCGTGGCGACCTGCAGGTCGCCCGCGCATCGGCAAAACAGGCGGCGGCAGAACAGTCCCGGACAGCGGAAGTTGCACGCACGTCGGCCGCAACGCTTGCCGACCGGGAGCAGCGTTGCGCAGCATCGCTGCCCGGCCTGCTCGCCACTTTGGCGGTGAGCGGACTCGTTGCGTCAGCGACCAGCGGACCAGCGACCAGCGGACCAGCGACCACCGCCGCCACCACCGCCGCCGCCACAACCACGACCGCCACAACTGGCGCTGCGGAACGACATGCGGACCAGCGACCGCAGCCGAGTTGGCCGAGCGTGACGGAGTCGGCCGATGGTGCGCGGGATCTGGCGACGGCGATTCTGCGGGTCATCCCGTTGGCTGAACGGAGCGATGTCGGGGCCGAGAACGTCCGGCAGTCGTTGCGGCAACGACGCGAGAACCTCGGTGCCGGGTGGGATGCCGAGGATCATCAGTCCGACCCCATGCTTCCCCTCGCCATCGTGGTCACCGGGCCGCTCGGGCGCATGCCACTCGCCGATGCTTCGGCCGAAGTGGCCACGCAGCTGCGCGCGCAATCGAGCCTGCTCACCGCGAAGCAGGACCAGGCGTTGCGGAATCTGCTCCAAGGGGTGGTCGCGACCGAAGTCGCTGCAAAGCTGTTCGCTGCGGGCGAGTTGGTGAAGCTGATGAATCGGCGGTTGTCGACGGTGAAGACGGCTCACGGAATCGGAGCGTCGCTTCGGTGGCGCCGCCGCGACGACACCGAGAGCGATCTCGCCGGCATCATCGATCTCCTGGCGAAGAGCCCCGATCAGCGCGACGCGGACGAGGACTCGACGCTCGCCGCGGCCCTGTCGTTGCGTATCGACTCTGCTCGTCGCGAGGATCCCGAAGCGACCTACCGCGACCTCATCGCGCGCGTCCTTGATTACCGCACCTGGCACGAGATGTCGATCCTCGTCCATCGTCCTGGCGAGTCACCGCGCCAGTTGGCCCGCCACCCACGTTTGTCGGAAGGCGAGAAGAAGGTCGTGTCCTACCTCCCATTGTTCGCCGCAGTCGCCGCGTCATGTGACGCGTTGGCTGAACGTGCGCCGGCAGCCCCGCGGTTCCTGCTTCTCGACGACGCGTTCGCCAAGGTCTCCGAGGACAACCACGGCCCGCTGTTCGGTCTCCTCGTCGATCTCGATCTCGATTTCATCGCGACGAGCGAGCGGCTGTGGGGCACCCACGCAAGCGTGCCTGAGCTGTCGATCTGCGAAGTTGTCCGTGATGCGGAGATGAGCACGATCCTGTTGGAGCATGCGCGTTGGAACGGAAAGTCCGTCGAACGTGTGCACTTCGAGGGTTCGCATCACACGACCGCCTTCTCAGCTACCGGCCCGCTGCTGCACGCGCTGTGAGCGGACCCGAAGCAGATGTCGAGGGTCGCGACCTCAGCGGACGACAGCTTTTCCGCTACGTCACGGCTGAGGAGTGGCGCGAGTATCGGGCCATCCTGAGTATTTTCGCCAACACGTTTTTTGCGGAACTGTCGCCGGACGATGTGGTGGCGCGGCTGTCTATGGTCGATGCCACGGTCACCGTCGAGACGGTGCCCGATCGCCTTGAGAGCTTGCGGCGCTGGGGCAACCTCACCGTCTCGTCGTCCATCGGAAACCCGTCGAGCCTCGCCGACTACTACCGGCGTCGCAGCCGGTACCTCATCACCAGCGCGGGTCAAGAGGTACACGAACTTGTGGAGGGAGTGCTCGGCCGGGTGGAGGATGTGCGCGACGTGTCCACCGGACGCCTCGGTGCAGTGCGCGACGCCATCGCTCGGCTTGCTGCTCTGGCTGCCGACGACCTGGCCTTCGCCGCCGCGTCCGCACCCGAACTCGCTGATCTGGTCCGCGCCGTGTTCGACCCGCACATCGTGTTCACCGCAGAGATCACCCAGTTCTTCGCTGCGATCAACCAATGGCAGAGCCGGTACGACCTGTCGGCGGATGAGTTGCGCTTCTTCGCCGAAGTTCTCGTGGGGTACGTGGGTGACCGCCTCGACGAGATTGAGAGAGCCTCGCGCCCGATTGCCCGTCATCTGCGAGCTCTCGAACCTCATATCGACGCGATCGTGCAGCGTGTCGCAGGCGGTCTTGCGCTGCGGGTGGAACGGGCAGGTTTGTCCGATTCCGTCGCGGTCCGCCGCGCAGCGGGGGAGCGTCGCGAGGACTGGCTGAACCTTGCAGCCTGGTTCGTGCGAGGTCCGCATGCTCCGTCACGGATCGAACAACTTCGACGTGACGCGCTTGCAGCGATCCGCACGCTCACGCAGAACCTTGCACGCCTGTCGCGTTCAGGAATCGGAGCATCTTCGCGACGCGCGGACTTCTTGCGGCTCGCGTCCTTCTTCGGTTCGGTCGATGACGGCGACCTCGACCGACTGGCGGCCGCTGCGCTCGGGCTGTATCCATGCCGCCATCTCGGCACGCTCGCCGGCGACCACGACGATCCGGTCTCTTCGATGACTCGGTGGGACGAAGCGCCCCGCGCCGAAGTTGCGTTGTCGTTGCGTGAACGCGGCGATACAGCGAACCGGGGCCTGCCTTCACCCATCCGGGACCGCCGTCAGGAGCGCGAGGTGATCCGTCGTCGTCGAGACGCAGATGCCGAGCTTCGACGACGGGCAGAGGTGGAGTTGTTGTCCATCGGGCGCTTCAACGGCGAATCTATCTGCACGCTTACGATGCCAGCGGTCAGACACCTTCAGATGCTCATCGGACAGAGCCGCTTTCGGCAACCCGAAGGAGCCGACCTGTTGTGCACGGTCCATCGCACACCTGGCGCTACCACGTTCATCGACTGCCCAGAGGGGCGGCTCGGTCTCGTCGACATCGCGCTGGAGGTCAAGGCTCGTGGCTGAGGACACGATCGAGTCGGGCGACCCTCAGGCAGCCCACGAGCGACGCGAGTGCGCCCGGCACCTGCTCATGAACCCGCTGACCTGCGCCGAACAGCACCCAGATATTTTCCGCCTGACCCGTCGACATCACCAACATCTTGACCAGTGGTTCACCCAGCGACTCGGCTACCGATTGCACCTCGATGCCGACACCGCACGCCTGTTCAAAGCTGGCATCGTGCCGGACAACCGGCCACTGCGCACGAAAAGCGGCCGAGCGCTGCACCGCCGGGAGCTGCAACTCCTTGCACTTGTTCTGGCCAGTACCGCCGCTGGTCCGCTGGTGGTCAGCCTCCGTGACCTGGTCGGTGACATCCGTTCGGCGGCGACGGAAGCCGGAACGAACCTGGGCACCGACGCGTCCGAACGTCGCTCACTGGTAAACGTGCTGCGATGGCTGGTCGATCAAGGCCTCGCAAGCGAACTGCACGAGCAGGTCGACCGCTTCGCCGATGATGCAGAGGCAGATGCGGTCCTGCGGATTCGCCCGGACCGCATCGCGCTCCTTCCTGTCGGTGCATTGCTCGGGGAATCGACTGCCATCACGCTGCTGGCACGCGCCGATCGGCGCGAAGCGTTTCGACAGTGGGCCCGGTGTCACCTTGTCGAGGATTCGGCTGTGTATCGCGCGGACCTCTCTGAGAGCGAGTGGGCGGAGTTGCGGCGACGTCAGGGAGAGGAGGCGCGCATGCTCGACGAGATGTTCGGTGTTTCGCTCGAATCGCGCGCCGAGGGCATTGCTGCGATCGACCCGAGCGGTGCATTGAGCGACATCAGATTCCCCAGCGGCGGTACCGTTGGCCACTGCGCGCTGCTGCTGATCGAGCGCCTCGAACCGGCGACGGCGGTGAGCGGAGTCGAATCGCTCGTGGCCGAGCTGGCGCACGAGCATGCGTCGCACTGGTCGAAGGATCTGACGGCCTCACCCGAGCGTCTCGCCCGCGATGTTGTCGCGCTGCTTGCCGCGCATCGCCTCGTGCGAGTCGATGAGGAACTGATTCACCTGCTCCCGGCGGCGCGTCGCTACGCACCGACGGTCACCGTGGTCGCTTCGGAACAGGGAGCGCTCTGGTGAGTCCACCTCCCTCGCTTATCGGCTCCGATCTGTCTCCGTTGTGGGACGCCGTACGCGACCGTCTGGAGCGCCTCGGATCGGCGCGGCGCGGTCGCCTTCGACTCCCGGTACTTTCGACGGAAGGTCGACAGCACCTGACATCCTTACTCGGTCGTTCGCTGACCGCGACCCTCGACCTTGGAGAGTTGGAACAGGCACTGGACCGTGTTGGCGCCGGCCCCGATTTGGTGGTGGCGCTCGCCAACCTCGGGCATGCGATGTCGTTCGGCAATGAGCACCGGCGGGCGGACCGAGAGCTTCGTCGCAATGCCCGCGCCGCGGCGCGCAGCGAGGTTGCCGAGTGGCCTGAGCCGTGGGCCGAGAGTTGGATCAACGAGGTGATCCAGTCCGGTCTTCTCCGCGGCCTCGACACCGACGGGGCAAGCGATCTCGTGAAGGGCGTGCGGCGATGCCTGGACGCACTGTCCTCGGCGGACCAGCCCCGCAGTCGTGTGGATCTTGCGGCGCGTGTCCTGGGCGATTCGCACGCGCTCGATCCCGGGACGCGTCTCGGTGCATCTGTGATGCGCGGGTTGCGTCAGCACTATGCGACAGAGCTCTACGACGACACCGATCGCTCCGTGTGGGACCGGGCGGGAGCTCCGAGCGACTCCGTGTCGGCCCCGGTCCTCACGTGGAACCTGCCCATCCATGCGGCTGGTGTGCTCTCGCAGATTACTGCCACGGCAACGTCCGTCGGCGTTGTCGCACACCTCAGCCAGATGGCGCTGCGCGCAGGTCCAGTTCAGGTGCCACCAGGCGCTGTTGTGTTGGTGACGGAAAACCCGCGTGTCGTCGAAGCGGCGGCGCAGCGATTGTCCGCCTTGAGCGTCGTATCGACGAACGGGAACCCGTCGACTGCCGTCCGTCTGCTGCTGAGCCAGCTTCTCGAGTCAGGAGCAGACGTGCGCTATCACGGCGATTTTGATGCGGCAGGCTTGTCGATCTGCCGCCGACTTGCAGAGTTTGGACTGCGGCCCTGGAAGATGAACGTCGAGGACTACGAGCGCGCTGTTGCCGACGCGTTCGCCGAAGGCGTCGAACTGCCACGTGACGACGCCGATCCTGGACCGACGCCCTGGGACGAGCCACTGCGTGAGGTGTTCAGGAACAGCGGCCGGGTCGTCCACGAGGAACGCCTTCTTGGTGAGCTGTTGGGGTCTGACCGACAGGCTCTGTGAACGAGCACACCGGGCCGCAGGCTACCCAGGACTCCAAAGAGCGGAAATTGGCAATGAGACGAGACGATCGCCCCACCGCACCGGTTCCGTTCCGCAGTGGAACACAACGCCGTTGGCAAATCGATCGCCCAGCTTGTCGCGCAGGTATGCCAGGTGTCGAAAGTCGCGCTCGTCGACATCGATCGCCGCTTTGACTTCGATTCCAGCGACCCGGCCCCCTTGAGCCTCCACGATGATGTCGACCTCGCGGTCCTTGTCGTCGCGGTAGTGACTCAACCGGACGAGTGCTTCGGACCAGGTTGTCTGTTTGACGAGTTCCATCAGAACGAAAGACTCCAACAGCGCACCCGATGCAGTCGCATCCGGGTCCATCAGCCGGTCGGCGTTCAGGCCGAGGAGGAACGCTGCCAGCCCCGTGTCGGTCAGATGCATTTTCGGGTGCCGGCGGGCGCGCGCAGCGGTGCTGCCGGCGAAAGGTGGAAGACGGTAGGCGAGGAAAATCGTCTCGACGAGCGGAAGGTAGCGCCGCATCGAGTCATCCGACATTCCCGCCGCCTTGCTGAGGCTCGCTGCGTTGAGAAGCGACGCCGTGCGCTCGGCCAGCAGGCGCAGCACCGTTTCGAGTCCGACGCGTTCGGCTAGGCGGCCCATCTCGACGATGTCTCGTTGGCTGACGGTGCGTACGTAGTCGGCAAGAAATTCGGTTCGATCGCGCTGCGACGTGGCCGCCACCGCTTCGGGGAATCCGCCGATGCAGACCCGCCGAAAGATGTCGCGCCGCGAGAGGACTGAAGACGAAGGAGTCTTCGCCGCCAAGACGTCTGTGGGCCCGAGCAGCTTGTCGATCACTCTGTCGCCGGTGCCGGTGAGGCCCTCGATTTCGCCCTGGGTGAAAGGCCACAGATCGACGAATCGAACACGACCAGCCAATGATTCGGAGAGCCTTGGTTCAGTCAGGAATCGGGTCGATCCGGCCAGAACTGTCTGGCCTTTGTCCTGTGAATTGTCGAGCAACTGCTTGATCGCCAACACCAGTGGTTCGCCGCCGCGTTGAACCTCGTCGATCATGATCGGCGTGTCCCGGTCCTGCAGGAAGCCGCTCGGGTCCGTTCGGGCGAGTCGAAGGTGCGCCGGCTGATCGAGCGTCATCAACGTTCCCCCGCAACGGTCATGCAGTATGCGCAGCAGCTCACTCTTCCCGGACTGGCGGGGACCATTGACGATGACGCCGCGGGCTGCATCCAACCGACGAAGTGCAATCTCGGTTGCCTGACGGGGGTGAATGATGGGCACGCGCATCACCCTATACAATGTGCGGTTTTTGTACCCTTTATTCTGCGGTTTTTGTACCCCTGAGACTCCTGTTTGTATGCCCCCGAGTCTTCTCCGTCAACGGGAACATCGTTGCCAGAGTCGGTCGATCGGACACGTGTACATGCAATCATCGAGCCGTCCGGAGTGATGACCTGTTGACCTGTGGTGAGGACAAAGCCGGAGCGAAACTGGTTCACGAGCAGATTCCGGAGATGTCGTAGGCCCGTTGGCACCTGAGCCTTTCATCTGCGGTTCTGACCGTTGCTCCGTACAGCGACCCAGTTGAATCGGACCCGCCCTGACAGTCCCATAGGCTGTCGCCTCATGGCTCAGCCCCCCGTCCACGTCACCGTTACCGGCGCTGCCGGCCAGATCGGCTACTCGCTGCTGTTCCGCATTGCCTCGGGGCACCTGCTTGGGCAGGATCAACCCATTCACCTGCGGCTGCTTGAGGTTGAGCCGGCCATGAAGGCTCTCAATGGCGTGTGCATGGAACTTGACGACTGCGCGTTCCCGCTGTTGGCCGGAATGACCCCAACGAGCGACCTCAACGAGGCGTTCAGCGGTACGTCGTACGCACTCCTGGTCGGTGCGATGCCGCGCAAGGCTGGCATGGAGCGCGGCGATCTGCTCAGCGCCAACGGTTCCATCTTCGGCCCCCAGGGCAAGGCCATCAACGCCAACGCCGCTAGCGACATCCGTGTGCTCGTAGTGGGAAACCCGTGCAACACCAACGCGCTCATTGCACAGCGCAACGCTCCCGATGTTCCCGCCGACCGCTTCTTTGCAATGACCCGCTTGGACCAGAACCGCGCAAAGGCGCAGCTTGCAGGCAAGGCGGGTGTGCCCGTGTCCGAGGTCAAGCACGTCACCATCTGGGGCAACCACTCGGCAACGCAGTATCCCGATGCTCGCAACGCCACCATCGGTGGTAAGCCTGCATACGATGTGATCTCCGACCATGCATGGCTGGAAGGCGATTTCATCAGCACCGTCCAGAAGCGCGGCGCTGCCATCATCGAAGCCCGCGGCCTCTCGTCTGCTGCGTCTGCCGCCAACGCAGCCATCGACTCCATCACCAGCGTGTGGAACCCCACCGCCGCTGGCGACGTTGCGTCGTTGGCGGTGGTCAGCCGCGGCGAATACGCCATGCCCGAGGGGCTTGTGTTCGGTTATCCGGTTGTGTCGGACGGCGCCACCTGGAAGGTGAAAGAAGGTGTGGCGTTGGACGACTTCGCGAAGGCCCGCATCGCCACCACCACCGACGAGCTCATCAGCGAGCGCGACGAGGTTGCCTCCCTCGGCCTCATCCCGTAGCTATGGGGCCAGGTCCGTGTATCCAGTCAGACCGGATGGCGCGTGCGGGCCTCGCACCAGTATTTCGAGCAATCCCCACCCCTCTACGCCGCCGTCGCGTGTGGCCCTGCACAAGTGCTGCACGTGATGATTTGCCACGTCACCGGGATCAACATCGGCGAGAACCCGTTGTTCTGACATCCGCTCGTCCGGCCCGACGAACATGCCGTGGCCCCACGTCGGATGCGCGTACCCGAGGCCCTGCATGTAGAACGTTTCGACGGGCGCGAGAGACACCCGCATGGTCCGATCGCCCATCGTGAACTGCATCGAGAACGTGTCCGCGACACGGGTTCCCGCCTTCCAGCCGATTGAGTAGGTATGGGATCCAGCATCTACCGGTGCTTCTGGCCCAATTCCTGCGACTGCAGCATTGGCATGCCAGCGGCTGCCGTCGGCGTTCTCGTTGACGTCGAAAAGCACGTTGCTGTCCGGAAACGTGAGCGGTGCCCACAGCCAATAGAACGTGGGGGGCGGCCCATCAGGTGCGAGGTTCGGTTCCCTGCCCCCAATCGGACGGACCCCCCACGAGCGGTCACGGGTGCCCATCCATGAACTGTCGACTTCGATCCGGTCGCCGTTGACCACAAGATGACCGGTCCATGTACCGTTCTGGGTCATTCGGGTGATGTCGAATACCGTGAGATGACCGTACTGGTGCCGGTAGTGCGGCTCTTCGAACCCGGGCCCCCGTGCGTGAAAGGTGAGGTCGGCCGAGATCAGAGCGTCATCAACGACGACGCGCAACTCGCGCATCGGCGTGACGATCTCGATTCGTACCGGGCCGACCCGCAGGTCCAGCCGATCACTCCCGAGCAGTCGTGACCCGCGCACGCTGTATTGCGTCCCGTGGTGTATGACTGAGAACGCCCCGTCGCAGACGTTGCGACCGACGTACTGGCCGAACGCAAGCGCGAAATACGCCGAGCCGAAGTTCTGGGTGGGATACCCGCAGAAGAAGAACCGGTCGTAGAGGTTGCGATCGCGACCGGGATCTCTGAACGGACGCGAGTCCTGGTGCAGCGGATAGTCGTCAGCCGGAGTGATCACTCGGCGATTCTGGTGTCGCGGCCGATCCTGATGCGAGTCGGCCGATAGGGACGAGGAAGCCGGTTGCAGAAGCGAGTCAGACAGCCGGTCAGACAGCCGGTCAGACAGCGCCGTGAGATGTGAGCCACTCGGAGACGATGCCGGGGAGAAATGTCTGATCCGCTGCGTCGCCCTCGAACTGCACGATCGAAGTCTGTCCGACGTAGGTGTACGTGACAATTGTGCCGTTGGATCGGTACGCCACGGGCCTTCCGGCGATTGTGGTGGTTGACCCCTCGTTCAGCGAAGCCGGATCGGTCCCACCGATCAAGGTCCGTCCCAGTTTTGAGTAGGGAAAGATGACGGCGATGGAGTCGAACTCAAACGAGGAAGCGTTGGCCTTGATGCCGATCGCCACGAATCCGGCGAAGAGCAGGTTCACATCCTGGTCAGCGAAGATGTCGGCGAACTCGCGCACGTATTCGCCGGTCAACTGCGGTGACACGTTGAGATACGTGCTGGTGGGCAACGGACGCAGATACCCGATGTACGGGCGCTGTGCCTCGGCAGCCGTTGCCGTGCGCCATTTGTATTTCGAACCCGATTTTGCGCAGATCTGGATGGAGCCGTTGACGTAGTTGAAGCGCAGGCGTTGCACCTTGGCGTCGGTGGCTTTACAGGGAGCAGCGGTTGCCGCCGATGCAGCAGTTGCCGGAACGCACACGGCGACCGTTGCGACCGTCGCCACAGCGGTGGCCATGGCCACGTCGACCAGCCGACGGATTGGGGTGGAGCCACAAAGGTTCATATGTGTACAGTCCTTTCGGTTCCGTCGGTGCCCGAGCACCAGCGGTCTGAAACCAGATGCCGCCAAACCCGGGTTTCGCCGTGCGGCCCGGGCGAAAGCCAGCATGCGGTAGCGATATCGGCACCATGCCCGGAGCACTTGATCTGTTCAGCCCAGCCATCGCCTCGGTCGTTCCAGCGGTGTGACCACGATCCGCTGGCGTTGATCAGCCAGCGTTCATCCTCGGTCTGTAACTCGCCGGAGACGGCCGCAGGGACCTCGTATCCCTGCCCACCCGAACCGCCGGTGTCGAGACAATCGAGCAATCCGGCGGGGTCCCCGACGCACTCCCACTCCAGGTCGAATGCCAGGCCGATGCGGTTCCCCATCGGGTTCGTCCATGCGTCCGCGGGGTCGGACAACTCCAACGCGTATGCCTCCATCGCCACCGTCCAGTGCTGCATCGGTGTCTCGCAGATAGCGTGCGACCACAGTGCACCGCTGCGGATCTCGATCACTGAAGAGGCCGGGGCCACAGCGTCGGTGTCTTGGCAAACAATGATGTCTTTGCCCGGCCGTGCGAGCGCCGCAATGAACCAACACGCCTTCTGGCGCGGGAGCACGGTGAACTGGACGAACAACCCGACGCCGGAGACATCGACCGCATCGAACCTCCAGGTCTCGCCCCACCAGCGATCGCTCGTTGCGCGGTGCCGGCGTTCGTCGGCCGGGTTCAGCCCGTGAACCACTTGTTGTAAAGCTGCAGATAGGTCCCGTCGCCCTGCAGCGACGTGACAACAGTGGTCGAGGGGGGCAGTGTTGCCAAAGCGGGCCGTGCGTCAGCGCCAGCGAGTCCGAGAAGGACAACCATGGCGAAGAGCGCTCGCCGATGGCGCACAGGCTGAATCACGGAATTGAATGTATGCGACGCAGGGATGCCGTCCTGAACGACAAGCGAATTCATCCGCGCGGCGACTGGCACCGCAACGGGAGTCGTCAGCTACGGCTGAGATAGCGGCGGTTCTTGAACTTCGACTTGAGGTAGTCCTTGTTCATCAACGCTATGTTGTCGATGGAGATGCCCTTCGGACATGCCTCCTGGCATTCGCCGTGGTTTGTGCACGACCCGAAGTAGCTCTCCATGGTCTCAACCATTGATTCGGTGCGCTTGTAACGCTCGCTCTGACCCTGTGGCAGCAGGTTGAGATGTGCGATCTTGGCCGCAGTGAACAACGAAGCTGAACCGTTGGGGCACGCAGCGACGCATGCTCCGCAACCGATGCACGCGGCAGCGTCCATCGAGGCGTCGGCGACCGGTTTCGGAATGGGAATGAGGTTGCCGTCAGGGGCACCACCCGCGGCAACCGTGATGTAGCCGCCGGACTCCACGATGCGGTCGAACGCTGATCGGTCGACCATCAGGTCCTTGATGAGCGGGAACGCGGTGGCTCGCCACGGTTCGATGGTAATGGTCTGGCCATCGGTGAACTTGCGCATATGCAACTGGCACGTTGCGGTGTTGCGCTCTGGGCCGTGGGGCACACCATTGATCATCAGCGAACACGTGCCGCAGATCCCTTCTCGGCAGTCGTGATCGAACGTAATTGGTTCTTTCGACTCGTCGTTGAGGCGCTCGTTGACCAGGTCCAGCATCTCGAGGAACGACGAGTCTTCGCTGATCGTCTTGGCCTCGTACGTTTCGAAGCGTCCGTTCGCGGCGGGTCCGTCCTGGCGCCACACCTTGAGTGTGACGTTGAGCGTCTTTCCTTGCTGAGCGGCGCCGCCGGTGGATGAGTTCATGGTTGCGGTCATAGTGGGTTCCGTGCTCTGCGCGCTTACTTGTAGGACCTGGTGGCGAGGGCGACAGCCTCGAACTCGAGTGGTTCTTTCACCAGGCGAGCATCTGACAGTTCACCGGTGAATTCCCAGGCCGACACGTACGCAAAGTTTTCGTCGTCGCGCTGCGCTTCGCCTTCGGGCGTCTGGTACTCGGAACGGAAATGCCCACCGCAGCTCTCTTGGCGTGCAAGGGCGTCCTGGCACATCGTGTAGCCGAGCTGGAAGAAGTCGTCGACCCGGCCAGCCTTTTCGAGGCTTTGGTTGAGGCTGGTGCCATCGCCGAGAACCCGGAGGTCCTTCTTGAACTCGCTGTACAGGGCAGGGATCTCGGAGAGCGCCTTCTGGAGGCCAGTTTCGTTGCGTTCCATCCCGCAGTAGTCCCACATGATCTTGCCGAGCTCGCGGTGGAAATGGTCGACCGACTTCGTTCCCTTGATGGCGAGGTACTGCGAAAATCGGTCTGTGACCGACCGTTCCGCAGTCAGGAAAGCCTCGTGCTTGGTGTCGACCGGTTTCTGGTTGAGCTGTGGGGCGAGATAGTCGCCGATTGTGTACGGCAGCACGAAGTACCCGTCGGCAAGCCCCTGCATCAACGCCGAGGCACCCAACCGATTGGCGCCGTGATCAGAGAAGTTGGCTTCCCCGAGCGCATACAGGCCGGGGATGTTGGTCATGAGGTTGTAGTCGACCCACAGGCCGCCCATCGTGTAGTGGACGGCAGGGTAGATACGCATCGGCGTCTCGTACGGAGACTCGCCCGTGATGCGTTCGTACATCTCCATCAGGTTGTCGTAGCGCTCGGTGACCTTGTCTGGCCCGAGCCGCTTCAACGAGTCGCCGAAGTCGAGATACACGCCGTTTTGGAGCGGTCCGACACCACGGCCGTCGTCCACCGCTCGCTTCGCAGCCCGTGACGCGATGTCACGCGGGGCCAAGTTGCCGTAGGACGGGTACAGCCGCTCGAGGTAGTAGTCGCGGTCATCCTCGGGGATCGACGCCGGCAGCCGGTTGTCGGCGCGGTTCTTCGGTGCCCAGATGCGCCCGTCGTTGCGCAACGACTCGGACATCAGCGTGAGCTTTGACTGGAACTCGTCGGAGCTGGGAATGCAGGTTGGGTGGATTTGCGTGAAGCACGGGTTGGCGAACAATGCGCCCTTGCGATGAGCGCGCCACGCTGCTGTGACGTTGCACGCCATGGCGTTGGTCGAGAGATAGAAGACGTTGGAGTAGCCGCCGGTGGCCAGCACCACCGCGTGCGCGCTGTGGCTTTGGATCTGGCCCGTGACGAGGTCACGGGTGACGATGCCCGCAGCACGACCGTCGACGGTGACGACCTCGACCATTTCGCACCGGTTGTAGAGCTTCACGGTGCCGTTGCCGATTTGCTGGGCTAGTGCCTGATACGCACCAAGAAGCAGCTGTTGACCGGTTTGGCCTTTGGCGTAGAACGTGCGGCTGACCTGCGCCCCACCGAATGATCGGTTGTCGAGCAACCCGCCGTACTCGCGGGCGAACGGCACGCCCTGCGCAACGCACTGGTCGATGATGTCGACGGAGACCTCGGCAAGGCGATGCACGTTTGCCTCGCGGGCACGGAAGTCTCCGCCTTTGACCGTGTCGTAGAACAGCCGGTGCACGCTGTCGCCGTCGCCGTGGTAATTCTTCGCTGCGTTGATGCCACCCTGCGCCGCGATCGAGTGTGCGCGGCGCGGCGAGTCATGGAACGTAAAGATCTTTACGTTGTAGCCAAGCCCGGCGAGTGTTGCTGCGGCAGAGGCACCGGCCAAGCCGCTACCGACCACGATGACGTCGAACTTGCGCTTGTTGTTGGGGTTGACCAACTTGACGGAGAATTTATGGTTCTCCCACTTCTCGGCGACGGGGCCGGCCGGGATCTTGGAGTCGATCGTGATCGAGCTGAGCTGGGTCTCGTTGCGCATCGGAGTGTCCTGGATGTCCTTGGGAAAGTCTTAGTTGTCCGAGTGGGACGAGGTGAGAGCGTCGTACTTGGCCTGATCGGCCTTGACCAGGCCCGAAGCGATCGCAATCGGGAACGACACGTTGCCGAGGGTGATGAGTGTGACGACGCCGATGGCGAATTTGCGCTTCGAGGCGTTGAAGCGCGGGTTGTTCCAGCCGATCGACTGGAAGAAGGACCACAGCCCGTGGAAGAGGTGCGTGGCCAGCGCGAGGTTGGCGATCACATAGACGATGGCGATAGGCCAACGCGAGAGGCTCGAGTCGACGTTGTTCAGCACGTCGCCCCGGCGGAACGACCCGTTGCCCACGCCCCAGGTGAGATCCATGATGTGCCAGATCAGGTACAGGATGACGATGGTGCCGGTGTACCGCATCGAGCGGCTGGCGAAGTTTGCCGCGTGGTAGTCGCTCTTCGTCGCATAGTTCACCGTGCGCGCCCGGCGGTTGGTCATGGTGAGGCTGTACGCAGCGTGCATATGGAGTGCAAAGGCTCCGATGAGCGCAAGGCGGGTGATCCACAGGAACACGCCGTAGGGGAGGATCGGCTCGCCGAGGCTGCGGAGGAAGTGCCCGTACTCGTCGATGTGGTAGGCGAACTCTCCGCCCCCCATTGAACCGAGGTACATCTTGAGGTTGCCGGCCATGTGGCCGAGAACGAACAGGGTGAGAAACAGGCCGGTCACGGCCATGACGTATTTCTTGCCGATCGCAGAGCGATAAAGCTCGACCGGGAGAGGCGCCTTCTTGTTGGCCTTGTTGGCCTTGTTGGCCTTCAAGGCCATCGCATTGGCCATGTTGTGTCTCCTCCGGATGCCGGCGACGGCAGGCTGATATCTCTGGTGTTGGTACTGATCTGGTGGTGCTGTCACGCTCAAGCGAGAGGGGATCGACGGCCGTGATGGCTTATCGCCTTACGTGAACGCTACGTGCTCTGTGCACAATCGCACAATCTCCCGATCTCGGCATGGTCACCCCATCGGGCGATGCCAACGGCGCCGATGCCCCCGATCGGAGCGTGTGATCAGGCCGGCTGGGGTTAGCTGACCGGGCCGGCTGATGGGGTCAGCTGATCGAGTGAGGTTGGCGACCTGCGAAGTGGTTTGACCCGGCTGACTGCGTGTGGTCACGATGTGGACATGACCGAATCGACTCGCCGCATCGCCCTCATCGCCCCAGCTGGCAGCTATGTGGGCCCAGAACTGGCCCGGCTCCTCGCCCTGCGAGGGTTCGACCTGGTGCTGGCCACGCCAGGCCCTGGGCTCGCTGAGGAGTTGCGCCTCCTGGGCGCTGCGGTTGAAACAGTGGGCGGGGAATCCGACGGTTCCTCCACGATGGGCGCCTTCTCTGACGACATCGGCGAGCAGATGGTTTCCGCTGCGCTTGCTCGGTTCGGCACGTACCACTCGGCGTTCTTCTCGTCCGGTCGGATTGCGTTGGGCAAGTTCGCTCGGATGACCGTCGATGACCTCAGGTCAGCATTTCAAGGCAACGTCGAACTTCCGTTCCAATTCGCGCGGGCTGTGCTTCCACATCTGGTTCAACGTGGAGACGGCCAAGTGTTGGTGGCGACAAGTGCAACAGCGCTGCGCCCCACGACCAGCGCGTCTGTTTATGCAGCAACCCGCAGCGCTGCCACCATCCTGTTGCAATCAGCAGCACTTGAGGTGGCCCATACCGGGGTGCAGCTCAACGTGGTTGGGACGAACTTCATGGACTTTCCCGAGTTCCTACGCGGTAACCGGATCGAGTCTTCAGAAGATCGAGCGCGCGTCGAGGGCTTGGTGCCGATGAAGCGACTGGGGACGATGGAGGAGTTCGCGTCGTTCTGTTCGACCTTCCTCGATGGGACCAGTCGGTTCGCCACGGCGCAGTTCTTTCCCTACGCGGGTGGTTGGGCACACTGAGCGCGGGGTTGCTGAGTGTGGCGTCGCTGAGGCCGGACTGATCAACCGGTGAGCCGAGCTTCGACCACCGTCGAGTCGGTCGCCGTCGGCCGGTGCGTCGGATGCTGCATGGTCAGTTCCAGACGGACGGGAGTTCCAGAGGGGGTACCAGCGGGGATCAGGACCGGAACTGAGCCGACCCGTGTCACATGGTCGGCCGGGCAGTCGCCAGACCACTTCCAGATCAACGGAGTTGCCGTTCCGATCGACAGCGTCGCGCACACCGTGGCGTCGCGCAGCGTTGCACGGAGATCGCTGACCACGTGGATGTCGACCTCGAGCGACGAGCCGGGAAGCAGCGTCCTGGGTAAACGGTCAGCAACCACGATGACGGGAGCGCACGCTTCCGCAACTGCTGCGTAAGCGCGCTTACGGGTACCGTCGTGCGCGATGACAGCCCACGTTGCAGCCGGATGATCGAGTGAGTCGTGCCACGAGAACAACGCGAAGCCCCCGTTGGGACGGTACTTGATACGGCGCAACTCCTGAATGTGTCGCCGGAGAAGCTCGGCTTGGTAGTCCTGCGTGGCCTCGGCCCACTCGACGAACGTCTCGTAGGCGGTTCGGGGTGTGTGACGGTCCATGAAACTGATCTGCAGCGCGTGAGTGCGGCCCAACGCTTCCCAGTCGAGGTTGGGCCACCGATCCGGTTCCATGAACTGCGCCGCCGTTCCGGTTGGCACGGACTGCGCTCCGAATTCTGAAACGAATCGTCCCAGGCGCGGCATGCGTCGGATCCACCCGGGGAGATCCCGCTCGTCGCCGTGATACCACCCGAAATAGAAATGCGTGTCGGAACCCCCGCTGAACGGACCGGGCAGGATCCCGGAATGGGCGCTGACGGGCCGAGACGGGTCCGACCGCGTCAACGAGCGGTGGATTGCGAAATCCAGGACAGACTTGTTCCAGGTGGGGAACTGCTGAGCAGCGAGGTACCGGCCGACCATATTGGCTGCACGCTTACGGTTGAGCAGCGATTCGCCGGGTTCGATGTCGAGAGCGAGCGGCTCATTGTGGCCCGTCCATTGGATGATGGACGGATGGTGTCCGAGTAACTCGACGGCTTCGCGGGCCTGCTCGACCGCAGGTTTGCGGACGGCACGGGAGTAGCCCCATTGAAGTGGAAGGTCTTGCCAGAGCAGCAGCCCCGCATCGTCGGCTGCCTCGTACAGCGCCGGATGCGAGATGTGTGCGTGTACCCGGAGCATGTCGAGGCCGGCGTCGGTTGCCGAGCGCACCAGATTGCGGGCTTCGTGTCCTGCCACCTCGGCGAGAGCCATTCGGACCGGACCGACGTTTGCTCCCTTGAGATGGAGGCGCTCGCCGTTGATCTCGTAGACCCAGTTGCGCTGGCGAACCTGGCGCAGCCCTGTGCGCCGCTCACGCCTGTCGGTGACGTTGCCGTCGGCATCGCTGACAGCTATTCGTACGTCGACCAGGTGGGGTGTACCCAAGGCCCGCGGCCACCACAGCGTGGGGTTCTCGACCGTCACCCGCCATTCGATGCGGTTCATCCCCGAGCCAAGCGGGTGCTGCTGCGAGTGATTGGAGACGGATTTCCCTCCGTCGAACACGTCGGTCTCGACGGTGACGGTTCGGGCCGTCAGCGTGTCGAGGTTGGCACGTATGGCCAGGGTGGCAAGGTGTTCGTCCGCCTCGATGCACAGCACCCTGACACGTTCGATCCGGACGGACCCGGTGGACAACAAGCGAACCGGCTGCCAGATGCCGCCGGGATTCCAGTCCGGATGTATGCAGTCCCAGTGTTGGAAGACGCCGGTGAGGTTGCGTTTGGCGCTGCGTTGGTGCTGCGGTGTGCACGCAACTTCAACCGACAGGAGGTGCTCGTTGGCCCGTTGCAGGCGTTCGGTGACCTCGAAGGCGTGAGGCGCGAAATATCCCTCGGTGTCGCCCAGATACTCGCCGTCCAACCAGATGTCGCCTTGGTAGAAGATCCCGTCGAACTGCAGCCACCACCGCTGCTCGCCGTCGGGGCCGTGGTTCTTCGGCTGCTGCGAAGGGTTCGAAAAATTGCGACGGTAGAGCAGGGGGCCGTCCGTCTCGGCGAAGGCAGCGGAGCGCCTCCAGTGGTGGGGTACTTCCACATTTGCCCACGTCGAATCGTCGAACGCCGGGTCCGCTGATCGTCGGCGCAGTTCGTCGTCGGCCACGGCGGCCTTCCACCCTGTGGTGAGTTCCATCACCCGGCCACGGTAGTGGTCCAAACCAGTCGCTCCCGATACGCTGCGGCTGGTGAGAAGGCTTCTTCCCCGCCTCTGGGCCCGTGCAACCCATTTTACCGTTCGTCCTCCCGAGCAACCGGTACCGGCCAAATGCGTGATGATCGGGTATCCGCACACCACCAACTGGGACTTCCCGGCCTGCCTGCATGTGGCCAACGAGTCTGGCGTGCGTGTCAAATGGCTTGGGAAGAAGCAACTGTTCCGCGGCCCGATGGGTCCGTTGATGCGTGCACTCGGCGGTGTGTCCGTAGCCCGGGACGGGAAGAACGGTTTGGTTTCGACTTTGATCGACGAATATCGCAAGAGCGATCGCCTGGCAATAGTTGTTCCGGTGGAGGGCACACGGTCCAAGGTCGAATACTGGAAGTCGGGCTTCTACCGCATCGCGGTGGAGGCCAATGTTCCCATCCTCTGCGCGTACGTGGACGGCAGCACCAACTCGGGCGGGTTCGGTCTTGTGTTCACGCCGACCGGTGATGTGCGGGCGGACATGGATCGCATCCGCGCCTTCTACGCAGGCAAGACCGGTCTGAAGGCCGGCAACACCTCTATCCCTCGGCTCCGGGAAGAAGACGCGGCCCATTCGGTCTGATCTCCACGACCCTTCCTCACCGGGTGCGAAGCTGGGCTGATGCAACAGCTGTTCGAACTCACCGACCACGGCCCGGACACGTTCGTGGGATCGGGCCTTGCGTACCCGTGGGGTGGCTTGTACGGCGGGCACATCGTTGCGCAAGCGTTTCTGGCCACGGCCAAGACCGTCGACCCAGAGTTCTTGCCTCATTCTCTGCGCGCATATTTCATTCGTCGCGGTGACAGTTCTGAACCCATCCGCTACGAGGTCGACCGCACCCGTAACGGGCGATCGTTCTGCACCCGCCGTGTTGTCGCCAGACAGGCGAACGGTGTGATTCTCAACCTCGAATCCTCGTTCCAACGGGTCGAGCCGGCTCCCGACGTACAAGCAATACACATGCCGACCGTGGTCACGTCGCCGGCGGACACGCCAAGCTCGTCGTGGAGCCCGCTGTTCGATCGGCGGATCGTGCATTCCGAAACGATCATCGCCCCGGTGAACGCCTGGATGAAGATTGTCGATGACCTTGGTGACGATCCGGTGCTGCAAGCCGCTGCGCTTGCCTACGTGTCTGATGATGTTCCGTTCGACGCGGTGAACCGGTTGCATCCCAAGTACGTCGAGCTGCCTCCCGGCGTCGAAGATGACCTCACCGGAGCAAGCCTTGACCACTCGATATGGTTCCACCGGCCCATTCGCGCCGATCGGTGGCATCTCCACCACCTTGCGTGCCACAGCTTGACCGGATCGCGGGGCCTTGCCATCGGTCAGGTGTTTTCCGAGGCCGGGGTACATATCGCGTCGGTCGCACAGGAATTCCTGTGCCGTCAACTCCGACACTGATCACATCGAAACGGGACAGCGGACCCCTCCCGTCGAAACGTGCATCGAACGGTCGACCCTCCTCAGTGTCGATCACACCAGCGACCTGTGATCGTCACCGCAGCGAAACGCGCCGTTAATACCCGCAAGGGCGGCGGGGGCGGTTAGATGAACTGCATCTGCTCCCCGGTCAGGCCCCCGCGACGATCGTGATCGGTGCAGTGGCTGCGATGGATCTCACTGCGATGGCCCCCGCTGACGAGGAATGTCAGCGCGCAGACCAAATGGCGTGGTTGACAGCGTTCTCCAGCAACTCCTGATGACCCGAAACCGGGGTGGGGTTCACCTCGCCTGCGAGCGCAGAGTCAGCGAGCTTTGCAAGGGTGGTCTTTCCGGCGAGGATGGCCTTGCCCTGTTTGGTGTTCCACCTCGCGTACCGCTGCTCCTTTGCGGCTTCCAGAACGTCGTTCGCAATCATCTGTTCGGCGACCAACAATGACTTGGCCAGCGTGTCGATGCCGCCGATATGGCCGTGGAAGAGGTCGCTGCGATGCATGCTCTGGCGGCGCAGCTTGGTGTCGAAGTTGAACCCACCGCCGACGAACCCGCCTGCCTTGATGATTTCGTAGACACCGAGGCTGAGCTCTTCGACGGAGTTGGGGAACTGGTCCGTGTCCCAGCCGTTCTGCGGGTCGCCGCGGTTGGCGTCGACCGAGCCGAAGATGCCGTTCTCGATCGCGTAGCGAACCTCGTGATGGAACGAGTGTCCCGAAAGGGTGGCGTGGTTGACCTCGATGTTCACGAAGTACTCACCGAGCAGGTCATAGCGGTCGAGGAACCCATGCACGGTTGAGCAGTCGTAATCGTATTGGTGCTTAGTGGGTTCCTGCGGTTTGGGTTCGAGGAACAGCTGGCCTTTGAAGCCGATCTTGTTCTTGTGTTCAACCACCAGGTGCAGGAACCGCGCGAGTTGGTCGGCCTCTTGTCGCAAGCGTGTGTTGAGGAGCGTCTCGTAGCCTTCTCGACCGCCCCACAGCA
Source organism: Acidimicrobiia bacterium (assembly GCA_031385545.1). Classification (GTDB taxonomy): domain Bacteria; phylum Actinomycetota; class Acidimicrobiia; order Acidimicrobiales; family JANYDT01; genus JANNBN01. The sequence goes on along the minus strand of JANNBN010000062.1, from coordinate 31,314 downwards.
CGTAGGACTCGCCACCAAGCCGATGCGTTGCTTCGAGCATGTTGCGCACCTGGCCAGCTGCGTACGTGAACACATCGGGATCGGGGTTGGTGGCTGCACCGGCCGCGTAGCGCGGATGGGAGAACAGGTTGGCGGTGCCCCACAAGAGTTTGACGCCGGTTGCCTTCTGCTTCTTCGCAGCGCGCTCGATGAGCTTGTGGAGGTTGGCAGTGCTCTGCTTCAGCGTCTTGCCTTCGGGCGCCATGTCGACGTCGTGGAAGCAGTAGTACGGGTTGCCGAGTTTCTCGAAGAACTCGAATGCTGCGTCCTGCTTGGCAAGTGCTGCCTTCATCGGGTCGGCGCCGACGGTCAACCACGGTCGATCGAACGTTCCAGAGCCGAACACGTCGCTGCCCGGCCAGTTGAAACTGTGCCAGTAGCAGACGGCGATGCGCAGCATGTCCTCCATGCGTCGGCCCATCACCATGCGGTCGGGGTTGTACACGTGGTATCTCAGGCCGTCACCGGGATCCGTCCCTGCAGGTGCAACGTGGGAGGGGACGTCGGTGAAGAAGGGCTCTGGCATGGCACCGACTCTATCGGCCGGGTCTACAGGTCAGGGGTGCAGGATCGGTCTTGCGAGGTCGGAGCGGGCGGTATAGACCGCGTCGGCTCCGAGCGTTGCCACATAGCGGAGCGACGCGTTGTCGTCTGCGGTCCAGGTGTAGACGGCCAGGCCGTGTTCATGGTCCCAGTCAACGCCTTCAGTGGTGAGCCGGAATGCGTCGATACCTGACCCGGCCTGAAGCGGTGGCTGCCCGATGGGGACGGGCGAACACCACGCCTGACCGTTTGCACGGGCCGCCAGCATGATGGGGACCATGGCGTCGGTGACGGTCGTTGTGGCTTCTGGACAGATCCGCTTGTATCGGTCGACGGCTGCATCACCGGCCGAGCTGACATACACGTCATCCATCCGGCCGCTCGTGCGGAGAAGATCGCACAGTGCCTGCTCGCCACCGGTGGTCTTGAACTCCAACGAGATCTGGGTGTCGGGGAACGCATCGAACAGGTCTTGCACCGTTGGGATCCGAATTGGATTGCGGAACACCCGAGCGTCGGGGTTCGGCCATGTGTCTCGCAGGTCGATCCGGCGAAGTTCAGCGAGCGTGGACGAACTGATCGACCGCTGGCCGATGCGATCGTCGTGCCCACCGACGAGTTCGCCGTCGGACGTCTGACGAACGTCGAGGTCGATGAGGTCGGCGCCGGCTGCCCGTGCCCCCGCAAGCATTTCGATGCTGTTGGCCGGGCCGAACCATTCACCGCTGGCGTGGGCGATGATCAGCGTGCGGTCCGACCGGAACCGACTTGGCGGGCACGTTGCCGACGATGAAGCTTGAAATGCTGTGCACGTGGCAAGCATCAGTGCGCCCAGCGGTAACAGCCGCTTCAGGACCATCGAGCCACCAGTTGGTGCGCGTACAGCTCGGTGATCTGCGCGGTCGAGGGGAGTTCATGCTTGGCTGTGTCGAGTACCTGGGTCGTGAGGAACGCCTCGACCCAGTCAGTGCGCCCTTGGAAACTGATTACCAGCGACACGGTGTCGCCGAGCCTGGTGCGAAGCAGCACTTCGAGCAGTTCGCCCTCGCGGTCCAAGTACGTGATGGAACCGAGCGCGTGGCCCACTTCGAGGACGCGTGCGAAAGCCTCTTCGTGCGGGCAGGCAAGTGCGATCGTGTCGTGGTCGACAAGCCACACGGTGTTTCCGGTCTCGCCCGAATCGGTGTTCGCCGACGGTGGCGGCCGTGTGCCGTCGGCCAGGTTGCGCGCAGCGTGATGTAACGCTGTTCGGTAGGCGTCGAGCAGTGCAAGGGTCGGCTCGGAACCGGCATCACCGACAACGTCGGGATGCAGTCCAATCACCTGGTTGCGGAATGCGGCTCGCACCGTGTCTTCGCTCGCGTCGACGGTGAGCCCCAGCAACTGGAACGCACGCGTCGCATCAGTCATCATCGGTCATCGATGGACCAGTCCAACGGGCTGAGCGGAGCGGTTCGCCGTCGAACCGATCGATCGTGGTGAACGACTCGACCGGTCTGCGAGTGAGTTTCGTGTTCTGGTGCACCGGGTGGCCGATGAACACCATCGACGCGATGCCGAACGCGTCGGGGATGCGCAGTAGTGCACGTGCAGCTTCCTGCTGACGAATGACGAAGGTGGTCATCACGCCTCCAAGACCTTCGGCCCGGGCTGCCAGGAGCATGTTCCAGACGAACGGGTAGATCGAACCACCAGCAGCCAGCTTGGTGCGCGCCGAATCGACGTCGACGTTTGCGATCACCCGCAGGTCGGCGCACACGATGAGCATCGCCACGCCGTCGGTGAGTTCGTCGAGCAACTGCAACGGCGCCGGACGGGTGCGTAGATCATCCAGCGACAGGCCGTCGGGAATTCCTTGCCACACGCCGGTGTCGTCGGTTGCGAACGGGCGATGACCAGCACCCGTGAGGCCCATGTATTCGCGCCATCCAAGTACTGCTAGATCGCGTAGCGCGCGTCGGGTACCTGGGTCTTGGACAGTGATCACATGCCAGCCCTGCTTGTTGCCTCCGCTGGGAGCAAACCGGGCGGTGTCGAGCACGGCGGTTACCTGCTGCGCTGTGACGGGCTCGGTGCTGAATGCTCGTACCGATCCAGTACTGCGCAACCCGTCTCGAAGTTCCATAGGCCGCAGGCTAGGTGCATCAGGGCGGTTGCCGAATCCCTGCAGAATTCGACATGGCGATAGGGTGCCCTTCATGACCATCGGCACTTCTTCGGCCACCGCTCCAACCACTCCACCCACCGCGTCGACCATCGGCGATCTCCGGGCATCGGGCTGGGTTTCGGTGCCGGTGAAGGAAGAGTTGCGACGCAACGCGATGACCCGTATCGCGTCAGGGCAGCCGCTGTTTCCCAGCATGCACGGCTACGAAGAGACCGTGGTGCCCCAGGTCGAGAACGCGCTGTTGGCCGGCCACGACCTGATCTTCCTGGGCGAGCGTGGGCAGGGAAAGACTCGCATGATCCGGTCGCTGGTCGAACTGCTCGACGAGTGGATGCCGGCCATCGCCGGGTCAGAGATCCAGGACGACCCCTACGAGCCGGTCAGCCGCTATGCGAAGGATCTGTTTGCGGAGAAGGGCGACGACACCCCCATCACGTGGGTGCACCGTTCAGACCGCTTCGGCGAGAAATTGGCAACGCCCGACACGTCGATCGCGGACCTCATCGGCGAGGTTGACCCCATCAAGGTTGCGGAGGGCCGTTATCTGTCGGACGAGCTCACCTTGCACTACGGTCTTGTGCCGCGCACGAACCGCGGCATCTTCTCCATCAACGAGCTTCCGGACCTTGCTGAGCGCATTCAGGTCGGTCTGCTCAATGTGCTCGAAGAACGCGATGTGCAGATCCGCGGCTACAAGATCCGGCTGCCGCTCGACGTGATGCTGGTCGCATCGGCCAACCCCGAGGACTACACCAACCGCGGTCGCATCATCACGCCGCTGAAGGACCGCTTCGGTGCACAGATCCGCACGCACTACCCGCTCGACATCGAGACCGAGCTGGCCGTGGTTCATCAAGAGGCACGGCCGGTCACGGTGCCAACCGGCATGAGCGTCACGGTTCCTGATTTCATGGCCGAGATCGTTGCCACGTTCTCCCAACTTGCCCGCCAAAGCCCGCAGGTCAGCCAGCGCTCGGGTGTGTCGGTGCGTCTTTCCGTTGCCAACTACGAGACGCTCGTGGCGGCATCGCTGCGCCGGGCGTTGAAGGGCAAGGAGAAAGAAGCCGTGCCTCGGGTCAGCGATCTCGAATCACTTGCTGCTTCGACGCAGGGCAAGGTGGAGATAGAGACGATCGACGAACGTGAAGGCAACGTTATCGACCGGCTGTTGAAAGCAAGTGTGCTTACGGTCTTTAAGGACCGTTGTAAGATCGACGAATTGCGCACCGTAATCCAGGGGTTCGACGGCGGCATGGTGGTTCATACGGGCGACGACATCGCCGCGAATGACGAAGTCGGCGCGCTTGCCAACCCCGATGCCGAAGGACTGCGCGACGCGGTGTATCGCTTGGTCGGTGCCGACGCGTCGATCCCGGTGAAGGCGAGCGCTGTGGAGTTCCTTCTCGAAGGGCTGCACCTGTCGAAGCGGCTCAACAAGGACGCGGCGGGTTCCAAGGCCACCTACCGCGCCCGCTGACTGCCTAGGCCCGGACCGCGTCGTCGTTCAGTGGGTCCGCGCGGCAAGCGACTCAGCGAACGACCTCCTCCGGCGGGCCTGCTGGATCATCACACCTCGTTCATAGCGTCCTCTTGAGTGGGTGGGAGTGCCCGGGTCAACGGCGCGGCCGCCGATGAATGGACCGGGTGGCAGTACAGTCGCCCCGATGGGGACAGGGGGCGAGACGGCGACGATCGACCGGCTCGTCACCGATGTACGGGCGATGCGCCTGCAACTCGGTGCGCTCCGCTTCCCGTTTGATGCTGCAGGCGCCGCCTCGGCCCGCCACGATGCCGCTGTCATCGTGCAGCAGCTCGACGATCACGTGCTGCCCCGGCTGGAGAACTTCGACGCACCAGCATTGGTTGTCGTCGGCGGATCGACAGGGTCCGGCAAATCGCTGCTGGTCAGCAGCATCGTCGGCGCAGTCGTGTCGGCTTCGGGTGTCATCCGACCCACCACCCGCTCGCCGGTGTTGGTCCACCATCACGACGACGAGCACTGGTTCGGCGAGCAACGCATCCTGCCTGGTCTCGCTCGGGTTCGAGATCATCGCGTGCACGACAACGGCTCCGCTGACGACCCGCGACGAGAGCTCAGGCTGGTCGCCTACGACACGCTGCCCGCTGGCATCGCGTTGCTGGACGCGCCAGACATCGATTCGGTCGACACTGTCAACCGCGAGCTGGCCGCGCAGTTGCTTGCCGCAGCCGACGTGTGGGTGTTCGTCACCACAGCAGCTCGTTACGCCGATGCGGTTCCCTGGGGCTTCCTGGAATCCGCTCGTGAGCGTGGCGCGCCGCTGGTGCTGGTCCTGAACCGGATACCGCCCGGGGCTGAGACCGAGGTCACCGCCGACCTCATCCGTCTGTTGGAACGCCATGGGCTCGCAGGTACACCCGTCTTTACGATCGTCGAACAAACACTGCGAGGCGACGAGTTGTTGGGCGAACCCGTCGAGCAGCTCCGCGACTGGCTGCAGGAACTGGGTGCTGACAACGACCGTCGCGTCGAGACAATTCGTCGCGCCATGCGCGGTGTGTTCGCCGACGTGGCTCGCCGTTGCAAGTCCATTGCTACAGCTGCTGATGCACAACAAGTTCTGGGCGATGGCCTCCAACGCGTCGCGGAAGAGCACTACGCCGCGGCGCTGGAAGCCGTCCGCAGCGAGGTCGCTGACGGCACCCTTATCCGCGGCGAGGTGCTCGCGCGCTGGGAGGAGTTCGTTGGCACGGGTGAACTCTTGCGACAGCTCAGGACCGGCGTCGGCCGACTGCGCTCTCGCCTGTCCGGTGCGCTCACCGGCCGTCCGGTAACGCAGGAGCACCTGAACGTGGCGGTGGAGAATGTCCTCGAGCGGCTCCTCGTCTCACAGGCCGACACGGCTGCCGCAGACACCCTTGGCGACTGGAGAGCAATGCCGGTCGGCTCGGCGATCGATGACCGAGCTCCCGACGCCCTCGGGCGCGCCTCGGTAGACCTGGCCGAGCGAACGGCGGCCTCCTTGCGGGACTGGCAGTCGGGCCTGATCTCGATCGTGCGGGACAAAGGCGCTGGGCGTCGCACCACAGCACGCGTCATGTCGCTCGGGGTCAACGGTGTTTCAGCCGTGCTCATGATGCTCGTGTTCTCACATACGGGTGGCCTCACCGGGGGCGAGGTCGCTATTGCAGGTGGGGCTTCCGCTGTCGGTCATGCGCTGCTCGAAGCATTGCTCGGCGACGAGAACATGCGGCGCCTCGCAACCGGTGCCCGCCAAGATCTGATGGAACGGGTCGCGCAGTTGTACGACGATGAGCGCCGCCGCTTCGAAGCCGTCCTGGAAGGTGCAGGCGTGTCCGCAGATGGTGGCGACACGTTGCGCCGACTGGCCGAACCCCTGTCAGCTGGAACGCTATGAGCCGACCCCTCAAGCCATGAGCCCAACCCCATCAGCTGACCGCTTGCGCAAGCGCCTTGACGCGTTGAACGAGATCATCGCGGTCGACGCCGACCGCCTCCCGTCGGAACTGTGTGAACGGGCAAAGACGACGGCCGGCAATGCCGCAGCGCGGCTGGGGCACGGGACCACGCATACAGTGGTCGCTCTCGCCGGGGCTACCGGGAGCGGCAAAAGTTCGCTCTTCAATGCCATCACGGGGCACACGCTTGCCGCAACCGGAGTGACTCGGCCGACCACCTCGGCTGCACGTGCTGCGGTCTTCGGACCGGACGCGGGGCCGTTGCTCGAATGGTTGCAGGTGCCGACGAGCGACCGCCTCGAAGATCCAGCGCTTGATGGGCTCGTACTCCTTGATCTCCCCGACCACGATTCAACCGAGTCATCGCATCGCGCCGAGGTCGAACGTCTGGTGCAGGTCGTCGATGTGCTCTGCTGGGTCGTCGACCCACAGAAGTATGCCGACGCGGCATTGCACGAGGGCTTCCTCGAACGGTTCAGCGGCCATGGGGCAGTCACACTTGTCCTGCTGAATCAGGCTGATCGTCTGCACGCCGATGATGTTCACCGATGCCTGACGCATCTTGGTGAGCTTCTTGCGGGTGATGGGTTGCAAGGTGTCCGGACCATGGCGGTGTCGGCCGTCACGGGCTCGGGTATTCCTGATGTTCGCCGGGAGCTGCAAGCACGGGTGGCCGAACGGCGAGCGCTGGTGAGCCGCCTTGACGCCGATCTCGACTGGTTGTCAGGCGATCTGGGCGTATCGGTCGGTGAGTCCGACCCAGCGGCCGTCGCACCCCTTGCACGGGATCGGTTGGTACGAGCCGCAGCCACTGTGGCGGGGGTGGACACCGTCGCCGACGCGGTGGCCGGAACGTATCGGCACCGCGCGTCTCTCGCGGTTGGCTGGCCAGTCACGCGGTGGGCTAGTCGCCTACGAGCAGAACCGCTCCGCCGGCTGGGCCTCGGGCGAGGGTCGCGTGGCGGTGCGCCAGGGCAGACCCCAGGCGGCAGCGACGACGGGCTCACGATGACCGTTCCTCGGTCGTCGCTCCCGGCCCCTTCCACGATTTCGGTCGGAGCGCTGGCAAGCGCGGGCCGCGACCTCATCGAGGACACGTCGAGTCAGCTTCCTGTTCATTGGGAGCGGCGCGTGCGAGACACCGTCGAGCCGGCCATGCGAGCATTGCCTGATCGGCTGGACCGTGGCATTGGATCACAGCAGATGCCGCTGCAACGTCCACGCTGGTGGGCCGTGCTCGGAACTGTCCAGCGCCTCTTGGCGCTGGCAATGGTCGCAGGGCTGGTATGGCTTGGCGCGCTCTTCGTCCTGAAGTGGTTCCAGATCCCAGATCCTCCGATGCTCCGTCTCGGCCAGGTCCCGCTGCCGACCGTTCTTGCAATCGGGGGAGCGGTGCTTGGTCTGTTGATTGCGGTCGTGGGTCGGCGGCTGGCTGTTGTCGGTGCAGGTCGCCGTCGAGAACGGGCCCGCACCGAACTGAGCAAAGCAATAGCGGCCACGGTCGACGCCGAGGTCATTGCACCGCTGGATGCGGAGCTTCGGGCGATGCGGGTTGCACAGGAGCGCATCCGGGCCTTCAGTCGTTGACCGGCGGCGCCCCGGATCGCGGAGTGCGGATCGCATAGCGGCGGATCGCATATAGCGAGACGAGAGGCGTAGGGTTCCGGCATGGCACGTCGGCTTTCGTACTCACGCTGGGACGGCACGCAGGTCGGTTTCGAGCTCGACGCCGATGATGTCATGGCGCAGCTCAACGACGATCTGCTGTACCACGGTGATCTCAATGCGGCGCTACGCAAGATGATGCAGAACGGGTTCACCGACAAGAACGGTGAGCGCGTCGCCGGCATGCAGGAGCTGCTGCAGAAGCTGCGCGAGCGTCGCCAGCAGCGCCTCGAGGACTACAACCTCGGAGGCGTCTACGACGAGGTCAACGACGCGCTGACGGAGGTCCTCGATACCGAACGCAACGCCATCAACGAAATCGTCGAGAAGGCACGCAACTCGGGCGATCAACGGCGTCAGGAGACTGCCGAGTCGATGGCGATGGACAAGAACATGTCGCTCGACTTCCTTCCGCCGGACCTTGCCGGCAAGGTACGCGAGCTTGGCAACTACGACTTCGCTTCCAACGAAGCTGCGCAGAAGTTCGAAGAACTGATGGACAAACTGCGCCAGCAGCTGATTGACAGCATGCTCGGCGAAATGTCACAGGCGATGCAGAACATGTCTCCCGAAGACATGGCTCGCATGAAAGATATGTACGCAGATCTCAACAATCTGGTGAACATGCACAATGAGGGTAAGGACACGCAATCGGCCTTCGAAGACTTCATGGGAAAGTTCGCCGACTTCTTCCCTGGCAACCCTCAGACTCTCGAAGAGCTGCTCCAGCAGATGGCCCAGCAGATGGCAGCCATGCAGCAGATGATGAACTCCATGACCCCCGAGCAACGGGCGCAGATGCAGGCACTGTCCGATCAGCTCCTTGGCGACATGGATCTGCGCTGGCAGGTGGAACAGCTCGGCCAGGGGCTGCAGCAGGCGTTCCCCAGCCTCAATTGGGGCAAAGGCTTCAACTTCCAGGGCGACAACCCGCTCGGCATGGGCGATGCCATGGACGTGATGCAGGAGCTTGGCAACATCGACCAACTCGAAAACCTCATGCGCAATGCCACCAACCCCGGTGCACTGGCCGAGGCTGACATCGATGTTGCCAAGGGGCTGCTGGGCGAAGACGGTGCCAAGGCGTTGGAGAAGCTGGCAGAACTCACCAAGATGCTCGAACGTGCTGGAATGATCGAGAACAAGGAAGGGCGCCTGGAGCTCACCCCGCGCGGTATGCGTCGCATCGGGTCCAACGCGCTCAACGAGCTGTTCTCGAAGCTGGCCAAGGACCAGCTGGGACGTCACCAGATCGAACGCATCGGTATCGGTGCCGAACGCAGCTACCAGACCAAGCCATACGAGTTCGGCGACCCGTTCAACCTGTCCATCGAACGGACCATCCGCAATGCGCTCGCTCGTGGGGGAGCGCGCACCGACACCGGAGGGGTCAAGCTGACGCCTGACGACTTCGAGATCGAGCAGACCGAAACACTGGTGCGCAGCTCCACAGTGCTGATGCTGGACCTCTCGTTGTCCATGCCCATGCGAGATAACTTTTTGTCCGCCAAGAAGGTGGCGATGGCGCTGCACTCACTGATCTCGTCGATGTACCCGCGTGACTTCCTCGGCATCGTGGGTTTCTCCGAGACAGCCTATGAGATCAAGCCCGAGAAACTTCCCGAGGTCAGCTGGGACTTCGTCTACGGCACCAACATGCAACATGCGTTTCTGCTCTCCCGCCGGATGCTGGCCAAGCAGATCGGTACCAAGCAGATCATCATGATCACCGACGGCGAGCCAACCGCCCACATTCTTCCCAACGGCGAGCCGTTCTTCAGCTACCCGCCGGTCCGCGAAACCGTCGAGGCCACGCTCACCGAGGTGGCCCGCTGCACCCGAGACGGCATCACCATCAACACGTTCATGCTCGACGCCACCAGCTACCTCAAGGCCTTCATCGGCCGCATTACCGAAATGAACCGTGGTCGGGCGTTCTACACAACCCCCGAGAACCTGGGTGACTACGTCCTGGTCGACTTCATCCAGAACAAGCGTGCCATGTCCAAGGGTCGCCGTTAGAACCGAAACTGAGTGAAGTTAGAGATATTAGCCTGAGTGACTAAGTTCCCTAAACAGTGTAAAAGCGCTTCGCGGACCCTATTCGCAACCCATTCGCACCGGGTGCTGGCGCGCCCCCTCCAGCGTGGGCGGGCCGTGACGAACTCCGAGAAGAGGCCCGAATCGCGATCCAGCGACTCCGGTTGGGCAGGCCGACCAAGAGTCTGTTGATGGTTGGCCTCAGGGGGGTTGGAAAGACAGTCCTGCTCGATTCGATCCGAAACGCGGCTGAGGAATCCGGTGTGCACACGGTCCGGATCGAAGCACCGTAAGGTCGATCGCTCCCCTCGATGCTTGCACCCGAGTTACGCCGCGCGATGCTTCGGCTGAGTCGGTCTGAGGTGGCGAAAGACCTTGCTCAGCGAGTACTGCGAGCGGTAGCGGGATTCGCGAAGTTGAAGCTGAAGTTCCAGGATCTTGAGGTTGGTCTGGACTTCGAGCCCGAGCCCGGTCTCGCTGACGATGGCGACTTGGAAATAGATCTTTCCGCCCTACTCGAGTCCGTCGGGCGCGCCGCCAAAGCTGGCGAAACGGCGGTCGTTCTGTTCGTCGACGAGTTGCAGTACGGATACGCGTACTTCGTGCAGGAATGGGGAAAGCACACCTGGGACGCAGCACAACAATCGCCGATAACCCGTGCCGATGTCGTCAATGGTTCGATCTTGGCAACGGCATCGCTCGATGCCAGCTTCTTTCGGGTGAGGTTCGATCGGCTGACGCCAGGAGAGAAGCGCTACCTCCGAGCGATGGTCGAATTGGGTCCCGGGCCGCATCGCGCGGGGAGGTCGCCGAAATGCTCGGCAAGCGGGTAAATGCGCTTGGCCCAACCAAGGCACAGCTCATCTCCAAAGGGATGGTGTGGAGCCCCAGCCACGGAGACACGGCCTTTACCGTGCCGTTGTTCGATCAGTTCATGAAACGCATCGTGCCCGGAACTGACTGGTAACCGCGTTGGGTCCGGTTAACCGCGTTGGGTCCGATGAACGACGAGGAGCGCTACTCGTTCGATCTGCAGGGCTTCCTGGTCAGACGGGCAGTGCTGACGGCAGCGGAGGTGCGCGCCGTCAACGCCGAAATTGACGCGCAGGCCTACCCTTCGCCCGACGACACAATCGCCGGACAACGGTTCGCAGGCTTTCTCGGGTCGCCTTCAGCGCCCGTTGCCACGTCGTTGATGGACCATTCGGCAGTCATCGATGTGGTGCGTGAAGTCAACGGTTCCAACGCCCGCCTCGATCATTCCTACGGCATCTATATCGCACCGGGTACCAGGGGCTGTGGGTGCATGGTGGCGGGACTCCGTTCGACCCGGCGCAGTACTACGAGGTCCGCCAGGGACGCATCCACTGCGGTCTTATCGGTGTGCAGTGGGCCGTGGTCGAGCATCCTGCCGGTGGTGGCGGATTCTGCTGCATCCCTGGCTCGCACAAGGCCAACTTCATACGTCCACAGACAATCGACTACGGGAATCCAATCATCCACGAAGTGGCGTTGCAGGCGGGCGACGTGGTGATCTTCACCGAAGCAATCACGCACGGAACCCTCGCCTGGTCGCAGCACTACGAGCGTCGCTCACTGTTCTTCAAGTACTCGCCCGGAAACTCGGCCTACAACGCCGGGCTCCCGGTTGACGCGAACCGACGATGCATCTGCATCGCCTCCATGGGCTGGCACACGAGCTCGACCGTGAGACCCCGCCGGTCGGCTTCGGCGCGGCACCGAGACAACATGTCTGCTGATGAATCGAGACCCGTGACGTCCAACCCAGCTGCCACGAGGTCGAGGAGCGGTTCGCCATGGCCGCAACCGATCTCCAGAGCGGGCTCACCGCACCGTCGCACGAATCGGAGATACGGATCGGCCGGGGCGATCGTGCCCCGCAGAAGGGCGTATGCATCACAAATCAGCCGGTATAGAACTGCGACGGATCAACACTCACGCGGCAATCGTATTCAGCCACCTGTCACGAAACCCGCCAAGAATGCTGATTCGTGACGCACGGATGTTCAGCGGCCGTTGTTGTCGATAAAGGAGACGATCTGGTCGGGGTCAGCGCTGATCAGTATCCAGCGCTCATAGCGTTCTGCGCCGAAGAGCGGACGAAGGAGATGCTCTACCGGGAACTGCTCGCTCCAGTATTGGCCGACGTCGAGAAATGCCATGGGGCTGGACCGTCCAAAGCTCTCGTAGTAGTTCTGCGCTGCGTCCTGGAAGATCTCCTGCAGTGTGCCGGCTTTGCCAGGAGCGAACACGATGCCAGCCCCTGCGATGGCGAGCATTCCGTCTTCGCGAATGGCGTTGTGGAAGTACTTGGCGATGTGCGTCGCGAACGGCGTCGGAGGTTCGTGTCCGTAAAACCACGTTGGTATGGCGAGCGACGGCCGGCGCGACAGTTCATCGACCGAGGCGAGCACCCGAAATGCCGGTGCCTGCCAAGCGTGCAGTTGCGTGACAAGTTTGGGGTCGAAGGTGCTGCCGCTCACGAGGTGTTTCATCCCGTGCGGAAAATCTGGGCACGCCGACGCAAGGAACCGGATCGCCTTTTCGAGTTCGTCGCTGTCAGTGATGAGCGCCCCGAGGTGCGTGGCCTCCATGGCCCCTGGTCCACCCCCAGATGCGACGACGAATCGCTCGGCAAATTGATTTGCCATGCCCGCAACCGAACGGTAGGTGCTTGACCCTCTGGGTTCTGCATGACCACCCATCAGCGCTACCACGCGGCGCCCGGCGACGAACGTGTCACGGGCAACAGTGATGCGCTGATCGTGCGCCGCCCGTTCTGCCCCCCTCGAGTCGGTCCAGTCCCGGCGGGTGTCGAGGTAGATCTGCGCGTCGAGGGTGCTGACGTAGGAACCGATCTCGTCTGGGTCGAACCCGGCGAACAACTCCGCAGGACTGTAGAGCGCTGATCGTTGCGTCATGGTCCTGCCATCCTCGCGATTCTGCGACAGAGGCGCGGGGCGCACGTCGCGGTTTGCGGGTTCATCCCTGCGCGGTTGTAAGCGCGCGGGTGAAGCGTGCAGCAAAAACCCTGCTGTTCAGGAGAAATCCGTGCTTTCCGCTTGCACTGTAGGCCCGAAACATGAACAATGACGCAGTTGTAATTTCGTCTATGTGGTTTGTAGCCAAGCCACACACGACACCCTCCTCGCACCACCTGACCTCAAGGACCTTTGTGCTTCGACGATCCACAGCAGCGCTTCGCCACCACGGCGCGGCAGCGCTGTCCGTCGGTTTCGCTCTGCCGGTCCTTCCACCGCTGGCCTCGGTCGGCAAGAAGGAGTCCGCATGATGCGCACATTCCTCGATCCAGAACTCGCCGCACGGAGCTGGCAGAACAAGGCCAACTGCATGGGTGTCGACCCAGAGTTGTTCTTTCCCGAGCGGGGGGCGTCCACCCGGGAGGCCAAAGAGGTCTGCCGTGGCTGTGTCGTGCGCGGCGACTGCCTGGAATATGCCCTGGCGAACGGCGAAAAGTTCGGTATCTGGGGCGGGCTGTCCGAACGCGAGCGGCGCAAAGTCCGGCGCAGCCGGGCACTTGCCCGTCGAAGCGCAGCCGAGGCAACGGCCTAACACCCCTGCCCGTCAACCTCTTCGGACGTCCACGACCCGTCCGAAGGAACCGTGAACTGCTTGTCGGGTCACCGCAACTTCCTCATCGAAGCCCGTTCCTCCCGGAGCGGGCTTCGGTCGTTGTTGGGCCGGTTCGCCGACGGCTGGCCGAACAACCGTGATGAAGGAGTACGCTTTCCGACATGGCCGGTCTCGGAGCTCCAGAACTCATCATCATCCTCGTGATTGTCTTGGTCCTGTTCGGGGCGTCGCGCCTGCCGAAGCTGGCTCGCTCGCTCGGCGAGGCCTCCAAAGAATTCAAGGATGGCGTCGCCGACGGCGCCAAGGATGCAGCGTCAACTGCATCAGGCGTCGCCAACAAGGTCGAAGACAAGCTCGACGGCAAAGCCTGATCCGGAGCTTGTGACATGACCGCCGTGACCGCAAACCCAGCCGAGCCGCGTGCTCACGTCCGCATCGTGTATCTCGGCCCTGTTGCACCCCACTGGGAACTCGAACCGGTCTTCGGCGACCGTGCGCTCATCGAAGAGTTCCGTACCCGGGTTATGGCCCGTCTGCTGCTGCTGCCGTTCCATGATCCGCAGTTTCGTCGTAACCGCGACCGGGTCAACAACGACGCCGAACGCGAAGCAATCATCGCCGAGTGGGACTTCGGGCTGCCCGAAGCTGAATGACCGGCTCTTGCTCGCGCCAGTCCTGATTCCCTGCCCTGACGCCCGTTACTGAACCGTCCTCACGCTGCACCGAGATGGAACCCCACCCATCGGCTGCGCGGCTCATCAACCGGGAATCGTCATGGTTGGCGTTCAATGAGCGGGTCCTTGCGCTCGCTTCGGACCCGCACGTACCGCTGCTCGAACGTCTCAAGTTCGTTGCGATCTTCAGCAGTAATCTCGATGAGTTCTTCGAAGTTCGGGTCGCGGTTCTCCAAGACCGTGCCGCCGCCGGCATGCTCCGAGGTATACCCGACGATCCTGTGTCGCAGTTGGCCTCCGTCACGCAGCGGGTGTCGGAGCTGATTCGACACCAGAGTTCGGTGCTGCTCGACGAGTTGTACCCATTGCTTCGACAGGTGGACATTCAGATCGTCTCGTGGGACGACCTCGGCGCGGACTCACGCACCGAAATGAGCGCTGCGTTCGAGAACGGGATCTTCCCGGTACTGACTCCGCTGGCGGTGGATCCGGGTCATCCGTTCCCGTACATCTCGAACAAGAGCCTCAACCTCGGCGTTGTCATCCGCGACGCGGCCGGTGCGACCCGATTTGCGCGGGTGAAGGTTCCGCCCCTCCTCCCGCGGTTCATGCCGATCGGTGCCAACCAACTGCTCCCCCTCGAATCGTTGGTGGCGGCCCACGTGGACCAACTGTTCCCCGGGTTCACAATCGAAAGCGCACATAGTTTTCGGGTCACCCGCGACGCGGATCTGTCGGTTGACGACAGCGACGCCGAGGATCTGCTGGTGGCTGTCGAGACCGAACTCCGGAGGCGCCGCTTCGGCCGAGCAGTCCGGCTTGAAGTGTCGGCCGGGACGCCGACCGAAATCATTTCGTTGCTCGTCGACGAACTCGAGCTCACTGCGGCTGACGTGTTTACCGTTGATGGCATGCTCGACCTCACGTCGCTCTGGTCGCTCCATGCGCTCAATCGACCCGAACTGAAAGACGAATTGTGGCCATCGACCACTCGTCCGGCGTTCGCTCCCGACGAAGCCGGCAACGTGGACGTGTTCGGCGCAATCCGTGCGGCCGATGTGCTGGTGCACCACCCGTACGACAGTTTCGCTTCAAGCGTCGAGACGTTCATCCGGTCTGCGGCAAAGGATCCATCGGTTCTCACAATCAAGATGACCCTCTACCGCACCTCGGGCGATTCACCTATCGCACGCGCGCTTATCGCCGCAGCCGAGGCAGGCAAGCAGGTCGCGGTGCTCATCGAGCTGAAGGCCCGCTTCGATGAGCAGGCCAATATCGCTTGGGCCAAGGCGATGGAAGAAGTGGGCATCCATGTGGCGTATGGGGTGGTTGGGCTGAAGACCCACGCGAAGGTCGCCCTCGTCGTCAGGGCGGAAGACAACGGGCTACGGCGGTACTGCCACATCGGAACCGGCAACTACAACTCGTCCACGGCCAGGCTCTATGAAGACTTGGGCCTGTTTACTTCGGACCCCGCGCTCGGTGCAGATCTCACGAAGCTGTTCAACACACTTACCGGTTTCGGATCGGCCGAGCACTACGAGCGGCTCGTCGTGGCACCGCGCGGCATGCGAGAAGCGGTCGTCTCCCTTATCGCAAATGAGCACCCGACGTCGACGCGTGGGCCGGGACGAATCGTCCTCAAGCTCAATTCGCTGGTCGACGAACCGGTGATCGAGGCGTTGTACGAAGCAAGCGGGCACGGTGTCGACATCGATCTGATCATCCGGGGAATCTGCTGCCTTCGGGCAGGGGTGCCGGGGCTCAGCGAGAACATCCGGGTGCGCTCGGTCATCGGGCGATACCTCGAGCACTCCCGCGTGTTCCATTTCGCCAACGGTAACGGTGACGGCCAGCCACTCTGGATGCTGGGTTCGGCCGACATGATGCCGCGCAACCTGGATCGCCGGGTCGAGACGCTGGTTCCGGTGGTGAAACCGGACCTGGTGTCGGAACTGAACGACATCGTGAGCACCCTGCTGCGTTCCGACGTACGAGCCTGGGAACTTGCCGACACCACGTGGACGCAGCGGGTGTCAGCCGATACCGGCGGGTCGGGCGAACCTGCTTCCACGACCGATGCCCAGCACCTCCGTTTTCTCGCAGTCTCCGGCGCCCGCCGCGCTGCGCGTCGCGTCACTGCGCTGACCGACTGACCGAGCGACCGACTGACCGGACGAGGACGACGATTCGTGACGCTCTATCTCGTCCGTCACGCCCAAGCTGGGTCGCGCTCCACGTGGAACGGAACCGACGACACACTGCGCCCGCTGACGGCGCAGGGCCGCCACCAAGCAGCAGACCTTGTCGACGCACTTGCCGAGGTCAGGATTGAACGGGTGCTCAGCAGCCCATACCTGCGATGCGTCGAGACGGTCGCACCGCTCGCAGCGCGCCTCGGTCTCCCGATTTCGATCACTGCCGCGTTGGCTGAAGGCCCTCATGACGAGGCACTCGCGCTCGCCCGTTCCGTTGGCGCTGGCAACGTCGTGATGTGTAGTCACGGTGACATCATTCCCGGGTTGCTCGACTCGTTTCGGCGTCACGATGGCCTTGACCTGGGTGCCGAGCCCCGTTGTCAGAAGGCGTCGGTGTGGATACTGGAACCGGGCGGAACGTTCAATCAGGCCGCATACCTGGCCCCTCCGAAGGGATGACTCCGCGACAACCCGGTCTCGTCCCGATGCGCCGGTCTTCAACGCGCCCGACGGTGAGAAGATTCGGACTGACATGACCAGAGCGCACCCGTCAAGAACCGACCGTCTGGGCGCATGGATGATGCTGCACCTTCGAGTCGTTGATGCCCGCATGCCTCGCTCACGATTCGGCCGGTTCGGTGCTGCGCATGCGGTGATCGCAGCCGCAGACGCGGCCACCTCGCTTGCTCTCGCCGGGTCGCTGTTCTTCGATCTGACGCCTGGTGCGGCGAAATCGAAGGTATTGCAGTACCTCCTCATCAGCCTGGCTCCGTTCGTGGTGGTGGCGCCGTTCATCGGTCCGTTGGTCGATCGACTCGGTGAACGTAGACGCTGGGTGGTGACGGCGACGTCGATCATCAAAGCGGTGACGTGCCTGTTCATGGCCAGAGATTTGCAGTCCCTTTGGCTCTTCCCCGAAGCGTTCCTCCTGCTCGTGTGCGGAAAGGCGACAGCGGTTGCGCGCAGTTCGATCGTTCCCGAAATCGTCCGCAACGACGACGAATTGGTTCGAGCGAACTCTCGGTTGTCGCTCATCGCGGTGTTCGGTGGAGCGGTCGGCCTTGCTCCGGCTTGGGCCGTGCGCGAACTCTTTGGCAACCGTTGGGTGCTGCGGGCGAGTTGCCTCGGGTTCTTGGCTGCTGCCGGCGTGTCCACGCGTATCCGAATGCGACTGCGCGAGTCGGCAGTCGCGTCCGAGGCAACCACCGTGTTTTTCCGTCGGGAACGCGCCGATACCTACACCGAAGCGGTGCGGGTCAACGGGTTTGTGATGGCAGTCCTTCGGGGTGTGATCGGCCTGGTGATGGTCCTCTCGTTGATGTCGCTGCGCGACGCGCCGTTGTGGTGGTCGGGGCTCACGCTCGGAGCGCTGTCGGCCGGGACCAGCGTCGGCGCACTGGTGGCCGAACGGCTTCGTCGGCGCTTCCACGAATCGCGCATCATCATCGGCTGCGCAGCGTTCGCAGGCGTCGTGGCATCGCTGTGTGCCATCGGAGGAGGCCGGATGGCAGGTGCGGTCGTTGCTGGAGTTGTCGGGCTCAGCGGATCAATCGCACGGCTCTCGTTCGATGCCATCGTGCAACGTGACCAGGCCGTCGGCGGGCAAGGCGCAGCATTCGCTCGCTTCGAAACTCGGTTCCAGCTGTCGTGGGTCGTCGGGGCGCTGGTTGCGACCGGTGCCGAACCGCCCCGGTCGATCGGTTTGCTGCTCATCGCGGCGGCGATGGCCGGAGCCTGTTTCGTGGGCGTCGTCGGCGAACCAGCCCTTGAGTGGCTGGTTGCGAAACAGGCGTCATTTCGCAGCCGCGTCGCACGGCTCCCTGCGTCACGGCTTGCCGCATCTCGGTCGACCCTCCAGCCATCCGGACGCCGCGATCGGGTTCATGACCGCACGAAACCGGAACCGGTCGCAGTCGAACCGGCTGCACGGTTTGCGGTCGAGCCGCGTCCGAACGAGTCACGCGCGCCTCGGGCAGATGCCCTGACGGAAATGCCCTCCGACGTGCGGACCCCGGGTGCCGAACGGCCCCGGCTGCCCATCACGTCGACTGTCAGTCGGAAACGGAAACGTTCCCGCTGAGCGAGCCGGAACACAACTCGGCCGCCACATACGCGCAACGTGGGTAAAACGCTCGGCTCACAGCAGCGTTTTGGGCAAGTTGTGTGGGAAACCGGCCCGAGTTGTGATTGTGCCGACAGCGGACGCGGAACTGTGCGGCGATGCGCCGCGAACGTTCAGTCGTCCTGCAGTTCGATCCGAGCGAGCCACAGCCCTGGCGCGTCGATCTCGGCGTCGGTGGGAAGGTTGGATTGCGATGTCCATAAGGCTGCCAGCGGTATGGCGCCATCGTCGCCGGTTCGGCTGAGCACACCGTAAATGAATGCAGCTCCGCGTTCGTGCTGCTCGGTGGTCATGTTCAGCCCCGTCAGCTGGGCGAGCATGTCGGTGGCATCGTCAGGCTGCAGACGACGCCGACGCATCGCCTCGGCAACCCGCCGATCGCCGCCGAGAAGCTGCGAGCCGACAAGATCGCCGACGTGGCCGACGTAACCTCCGACGATCGAGTTGAGCCGTCGTAACGCATTGGCTGCATCCACCTGATCTGCTGTTGCGTTGGGGGCAGCCAGGTTGGCCATTTCAGCAATCCGGTCAACGGCGGAGGGCGGGTCATCTGCCAAATCCCCCAGTCGTTCCATCAACGTGGTGGGATCGATGCGAAATCCCGCAGCGTGACGAATAATCAGCGCGCGTAGAGATTCGGCAATATGCGGCAACCGCATGATCCCGTGCAGGACCAGTTCGTCGATCGCCACCCGAACCCGGAGCGAGTCGATCGGCAGCGTCCATTCTTGGGCGAAGCGCGCCATGTTGGAGGGGATGAACGAAACCGAATCACGCTGGGCCGGCGGAAGGGGCAGGTCGCCAGACCCGAAATAGCGGTGCGCCAACTGGCCGGCCATGGCACCGATCTGCATCGCCATCATGGAAGGGCCGACTGCGTTCAGCAGGCCCGACAGCAGTGCTTCGGGTGAGCCAGCCTGCGGGACAGGGCCAGCCGAAGCCGACGACTTTTCCAGCACTGGTTTGAACAGTTCTCGATGTCCATCGAGAAAGTCAGTAGCCCAGCCTGCCCGAGTGAGCGCAAATACTGTCAACCCCTTCGGGCCGGCCAGTTCGAGGCCTGTCGCGCCGACCACGTGGCGTTCGACGATGGCGACCAGTTCCTCGATCCGAATTCGGTCCAGCGGGTTGACCGGCGGGTCAGCGACGGGGCCGGAAACGGGTGTCCCTGAGGGGCGGGTAGGCGAAGAGGCTGACGACCGGTCGGCACTTTCTCCCGATGCTCGCAACACCGCGTACTGGCGGGCCTGTTGCCACCCGTCTTGGGTCTGCTGAGACAGCATCTTGGTGAGATCGCCCATCATTGGGCCGAGCACAGACCCGAACCCGCCGAACGGGTCGTTCTGCGTTGGTGTTTCGTCTTCGGAGTCTCCGGTCGGTGTGTGGGCCAGCCCCGGATCAGAGACGTCGAACGGGTCTTGTGCGCCGAACGGGTCCGGGGGCATGTCTCCCGGCGTTGAGGCACCCGGTGTTGAGGCACCCGGTGTTGAGGCACGCGGTGTTGAGTCACCCGGCGTGGAGTCGGATGGCACGGAATCGTCTGGCACCGAGTTGTCTGGCACCGAGTTGTCTGGCATGAGGCGTCTTGCTGTTTCGTTCAACGGTTCGGTGGATTCGGCTGGTTGGGGGTGGTTCCGGTGGCCCATCAGGTCGCGTCGGCTCGTGAACGCTGACCGCATGGCGGCACCATCGGCCCCGATGACATGGCATCGTAGGGAAGTGCAGCCCGAAGTGGAACAGGAAGCGGTCCAGGAAGTGGGCCAGAGTCCTCGTCCGGCGAGAACGCTGGTACCTCAACTCCCCACGCCGGGTCCCGTCGTGCTGGCAGTGACCGGCTCCAACGGACGGCTTGGGCAGCGTGTGATGGCTCTGCTGGCCGAGTTGCCCGAGACCCTGGTCCAGCGAGTCGTGGCCGTCGACCGAGACGGCCCGACACCGTTCAGCCCGCATATCCGGTTCCATCGCGCCGACCTCGGGACCGCGACGCTCGAGCCCCTTTTCGCCGGCTGCAACGCGTTGATCCATTTGGCGTCAGCTTTTGCCGCGGGAGACGAGCATGACGATGCAGCGCTTGCCGAGCGTGTGCTCGAAGCGGCTTCCAACGTCGGCATCTCATCGGTTGTCATCATCTCGAGCGCTGCCGTCTATGGCGCCTGGCCCGACAACCCGGTCCCGATCACCGAGGCACATCAGCCCAATCCCAATCCTGGGTTCGAGTTCGCATCGTCGCGTCTCGCCCTCGAAGAAGTCGGTCGGCGGTGGCGCGAAGGTCGCCCCGATCGCTCGCTCGCTGTGATGCGGCCGGCCGTCACCCCCTCGCTCAGCGGGCCGAGTGGGTGGCTTGCACGTGCGGTCGGCCCGTCGAAGGTCGACCTCTTGCTGTCGACACCGCCGCCTGTGCAGTTCGTGCACCTCGACGACGTGGCTTCGGCCGCCGTACATGCGGCGGTGCGTCGGCTCGAGGGTACGTTCAACGTGGCCCCGGACAAATGGCTACGCGGCGAGGATGCGCCCCCCTTGATGGGGATGGCGTTTTCCATCCCTGCCACCGGCCCGGTCCGCGAGGTGGTGTCTGCGTTTGTGCAATTCGTCGTCTACCCGCTGCTTGCCCTCGGACCACGCCCGCACGGGGCATTGCCGTGGTCCCGCTACCCCTGGGTCGTGGCCAACGACCGTTTGAAAGCCACCGGATGGACGGCGCTCAGCACCACCGAAGAAGTCCTCGTCTCTCAACGACCACCATCCCGGTTTGCCCGCCTCTTTGCCCGGCGTCGCCAGGAAGTGACGATCGCTGCGCTGGGTGGGGTTGGTCTCGGTGCCATCGGTACGGTCTACGCGCTGTTCCGTCGGTGGGCGAGGCCCCGCTGATGCCCCTACGATGACCAGGTCATGTCTTCAGTACCAACCCCCTGCGAACCGCCGACAACCGGTGATTCCTGGCTAGAGCTCACTGCGTCCGAACTTCCCGTCGGAACGGTGCACGATTGGTGCGTGCTTCCTCGCTGCGGGGCTGTGGTCCTGTTCAGCGGCACGGTCCGTGATCACGCAGAACATCGAACCGGGGTAACGCTTTTGGAGTACGAGGCGTACGAGTCGCAGGTCGTTCCGAAACTGGGTGAGATCGAGGCTGATATCCGGCGCAGGTTCGCCGAGATCGGCAGAGTTGCGCTCCTGCACCGTGTCGGGCCGCTGAACCTGTGCGAGGTCTCGGTCGTCGTCGCTGTGTCCAGCGCCCATCGGCCGGCTGCTTTTGCAGCCGCGCGCTTCGGTATCGACGCTCTGAAGGCCGCGGTCCCCATCTGGAAACGCGAAACGTGGGCCGGCGGCACGGACTGGGGTCTGGCAGCGACCGGTATCGCCGACGTGTCAGCGGTTGATCCGGCGCGCACGGTTGGAGCGAGCGGGGGCGACTCCCCGAGATGAACGTCCTGCTCTTCCTGCTCGTGCCCGGCGTTGTCGCAGCAATCGTCATCGGCATCAACGTCTGGCGCCAACGTCGGCCGCGGTCGATCGAAGCCGGCATGCGCCAGTTCCGTGAGGGCCTCGATGCCCTCGATCCGAAACGAACCCCCATAAGACGAGACATGCGCAAAGACGGGAAGCGCCGCCGCTGATGGCACGCGATCTCGCCATCGACCTTGGAACTGCGAACACGCTTGTGTACGCGCGAGGCGAAGGGATCGTGCTGAACGAGCCCAGTGTGATCGCTCTGAACAGCCTCAACAACGAAGTGCTCGCCATGGGCGACGAGGCGTGGCAGATGATCGGTCGCACGCCTGGCTACATCGTCGCCGTGCGTCCGCTCCGTCAGGGTGCCATCACCGACTACGACATCACGCAACGCATGATCCGGCTCCTGCTCCAGCGGGTGGGGGTCAGCAGGTTCAACCGGCCGCGCGTGCTGATCTGTGTCCCGTCGGCCATCACGGAAGTCGAGAAGCGAGCAGTCACCGAAGCGGCGAGACGCGCCGGAGCAGCCGACGCCCAGCTCATTCCGCAGCCCATGGCTGCGGCAATCGGCGCTGAACTTCCGGTCCACGAACCACAGGCGTCGATGGTGGTTGATATCGGAGGCGGTACGTCCGAGACGGCGCTCATCAGCCTTGGCGGTGTGGTGGCACTGCAGGCCATCCGAGTCGGCGGGTTCGACTTCGATAACACTATCCAGACTTATATTCGACGCGCATACGGTATTGCCATCGGTGAACGTACCGCCGAGGAGATCAAATTTGCGGTGGGTTCGGCCTGGCCAACCGAGCGAGACTCCATCCGTGCCGAGGTGCGTGGGCGTGAAGTCATGAAAGGGCTTCCCAAAACGGTGTTGCTCAGCCCGGCCGAAATCCGCGAAGCGTGCGACGAACTGATTACTGCAATCTGCACCTCGGTTGTGACGTGTCTCGGCCAGGCACCCGCCGAGTTGGCCCAGGACGTCATCCGTAACGGCATCCACCTGGTTGGCGGGGGGTCGATGATGCCCGGCCTGGATGCCCGTCTTTCCGAGATCACCGGTGTACCGGTTCACCTTGTTCGGGCGCCGCTTGAGTGCGTGGTGCTCGGTGCCGGGCGCTGCATCGAGAACTACGACACCTTGAAGTCAGTTGTGATGCCGGGCCGCCGCTGAACCTGTCGGAGCGATGCTGCGGGACCGGGTTCGGGGTTAAGGCGCCCTGAGCAAGTCCTCGGCAGCTTGACGAACCTGCCAGTCCCGGTCCGTGCGTGCGCGTTCGAGCGCCGCCAACACGTCTGGTCCGTCGAACGATGCCAACGCCAGAATCGCTCGTCGTCTCACGGTGGCCTTGTCCTGCGTGGCCCTCAGGATGGCGTCTAGCCCCGCCTCGAGCCCGATCGCGCCAAGGGCAGCAGCCGCGCTTTCGCGCACCAGCGCGTCGTGGTGGTCGACCGCAGCGGTGCACAGCGCACCGACGATGACCGCTTGTTCCGCCGAGCTGACATCGGTGCGTGGTCCGGACTCGGTCTGCTGATGGCGTTCGCCGAGGGCCCAGGCAGCGGTCTCGGCGACGGCGTCGTCGCTCGCCGCAAGCAGTTCCACCAGGCGGGAATCGATGAGGCCGCTTCCTTCGCCCTGTGCGGTCCGTCCGGTTCCTGCGACGGCTTCCAGAACTCGCCGGACCACCCGTGAATCGGTATCGTTCAGCCCGCGCTGGGCATGATCCTGCTGGAGCAAACCAAGTCGTGCGAGGGCACCGAATCCGAGCAGTCTGACAGACGGTTCAGTGTCTCCTGCTGCTGCCATCGCTGCGACGGGATCACCACGATGCCCGGAAAGTGCTGCTGTTGCACGGCGTTGGTGCAGCGACTCCTGCTGTGCCTCTCGCTGTGAGTCAACCGGCACGTCCATCGCTTCCAGCGTAGGCGGCGGGGCTATCGGAGCGGTCGCGGCACTCGGCTCCGTTTAGCGGTCCGTGCGTGGCAGGCTTCGTCGATCATGCCGGAGAACCAGGAACCGCCGGGCGGTCCGTTGCACGAGTCCTCTCAAATGCCTGCGGGCCAGA
Source organism: Acidimicrobiia bacterium (assembly GCA_031385545.1). GTDB lineage: Bacteria > Actinomycetota > Acidimicrobiia > Acidimicrobiales > JANYDT01 > JANNBN01. The sequence continues at coordinate 7,279 of JANNBN010000062.1, read as the reverse complement.
ACGCCGACTGGGTGACTGCGGCCGAATCAGGACACACCGCCAACCACGGCACCACTGCCACCGTGGTTGTGACAGACGCCGGTCCGGTCATTGCTGCGCACCGGCCCACGCTCGGCCGGCGGGTGTTGCGGGCGTATCCGTACGGTGCCCTGCTGTTGGCTCTCGGAATCCTCGCTGCCTCGCGGATACACACTGACTCGGTGGCATACGCGCCAGGGTCCGCATCCGATCTCACGCCGCGCATCAAGCTCACCGGTGCCCAGCAATATCGCCCGAAAGGCAGCTTTCTGCTTGCCACGGTGGGGCTTACCGACCGGCTCACCATCACCCAGTGGGTTCGGGCCCGCCTCGACGCCGATGTCGATCTCAAGGACTACGACCAGGTATACCCACGTGGTCGATCAACGGAACTGACTCGCAGCCGAGCGATGATGGACGACTCGAAGACGCTGGCCACTCTGGCCGCGCTTCGCTACCTCGGTCAGGACGGAACTGGTTCAGGTGCAAAGGTCGTCGAGGTCGAGCCGACCCTGCCAGCCAACGGCAAGCTCCTGGCCGGAGACATCATCACGGCGGTGAACAGTGCGCCGATCTGCGTCGCCGGTGACCTTCGCACGGGCATCACTGCAACTCGGAAGGGGAGTCCGGTCGCGCTGAGCGTGACCAGGGCCGGCACAACGGGGTCGATCATCATCGAGATCGTCCCGGCGTTGATCGAAGGTACGCCGCTCATCGGGGTTGCGGCGGAAACCGTCAAATGCGACCTTCCGGTCGACGTCAGCATCGATACCGCCAACATCGGGGGCCCGTCTGCCGGGTTGTCGATGACGCTTGCCATCCTTGACCTGCTCACTCCCGGTGAACTCACTGGAGGAAGGGTCATCGCAGCAACGGGGACCATCGACGCCGACGGTTCGGTAGGCGATGTCGGCGGCGTGAAGCAGAAGACCGCCGGTGTGAGGTCCGCAGGTGCAAAGCTGTTCCTGGTGCCTACGGGCGAAGAACAGGAAGCTCGGGCCAGGGCCGGCAAATTGCCGGTCGTGGCCGTCCGCAACTTGAACGACGCAATCGAAGCACTCCGCCGTTACGGCGGCCAGCCCCTTCCTTCCCCAAGGGCCACACCATGACCGACCTCATTCCATCCATGCACACCACGCACGCCACGCACGCACTGCACGCCGACGCGACCGCGCCCGGACGAGGGTCTGGCTCTGCAGACCTCTCCAGCGAATCGATCCGTTCGCAGAAGTTCGATACGTCGTTCCGCGGGTACGACACCGGCCAGGTCAGACAGTTCCTGGCGCGGGTGGGGGTTCACGTTTCCAACCTGCACGATCAGGTCGCCGGGTTGTCGCTCGAACTGGACTCGGCGCGCAGCGTGCGACCCGTGATCGATCTCACGACCCCAGCTGGGGCGACGGTCCACACCTCGGAAGCGCACGCCGATGCGACGGTGGAACTGATCGTCGCAGACGAGGCGTCTGCCGTTGCGGCAGCGCAGCTCATCGACGACGCTCGCCGTGAGGCCAAGCTCATCATCGATCGAGCCAACAGCGAAGCCGGCCGCATTCTGCTGCGGGCCCGAGCAGAATCGCGCGGCAAACAACGCGATGGTCGCGGAGTCGAACCTGAGGGCGACCACCTGATGGGGCACGTGTCCACCGGGATGCTCGCCGATGGTCCGGTCGGGCTGGGCGACACCGACGTCGAGACCGATGCAGTCACCGCCGAGGCTGCTCGTGAGCAGGCGCGGGCAATGATTGGCGAAGCGCGGGCGGTGCGTGAGCGGATTCTGACCGACCTGGCGAAACGGCGCCGCACAGCGCATGTCCAGCTTGAGCAGCTTCGGGTGGGTCGGGAAAAGCTGTTGGAGACGATGCGCGAGGCTCGGCGAGTTGTCGATGTCGCGACTGGCGACCTTCAGCATGCAGAGACCGAGGCACGCCTGGCCGGCGAGGCTGCGGGCCGTCGAGTCTCTGAGGAACCGATGCCAACCGCCGATCAGCTGGGAGCTGAACTCACCGGAGGCCGCCACCTGTCATCGTTGCGCCACGTGTCGTCCAGCCGGGCAGAGCAGCAGAACGAGTCCGATTTCGTTCCTGAACCTCGAGCGGACGAGTCTGCGCGCAAGATCGTCCCGGTTGCCACAACGGTGTCGTTTCCTGACGACGCTGACCACGACGAGGTTCCGACGGTTGAGCTGCGTCTGAGCGACCTTGTAACCACGCAAGATCTGTTGACGGAGACGTCGGTGGAACCTGCTGTGCTGGCCGCGGAGGCTGTGCTGCCCGAAGACGCGGAGACGGTCGAGGTCGAGCAAGTGGAAGTCGCCCTCGTTGAGATCATTCCCGTGGAGTTCATTCCCGTGGAGATCGATTCCGTGGAGTTCGTTTCCGTGGAGATCGATTCCCTGGGAGCGCTGGTGCACGACGTTGCACTGGTCGCTGTCATCACTGCCGAGGGTCCGCCGACCCCAGCGCTGGAAATGGACCCGGTAGTCGAAGCTCAGCGCACGGATGATCAGCGCACGGATGATCAGCGCACGAATGATCAGCCGACGGATGATCAGCTGACGGACGAACTGCATTTGGAACCGCCGGTTGCTCAGTCGGCCGGTCCCGTTGTTCGCAAGCGCTCCGCCGGTGCTGCGTTCGCGAAGCTTCGGGCCGAGCACCCGGGGGCTGGCAGCATCGTTCCCCAGGGATCCCGACCCGCTTCTGCGGGCGAGTCAGCTGCTGCTATCCCGGCACAGCGTCGCCAGGCCAAGCGGGCTTCGTCGGCCGCGGCAGGTGTTGCGGCGACAGCGCTTCCTCCTGTCGTTCCACTTCGCGTTGCCGACGTGCATGAGCCCGAGACAGTCGTTGGCGTTTCTGGCTCCCCGGCAGTCAGTTCCGCTGCGGCGGTTGACGTGGCCGCAACGGTGCTCGAACGACGCTCTGCGGAACTGGAGCTTCTCCAGCTACGAGTCACCCGACGGCTGAAGCGCCAACTGCAGGACGACCATTCCGCTGCGCTCTCGTCGGTTCGTCGCACACGCGGTCACGCAACGGCGGCCACCTTGCTCGGCGACCCTGCTGTGTCGCTGACGCGTTTGGTGGCTGTCCTGGAATCAGGGACGGACGAGGCGTGCGAGTCAGGCCGCCGGTCCATGGCGATGCTTCTCGGCACGCCGGTGAACGATCATCGCCTCGCTTCAGCGGCCACCCCGCTCACGGTTGCCCAGCAGCTGGCACAGCAGATTCTCACCGAGATCACCGAAGCGGTGGAAACCGGGCTGGCTGACGGATCGTCGGAATACGCAACGGTTCTCGGTGTGGCTTTCCGTGACTGGTCCACCGAACGGATCGGCCGCGAAGTGACAGCGAGCCTGTCCAATGCGTTCGGCATCGGTGCCGCGGGACAGATTGAACCTGGCACGCTGGTGACCTGGGTTGTTGAGCACGGCGACGATCCGTCCCCGGACTGCGACGACAATTCGCTGGCCGGCTCTATTCGGCTTGGTCACACGTTCCCCACCGGCCATGCACTGCCACCGCTGGGTGCCGGCTGCAGGTGCATCGTCGTGCCAACCGCCGGCTGACCGGAGGCTGATGCCGCCGATCTCCTCGGCCCGCTGGTTCCGACTCCTCCTGGGCTTGTGCGCCGCGTTGTTCGCGGCCGCGCTCGTCGGAGCAAGCGCTGAGCTCATGACCGAGCGAATGTGGGCCAGAGCCATGGGTTTCGGCCGTGCGTTCGATAGGCGTCTGGTGTGGCGGGCGTCGATGTGGTCCCTGGCTCTCCTTGTGAGCACCGCCGCTCTGTTCGGCTCGCTCCGGCGTGTCGAACGAATGTCGAAGGCAGTCTTTGGTCATGCGGCGCGCATACGCCGACGGGTGCAGACTCCCGCTGTGGTGGCCGGCGCCGTGAGCGTGGCCCCCCTTCTCGGTGACCGCTGGCGCGAGGCGATGTTGGCCGCTGCTGGCTGGCGCGAGCGAGTGAACGGCCCGACGGTTCTCGGAGTGGACCCCGGGTTCTACGTGTTTCGTCTTCCGCTGCTGCAGGCGGTGACGACGTGGCTGATTGCCCTGTGCGCGCTGTGCCTCGTTGCAACCGTCGTCGCAGCCGGTATGTCGGGCCTGGTGTTCCGAGCCGGTCGCGGCGTCGGCGCAGCCACCCCTGCCGTGCTCCGATTGCTGATGGTGCCGTTCATCGCCCTCTGCGGAGTCGTGGCTCTGGGAATCTGGTGGGCGAGGTTTGCGTTTGCGTCGAGGGCGCACGGCAACCTGGTTGGCCTGTTCGGACTGCAGTATTCGATTGTCATACCAATGCTGTCCGTGCTGGCCATGGCTGCGGTCGCCCTGGCTGGGGCAGTCATACCGACCGTGCGTCGCGGTCACATCGTGGACCACTCTTCGTTCGATCTCTGGGACGAGTTGCTGATGGCGCGCGTCGGTGTCGCCCTCTGGCTTGCTGCAGCGCTCATCGGCGGCCTGCTCATTCCGGCTGCTGCCCAGTCTTCGCAACCATTTCCTCGGGCGTCGGAACGTGATGCGCTGATTCGCCATTACGCGGCGACGATCACCGCGTACGACCTTGAAACGGTCATGTCGTCCAGTGCTGCGAATGGGAGTGGAGAGCCGAGGACGACAAAGAACGACGCAGAAATTTCACCGTTAGAACGGAAACCTGGCCTGAACCTGGTAGCTCTCATCGGGGCGAATACATCACCCGAGGACCTGGTTCGCATCGATGCCGCTTCTGCTGTTTCCGCATCAGGTGTTGGAGCCGCGTCGGCGACGCTTGCTCGCACTCGGTCTTCGTCTCCTGCGATCAACGATGCAGCCCTCGGGGTGCCCGTTTCGAATCTGTGGGCTCGGCTGGTCATGGCTGTGAGGTTCGGTCGTCCTTCATTGCTGCGAGACGATTCGATCATCGATAAGACCGTGCTGGTTCACCATCGCGACCCGCTCGACCGTGTCCACTCGATCGCTCCGTTCCTACGGTTCAGTTCTCAGCCGTATCCCGTGGTGCTGGGCGCCGACACCTACTGGGTGGTGGATGGGTTCGCCACGTCGGACACCTTCCCGGGAGCCCAGCGATTTTCCTTCGGTTCGGCCTCTGGCCCAACTTCCACGCTGCAGGGTGGCCACTTCAATTACGTGCGGAATTCGGTCAAAGCCGTGATCGATGCGCGGACTGGTCGAGTCCGCCTCTATCGGACCGATGTCACCGATCCGCTCGCCCGCTCGTGGGCGCGCGCCTTCCCTGGTGTGCTGCGTCCACCGGGTGCGTTGGAGACCGACCATCCCGGCATCGGTGCGCAGTTGCGGTACCCGGTGGATCTCCTTGCACTCCAGGCGCAGGTGCTCGGTGCCTACCATTCCCGCAAACCCGCCGACATCGTGGATGTCACGACGCGGTGGAAACCTTCCGACCTTGGCGGCCCTGACCCGAGCGCAACTGGCAACGTGCTGTATGCCACTGCAGGCGAATCGGTTGCCGCACGGTCAGCTGTGCAGGTCCTCGAGCCGGTGAAGACGCAAGCTGCGAAACGGTATGTGCTGGTTGGCCGCACCACATCGGGGGGGCAGGACCGGTTGATCATCGATGCCGTGGTCGGGCCGCGTGTTCCGGAAGTGCGCGCCCTGGTCGATCGCAGCCGCGCCGTCCTGGCGCTCCGGGCGGCGATTCAGAAAACGAAACGCACCCCGATATTCGGGTCGCTGGTGCCGGTGAACTCGACCCGCTACGGCGCGATTTACGCGCAAAGCGTGTCGTCAGAGGATCAGACGAAAGCTGTCAGGCACGAAGGAGTTGTTCTCGTCGGAGCCGATGGGGTTGTGGTGGGACGCGACGCGGGCCAGGCATGGGAACGCTACGTGGACCTTGCGGCGGTCGTACCGGTGACGGTGCCGAACGCAAGTGAACTCGTCACGCTTCGGGCGGCGGTCGCAGAGACCCAACGTCGGCTGGCCGAGTCCGAAGCCGTCATCGACTCGCTTCGGAGGCGGGTCTCGGTTCTCGAGTCGTCCGGTCTTGAATCTTCGGGCCTGGTGACCAGCGAACCGCTTCGGACGCAGCCAACCACGACCCAGCCCACGACGACCCAGCCTGGCTAGATCCACCAGCTTGGGGCACACTGTTTTCGTACTTGTAAACCTCTGGTATTCTGATCTTTCCGCCGCGGGGTGGAGCAGCTCGGAAGCTCGTCGGGCTCATAACCCGAAGGTCGCAGGTTCAAATCCTGCCCCCGCCACTGAAGAAGGCCCAGGTCCACGGACCTGGGCCTTCGTCGTTCCGGTGAGGTTTCACCGAATCCTGCGGCGGCGGGTCGGCCCTCCTGTTTCTCCAACGTTGCCTTCCCAGCAACCAACCTGCTCAAAACTGCGCCTGAAAAGGGCTCTCAGGCCGACGTTGGTTGCGACAGGTCCAACGTTGGTTGCTCTGAACCTGACGTTGGATCATCTGACGGGCAGGTTCGCCGGGAGCGAGCACGACCCGAGCACGGCGCTACCGTGGCAGGGTGGCCGGACCCGAGAACCTGCCCAGCACCCGGGTTTCGTGGCAGGACCTTCCCATCGGTGTCCGCGACGAGGTGCAGCGCGTTGTCGGGGCGTCGGTGGTGTCGGCAACCACGGTTCATTCGGGGTTCTCACCAGGGCTGCTCGCACGGCTTGTTCTGTCGAACGGCTCGGAAGTGTTCGCAAAGGTGTGCGCGTCGTCGATAAACCAGCGCACACCGCTGATGCACATTCGAGAGGCTCAGGTGATGGCTGGTCTCGCCGAGTCCGTTGCGTCCGTGCGCTTGATCGGACCCGTGCAGCATGACGAGTGGTCAGGAGTCGTCACGAACTTCTTCACCGGTACCCAGCCCGGGCTCACCCGCGAATCGATTCGATCTGCCGCGCATCTGGCGGATTCGTTCACCGACGCCACAGTTCCCGACACGTTGGAACGCCACAGCGATCTGCTGTCCAACGATTTTCTGTGGTTCGGCATTCGTCGGTTGATGGATCGGGACGGGCGCCTTCCTTCGCTATGGGCGAATGGCGTTTCGGGCCGTCTTCTGCAGATCGAGGCCGATCTTCCATCCGCCGTGGACGGGAACCAACTGGTTCACGGTGATCTGCGCGCAGACAATGTGTTGGTTGGTGCCGATGGGCTGGCGGTAGCGGTCGACTGGCCGGCCGCTGCGGTGGGCAACCCGATGTTCGACCAGCTCACCCTGATCGTCTCGTTGGCGCTCGTGTCCGGACGACCAGCAGAAGTTGTGGCGGGATTTTCGACCCAACTCGAGAAT
>JANNBN010000059.1:0-99494 GCA_031385545.1 Acidimicrobiia bacterium | reverse complement strand
CCACTAGACCCAGTTCTGTCGGTCAGACCGCTCAGTCCTGATGGTCCCACCAGTTGGATCGGGCAGCTTTACCGCAACGAGTCCAGGTCGGCCAAAACCGTGTCGGCGTGGGCCGCAACATCGTCGACGTCGTAGATCTTTCGTAGCGCACCGGCTGGGTCGATCAGGAACGAACGCCGCTGCGGGTAGTCAGCGTACTTACCAGTGCGTTCAACGTCGTAGACGCGGCCCACTGTTCGGTCGACGTCGCTGAGCAGCGCGAACGGGAACTGCTGGGCATCGTGGAATGCCTTGTTCACGGCAGGGGTGTCGAACGAGGCACCCAGCACCGAGCAGTTGCGTTCGGCGAAACGATCGGCACTGTCACGCAGCGCCTGGCCCTGCACCGTTCAACCAGGCGTGGATGCTTTGGGATACCACCACAACAGCAACCACGAACCTTCGAAATCGGTCAGCGAAACAGGTTCGCCGTCCTGGTTCGGCAGCGTGAAGGCAGGAGCAGGATCACCAATGGCAGGCACAAAGGTGAACCTAGACCACAGCAATGCAAACGGGCGCCGCTTGCGCGGCGCCCGTTGTTTCGGGGTGGAGGCGATGGGATTCGAACCCACTACCTCCTCGATGCGACCGAGGCGCTCTACCAAGTGAGCTACGCCCCCGAAGGAACTTGAACCTTAGCTCGGTAGGGCTGAGAGGGCTGAGAGGGCGAAGAGGGCCCAGAGGGCCCCGGAGTAACAGGGTCACCCGATGCGGCGGACCGGCACGAAAATCGGATCGGCGATCTGAACCGCACGGCGGCGAGCTTCTTCGAGCGACATCACACGAGCGTGGCCGACTTCGTCGAAGCGGTCCTTCTGCCACAGCCGGTCGATGTGCGCCTGGCGACGGGCAAGTGCCCGGACCCGCAACGCACGGACGAACGCAACAAGAACCACGGCGACCGTCAGCGACAGCAGCCAAGCCACCGTCGACCCGGTGACAAGTGCAACGGCCAGCAGCACCAGCGTCGCACTGAACAGCCCGCCCAGCACCCCAGCGCGACGTCGTGCTGCTGCGCCGCGAACCGGACGCATGACGGGTTGGCGGGCAAACGCGGCGGCGCGGGACCGCAACGCATGCGGCTCCGGTAACGGCGACAGACCTGGGAGCGAGCCGATGCTGTGACGACGGTTGGTTGCGAAGGAAACGCCGAAACGGGCGAGAAACGCAATCCAGGCCAGAGCAAGCAAGACGGTGATATTCACGTGGGAGTGATCTCCTGACACTTCGAAACCAAGCGGCTGGACAACCAGAGGGTTGTCGGACTCCGTCAAGTCCGAATGGCCGCGTTGGTAGGCCGGGGTCGGGACACCAGACGGAGACATGCCGATCAAACGATCGGAGCCAACATGCTGGTGCCGGGAAGCGCTTCCAATACTAGTCAACAACTTCGCACCGGTAGTGCGACGAACGCGTAAACCCAGCAGAAAAGCTGGAAATATTCCCAGCGTTTCGGTCAAACGTGTGATGTTCTGAAGCTATTCGCTCATGGTCGGGGGAGTCCGACGGTACGTACCTGACCGGCCGCCCGTCTTCTCCCACAACATCAGTTCACCGATGATGATCTCTCGGTCGACCGATTTGCACATGTCGTAAACGGTCAGTGCCGCAATGGCACACGCTGTCATTGCTTCCATTTCGACACCCGTGCGGTCGAAGGTGTCAACCGATGCCTCGACCTCGATCGATTCGTCGCTCAACGTAAAGTTGACGAACACGGCACCGACCATCAGCGGGTGACACAGCGGGATGAGATGGGCCGTCTGTTTCGCGGCCTGGATCCCGGCCACGCGTGCAACTGCCAGCACGTCACCTTTGGACAACGCGTTGGCCGCCACCTTGTTGACCGTCTCGGGAAGCATCGACACCGTGCATCGAGCCACCGCACGGCGATGCGACGGTTCTTTGGGCGTCACATCGACCATCCGGGCGCGGCCGAGCGAGTCGATGTGCGTCAGATGGCGATCCGGCATGGGCGCAGGCTATCGGAGGGTCTCGCGAACTCCGAACAGCGACGCGTTGTCGGAGTGTGTGCCTCCGGCGGTGAAGTACATCTCGGCGGATCGCTGGATCACGTTGCGGCTCAGCCGATTCGGCAGTTCGTCGAAGTCCACGATGCTGCGCGCAATCCGGCACAGATCCATCGGCACACACGGGCGCAACGACGTAGCACCCATCTCGATGCAGACCTCGCGCAGCACCCGCGGACCGTCCGGATCGGCAGCAAACCCGGTCGACGCGATGCACCGGTACGTGATTTCGTCGAACTCTTCCGGCGTCACTGCGCCGACATAGATCTTGTTCGGGATGCGGCGGAAGAAGGCTTCGTCACCAAGCTCAAGTGGCGGAATGTTGGTCGAGAACACCACGAGACACTCGAACGGAATGCTGAACTTCAGGCCGTAGTCAAGGGACAGGTAGTCCACCTTGCGCTCAAGGGGCACAATCCACCGGTTCAGCAGCGCCGACGGTGCGATCTGCTGGCGGCCGAAGTCGTCGACTATCAGCAGGCCGTTGTTCGCCTTCATCTGCAGCGGTGCCATATAGATGCCGGACTGCGGATCTCGTTTCACGTCGAGCATGCCAAGCTCCAACTCGCCGCCGGCAATCACCATCGGACGTTCACATACGACCCAACGGGGGTCGATTCCGTCCGGCTGATGCGGCACGGGCCGATGCACGATCGGATCGAACACCACGATGACCTGCCCGTCCACCTCGACAGCGTGCGGGATGGCGACCACATCGTCGTACAGGCGCACCAGCCGCTCGGCAATCGAAGTCTTTCCGGTGCCGGACGGCCCGTGCAACAGGATTGGGCGCTGCGTCGCAAAGGCTGGGCCGACGCGGCGTACCAATTCGTCGCTCACCACCAGGTCGTCGAGGGCTTCAGCAACATGATTCTTCTGCACCCGCACGTCGGCACGGAGCAACGTCACCACGTTGAAGTATCGCGGCAGCGAGACAGGTGCTATGCCCGCATAGCTTGTGCGGGCCATCGCTTCCAGCGCACGCTCACGGCCGACCTGGGTGAGTTCGAATCGATAGTTGCTCCCCTGCAGGCCAAGAACGTTGACCTGCTTCTTTTCGCGGAGCACCTGGAATGCCGCGTCGATGATCTCGATGTCAAGCCCAAGATCACCCACCAACTGATGCGTCGAGGATTGTTCGATGGTGAACACCCGCCGCAACAGCAGACGCTCGACGAGGACCATGGGGATGTCGAGCTGTTCCGGGGTTCCCGGGGGCTGCAAAATGTCGGGGAGTGCCTCAGCCATGGATTTCCGTCTCTGCTGGAGGTGAAAGGTTCTTCCAGACGATTCGGCACCGCAAAGGTTCTGCTTGAGGGTTACCCGCCGATTTGGCTCATCGACCGCGCCGGCCGGGTGAAATCGATTCGATTGATGGAATGCCCCGCCCACTTGGTGCCCACGGCACGCTGCACCTCGGCAGCCAGTGCGGCATCGAGTGCGACACCGCTCAGTCCTGAACGCATGATCGCCCGCAGGTCGAACTCGTCGGTGGCGAACAGGCACGTCTGGAACTTGCCGTCGGCGGTGATGCGAACCCGGTCGCAGTCGCCACAGAACGGCTCTGTGACGCTGGCGATGACACCCACATCGCCGATGCCATCGGCGTAGTTCCACTGGGCGCTCGGCTGCACGGTGTGGCGGCCACGCACGAGTGGGAACACCTCGTTGATCTTCGCGATGACCTCGGCCGACGGCACAACCTTGTCGTTACTCCATTTGTCGTCGGCGTCGAGCGGCATGAACTCGATGAAGCGGACCCCGACGTTGTTCTCTCGCCCGAACCGGGCGAAGTCGACGATCTCGTCGTCGTTGACCCCGCGCATGAGCACGCAGTTGATCTTGACCGGGGCAAACGCGGCGCGCTGCGCAGCGGTGATGCCTTCGAGGACGCGGGGAAGATCGTCGCGCCGGGTCATGAGCAGGAACTTGTCACGATCGAGCGAATCGCAGCTGATGTTGACCCTGCGCAACCCAGCTGCTTTCAGCTCATCGGCCAGCAACGGCATGGACACACCGTTGGTGGTCATCGCCAGATCGACACCGAGGCGACCGAGCCGTTCCACCAGCACTGGCAGGTGGGCACGAACCGTCGGTTCGCCACCCGTGAGCCGGATGCCGTCGAACCCGAACCGGGTGACGCAGACGCGGGCGATGGTCTCGATCTCTTCGAACGTGAGGATCTCTTCACGTGGAAGCCACTGCATTCCCTCGGCAGGCATGCAGTAGGTACAGCGGAAGTTACAGCGGTCCGTGATGGAGATACGAAGGTCTTTCACCGTACGACCGAACGGATCGATGAGGGGAACCGGCGGATTGACCGCTGCAGCCGTACCAGACATGGTTCGACCGTACTCGGTGGGGGGTCCAACATCGACGGTCGATGATCGACGGGACTCTTGGACCGCTTTCTCCAACGTTGCTCGCCTGCAACCAACCCGCCCAAAAACTCGCTCGAAACGGGCTGCCAGACCAACGTTGGATGCCACAGACCCAACGTTGGTTGCTGCAGACCCAACGTTGGTTCAGGAAAGCTCAACTCGCCGGCGCCGAGGTCGCCCCGCCCGGTCTGATTCGATCAGTCGCCTAGCTCGGACAGCAGCAGGACCTGGGTTGCGCCGCCTGGTTCGACGCCGGGTCCGTCGGGCACGACCGCGAGCGCGTTGGACAGGGCCATGGAACGCAGCAGGTTCGATGCCTGGCCGCGCACCATGCGCGCTTCGAGACGGCCGGTGTTCGGCCCGTCCGAGCACATCGACACGCGCACCCGCACGAGATGGGTCTTGCCGTCGGCGCTGCGGGCAATACCGTCGGGCGCAATGGCCGGGAGCAGCGGCCGCAGAGGGCCGTCCGCGTGCACGTCGTAGCCCATCATCCGGCGCAGCGCCGGGCGGGCGAACAGCTCGAAACTGACCATCGAGCTGACCGGGTTGCCGGGCAGCCCGAACACGGGCTTTCCCTGGACGATGCCGAACGCGAGCGGCTTGGCCGGCTTGATGGCGATCTGCATCCACCGCATCGGCTCTGCCGACACGGCACTGAGCCGGTTGAGCGCCACCTTGATGAAGTCGAAATCGCCCATGCTCACCCCACCGCTGGTCACCAGCGCATCGCATCGTCCGAGGCCCTCCGTGATGCGATCGGTGATCTGTGTCTCGTCGTCTCGGACCAGCCCCAGGTCGAGCGGCTCGAACCCGGCTTCTCGGATGAGGCCGAGCAGCGTCAGCCGATTGGAATCGCGTATCTGGCCGGGGCCGAGCGGCGCAGGAGCTTCGACCAGTTCGTCGCCGGTCGAAAGGACCCCGACGACCGGCCGGCGCCAGGTGAGCACCTCGTGCAACCCAATGCTGGCGAGCACGCCGAGATGCCCGGCCACCAGCCGCGTTCCGGTGGCAAATGCGAGTTGACCGCTGTCAAGGTCTTCACCCGCCGCGCGGATGCAGTCGCCGCCGGACGCCGGTCGGAGGATGTGAACCGATCCCTCCCCCTCGCCGTCACCGGGGAGCGGTGGCTGGGCACCGGGACGCGTCGATTCAACAGGCACGACCGCGTCGGCACCCGGTGGCATCGGAGCGCCGGTCATGATTCGGATCGCCTCACCGGACCGCAACGGGGTTTCGCCCGGGCCGGCGCCGGCGGCGATGGTGCGAACGATACGCAGCGCGACCGGCGAGTCGCTGGTGGCACCCGACGTGTCCGCAGCCAACACAGCGAATCCGTCCATGGCCGTGTTGGCGAACGGCGGCACCTGCTCGGAGGAAATGGCGTCCTCGGCGAGAATCAGCCCGTGCGCTTCGGCGATGGGGACCCGGAGCGGCTCGGTTGCCGGACAGCGGTCAAGGACCCATTGCCGGGCCTCGTCGAGGCTGAGGAGCGACTCACGGGGTGACATCCGTCCGACGATACCGGTGTTTTTCCAACCACGACCTCGCACGACCTCGCACGACCTCGAGTGCAGGACGGCAGTCGCGTACGGCGAGTACGAGAAGGTCGGAGTGATTGGGTAGAGTTGGCACTCGCACATCGAGAGTGCCAACGCAGGGCGTCGGTGCCCTCAGACCTGCCCGTTCAGATCCGGAGTATCACGATGCCCACCTACGAATACCAGTGCAAGGCGTGTCAGCACGGTTTTGAGATCGTGCAGTCCTTCTCCGACGACAGCCTGACCACCTGCCCCACATGCCAAGGCGCCCTCAAAAAGGTGTTCGGCAACGTGGGCATCACGTTCAAGGGCTCGGGCTTCTACAAGACCGACAGCCGCGCGACGTCCAGCGCAACGTCGGCCGGAGGTTCATCAGCAAGCTCGTCGGGTTCGAACGACAGTTCATCGGGTTCCGGCGCATCGTCCAGCTCGTCCGGCGGGTCCGACTCCAGCAGTTCGTCCGGTGGGTCGTCATCAAACAGTGGCAGCAACGGGTCGAGCAGCAGCAGCGGGTCCAGCAACGGGTCCAACAACGGGTCCAGCAACGGATCCAGCAACGGCGGGTCCAGCAGCAGTTCGGGCGCTCCTGCGTCAAGCACGTCGCACGCGCACTGACGCTTTCTGCGTCGAGCCGCTGACCGTTGATCGGCGGCGGGCAACCAGCAGACCGCTGAGCACCAGCACAACCCCCACCACCTGCAGCACGCGTACCTGCTCGTGCAGGTACCACCAGGCGACCATCCCGGAGATCACCGGTACAAGCACCATGAACAGACTGGGGCGGGCGACGCCGACCTTGCTGTTGGCCCACGCCCACACCGTCCACGCGATGAACACCGGCGCCGTCGCTGCCCACGCCATCGACACCCACGCACCAGCGTCGATGCGTGACCAGTCCTGGCGGCCGACGAACGGAAGCGTGACCACGAGTACCACCACGTACGCCACGCTCATCGACCACATGGTGAGCGAGGTGGCCGGGTACTTCGTGGTGAGGGGCCGGTTGATCACCAGATACGCGGCGTAGAGGAACGCTGCGCCGAGCGCGAACACATCGCCAGAGCGAAACGCAACGGCACCGTCGTTGCGACCGAACACGAAAATGACCGCTCCCATCACCGCGAGGACCAGCGCAACCATGTGGCGACCGTGCAGCGATTCGCTCTTCGTTACCCACAACAGCACTGCCACGAACAACGGAGACATGGCCATCAGCAACGAGGCGGAGAAGGCCGTCGTGCGGTGCAGTCCAATGGTGAACCCGTAGAGGTAGCCGAAGAACCCGACACCTCCAGCGAGCGCGATACGTGCACGGTCTTCAGGCTGAGGAAGCAGCGCGTGGCCCCGCGACCGGTGGTTCCATCCCAGCAGGGCAGTTCCGAGGACCATCATCAGCGAGAACCGCACCAGGTTGAACACGGGGATGTCGAACCGCTCCAGCGAGCGCTTCATGATTGCAAAGTTGATCCCCCACGTCCCGACGACCGCGAGGCATGCTAGGTCGGCGAGTCGGGCTGTACGGGGGTTGTCCACCCGGACAGTCTGCACACAGAGCAACTCATCGGCTGGCGGAATTCGGCCGTTCGCGTCGGCCTCCTCAGCCCCACACAACTCGGACCATACATACGCGACATACGCGACATCCGCGACATCCGCGACATCCGCGCAACTTCAACCCCACATACGCGCAACTCGGCAAACTCGGGCGAAAATCGCGCCGGGAACCCCAAGTTGCGCGGATGTGGCTCGCGGGGAGCTCAACTCGCCGCGGATCGCAGTGGCGCCAGGAGTGCTTCGGTCGACTCGCCCAGCGACTCGACGCGTCGGCCCGTTTCGGTCCATCCACTGAATCCCACGGGCGACGCAGCCAGCCGATACGGTTCGCCGTCTTCCGCAGTGCCTGGCATGGTCACCCATGCTCCAGCCGCGTCGATCTGCGGGTCGGCGAGTGCATCGGCCAGCGTATTGAGCGGAGCAAACCACACGTCATGGGCATCGAAGCGCTCAATCCACTCCGAATACGGACGCGTCGCAAAGGCTGCGTCCAGGATTGCGATCAGCGCCTCGCAGTGTTCAGCCCTGGTAGCCGCACGCTCGAACCGCACGTCCACCGCCAGGTCTGGGTGATCGATCGCTGCCAGCAACCTGGGCCAATGGCGGTCCTGCTCCAGACCCAGCAGCCAGAACGCCTTGCCGTCCTGTGCGCGATAGGAGTTGATCAGTGGCGTTGGGTTCTGCGTGCGCGGCCTCGTGCGGCTGATCCTGCCGAAGTACGCGCGCGTCGCAAGATCCCACCCGTTGACGTACACCCCGGTACGGAGCAGCGACGTGTGCACCAACCGTCCCTCGCCTGTTCGCTCTCGGTTGAACAGCGCTGCGCAGATGCCAGAGGTGATGGACATCGCGGTGGTGTGATCGCCGGTCCCCGACCTGGAGCCCGGAGGCAGTTCGGTCGGCGGAACCATCGAATGAGCTATCGACGAGCGGGCCCAGAACGCGCCGATGTCGTAACCCGCCCGGTTGCGATCCTCGCCCTCAAGCCCATACCCCGTAACTGACGCGTAAATCAGGCGCGGATGGCGCGCCATCACCGCAGGGTGATCCAGGCCCAGCCGCTCAAGCGCGTCTGGCCGAAGGTTTGTCAGGAACACATCCGCCGTCTGCAACAACCGGTGAAGATCAGCGCGCCCTTCATCTGCGCGCAGATCAATCATCACGCACCGCTTGCCGCGGTTGTCCAGGTCGTAGGGCGGAACGGCTGAAATTCCCTCGATCCCGACGCTGCCGAACAGGTTGCGCATCGGGTCACCGGCGGGCCCCTCGACCTTGATGACCTCGGCACCCCAGTCCGACAGGATGCCTCCGGCCCCAGGCCCTGCAACCCAGATCGCCAGCTCCACCACGCAGACACCGTTCAACATGAGCCGCACCCTATCCATCGGCTCTGCGTTTTGTGCAACCTGGTTCGCTGCCAGAATCACAGTATGCATACCTCACGGCGTTTCGCCCTCGGCGGGGCCGTCGGCCCGGCTGCGTTCATCGGCACGTGGGCAACCCTGGGTGCAACCCGCTCGGGGTACCGTCCGATTCACGACGCAATCAGCCGGCTCGCCGAACGCGGCGCAGCGACCGCGCCAGCCATGACAGCCGGGTTCGTGGTGTTCGGTACGGCGGTTCCACTTGCTGCCGCTGCGTTCAAGCAACACGTGCGAGGGCCGGCGTGGATCCCGACACTCCTGACCGGGCTGGCAACCCTGGGCGTCGCAGCAACTCCACTTGACACCAGCCCTGCGATCGATCGACTGCATGGGGTCTTCGCCGGCACCGGTTACGTCACGCTTGCCTCGATTCCGATTGCGATGCTGCCGGCGTTGACGGACCGCTCGCAACGCGTCGCTGCGGTGGCTGTCACCACTCTCTCCGGGCTCAGCCTGGCGGCGACCCTGGCCGGCCCGGCTCACGGCTTCTTCCAGCGGGCCGGCCTCACGGTCGGCGACGTGTGGCTGGTCAGCGCATCCATCGGCGTCGCTGCGGGAATCGGACCGCTGCGCAGTCTTCGACCCCGCAGGTAGCTGCGCACGGTAACGTCGGTTTCCTCGCTCTCCCGTTGTACGGAGATGCCTCATCGGTCGGCTGTCTCGCGCACTCCCGCCCCGCCGGATTTCAGACTCTCCCGGAGGCATCGATGCGACCCATTCAGTTCCCCATTCAGTTCCCCGTTCACCTTCCATTTCCCTGGCCGATCAGGAAGCTGCTTCCCAGCTCGGCCATCCGACGCCGCCGAATTCCCTTCCGCTTCCGGCAGCTCACGGCTCCGGTCACGTTCTGGCTCGTCACCATCGCAATAGCGCTCGTGACGGCTCGCATCGTGGAGCGCGCAGCCGCGCCATATCCGCCCGAATGGGGTTCACTCGTCGACGTGGTGGTCGTCTCACAGCCGATCGACGCCGGCAAACCGATCGATGCTCCGTCGGTCGTGGTCCGGTCCATTCCGTCGGCGTTTGCGCCAAAACGCTCTGCAACCGGTATTCGTTCGGCTGTCGGCCGGATACCGATGGGTAACCTTTCGGTCGGCGCGCCGGTAGATCTCGCTCGAACGGTCCCGGCGTCAACATCAGAAATCGTGGCTGCGATAGGGCCAGGCCGGCGCGGGGTCGGGCTCCCTCTGGACGCGGTTCCGCCAGGGTTGCGAATTGGCGATCACGTCGACGTGCTGGTTGCATCCGACGGCGACGGTGCCGTGTTCAGAACCGTGCGGAACGCGCAGGTGGTCGTCCTCGATGATCGAGGCGCTCTCGTTGCGATGCGGGCCGATGACGCCGAACAACTCACCGGTGCACGAGTGGTCGGGCGGGCGACAATGATCCTTGTCGGCGGCTAACCCACTTGCGACACGCGCGGCGACGAATGCAGACTCCGATGTATGGCTGCAGCTGCTTCAGTCGACGAGTACATCGCTGGTTTCCCCCACGATGTACAAGAGGTACTGGAAGAGGTGCGGACCACCATCAGGGCCGAGTTGCCAGCCGAGGCCTCCGAGTTCATCAGCTACGCAATTCCGGCCTTTGCCGTCGACGGCAAGGTGGTGGTGTTCTATTCAGGGTGGAAGCATCACATCTCGATGTACCCCATTCCCACTGGGACCGATGCATTCCAGCGCCGCATCGCGCAACACGTTGCCGGCAAGGGCACCCTGTCGTTCCAGCTTTCACGGCCCATGCCCCTGCGCCTGATCGGCGAGATCACTCGGGCCCGACTGCGAGACCACCGAGCCTCACAGGCTTCATCAGCGAAGACGGGCGCTTCCAAGAAGGAAGCGGCGAAACCAAGGGCCTGACTCAGCCGGTGCGCAAGACCGCGACGACAGCTCGCGGCCGGCCGGCAAGATCGGCTTCGATTCGCGGATCGAACCCCAGAGCGGAGCATCGCTGCGCTATCGGGGCCGTCTGGTGGGGTGACATCTCCAGCACCAGCGCACCTCCGGGCGCCAGCCACAGCGGTGCCTGATCCACGATATGCACCAGATGCGCGTCGCCGGGTGACCCACCAGCCATTTCGCTGAACAGCGCAACGTGCGGCTCGTACCCGATCACCTCGTGCGGCAGCACCTCTTCAGGCGCCACATACGGTGGGTTCGAGATCAGCAGGTCCAGCGTGCCGCGCAGCTCGGCCGGGAGCGCATCGAACCAGGAGCCCGCATGCACCAACACCCTCGCCCCGGCGCGGCCGAGGCCGGCAAGGTTGGCCCGGGTGACATCGAGCGCGTCAAGTGACACGTCGGTCAGCCAGACCGAAGCAGACGGAACTTCGACTGCAACAGACAGACCGATTGCACCGGACCCGCACCCAAGATCGACAGCGCGCACGGGGCTACCATATGTGCGCAGATGATCGATACCGAGGCCGGCCACCACTTCGGTTTCGGGCCTGGGGATGAGCACGCGGGCATCGACGAACAGGTCCAGCTGGCGGAACATCCACCGCCCAAGCACATACTGCAAGGGCTCGCCTGCGCACCGCCGTGCCACCAGCTGGTCGAAATGGGCCACGCCACGGGTACTCACGGGTTCGACCCCGCTGATGATCAGCTCGGCCCGGGTGAACCCTGACACGCGTTCAACGATCCAACGTGCCTCGTGCAACCGGTCGCCGCCCAGGTGGGTTGTGAGCGCGGCGGCTGCCTCGGCTATGAGTTGTCGCCAGGTGACGGTGCTCATGATGCTCAGGGCGCTCAAGATGCCGGCGGAACCGGGCTACAGGTCGGCCGACTCAAGTTGGCGGGCACGCTCGTCTGCGATGAGCGCGTCAACCACCTCGTCGAGGTCGCCCAACAGAACACGGTCCAGCCGGTACAGGGTGAGACCGATGCGGTGGTCGGTGACCCGGTTCTCTTTATAGTTGTACGTACGAATTTTCTCGCCTCGCCCACCGCCACCGATTTGGCTCTTGCGCAGGCCGGACTGCTCGGCTTCGTGGCGATCTTGTTCCAACTTCATCAGCCGGGACCGAAGCACGACCATGGCCTTGGCCTTGTTCTGCATCTGGCTGCGCTCGTCCTGCATGGCGACAACCACACCCGTTGGAAGGTGGGTGATGCGCACGGCAGAGTCGGTGGTGTTGACGTTCTGGCCACCGGCTGACGAAGCCCGATACGTGTCGATGCGCAGGTCGATGTCCTTGATGTCGACGTCGACCTCTTCGGCCTCCGGCAGCACGGTCACTGTGGCAGCCGACGTGTGCACCCGTCCCTGACTCTCAGTCGCCGGCACGCGCTGCACACGATGCGGGCCACCTTCGTGTTTCAAGTGCGTCCACACCCCGTCGCCTGCAACGGAGAAGCTCACTTCGTTGAGGCCGCCCATCGGTGACGGATCCGAGCCGAGCAGCTGGAACCGCCACCCTTTTGCCGAGCAGAACCGGCTGTACATCTCGAACAGGTCGCGTGCCCACAGGTTGGACTCTTCGCCGCCCTCGGCACCACGGATTTCGACGATGACGTTGCGATCGTTGTTGGGATCGCGTGGCAGCAACGCCAGCTTCAGCTCTTCGTCGATCTCGGTCAGCCGCTTCTCGAACTGGTCAGCCTCGGCACGCATCGTGTCTCGGTCGGCACCATCGGACTCGTTGGCCATCTCGCGCGCAGTGTCGAGATCGCTCTGGGTAGCTGAGCGCTCGCGAATCTTCTCGACGATCGGTTCCAGTTCCTTGAGGCGGCGCCCCACGTCGCGCAGCTTGACCTGGTCGGCCTGGACGACAGGGTCGGACAGCCGCATCACCACGAGTTCGTACTCGTTCTCGAGACCTGACAGCCGTTCCAACACGGCTGTACACGCTACCTGGCCTTTACCGCTTCGCTGCCGCCCTGTCGGCGCCGGACATCGACTGCTCGTGGCGGACCTCGTCGCGCAGCCCGCGCAGGCGTTCTCCGTCGCGGTCGATTCGCCACGGACCCACCCGCAGGGTGAGGTAACACGCAGCCCCGACGGCGATCGGCAGCCACAACTGCGCGATGCGATAGGCACCAACGCCATAGGTGACGTCGATGACGCGCATGCCGAAGATGGTGACAAGAAGCGACGGATACATGAACTCGACCACGCCCAGCCCGCCGGGCGTGATGGGCACGACGGCGAGCACGTTGACGATGCAGAACGACACGACGAGCGAGTCGACCCGGATACGCCCGCCGAACGCGTACAGGAACACGCCGAGCGACGCAGCGTCCAGCATCCAGTTGAGAACACCCCACACCAGCAGTTCTCGCAGCACTTCCGGGCGGCTGATGAGCTGGCGGAGACGGTCGGCGAGGTGTTGCACGGTCTGTGCCGCCCGGTCCTCGTCCATGAACGTCACCCGCGCCGCAATTCGGCGAGCAACACGCTGCGCCCGGACCTGGCCACGCAACAGCGCGAAGACCAGCGCGCCGAACACCAGCAGGATGACCACGCCGACCAGGGCAACGGTGACATAGACGGGCTTCACACCCGACAGCGGGATGGACACCAGCAGCGCCAACCACAGCACCAGGTTCAGCACCACTGCACTGCCCAACCCGGCTGCTCCGAGTGCGAAGCCGGCATCAGGCCCGCTGACCCCGGTCCGGGTGAGCAGGCGGTAACCGAGCGCATTGCTCGCAGCCGCCCCGCCGGGCACGACCGACGAGATGGCGCGTGTGGACAGCTGGATCCGGAAGAGCGTGCCGATCGACGGCCCGGTATGGCGCGGCAGCGCAGACCGGGTCAGCAGCGAATAGCAGAACAGCGCGGCACCTTCCAGGGCAAGGCCCAGGACGAGGAACTCCACCTTCACCTCGGCCAGCGTCTGTGCAGCTTTCTTGGCGTCAGCAAGCTGAGGGACGACCACGTAATACGCGAGCGCGAGGAAAGCCAGCACCTTGAAGCTGCGGAGCGCGTTGCGTGCTGCCGCCGAACGGGTGTGGGTGGGAGGGCCAGCAGACCCTCCACCCTCGACGCGGGATGGGGCAACATCCGGAGGGTCGAACGCGACCGTGTGCTCGGCTTCGGTCGCGCTCACTGGGTCATTCTGCCTCAGCGAACGGGGATCCGACAGGCACGACACCCGGAGTGGGGCTGAGGGTGTCACATGCAACACGTACAGCAGCAAAATCATCTGGGGTCGGGACGAGCAGAAAGACTTGAGCGATACCGATCCGCGCTGCGGTGTCGAGCAGATCGGTAGGCCCGTCGAGGTCAACGCCCGCAACGCACCCGATGACCACCGGCTGACCATCGCGCACCGCTGTCAGCGACGCAACGCCCGACGCCTTCAGGTCCGATGCAATCGTTGCGCCGACCCGCTCGCAAGGTCCCGCGAACCCGAATCGTGCGGGATTCGCGATCACCATTTCGCGCAACCACCGAGAACGCGCCACCGTGTTTGCAGGATGCGATGCCGCCCCTGGTTTGCGGTGCACCGAAACGGCAGCAACCGCTTCGGCCAGCGCAACGGCGGGGTCGACTGCAGCGTTCATCATCGACTGCGCCAGCCGATCATGCTTCCCCACGCCGACCGCAAGGTGCGGGCGATCCGTCTCGAGATCTCGTTGTACGCGGGCAACTTCCAGGCCCAGAACCTCGGCGCGGAGCACTCCTTGTTCGACAACCGGCACCGCCCCTGCCGCCACAATGACAGCAACGAAACCCTGTTCGTCCGGCGGCAACTGGTCGGCGCGTAGTGCGAGTGAGTCAGACAGCGGCGCTGGCACGACCGGTTGCAGGGATCGGCCGATAACGGACCAGCAGTGCGTCGGGACGTTGCAGCGGCCGGCCCGGCGCGCATCGTCGCCGGTGAGCAGCGACCCGTCACCAATGAGATGCAGCTCCGAGGCAGCACATCGTGCTGCGGCAACGATTGCGCCGCCCAACCAGCCCCGTGGCGGTCGGGGGCCGAGCGGGTCGATGTCGAGCGGGTCCCGGTCGACCTGAGCCTGCTCGACCAACACGACCAGTCGCGACGCCGCCCTGTCGAACGCGGCAGTACCTGCGAAGTACGGAACCCGCTCCAAGTGCAGGCTCTCCGGTCGTGGGCCACCGAGCTGCTGAACACCGGGTTGTGGATAGAAGTGCTCGGCGGTCAGCGCCCGCAGCTTGCCGAAGAGCAGCTGCGAGCGACGCTCGGGTTCCATGGCCGTAATGATTGGATTCTGGTGGGTGGTTGCCCGGTCAGTTAACTGGTCAGTTGCCCGGTGACGGCGTCCGCGCCAGTTCGGCGAGGAACTCAGCGTTGGTACGCGTTGCCTTCATGCGGTCCATGAGCAGCTCGAGACCCTTCGCTGCAGAGCCGTCCTCGGCCAGGCCGTTGAGCACGCGTCGGAGACGGTAGATGACCTCAAGCTCTTTGCGGTCGAACAGCAACTCTTCATGCCGCGTGGAGGACTCGTTGACGTTGATCGCCGGGTAGATGCGCTTCTCGGCGAGGCGTCGATCGAGGCGAAGCTCCATGTTGCCGGTGCCCTTGAACTCTTCGAAGATCACCGTGTCCATGGTCGACCCGGTTTCGATGAGCGCCGTTGCAAGAATGGTGAGTGATCCGCCCTCTTCGATGTTGCGCGCAGCACCGAATAACTTCTTCGGCGGGTACAGCGCACCGGTGTCGATACCACCGGACATGATGCGGCCAGTGGCCGGAGCTGCAAGGTTGTACGCACGCGCAAGGCGGGTGATGCCGTCGAGGATGATGACGACGTCCCGGCCCTCTTCGACCAAACGCTTGGCCCGTTCGAGGCACAGTTCGGCGATCATGGTGTGCTCGTCTGAGGGCTTGTCGAACGTCGACGCAATCACTTCGCCTGCCACCGTGCGGCGCATGTCGGTGACTTCTTCAGGACGCTCGTCGACGAGCAGCACCATCAGATGCACCTCGGGATTGTTCAGTTCGATCGACGTGGCGATCTGCTTCATCACCGTGGTCTTGCCCGCCTTGGGAGGCGACACGATGAGGCCGCGCTGGCCCTTGCCGATGGGCGAGACCAGGTCGACGATGCGGCTGACCATGTTGCCCTGATGGCCGGGCTGTTCAAGCTTCAGGCGGACGTCGGGGAACAACGGCGTGAGGTCTTCGAACTTCGGGCGCAGCGCAGCGACCTCGGGCGAATGCCCGTTGACAGTGTCGACGCGGACGATGGCCGGGAACTTCTCCTGCGGCGTTGCTGGGCGGTGCGCGCCGACGACGGTGTCGCCCTTGCGCAGGCCGAACTGACGAACCCGGTTAACGGGCACGTACACATCTTCGGCAGTCGGAAGGTACCCCTTGGCACGGATGTACCCGAAGCCTTGGTCGGCGAGGTCGAGGATGCCCGAGATTGGGATGAGCTCGCCCTGGTAGGTCTCGCTGATGCGATCGGCCGCTGCGTCGCGTTCGGGTGAGACCTGCTGCTGTTGGCGGTCACGGCCGCGGCGGCGACGGTTGCGCTTGCCGCCGGCGGTGTCCCAGTTGTCCTGCTGCTTGGCCGCCCACGGCTGCTTGCCGCCCTGGCCGCCCTGGCTACCCTGGCCCTGTTGAGCCCCGTTCGGCGCGTTGTTCTGACCACCGTTGTTCCGGTCGCCGGTAGTCCGGTCGCTTGTGGTCCGCTCCGCACCATTGCGCTCAGCCCCGTTGCGGTCGCGATTGCGGCTTCTGTCGAAGCGCTCGGCGCGGTCCGGGCGGTCTGCTGGTCGGTCGCCGCGATCGCCGCGCTCAGATCGGTCTGCCCGCTCGGGGCGGTCGCCGCGCTCGGAACGATCGCCGCGTGAGACCGGAGCATCGTCATCAGCATCGGACAGTTCCTTCGGAGTGCGCACCACGACACCGGAAGAACTGCCGCGGACGGGGCGCTCGAACCGGTCGAAGTCATCGTCGACGCGCGCATTGGACTCGGAAACGTCCGGCGTTGCGAACGGATCGAACAGCGTCGACGTGGCACCACCGCGCCGAGCTTGCCGAGGAGCGCGTGCCGCTGTGGTCTGCGCGGCCGCTCCGTTGCGGGACGGCTCGGGGGAAGCCTCGGCATCCGAACCGGCGGCTGGATTGTCGGCTGCAGTGTCGGCCGAAGCGCCGGCAGCTTTGGACTTGACGACGCGGGCCTTGGGCTTGGGCTTGGCCGCGACCTCGGGGCCTGCGGCACGTCCGACAACCTGATCGACTCCAGACCCTTTGAGGATCTGATCGATCAGCGTCTCTTTCTTGGCACGAGCGCCTGCTTTGAGACCGAGAGCCGAGGCGATGGTCGCCAGCTCGTCGCGCTCTTTGCGCTCCAGTACCGACCGCTCGAGGGCCATTCCTGACATCTGTCCTCCATCGGGTGGGGAACCCGACTGGTGCTGCAACGCAGCGTTGTTGGTGGGGTGGGTGGGGGTGTTGCCGGGTATTGCCGGGTATTGCCGGGTATTGCGAGGCGTTGCGGGTCTTGCAGATTGGTGTGACGGGGTGCGTGTCGGTCGTGCTTCCGGCCGATCTCGACGGAACGGAGGAAGCGGCGACCCTGCGCCGGCCTCGGCTCTGGACGCAGCTTTGCAGCAGCAGACAGTTCGACGAGGGAGGTCCGGCGGCTGAACCAGCAACACCGGGCTGACACACCATAACCGGTTTCGGGACGGAAACAAACCAAACGCGCGACACCCTCCGCGTTGTGTCTCGGCTGGCCCTAGCCTTTGCCATATGGCTTCCGTCATCCGTGACAGCGTCGAGCTGGGCTTCCAGTGGCCGACCATCGACCCGTTCCTGTTCTGTGTCCACCATCTGGACCACTACCCGGCCGGCAATGCCACGTTCGGCCCGTCGACATCGCTCGACGGCCGCAACATCGGCATGGACTTCGAAGTCAAAGACGGGTGGCGGATGTACCACGGTGACACGGTGCCGGGCTTTCCTGCCCACCCGCATCGCGGCTTCGAAACTGTCACCTATGTCCGCCAAGGGCTGATCGACCACAGCGATTCGCTCGGCGCTGCTGCACGGTTCGGGCGCGGCGATACCCAGTGGCTGACGGCAGGCGCAGGCATCGTCCACGCCGAGATGTTTCCGCTGCTCTCCCAGGATGGGCCCAACACCGCCGAACTGTTCCAGATCTGGGTCAATCTTCCCCGGTCCCGGAAGATGGCTCCGCCTTCGTTCGTGCTCAATTGGGACGAGGATCAGCCCGTCCTGCACGACGGCATGACGGTCCGGGTCATCGCGGGCGACCTTGGGGGCGAGTCCGCACCGCCTGCCCCGGTCGACTCGTGGGCCGCTGACCCGGAAAACGAGTTCGCCATCTGGGAGATGCGCGGCGAGCCCGGCACAGCGTTGCGTCTGCCCGCCGCATCTCAAGGCGTCGAACGCATGCTGTACGTGTTCGAAGGGAGCGGCGCCATCGACGGCGAACAGTTGCGGCCGAACACCGGCAACAGGCTCGATGCAACCGTAGGCGCGCAGATCATCGCAGGTGATGCCGGCATCAGTGCGCTGGTGTTGCAGAGCCGCCCCATCGGGGAACCGGTTGCGCAGCATGGGCCGTTCGTGATGAACACCAGGGCCGAGCTGGTGCAGGCATACGAGGACTACCAAAGCACACGGTTCGGCGGTTGGCCTTGGCCGGCCGATGATCCGGTGCATGAGGGTGACCGTTTTGCCCGTCACCCCGACGGACGGGTCACCGCCCCTTCCAACTGAACCTGCTCTGTGCAACTCCCTAAACGCGCAGGTCAGAACACAACTCGGCCCATTCATACGCGCAACTCGACCTCAAAGGCGCTCTGACTGACGCGGAATCGCCAAGTTGCGCGTATGTTGAGCCCGCTACAGGCCGGTGACTGACGCAACGTAGGTACGCACGTCGGCGGCCGAGTTGTCCATCTCGAGCACACGCCGGGGACGCCGTTCAAGGTCTTCCAGACCTGCTGGACGAGGCGCCGCGATACCAAGCGCTTCGTCGATCGTCTCACCGAACTTGGCTGGCAGGGCTGTCTCGAGCACCAGCATCGGCACGTCGGGCTGCGCCGCAGCGAACGCGCGGGACACCGTGAACGCATCGGCCGTATGCGTGTCGATGATGCGACCCGTGCGCCGATGCACTTCGCGGATCGCGTCCAGACGCAACGCGTGCGACGACGAACCAGAGCCGAACCCCGAATCGCTGATGGCACGGCGATACTCGTCCGCGGCAAGTTCGAACGAACCACCCGCCGAGATCTGGCGATACAAAGCTGCGACCGTCTCACCATCAGCGTTCACCAGGTCCCATACGAACCGCTCGAAATTCGACGCTTTCGAAATGTCCATCGACGGGCTGGAAGTTGCCTGCACCTGGCTGGACCCGCGCGGCGCATATCGCCCGGAGGCGAAGAACTCGTGCAGGACATCGTTCTCGTTGGTCGCCACGATCAGCCGCTCGATAGGCAAACCCATGCGCTTGGCGATCCACCCGGCGTAAACATTGCCGAAGTTGCCTGATGGCACGGTGAAACTGACACGCTCGTCGTTGGACTGCGTCAGCGCGAAGTAGCCCTTGAAGTAGTACACGGCCTGCGCAACCACCCGGGCCCAGTTGATGGAATTCACCGTTCCAATGCGATGGCGGGCCTTGAACGCCGCGTCTTCCCCCACATCTTTCACGATGTCCTGGCAATCGTCGAACACACCCCGAACGGCGATGTTGTGAATGTTTTCGTCGAGGACCGAATACATCTGCGCGGCCTGGAACGCTGAGGTGCGTCCGACCGGCGACAGCATGAATACCCTGATTCGCGGCTTGGACCGCATGGCGTAGATGGCAGCACCACCTGTATCGCCACTGGTAGCTCCAAGGATGTTGAGTTGATCTCCGCTGCGCTCAAGAACGTAAGCGAACAGATGACCAAGGAACTGCATGGCAACGTCTTTGAACGCCAGCGACGGGCCGTTCGACAGTTCCAGGATGGAGAGGTTGTCCCAGAGTGGGGAGACAGGGGTGATGTCCGTGGAGCCGAAAGCGGCTTCCGTGTAGGTGGCATCGATCAGGGCGCGTAGGTCAGCAGTCGGGATGTCGTCGATGAACCTGCCGATGACGGCCATTGCCAGATCGGGGTACGACATGGTGCGCATTGTTTGCAGTTCGGCAGAGCTGAGCACCGGAATGGACTCGGGCACTGCCAATCCCCCGTCGGGCGCAAGGCCTTCCATCAGGATTTCGAGGAACGGACGGGGTTCCATCTGGCCGCGGGTGCTCACGTAACGCATGGACCAGACAGTTCAGCAGGTGCAGAGGTGCGGTTCTGACCGTTTTTCGCTTACCGTTTGCTTCCGCGGCTCCGGCGCCGAAAATAGGACCGTGTCACACGCCAGCCGATTCCAGTTCGCTGTTCGTGGTCCGTTCAACAGAATCGGCACCATGACGCCCGACGTTAGTGGTCCTCGATGACCCGAAGTGTGCTGACGATTCGCCGCACACTTTTCAACCGGCGAAGCTCTGACAAACAGCGCTTCATGTCGGACTCGTTGGTTTCGTGGGTGATGAAGATGATGCGTGCGTTGCCGCCCAAGCCACTCTGTTCCATCGACTCGATGGACACACCGTGTCGGGCGAATACGGTAGCCACCGCTGCCAGCACGCCGGCCTGATCGGTGACCTCGATATTGAGATAGAACGCCGATTCCAGCGCACTGTCCGGTAGCTTGCGGAACTTGGCAAGATGCCCGATCGATGCGTGGGTACCCTTGGAAAGGTTGACCGACGCGTCGATGAGATCGCCGAGTACAGCGCTTCCCGTGGGCCCGCCGCCCGCACCACGGCCGTAGAACATGACACGGCCGACGTCTTCACCTTCGATGAACACGGCGTTGAACGCATGCCGGACCGAGGCCAACGGGTGCGTCAGGGGGATCATGGCCGGGTACACGCGGACCGTGAGGCGCCCGCCCTCGTCCTCAGCCACTGCAAGCAGTTTGATGACGTGATTCAGTTCGGCGGCGAACGTCACATCGGCCGTGGTGATGCCGTCGATGCCTTCGCGCTGCACGTCCTTCGCAGTGATGTTCTGGCCGAACGCGATGGACGCCAGGATGGCTGCCTTGCTCGCAGCGTCGTGCCCGCCGACGTCGGCAGTTGGGTCGGCTTCGGCGTAACCGAGCTGCTGCGCCTCGGCCAGCGCCGACTGGTAGTCCTGGCCCTGCTCGGCCATCTTGGTGAGGATGTAGTTGGTGGTGCCGTTGACGATACCGAGCACGCGCTGTATCCGTTCGCCGATCAGGCTCTCGCGCAGCGCGCGGATGATGGGGATGCCACCGCCGACTGCTGCTTCGAAGAGCAGGTCGACACCGGCTTTGTCCGCAGCGGTGAACAGCTCGGCACCGTGCGCAGCGATGAGTTCCTTGTTGCCGGTTATGACGGGCTTGCCGTTCCGCAGCGCCATCAGCACCAACTCTCGCGCTGGTTCGGTGCCACCCATCAGCTCGACCACCACATCGACGTCAGGGGCACTGACCACCACATGCGGGTCGTCCGTGGCGCGGCGCCGGTCCAGCCCCGGGCGCTTGCGGCTGAGGTCACGCACTGCGACCCTGGTGATGCGCAGCGAAATGCCGGTCCGCTCGGCAATGGCTTCGGAGCGCACGGTGATCTGCCCCGCAAGCGCCGACCCCACGTTACCGAACCCCAGTAACCCAACACGTATTTCTCGCACGTCGCTCACGGCGCAACAGGTTAAAGGAGCAATCACCGTCCCGATGCCGCATTCGGACGCCCGCATTTTTCCTTCGACCAGGACCTGCACCGACCTCAACCCCGATGCAACCCCGGCTCGATCCCGAGGTTTCGGCAGATCACCCGATGACATCGAGAGCCGTCGTTGGGTAAGTTCACCTCATGGAGATCACTACCCGTCACACCCCCTCGTTCGGAGTCGCACGCCTTGCACTCGGCTCCGGAGAAAGCGTCCGCGTCGAAGCCGGCGCCATGATGGCCATGTCGGCCGGCGTGGTCCTCGAGGCCAAGGCCGAGGGCGGCATCATGAAATCTCTGAAACGCGCCGCCCTCGGAGGCGAGTCGTTTTTCGTCACCACCTACACTGCGCCTCAGCAGGGAGGGTTCGTCGATGTGGCACCGCGCCTCCCCGGGGACCTGACCTCGTTCAGCTGCGATGCCAACTCGTCGTGGGTCATCCAGAAGGGATCATGGATCGCGTCGGAAGGCGGGATCACGATCGACGCGAAGTGGGGTGGGTTCCAGAACCTGTTCGGCAGCGAAGGCGGGTTCGTCATCCGGGGTTCCGGTCAGGGAAAGATCGTCATCGGCTGCTACGGAGCCCTTGAGGCCTGGGACCTCACCCCGAACGAGGTACTCACCGTCGACACCGGACATATGGTTGCGTATCAAGACACCGTTCGCATGCAGCTGCGCAAGGCCGCCGGCGGTCTGGCCAACACGTTCAAGAGCGGCGAGGGTCTGGTGTTCGATTTCGCCGGCCCGGGCAGGGTCTACACCCAGACCCGCAATCCCAACGAGCTCATCTCGTGGCTGACCTCGGCGCTGCCGTCGACCGGGGGCGGTAGCAACACAGCAGCGGGCAGCCTGATGGGCGGCCTCCTCGGCCGCGACTGATCAACGCAGCGACATCGGCGCCCCAAACCACAGAGCGGCTTCACCGCGCGGCGTTTGGACAATCCCAGCGGCTTCGCCGCGCCGTGATGAACCAACGTTGCCATCCACGCAACCAACGTCAACTTGCCAGCAACCAACGTCGCGTTTTGGGGCCGATTTGTGCACCTGAAGCCCAACGTTGGTTGCTGAACGACCAACGTTGGAGAACGTTGGTCCGGTGATTTTCGGGTTATCGGTGGAATTCGAACGGCGGCAGGTTCCTAAGGTGTGTCGATGAGCGACGCAGCACTCCAGCACGCAGCCCTTCCCGAGGAAGAACGGGCAGCGGTGCAGCGCAAGGTGTTGCGGGTGCTGTTCCTCAGTCAGGTCTTCGGGTCAGCGGGCATCAGTGTGGCCGTCAGTGTCGGCGGCAGGTTCGTCAGCGAGATCACCAACGGCAGTACGTGGGGAGGTACTTCATCGGCTGCAGTCACGTTCGGTGGGGCCATCGCAGGTCTGATGCTCAGCGGTTTGATGCGCCAGCACGGTCGCAGGCCGGGGCTGTCGCTCGGCTATGTCCTGAGCATCCTCGGCGGCCTCACGGTCGTGGCTGGCATCGAACGATCGTCGCTGGCGCTCTTCCTCTTCGGTTCTCTCTTCTTCGGCGTGGGCCAGGGCACAAACCTGCTGGCCCGGTACGCGGCAGCGGACCTCGCCATCCCGTTGGAACGCGCGCAGGCGATGAGCCTGCTGATGTTCGGTTCAACATTCGGCGCCGTGCTCTCGCTGGTACTGGTCGAGCCTCTCCGCAAACTCGGGGAACGTGCTGGTTTCGTCGACTACAGCGGTCCCTACCTGTTCTCGATCGCGCTTCTCTGCTTGGCGTTCGTCAACACCACGTTTCGGCTGAAGCCCGATCCGCTCCGTCTGGCGGGCGGTGTCTCCAAGACAGCGAAGCGGTTCCAGGTTCCCAACATCGCTCAGGCGGTGAGGGTTGTGAGGTCCAACCGCCTGGCCACCCTCGGGCTCACCTCGATGATCGTCTCGCAGTCGGCCATGGTCGCAGTGATGACAATGACCCCGGTCCACATGAAAGAACATGGGCATGATGGCGCATCGTCCTACGTCATTGCTCTGCACGTGGTCGGCATGTACGGCCTCGCTCCGCTGGTCGGCAGGCTGAGTGATCGCCGGGGGCGCCTGAACATCGTGGTGCTGGGCGCAGCCGTGATGGTGGCTGCCACGGTGGTGTCGGCGGCCGCAGGTGCACGACCGGTGCTTCTGTTCCTCGGGTTGTTCCTGCTCGGCCTCGGCTGGAGCGGCGCAATGATCTCGGGTACCGCGCTACTGACCGAAAACGTCCCAGCGTCGGAAAAGGTAAGCGTGCAGGGTTCCGCCGATCTGCTGATGAGCCTGAGCGGCGGCATCGCAGCGTTCCTGTCAGGCTTCATCAAGCAGGCGCTGGAATACCACTACCTGTCGATCATCGGGACCGTCGGCACCTTTGCACTGCTGGTCTACGCGCTGCGAACCATGCGGGCACCAGCAACCGAAGTGACGACGGCCAGCGCCTAGGCGACACGGACTGGCGACACAACTCGGTCAATTCATACGCGCAACTCGACCAAAACCGCGCTCTGAGAGCGCAGCGAAATTGCCAATTTGCGCGTATGTTCGGGTCGAGTTGTGTGGAAGCGGTTCAGCCCGAAAACGGCCGAGCCGGTCTACTCGAAGACGTCGAGGTGGATGAGGTCTTCGTAGGTTTCGCGGCGGACAACCAAGCGGCTCTTGCCGTCGGCAACGAACACCACAGCTGGCTTCGGGATGCGGTTGTAATTGTTGGCCATCGCGTGGCCGTACGCACCGGTCATCGGCATCGCCAGCACGTCGCCCACCTTGAGATCTTCAGGAACCCATGCGTCGTCGATGAGAACGTCGCCCGACTCACAGTGCTTGCCGACGAGCCGGATAGGCTTCGGGCGCTCGACGCCGACGCAGCGCGGCAGAAACGCTTCGTACTTCGCTCCGTAGAGCATGGGGCGCAAGTTGTCGCTCATGCCGCCATCGACTGCCACGTAGGTGCGAATGTCGGGAAGGTCCTTGACGGTGCCGACGCGATACAGCGTCATACCCGCCTGGGCGACGATCGCCCGCCCTGGCTCGACGCCGACATGCACGGACGCGCTGATGCCGGCCTCGTCCTTGGCTCGGCGCACCACATCGCCCCACTCGTTCATGGTCGGCGCCATGTCCCCGTTGACATATGGCACGCCCAACCCACCGCCGATGACCAGTTCAGGCAAGCCCAGCGGCAGGAAGAACGTGGCCATCACCTGGACGAGCTTGGCGAACGAAGACGCCTCGGTGACCTGGCTACCGATGTGCGCATGAATACCGACCAACACGACTCCGCTGTCGTCGCGGCGGGCGCGG
This sequence comes from Acidimicrobiia bacterium, assembly GCA_031385545.1. Classification (GTDB taxonomy): domain Bacteria; phylum Actinomycetota; class Acidimicrobiia; order Acidimicrobiales; family JANYDT01; genus JANNBN01. Next base: position 74,539 of record JANNBN010000059.1, on the reverse strand, counting down.
ATGACTGCTTCGGTCGCTGCTCCGCTTGCGATGGACAGACCGAATTTGACGTCTTCGTGGCCGGTGGCGATGAACTCGTGCGTGTGCGCATCGACCCCGGGAGTGACCCGAATGAGCACCTTCGGCTTGCCGTAACCGAACCCGGAAAGCCGCTTCAACCGTTCAAGCTCGTTCAGCGAGTCCACCACGATGCGGCCAACCTTCTGCTGCAGTGCATAGGTGAGCTCTTGGGTGGACTTGTTGTTCCCGTGGAACACAATGCGGTCGGCGGGCACCCCGGCGCGCAACGCGAGGAACAGTTCGCCGGCTGACGCAACGTCGATGGCGAGGCCCTCCTCGTGAGCGAGCTTCGCCATGGCACCGCACAGGAACGCCTTACTGGCATAGGCGACGGTATTGCCGAACGCGTACACGGCCTGCTGGCACCGCTGCCGCAGCGTCCACTCGTCATAGACATACAGGGGAGTCCCATACTGCTCGGCGAGGTCGACGACGTCGCAGCCACCGACCATGAGGCGGCCCTGCTCGGTTGCGGTCCACGTCAGGGGCAGCAGTCGGGATGAAACTTGCAATGCCATGTGCGCGTACCTTTTTCGGAGAGTTTGTTCTTGGACCTAGTTCTGCGGATCGGCAGAGGCTTCAGCGAGGTCGTCCATCCGCTCGGGTGCACTGACCCCGAGCAGGTCAAGGCCAACTGTCAAACCCACGCGAGCAGCTTCGACGAGCCACAGCCGGGCTTGCTGCAGTTCCGCAGGAACCCCTGTTGCCAACACGGGGCAGTGTGCGTAGAAGCTTTGGAACGCCCCGGCAAGCTCGCGCAGCCAGGTGGTGACCTTGTGCGGTGCTCGTTCGGCAGCAGCCAGGCCCACAACGTCGGGCAGCGCCGCGAGCGACCGCAGCAGATCCAACTCGGGCTCGGCGGTCAGCAGTGACAACTGAGCAGCTTCGAGCGGGCCTCGCACAATGCCCTGCTCCGCGGCCCTGCGACCGATGCCGTGCACCCGTGCGTGCGCGTAGTGGATGTAGTGCACCGGATTGTCGAGGTGCGAATCAACCAGCACCGCAAGATCGACCGTCTGACGGGTGTCGACCGATTGCAGCAGAAAGGTGAGTTTGGCGACGTCCGGCCCGACTTCGTCGATGATGTCGGCCAGTTCGATGATGTCGCCGCTGCGCTTGGACATGCGCACCGCTTCGCCGTTGCGCACCAACGCGACGTTCTGACCAATGATGACCTCGAGGTCTTCGGGCTTGTGCCCCAGGCACATCACTGCGGCCTTCATGCGACCGACATACCCATGGTGGTCCGGGCCGAGAATGTTGATGAGCAGTTGGGCTCGGTCGAACTTGTCGCGGTGATACGCGATGTCCGGCATGAAGTACGTGTACTGACCATCACCCTTGACGAGCACTCTGTCTGCGTCATCGAACGGTTTTTTGTTGCGCAGGTTGATGCACTCCGTGGTGGCAAGCCACGTGGCGGGAATCGTTCCCTCGGCCGGCATGTCGGCGTCGGCCCGGTCGTTGGTTGCCCTGGGCACGATGGATACGTAGGTGTGACCCCGTCGCGTGAGTTCGGCCAGGGCCGCCTCGACCGCACCCCGATCCGCGATGGCCTGCTCGCTTGACCACGTGTCGAACTCGACGTGCATCCGCGCCATGGTGTCGCGCTGGTACCTGTGCGCCTTGTCCAACGCCCAGGCCCGCGCGTCGTCGCCGTGCATGTCCTTCGGCATGTCGGCAGCCCAGTCGATGATGTATTGCCCCTGATACCCGTCTGGCGGGACCTCAAAGCCATCACGCCGGGCGAGCAGCGATGCGACGTAGTGGCTGATCTGCACCCCCCCGTCATTGACGTAGAACTCTTTATGGACGCCGTAGTTGGCCTTGGCCAGTATGCGACTGAGCGCGTCGCCGAAGGCTGCCCACCGAGCATGGCCGGCATGTAGTGGGCCGGTCGGGTTGGCGCTGACGTATTCCACGATGACGCTGGTGCCCTGGCCGACGTCGGTCGAACCGTATTCGGCACCCTCGGCAATGACCTGCTCCAGCACGTCGTGCAGCCATGAGTCGGCGAGGTGGAAGTTGACGAACCCTGGGCCGGCAATTTCAACCTTGGTGACGTGCACCGGAAGGTTCGTCGCAAGCTGCTCGACCAGGGCCGTTGCCAGCTCCCGTGGATTGCGGCGCGCTGCCTTCGCAGCGACAAGAGCTGCGTTGGTCGACCAGTCGCCGTGTTCGCGGCGCGCAGGTACCTCGAGGGTGATCTCGGACGGGGCAGCGACACCGAGAGCGGTGAACGCGGCCGACACCGAGGCGCTCAGCGAGGCACGAACAGCAACAGACATAAGGGTTGATCCTACGGGGCGCGAACCCCGGGTCCTTTCCGGTTTGTTCGACGCAACGTCGCAGGCACCTGGCCGCAACGACGCTGACACATTGCGGGCCGGTGCGTTCGTCAGGGCGGCTAAGGTGAGCGGGTCTTCCCGCCCTCGTAGCTCAGGGGATAGAGCATCGGCCTCCGGAGCCGTGTGCGCAGGTTCGAATCCTGCCGAGGGCGCTCACCCCACCCGCTTCGGCCGCTGGCCAGCTTCACCGTCGGCTCCGATGGCGTAGCGTTGCCAATCGTGATCATGCGAGTCCAACACTGGACCGAGATGAACCGTGCCCAGCGGCTTTCGCTCACCGAGCGCGGCACTGGTGCCATCTTCGACCCTGTGCTGCGGGCGTCCATCGGGCGCATCATCGAAGACGTCCAGGCCAACGGCGACGAGGCCGTCTGCAGAGCCCTGCACGACTTCGATCACATCTCGCTGACCCCCGATCAACTTCGCGTCACCGCTGCGGAAACCGAGCAGGCGGTTGCGTCGCTCAAACCGGCCCTGGTCGCAGCCGTCGACAATTCCATCGACCACATCCGCCGCTTCAACCAGCAGGTACTGGACCGGGTGGGCGGCTCATGGCGCTATCAGTCGGACCCCGGCCTGTGGGTGGGCGAACAGACCTCGCCCATCGCCTCGGCTGCGTTGTTCTGCCCAAGCGGCAAGGCCAGCTACCCCAGTGTGCTGGCACAGCTCGGCGTTCCGGCAACCGTTGCGGGCGTTGCGTCGCTCGTGGTCATCACGCCCCCCGTCCCCGGCGCTGCGAACGGAGCAGTCGACCCCGCAACCCTTCTGGTTGCGCAACGGCTGGGCATCACAGACGTCTTCCGGGTCAATGGTCCCGCAGGAGTGGCGGCGGTTGCGTTCGGAACCAAGACCATCCCGAAGGTGCGAAAGGTCATCGGGCCAGGGTCGCCTGCTGTCGTATGCGCGCAGATCGAAGTGCAACGATATGGATGCGCCACCATGATGCTGCTCGGCCCGACGGAGTCCATGGTCATCGCCGACGCATCGGCAAACCCCGAACTGCTTGCGGCCGATCTGCTCATCGAGGCCGAACACGGCACGGACTCCACGGTGGTACTGGTGCTGGTCGGCGACACCATTCTTGCCACGGTCCAGGCTGAACTTGCACGGCAGATCGCCGTGCTTCCATCGGTTCGCCAAGAAGCAGCCAGGGCCTCGCTGGGAACCAATGGCGGATGTGTCCTCGTCGACACGGTCGACGCAGCAGCCGAGGTGGCCAACGCGTTCGGCGCCGAGCACCTGCAGGTGGCGACTGCGGACCCACACGCTCTGTTGCCACTCATCCACAACGCCGCGGAAATCCTGCTCGGCCAGCACACGCCGTTCAGCGCAGGCAATTTCGTCCTTGGGCCTCCCGCTTCGCTTCCCACCAGCGGCTTCGCAGCCGTGTCCAGTGGCGTCACGGTCGAGGCGTTCATCAAACGCACCGCCGTTGCGTCGTGCGACGAAGCTGCGCTGCGCAGAGTCGGCCCCACCATCATTGCATTGGCCGACCACGAGGGATTTCCGGCCCACGCCAACGCCATCCGCATCCGTCACGGCGGTTGGCCCACTCCGGTCCCCGACCATCTCTGAATCGGACGGACTGATTACTATGCGCGCAGTCGGTTGGCCTCAGAGCCCCTTCCTCTCCTCTGACGAAACAGCCTGCCTCACCGTGGTTGCAGGCGCAAAGCCACGACAGGTACAGCTACAGAACTCTGCCGGAGCCGATGTTGGGCGGGTTCGTCTGGCGGAACATCACGCGGACATTGCATTGCTGTCGACGCCACGCAACACCGAGTGGGGCACCATGCTCACGCTGCTGCGGGCACCGTCGCTGGTCGCAGGTCCGGTCCCGGTTGCTCACCGCGCTGGCGCAACCCTGTGGTTCGCAAGCGGAACCCCGACTGGTCCCTCCTCGCCCGGCCACGCAGTGGAGTGGGTGGAACCAGGCGAGTGGTACCTCGTGGCCAGCCACCTGTCCACCGAGCGGCACTGGTGGGACATCGTTGGCTGGGGAACCGGCTGGGGCAGCACCATCGAGGCCGAACTGCATGGTGCCTTGGTCGACAACGGGCTCATCCTGATCGGCGTCGGGGAACCCATCATCACGGCAAAGGTCTGCTTCCACAACCGCACGTTCAGCCACGACGAGGTCGTGAGCCAGGCCGACGTGCGCCTGTTTCCTGGCGACCCGGCCATCACGTGGAACCTGTCCGACGACACGCTGGCGACCATCGGGACGCGGCAGCCTGCGCTGTCCTGGGATGCCACGTCGGCACGCTCACGACGCAAGGCGTTGCAGGTCGTGCCCGCGCGCGTCCCTGTCTGGGCGTCCGACGTGAAGGTGCCACAAGGGACGGTGGTTGTTCAGATCAATCGCAGCGGCGACGGGCTGGTGGTCAGCGCTGCTCCACGGCGCAGCGAGCTGGCAGGGCGCACCGTTTCGTTGATGGACACGCCCTACCCTGTCGATGACGACGTCACCGCTTAGCGGGTTACTCGCCAGGGGCTTTGGGTTCCTTCGGGAGGCCCAGCACACGTTCACCGACGATGTTGCGCTGGATCTCGGCTGCTCCACCCCAAATGGTCTCTGAACGCGAAAAGAAGAACGACGACATCATCGGGCTGGTGGGATAGCCGTCTCGCAGCTTCAAGCGCTGGGCGCCTGGCCAGCTGTTGGACGAGTGGCCTGCGTCGACCAGCATGGACGAAGTACCGCCGATTTCGAGCGCAAGTTCCATTGCGTCACGATGCATCTCGGACCAGAACATCTTGTTGCACACGCCGAACGCGATGAGGCCGAAGTCCTTTCGCCCGGCAAGGTTGGTGGACAACGACCGCAGACCCTGGATGCGCAGCACCTGGATCTTTGAGTAGTACTTCATCAGGCCCTGCCGGATGTGCTGTTGGTGGATCGAGCCGTTGGCCTGCGCCATGTCGACCATCAGCTTGTACTCGTCCTCGAACCGGCGGTAGCTGGTGGTGGCGCTGGAACCGCGCTCGTGCGACAGCGTTGCGTTGGCAACTACCCACCCGTTGTTGACGCCGCCGACCACGTTGTCCTTGGGGCAGCGGGCGTTGTCGAAGAACACCTCGTTGAACTCGGCCGTGCCGTCAGGCTGCACGATGGGACGCACGTCGACACCGGGCTGGCGCATCGGCACCAGCAGGTACGAAATCCCCTTGTGCTTTGATGCCTCGGGGTCGGTGCGGGCAAGCAGGAACACGTAATCGGCGTGCTGTGCGCCCGTGGTCCACACCTTCTGACCGTTGATGACCCACTCGTCGCCGTCGAGCACCGCCGACGTCTTCAGGCTGGCAAGGTCGCTGCCGGAGTTGGGCTCGGAGAAGCCCTGGCACCAGCGGACCTTTCCTTTCAAGATCTGCGGGAGGAAGTGTTGCTTCTGCGCCTCGGTGCCGTACTGCAAGATGGTTGGACCAACCAGCGTGTCACCGAAGAAGTCGGCCCGCAGCGGTGCACGGTGCGCCGCGAACTCTTCAGCCAGCACAACGTTCTGCATCGTGCTCAGCCCTTTGCCGCCGTACTCCGTTGGCCACGACGCGCAGATCCAGCCACCTTCGTACAGGCGAGTGGGCCATCCGTCGTTGAACGCCCTTCGTTCAAAGACGGTCATTTCGAAGCCCTCGTCCATCCACCCCTTGGGGAGGTTGGCTGCGAGCCAGTCACGGATCTCGACTCGGAACGCGTCAGCTTCGGGGGTGTAGTCCAGGGTCATGGGCATTCCATAAGCCTACGGCCAGGTAAAACGGAGTCCCAACTTGGCGTTGTGGTCAGGTCACACGCACGGGCACGAGTACGTCACTCGCACTTCAACCGTGTCGAGCGCAAAGGTCTTGGTGGTGGCCTTGGCCGTGTTGATAACCCTGACCCTGAAGAGCGCGTCGGTGAACTGAGTCGTGAGGAACGTTCGTCCCCACAGGTTGGACGTCGACCCGAACGTGAACACCTTCTCCGTTGCCGTCAGACCCGTGGCCGTCAACGCCGTTGTCCACGTGACCCCCGCGTCGGTCGACACCTGCACACACAGCTTGTTGGTACCGGTCGTGGCGGACTTCAGCCACGACTGGGTGCGAACTTCGACCCCACGAATCGTGGCCACCGTCGGCAGGACCAGACCGAAGTTGCTGAACCGGTGACGGTCCTTGCCCGTGTTCGTGCACGATGTCGATGTGCCGGTGCCGCTGTTGACGTCGTCGGCCGACACGTTGTCGTCTCCACACGAAGATGCTGAGTTGGTCTCGTAGCCGTTGTTGTCGCCACCGGTATCGGCTGCCTGCGCGGTGCACGGGAACCATGCGGTGGACAGAGCGGTGAACACCGTGTTCACCTCGTTCGAATACACGCTCACCCAGTTGTTAGCGACAGTCTGCACGACGTAATAGAACGAGCCGGTGCCGGGTGATTCGACATACCCGGTGGCCGCTGGCGCGACCGTGCCAACAACGGAATACGGGCCTCCGAGTGCTATCCCACGCAGCACTTGAATTGCAGTGGCGGCAGGAAATGCAGCCGGTGTCCACGACAGCGTCACGGTCCCTGCGGCCGACACCAGGGCGAGGTCGACCGGCGGAGGAAGGATGGCCGCGTCAAGGTCTTCATCGATGGGGGCAGCATCGGAGAACAACGCTGAAGCCCGCGGTACATCTGTTGCGACTCCGTTCAGGACGGCCGCGATCAACGCGCCGCAAATGATGACCCGACCCCACCGACGCGCCATTTCGTCAACCCAACTCAGCCCGTGTGGTGACGCGGGCGAGCCGACGCACCATGGCAAGAACGACAAGTACCCATACCAACCGAATCCTCAATGCTGTCAGAACAAACCCCGCCCACGGAACCGAGGCAATCACTCTGCCGCCGGCACCGTTCAACACGCGGGGCGTGGGGTCAGGAGCGGTGTTGGCGTCACCGCGGGTGACGGCGATGGAACGCCCTTCTTTTCGCGAGATGGAGACCACCCGGTGCATCACCGGGATAGTCGCCCCCTTGCCCGAGTACAGGATCACGTCACCGACCCGTGTGTCCTCGGCAGTGACGTGCGCCAGCACGGCGACACTTCCGACGGGGATCGAACGGCCCATGGACGCGCCCATCACCCGCACGGCGCCGTACCCGAAGAAACCGGGGAGCGCCGAAACGAGCAGGCATATCACCACGATCGCCAGCAACGTCGTCACGAGGTGATCGGCGATGGTGCCGATCAGCCTCGCAACGCTTCGGTGCTGCACGTGCGTCTGGATAGACGCAGCAGTCATGGCTGGACTACGGGTTGTTTGCGGTCTGCTCGGCGGAGAATACCCACTGAGCAGTGGTGGTCGCACCTTGCAGCGCGTTGGCGGCTGCGATGGGCAGCGACACCTGGAAGCAGAGCGACTCCGACGCTGTTGCTGCCAGCGCACGGTCTCCGGCCTGAGCACCCTGTGCCAGATCGCCGACCAATTTGGCGGACACCGGACCGTCGATGCCGTCGTTGCCTGTTGTCGAGTCGTACAGCGACGTGCCATCGAAGGTTGCACATGACGTACCGAGCGTCTTGATCTTCAGAACCAGGGCATCTTTCAGGCCGAGCGCGTCTGCGTTGGTAGCAGTTCCCGCTGAAATTGCGTACCGCAGCGGCAGCGAGTTCGTACCGTTCAGAACGGTCACCTGCTGGGTCTGCGAGTCTCCTGGTGCCATCGGGTTGATGGTGAACAGGCCGGTGATGGAATCAGCGCCGTTGAGCTTGATGTCCAACCGTCCGGTCGTGAAGGTGTTCGTCCCCACGGTCGCAGTGTCGGTGAAGAACGCTGACACGCCGGGGCCGACCTGGGACCCAAGGGCCGCCAGGCTGAAGCCACCGAGGAGTAGAAGCGTCGAGATGCGAAGCCCGCCAATTGTGCGGGGGGAATGCTTGGACGTTTTCTTCATGCGGGAGGTTCTCCTGTTGCGCACGAGAGCGGTCGCGCGCATCGCCGGTTGTGGATCGGCGAGTGAACCCGCCGACGTTTTGCGAGGCTGCCGCGTTAGTCGAAACAGCCAATTTGCACCCGCAACTTGCGGACTGTTGGACCTATCGGCGCGTTGGACCCACACCTGAAGCAACTTCTTCTGCCTTGCCCCAACCAACTTGAACCCTTCAACACGTCGCGTCCCCCACGATCCCTCGCGTCCCGCGAGTGACGTCGCTGGAGGGACGCCAAGGATCTCCGGGGACGCGGACCACCCGAAGGCAAGATGATGCACTCATCTCATGATGTATTTCATATAGTTTCATTTTATGTCAGAGCAGGATACGAGCCCGAGATTCTTCACACGCCACCAATTGTTGGATCTCGGCCACACGCCGAGTTCCCTCCGGCACCAAGTCATGCAGCTCCGGATAGAGCGGATCTCTCGGGGTGTGTACATCGCAGCCGGCTGGTTTCCGATTCCACCGCTCTCGTACTCTCATCCCTGAAATGGTCGATCAGGTGCACGAGCTGCGCCCGACAAATCGATCGCGCACCGTGCTGAATCTGGCGGTTCGGCTCAACATGATTGAGCTGGAGCGGGTCGTGGAAAGCGCCATCCGCGGCGAAGATCCTCGACGGCCCCACGAATGGCGACCAGAGGTTCTGAGCGAAATAGCAGCATTCGTCGACGCTCATCCTCGCCACCTTGCTGGACGTGCGCTGGCGCATCTGTTGCGCCGACGGCCGCCGGACGCATTCCCGACCGGCTCGCTGGCCGAAACCGCAATGGTTCAATCCGCCAGACTCGGAGGCTTCGAGGAACCGGTCCGCCAGGCCAGGGTCCTTGCTCCTGATACCCGGGGCAATATGCGTGAGCACTATCTCGACGCCCTCTTCGAACGGTTGCGGATCGACGTCGAGACGGACGGCAGCAGTCACGACGATCCACGCCAACGTCAGTCAGACCTGCAACGCGACCGCCGTCTGGCAGGAGCAATCCCGGTGATTCGCATCACCGGAGCGGAGGCGATCAACCACCCGAACCGAATCGCCGAGTTGATCAACGACGAACTTCGCCGTCGCCAATCAGAAGGGTTCGGCCGAGTTCCCCGTTTCGCCCGCGACTTGGTGCGCACGGGCACGAGCTGGACCGTCCAAGACCGCCGATAGCGGCAGGTCGCGTCCTCCATGATCGTTCACGTCCTCGCAGCGCCGTCACTCACAGGACGCGGAAGACCACCGGGGACGCGACCGCCGGACGTTGGCAGATTCAGGGTAAAGGTCGAGCAAGGTACTGATGAGTCCGGCCGACCGGCCGGGAGCGGAACCGCTATCAAGCGGCCGCTTCGAGCCCGATGGGTATCGCCAGTTCCTCGGGTATCTCATGGACCGTGCGAGTGGCTGCGATGGACACATTCTTGGCGATCGTCTGTGTACGTGCAGTCTCCAAGTCCACCACTGCCAGAGAACCCGCGCCGTCGCAACCAGCATTGCGGATGAGTACCGCCAAGCGCTTTCCGGGAAGCCAACCGACCGGGCTCAACCAGCCGCTGTCCAAACCAGGCACGCGAGATCGAAGCGACTCGAACGGCCCGGCCCGATCGGTGATGAACTGCACATCGGTCGGCAAAGCACCGTCGCACCCGCCAACACGTACCGCCACGGAATCATCCACCGCACTCGCCGTCAGCTGGGCCAGCGGACCGTCGACATCGAGCATGACGTCGATCGATCCGACGCGGGTGTCGAACTCGTGCACGTGACTGCGACCTTGACCTTGACCCGAAGAACTTCCTGTGTGACGGGCGAGGAAATACAGCAATTCGCCGCTCCCGGAAAACGCGGGCTCGCTGAGGTGAGCTCCTGATTCGTCTGCGACGAGAAGACGCGAATCGCCTCCGGAATTGCTGGAGATGTAGACGCCGACCTCGGCACCAACCACTTCGGGATCTGGAGTTTCACCGATCGAGACGATCGCTTTGCCGGCCGGGTGATACACCGACGCGAGGTGCTTCGGCAAGAACGTCAGATCAGTCCGCGCCGCAGTTCGGGAGTCGCGTTTGACTAGGCCCCCGGTGGCGGTGGTAGCCAGCAACGACGTGCCCTTCGGCCCCGACCAGTTGACGTCCGCGTTTGCCGGCAGATAGCCGGACTCCGTCATCGAACTGGCGCGCACGACCCGAGCGGACCCCAGCAGTACCGCGGTCGAATCGGGGCTCCACGCAAGCCGGTTGATTGGAGTTCCGCCAAGATCGTAAGCACACATAGCTACTTGGGACCCCGGTGTCACGAGAAAGACACGACCTGCAGCAACGAAGGTGACCTCGCCCGCTGACGCAACGACGCCGGTAGGCGCAGCGCAGGACGCTCCGAGCGCAACCAAATCGCCGACTGCCGCCGCGTCGGGGTTGACCGGCCCCGGAACAGTTGTCGTCATCAGAGACCCCCGCGTGACCGGCGGCTCGGACAACGGAACGGCACCCGACGACACAACGCCGGCGGAGTTGACGATTGGGACAGAGGCGAGCGGGACGGACGCGATGCTGGCGGCAGCGTTGTCGCCCGGATCGGCCGCTCCGCTCGTACAAGAGGCGGCAATCATCGCAAAGGCCGCTCCGACCACAACCTGCTTCAGGCTGGGTCGGCGAAGAATCTGCGTGGTTTGAAGGTTTCGTTCCGTCGTCACAGGTTCATTCTGCCGTTCGCAGCCAGACGTTCTCGGGACAGGGTCGCGTCCCCGGCGAGCGTTCGCGTCCCCACAGGGTCGTCACTGGCGGGACGCAACGGATCACCGGGGACGCGAACTTGCCGGACAAGCGACTGGAGAGGTGAAGCGCTGCGTTCTGAGAAGGACTGCGCGCCCCGGCTACGTTGCTCTCATGACGATCGTCGACGACGCCGCTCTCGCCCCCGCAGCTCCAGCCGGCACACCGCCCGTCAAAGCAGACAAGGCGCACTGGGCCCATCTCTGGGACGAGGTGGTGACCAGCGGCTTGTGCACCGGATGCGCCGGATGCGTGCTGGCCTGCCCGCACGACGTGCTCGGCTACGACGACACGCTCGGCATCTACAAGCCCTATCACCTCGAGGCCGAGGACGGGCCGGGCGGCTGCGGCCACGGTGAGAGGGGGTGCACATCCTGCACTCGGGCATGCCCTCGGTTCCGGTCGTGGGAGGCCGAGATCGACAACTTCATGTTCAAGCGCGAGCGCACTCCCGACGAGGTCGACGGCATCTCGAAGGACATCATCCTCGCCAGGGCTACCGACAAGTACGTGCACGAGAAGGGCCAAGACGGTGGCCTCGTGTCAGCGATGCTGATCTGGGCGCTCGAAAAGGGCTACATCGACGGTGCGCTGGTCAGTTACCTCGAAGGCGACGGGTCCACCTGGAAGGCAATTCCGGGGGTGGCGCGCACGAAGGAAGAGGTGTTGGCCGCAGCCGGCAGCCGCTACACCTACAGCGCCAATTCAATGGCATACGCCGAAGCGGTCGGCCTTGGGCTTGAAAAGCTGGCGATGGTCGGCATGAGCTGCATGTCTTCCGTGCCACCCGTGATGACGGTGCGCAAGGCAGGCAAACCGGCACGAAAGTTCGCACTCAACATCGGGCTGCTGTGCTCGAAGACCTTCGACGACGCCATCTTCGAAGAGCTTTTCGAGGCGAAGTACGGCCTGAAGAAGCAGGACATGGTCAAGATGAACATCAAGGGCGTCTTCCAGATCTGGATGAAGGACGGCAGCTACCACGAGGTCAACCTCAAGGAATGCCATGCCTGGACGCGTCAGGGTTGCATGACGTGTCCGGACTTCGCAGCCGAACACGCCGACATCTCGACCGGCGGCATCGGCGCGTTCAACGACTGGACGTTAACGATCGTGCGGACCGACCTGGGCCGCAAAATGATGATCGAGATGCTCGAAGAGGGCGTGATCGAAGGCCGTCCCGGGGATGACGACCCGGCTGCCATCGAGCTGCTCCGCAAGCTGTCCATCGTGAGCCGTCGGCGTTGGCCGGAGAAGATCGAGTTCAGCAAACCACGCTTGGGCGTGCCACCTCCGAAACCGAAAGCCGGGTGATCAGCGGCGGTCGCGTCGCTGCTGGCGCGACTCGAACGGAACGACCTGCGCGATGTTCGATGGTGATCCGTTCTTGTCGGCCCGCCCGCACGTTTCCCGGAGATCGCCCCCAGGTGTGTCGGGGTCGACCATCAGCAGCGCGCCATGTCGGTGCATGCCAACGAAGAGACCTAGCCCCGGAAGCACCCTGCGGCTCGATGCGGTCCGCACCGCAACCCGCAGCGCGTCGCGTTCCGTGTACGGCAAACGGGCTAGCGCCTGGCGGACCTCGACGGGCCGACGGGTCATCACCGTCGCGAGCGTCTCGACATCGTCGGCCCGCGGCACGACGTAGGAGCCTGGACGCGCCCTGCGACACAGATACACGAGGGTGAGGTACCGCAGCAGCAGTTCGTTGTCCGACGTGTCGGGGAGGACCTGTGCCACTCTTCCACCCATCACCAGCCGTCCCTGATCCGGGTCCACGATGAGCCGGGTCCGGGTCGGTGCGGACTGTTCGAAACGTAACCCGAGGACATCTTCGATAGCCCCCAGCTGCGGCTCCCGGCAGATGAGCCGGCCCCGCTCGATCATCGAGAGATCATGCGCGGACAGGCGGCCGGCTGATGACTGAGCGACAGCCTCGCGGGACAATCCCGTCTGGCGCCGCGACTCGGCGACGAACATCCCCAGGCGCGCTGGAGGGATCAGTCCGAGGTCGGTGATTGCGGTTGACACGCCACGAGCATCGACCACTCTCCGTGGTCGCTTGAGTCGCCGAACGGGAGTCCCACATCTTGCAGGAATCCGGTGCGCTCCGACCCACACCCCTGAGCGCACGTTCACCACCGAGCTCTCGAATCGCCGCTCCGTGAGATCCGAAAAGCGCTTCGACGCCTGATGGGTTGACGTCACGCCGAACGGTGATATATTTCATACAGCTGGTCCTTCCCGCCAAGGACCAGCGCCCTGGTTGCACTCGTTGCGATCGGGAAGGGTGCTCAGGCACCGGCCGGGGGGATTTCCGCCGAGTCCCTCCGGCCACCCTGAGCGCACAGCACCGACGTGTGCTCGCAAATGCTTCGTATGCGTGATCTGCGCTCCCCCAGTCTCACCGGACTCCCATTCACCAGCCCGTACGCTTGGTCTCATGCGAGTGCTCGTGGTCGAAGACGACGTCGCAATGGCAGACCTGCTGCGCCGGGCCCTCACCAAGGAAGGGTACGCGGTCGACACCGTCGACAACGGAACCGATGCCATCTGGAGCATCACCGAGACGGACTACGACGTGGTGGTACTCGACGTCATGATCCCGGCTCCCGACGGATTCGCAGTCTGCGCTGAGGCGCGTCGACGGAGCCGATGGAGCCCCATCCTGCTGCTGACCGCTCGTGATGCAGTCGACGACCGGGTGAAGGGCCTTGATGCCGGGGCCGACGACTACCTCACCAAACCCTTCGCGCTCGCTGAGCTGTTCGCCCGCATCCGCGCTATCACCCGTCGAGACGTCAGCGAGCGTCCGGTGCAGATGCATGTGGCCGACCTGGTGCTGGATCCTGCCGATCGATCCGTGACCCGCAACGGTATTGCCATCGAGCTCTCCCCAACGGAGTTCTCGCTGCTGTTGCAGTTCATGCGCTCGCCGGACCAGGTGTTGTCGCGGACCTATCTGTTGGAACATGTCTGGGACTTCGCGTATGACGGGACGTCGAACGTGGTCGACGTCTACATCCGCTACCTGCGCGAGAAGATCGACCGACCGTTCAACCGCAACAGCCTGCAGACGGTCCGCGGCGCGGGCTATGTACTGCGAAGCTCACCGGAGTGACCGATACCGAACCCACCGAACCCACCGTGCTCCCCGGGCTCCCCGGGCTCCCCGGGCCAGCAGAGCCGGCGACGCGGGCAGCAACCCGCTCGGTCAACGCGGTGCTTCGCACAGCCCGCGCACCGCGCACGCTGAGAACCCGGCTCACTGCGGTGGTGTCGGTCATCGCAACCGTTGCCATCGTTGCGACGCTTGTCGCCATTGCGTACGGCCTTCCCCGCCTCTTGCAGAACGCGTTGGAAGACGAACAGCGCACTCGCGTCGACCGCATCGAACAGTCGCTGCTGAGCAACGGGAAGCTGCCCGAGAACGAGACGTTCGCGCAGGTCGTCGCCCCCACCGCACTGGGGGCGAACATCATCGACAAGACGCAGTCCTTCGACGGTGCGTCGCTGCTCAGCGCCACCCAGCTTGAACTCGCCTTGTCGGGCCAGAACGTCACCATCAACACCCAGTTGAAAGCGCTCGACGGCAGCGCCCGCCTGTTCGCTCGGGCAACCGTGATCGGCGGACGGCCGGTCGTCATCGTCGTCGGATCGTCGTTGCAGCAGCTGGATCGCACCCGCCGGCTTCTCATCGCCACAATGCTCGCTGGAGGTTTCCTCCTCTCGCTGCTTACCGCTGCCGGAGCATGGCTGCTGTCCGGCGCTGCGCTGCGCCCTGTCCAACGCATGACGGACGAGGCAGCGTCGCTTGCCAACGCCACCGAAGCAGGCGGAGTCCACGGCCTGCGGAAGCGCCTCGATATTCCAACTTCTCGCGACGAGATCGCTTACCTCGGCGAGACATTCAATGGGTTACTGGACCGGGTCGAAGAATCCGTGCGCCGCGAGCGCTCGTTCGTCGACGACGCGTCGCACGAACTGCGTACTCCCCTGGCGATCCTGCGCGGTGAGCTGGAGCTCGCCGCGGCACATCCTGGCGACGCCGAAGAACAGCGGTCGCTCGTCACCCGGCTGGCGCGCGAAGTAGACCGCCTGGCCAACCTGGCAGACGATCTGCTGGTTCTGGCGCGCGTCGGCGCCGCCGAGATCCCGAGCTACACAACCGTGGAACTGCTCAGCGTCGCTGCCCGAGTCGTGGGCCGGCTGGGATCTGCGGCGCCCCGCGTTCGCATCGAAGTAGGCGGTGATCGGGGCACGGTTGCGTGGCGCTCGGACCATGCAGAGCGGGTGCTCAACAACCTGGTGGCCAATGCGGTTCGCCACGCCCGCGAACGGATCGAGGTCACGGTGGGCCAGACCGACGGCGGAGTGTGCTTGCTCGTCGCCGACGACGGCCCAGGGTTCAGCGAAGAGTTTCTTCCGCACGCGTTCGAGCGGTTCGCCACTGCGGACCGGGCACGCACCCGTCGCCACACAACCGGCGGGACGGGCCTCGGACTCGCCATCGTAAGGGAACTGGTCGAGGCTCGCGGTGGTACCGTCTCGGCCGCGAACGGACCACAGACGTGGGACCCGCGCGGCAACGGTGCCAAGGTCACCGTGACCATTCCAATCATCGACGCCGAATAGAACTGCGTTGGCGAGAGATCAGGCAATACCCAGCCGGCGTGCAGCGCGTTGGGCTGCCGCCGGACCAGCCAACTAGCGAAGAAGCAAGAGCCCGTCGAGCATCACAATCGCAGTTTCTGCTTCGACGCGCCGCTGTGCGGCAGTCCCTTTGACAAACAGCGCAGTTGCGTTGATCCAGCCCTCGACCAAACTGGGAACCAGGGAGCGGTAGGGGTCTCGGCCGGCAGCCGCAAGCCCGTTCGCTTCGAAGAACAGCGCAAAAGTCGGGTCAGAAGTAACTACAAATACAGTTTGCAGTGATCGATCACTACAAACGTGTGATGAGTGGACTTCGGTCCACGACCGTAACCGCGTCATGCAAGGAATCTGCACATGCAAGAAGTTCTCAACGAACCATTGGACGCTCACGGCAACGCCGAGTCGTCCAACGCTTTTGCCGCCTGGCCAGAGCCCCTGCACGCGCAGACCCACCTCGGCGCTGTCGAGTATCGAGATGCCGGGCATGGTCCCGTGGTCGTCTTTCTCCACCTCGTTCTCGCAGAGGCCTCGCACTGGGACAGAGTGCTTCCGTTCATGGCCGGTCATCGGTGCGTGTTCCCCACGCTGCCAATGGGTGCGCATCGGCTGCCGGCCAACCACGATGCGGACCTATCAACAGCGGGACTCGCCCGAGCGGTCGCCGACCTCTTGGAACACCTCGACCTGCACGATGTGACGCTGGTCGGTAACGACAGCGGCGGGGCCATCGCTCAAGTCGTGGCGGCCACCCATCCCGAGCGCCTTGGCCGAGTTGTCCTGACCAACTGCGACATGTTCGACGAGTTTCCCCCAAAGACGTTCGGGTACTTCAAGGTGTTGCCCTACATCCCCGGCGCTCTGTGGATCACCGCTCGGACGCTCAAGATCAGATTCTTCTGGCCACTTCCGTTCGTGTTCGGCAGGCTGACCAACGACGTTGACGGCGTAAAGATTCATCGGTGGGCCGACGCACTGCTGGCCGACAAACGCGTGCGCCGTGACGCAAACAAGGTGATCAAGGGCTTTGGACCAGCAGTCACCAACAAGGCTGTTGCCGCGCTGCGATCAAGCCAGCTTCCGTTTCTCGTGGCGTGGGGTGCAGACGACAGGGCATTCAAACCTCGGCTTGCCCAACGTTTCTGCCGAGAGGTTCCGACTGCGACCTTGGTCATGATCGAGAACTGCAAAACGCTTGTGTGTTGGGACCAGCCGCAACGCCTTGCGCAGCTGATCGCCGAGTTCGTTGCCAGGTGACTCCTCGGGTTGTCCCGCCGGTCCGCCTGGAATTGGATGAAGGCGACTAGCTCTGGCGGGTCTGGCCCAGCACCACGGTTGCGGTGCGGGTCTGGTTGCCCCGTTTCCATTCGATGACCACCTGGTCCTGTGGCTTCTTGCCACGCACCGTCTTCTGGAGCTGCTCGCTGCTGATCACTGCTGCGCCATCGAACTTCACGATGACGTCGCCTGCTTCGAGGCCAGCATTCTCTGCAGGCGAACCCGTCTGTACACCTACGACAATCGCTCCGGCGTTGACCGACAGCCCATACGCCGTCTGCACGTCGGCGTCAACCGTTTGGGTAGACACGCCAAGGAACGTCTTCGGGGCGAACTGGCCGGTTCCGCTCTTGATGTCATCGATCAGCGGTTTGATGCGATCGATTGCGATGGCAAAGCCGATGTTGTTGGAGTTCTGGATGATGGCTGTGTTCATGCCGACCACCTGGCCGGCGGCGTTGACGAGCGGACCGCCTGAGTTGCCAGGGTTGATGGCAGCGTCGGTCTGGATGAGCCCTTCAAGGCTGACGTCCTGGTCGCTGATGTCTCGACCGAGTGCCGAGATGATGCCTGCCGTGACCGTGGGCCCACCGTCGAGAGCAAGGGCGTTGCCAACTGCAACCACGCTGTCGCCGACTTCAAGTGCAGCGGAGCTGCCGAGCTGAGCGGCCCGCAGACCAGTCACTCCTTGGACACGGATAAGTGCAACATCGTTGTCGGTGCTGGACCCCACGAGCAGAGCTGGCTTCTCCGAGCGATCGGAAAACCTCACCGTGATCGACGTTGCACCGCGAACGACATGTGCGTTGGTGAGGACGAGGCCGTCTTCGGAGATGACGATGCCGGACCCTGATCCTTCGGCCGGCTGCAACCCGCGGAAACCACTGGTGTCGATTCCCTTGGTATCGATCGAGACAACAGCGGGGGCCACGGACTGGAATGCTGCCTTGATTGCGTTGGGGTCCCGGACACCATCGGCAAACGACACTTCGGGGATAGCGGAGGCTGGGGTGCTCACGCCGACCGGTGTCGGGGAGGAGGTCACCGTTGTCCTTGCCGCCGAATCTCGCGTTGCGATGAACGCTCCGGTGCTCGCCACTCCTGACAGCAACGCTCCTACCAATCCGCCGACGAGCGCCGGTTTGGCCCAGCTCTGTTTCCTGCCGGCCTTGAGCGCTTTGTCGGGAACGGCCGCTGAAGCCGCTGATCCGAACGGTGATGCCGACGATTGCCCAGGCCCTGTCGTGCCGGGAGTTGTCGTACCGGGCCCCGTGGTACCAGGCGCTGATGTCGTGTCCGGCCAGAGCGCCGCTGGCGTCGGATCGGAGACGAACCCGGCGGAATCGGCCGGGGCGGCGGTCGACCACGGGGCGGTGGTGTCGGCCATGGGGGTCCACGAGTTCAGGACGGAGCCGGGCCGTGAACTCTGAGACGTTGGCGGGCGCCAACGATCGTGCTCGGTCACGGGTGTCGGCGCGGCTGCCGGCGCTGATACCGGCGCTGATACCGGCAGGAGGGCCGAAGGAACGGACTGTGCTCCTCTGAGTTCGCTGGGCTCAGCCGATATAGTTCCGACACTGGAGTCATCTGCGAGAACCGGAAACGTTGGAGCGACAGAAAACTCTGTGTCGTCCGGAGGCTCGAATGCGTCGGGTCGAGCGAACTCGGAAAGCTCGGGGTCAGGGCGCAGGGCGTCGTTCATGTGTTCTGCCATGCTGCCACCTCACCAGAAGGGCAGTGAGAGTTCGATGAACGCATGCGTTGGGGTGATCGGGTCACTCCGCGGAACCCAGCTGCGCGGCGCGGGCCATCACAGAGTCGAGCATTTCTTCGGTGAGCGTGCCGGTAAAGGTGTTCTGCTGAGACGGATGGTACGAACACACGATGGTGCCATCGTGACCGTTGGGAAACCGAGCAACGACCTCGACCCCGTGACCGAAACGTGGACGTGGGCGGACGCCCAGATGCGACGTGATGGCCTGATACGCAAAGTTGCCAAGGGCCACGATGACGCGCAACCGGGCCATCGCCTCAAGTTCGCGCTGCAGGAACGGGGCGCAGGTGTCTCGCTCTTCCGGTGTTGGCGCGTTGCCCGGCGGAGCACACCTCACCGCCGCGCCGACCCGGCAGTTGAAAAGCTCCAACCCATCATCAATATGCGCGCTTAGGGGTTGGTTCGCGAGACCTACCCGGTGCAGCGATCGGTACAACCAATCACCGGATCGGTCGCCGGTGAATACCCGTCCCGTCCGATTCGCACCGTGGGCAGCCGGGGCAAGCCCCATCACCAATACCGACGCAGTGCCAGGACCAAAACCCGGAACCGGCCGACCCCAGTACGTCTCGGTGCGATACGACGCGCGCTTCTCCGCGGCGACATCCTCCCGCCATGCCACCAACCGCGGGCACGCCCGGCAGCGCACGATGTCCGCGTCGAGCTGCTCGATGAGGAGATTGGGATCGACGGCCATCCGGCCATTGTGGTGGCAAGGCGGCACTCGTGCGGCACTCCGCCACACTCGGTAGCTGACCGCCGTGAGATACGGTGAAAGCGATGGCAGGAACGGCAAAAGGGAAGGCGGCGCACACCCAGACACTCGTGCTGCTGGTGCGCCATGGCCGCACTCCAACCACCGGCTCGGTGCTTCCTGGCCGCGCCAAGGGGCTGCACCTGTCGCCCGAGGGCAAGGCCGAGGCCGAAGCCGTCTCCCTTCGGCTCGGCGGAGTTCCCATCACAGCCATTTATGCGTCGCCACTCGAACGGGCTCGTGAAACTGCTGCGCCGCTCTCCAAGTCCTTGTCGATGCCCGTCCGCGTTCACCGCGGGCTGGTGGAGTGCGAATTCGGCGACTGGACCGGCCGCAGGCTGGCCGACCTCGGCAAGCTGCCGGAGTGGACAACCGTGCAGAAGTACCCCAGCGGGTTCCGGTTTCCAAACGGCGAGTCGTTCTCGGAGATGCAGACACGCATCACCGGGGCAATCGCAGAACTGGTTGCCAAGCATCCGGAAGCAACCATCGCTCTGTTCAGTCACGCAGACCCCATCAAGGCTGCGGTGGCCCACGCGCTCGGAACCCATCTCGATCTCTTCCAGCGCATCTCCATTTCAACCTGCTCGGTCACTGCCATCGCCTACGGTGCGAGTGGTCCCAACGTGCTCACCGTCAACGAGACTGGCAACCTTGCGGCACTCAAGCCGTCCTGAGAAAACAGACCCCCGAACGACCTCCCCCGAACCATGAGCGACTCTTACGAGCTAACCGATGTTGACGCCTTCACCGCCACAGCGGTCGGTATCCCAGGCGCGCGCACCTTCTTCCTCCAGATCGTCAGCCAGGAAACCCAGGTCTCGTTCAAGTGTGAGAAGCAACACGTCGAGGCGCTGGTCGGCGCGCTCTCCAGCCTGCTTGTCGATCTGCCCCCCGTTGACGCCATCCAACCCACCGTTGCGGTCCCGGAACCTACTCGCCCTGCATGGACGGTCGGTTCCATTGCCTTGGGGCTGGACGGTCCAGAGGGCCGCATCATGGTGGTGCTGGAAGAAGCCACCGAGGACGAGGAATCTGGTGCCTCAGCGCGTTTCGGAATGACCATCGGACAGGCCCGTGCTTTTGTGGAGCGCGGCTCAGAGTTGGTCTCGGCCGGCCGGCCCGGCTGTGCGTTGTGCGGATCACCGATCGACGTTCTCGGCTATCACTGCACCTGCTTCAACTGAGGCAGGTCGCCGCCCGTGTCCGCAGGTCCAGTCAGCAGCCTTGACCACCACGCCGTGGCTGGCCGTCTCACCACAGACGACCTCCGGGTCGAAGGTCGCATGCCCTGGAGTTCCAACGCCACGTTTTTGGTGTCCCTCGGAACGTTTCCAGAGGACGAATCCGAAGACGAATCCGAGGATGAATCCGAGCATGAAGATGCGGGTGGGCTTCCACACATTCCCGACGGCGCGATCCGCGGCATCTACAAGCCGGGGCGTGGCGAACGTCCACTATGGGATTTTCCGCGCGGGCTGTACCGGCGAGAAATCGCTGCGTACGAACTGACGCGGTTCCTGGGTTGGGACGTGGTGCCGCCGACGGTGCTGCGCGATGCCGACTACGGGCCGGGTTCACTCCAGTTCTTCATCGACACCGACTTCACCAGCCACTACTTCACGTTCCTGGAGAACGAGTCGTTCCATCCGCAACTTCGCCGCATGGCCGCGTTCGACGTGATCGCCAACAACACCGACCGCAAAGGCGGACATGTGCTTGCTGACGCTGCAGGGCATCTATGGGGCATCGACAACGGGCTGTGCTTCAACGAGGAACCCAAATTGCGGACCGTCATCTGGGACTTCGCAGGCGAATCGCTCCCGCGCGAACTGCGCGCCGACATCGAACGGTTCACCACCGCCGGACCCGGTGCACTCGGAGCGCTGTGCTCGTTGCTCAGCAACGACGAAATCTCTGCGGCCCAACAACGAGCCGTCACGCTGCTGGACAAAGGCGAGCTCCCTGCGCCCCGCTCCGACCACGCATACCCCTGGCCGCTGGTCTAGCAACCTCACCAACGGTTCCGGGCGGAGGATCCGATGGGGTACGTGCCCCTCCGCAACGGCATTCTCGTCAGCTATGGCAGCGTGACCGCACCAAGGTCAGCGCCTTGCACAAGCTTGGCGAACTTGGCCAGCACACCGCTGGTGTAGCGCGGTTCGGGAATCTTCCAATCGAGCTTGCGGTCTTCCAGCACGGCAGCGTCGACCAGGACATCCAGCGAACGGTTCGGCACGTCGACGCGGATCAGGTCGCCGTCCTGGAGGAACGCGATCGGCCCACCATCGACTGCTTCGGGAGCAACGTGGCCGATGCAGAAGCCCCACGTTCCGCCTGAGAACCGACCGTCGGTGATAAGCGCGCAGTCTGATCCGCGACCCGCACCCTTGAGTGCACCGGTGACGGCCAGCATCTCTCGCATGCCCGGCCCGCCCTTGGGGCCTTCATAGCGGATGACCAGCACGGTGCCAGGTTCGATGGCCCCAGCGAGGATGGCGTCCATCGCAGAGTCTTCGCCCTCGAACACGCGGGCCGGGCCGGTGAACTGGAGTTGCTCCTTGGTGAGGCCTGCCACCTTGACCACGCTGCCCTTAGGGGCGAGTGAACCGTGCAGCACCACGATGCCCGCGTCGGCGTGGATGGGGTCCGACAGTGGATGGATGACCCGGCCGTCGGGGGCCGGCGGATTGATGGCTGCGAGGTTTTCCGCCATGGTTTTGCCGGTGCAGGTGATCACGTCGCCGTGCAGGATGCCGGCGTCCAGCAGGTGTTTCATGACGACCGGGATGCCGCCCACTGCGTCGATGTCGGTCATGTGGTACTTGCCACCGGGCTTGGTGTCGGCAATGTGGGGAACACGGGCGCCGACGCGGTTGAAGTCCGCAAGGGTGAGTGGCACCCGCGCCTCGTGAGCAATGGCCAACAGGTGCAGCACGGCATTGGTGGAGCCGCCGAGCGCAAGCGTGACCGCGATGGCGTTCTCAAACGCTTCCATCGTGAGGATGTCACGCGTGCGTATGTTTTTGTCGAGCAGGTTCATGACCGCGACGCCTGACTGGTACGCATAGTCATCCCGGCGACGATCGACTGCTGGTGGCGAAGCGCTGCCTGGCAGCGCGAGGCCGAGTGCCTCGCCGACCGACGCCATGGTGTTGGCGGTGAACATGCCGGCACACGACCCCTCGGTGGGGCACGCATTGCGTTCGATGAGCAACAGTTCTTCGTCTGACAGTTTGCCGACCGCGTGCGCGCCCACCGCTTCGAACACGCTGGTGATGTCAAGCGCTTCGCCATGCGCACCGCGACCCGGCAGGATGGTTCCGCCGTACAGGAACACCGACGGCAGATTGAGGCGAGCCGCCGCCATCATCATGCCCGGCAGGCTCTTGTCGCATCCGGCGAACGTGACCAGCGCGTCGAACCGTTCGGCGTGCATCACGACTTCGACCGAGTCGGCGATGACCTCACGCGACACCAGCGATGCGCGCATGCCTTCGTGACCCATCGAGATACCGTCTGACACCGCGATCGTGTTGAACATCAGCGGGAACCCGCCAGCTGCGAACACACCCTCTTTGGCACGACGAGCGAGGCGGTCGAGCGGCAGGTTGCACGGGGTGACCTCGTTCCACGACGAGCACACACCGACCTGCGCCTTGTCCCAATCGCCGTCGCCCATTCCGACAGCGCGCAGCATGGAACGGGCTGGGGCCTTCTTCGGTCCCTCGGTGACGTCGGTGGAGCGGATCTTCTGCGGGTTCGGGGCCATCAGAGAACTCTATGTGCCAGCCAGCCTGGAAGACTCAGCACTATGCAAGGCAGTGAGAAAAGCGGGCAGCGCGACCAGACAAGCGGGCAGCGCGACCATGTTGGTCAAAGCTCGGCCCCGTGGGACAGCACACCGCAGGTGGGCGAGTACCTCACGGTCAACGATGCCCGTGCGCGTCTGGTGCGCAAGGTGCGGGTCACCCAATGGATGGCTCTGCTGGAGACCGCCAGCTACTGCGCCCTGCTCGTGCCGATGTATCGCAAGCACATCCTGCGCGACGACGGAAACTGGAACTACTCAATCCTGCGCATCGTGGCCTACTTCCACGGCATCATCGCAGCGGCGTTCGCCGTGATGGTTTTCGACATTCGCAAGGCCGTGAACTGGTCGTGGACCTTCTTCGCGGTGACGCTGCTCGGCCCAGTCGGGGCGATGATCGCGCACACCCGCCTCCGTCGACAACCGATCCCCGATCAGGTATCAGCCGACGACATGTTTTTTTGATCCTCCGGCAGGCTGATCAGGCTGATCAGGCTGATCAGATCAAGCTGATCAGGCTGGGTCGTTCTGCAGGAGTTCCACCCAGTTGCCGTCGGGGTCCTCGATCATGGTGACTGTGACACCCGCACGAACCACGGTGGGCTCAAGTGTGACTGCATGTCCTGCGGCGCGGCAGGCGGCAACGGCTTCGGCGAGGTTGCGGACCCAGATAGTCAGGTACCGCAGGCCGACAACTGCCGCCGGCCCACCGGGAGCGTGCGTTGCCGGGAGCGTGTCGAACTGAACGAACTTCAGCGTGGTCGCACCGGCCTGCACCCGATGCATGGTCCCTGACCCCGAGACGGGCATCGGCATGTCCATCACATGCACAAGCCCGAGCAGGTCGCAGTAGAACGCCTTCGTGGCATCCCAATCGCGGATGGAGATCCCGAAGTCGACGGCCGGCTTGTTCTCATCGAGCTGAAGCATGGGGGCGACCGTAGCGGATGAAGCCCGATACGCGGGCGCGTCGCACCTGTACCGGGGTGAGGAACAGTTCAAGGCCGAGCAGGTTGCTGCCGATGCTCCACCCATGAGCATGACTGCCGCTGCCTCTGCCACCCCATCCGCTTCGCACACAACAGGTGCGACCGTCGAGGACCGCGTCCGGCGTGCGAAGCGCACCGTCACCGCCAGCGGGATGCGCGTCGGGCGCACGGGCGCGATGGTCTCATCCGCTGGACTTGCGCTCATCGCAGCATCGTTCGCTGCACCCACTTCGTTGCAGATGCTGATGCGTGTGCTCGGCGCAGCAGCAGTGGCGTTCGGCATGGTGCCGTTCTCGCTCGGCTGGAAGCAGTCCAAGCAGGGATCGCCGTTCCTCCGTGCGCTCAGTGACCCCACCGAGGTCGAAGCCCTGCTGATGGAGGAAAAGCCGCTCGCAGGCGACCGTCGTTCGCTCAGCGTGCTGTTGGGAGACGGGACGTCGCAGAGCGTCGCCCTCGCCGCTCACGAGGCAGGCGAGCTGTTCACGCTCGTCCAGGAGCTGAACCCGAAGGCTCAGTGCGAAGTCACGCTCGGCGCACAGCGCCAGCTCGCAGCCCTCAAACCCTGAACCCGTGTTGCGCTGTTGCTGCAAACCACCTCGTCAACGCATTGGGAGGTGGTTTACCCCCAGGGTTGGGGGCAACCTCTGTCGCCGACGCCTTCAGCGGTAGGCCGCAAACAACGCCACCACGATCGCAAGCACGCCGACCGCAACCAGGACCGCTGCATCCTGGCGGTCACGTTGGGCTTTGGTGCCAATCAGCGAGCGGCGGCCCATCAGCACCGCCCCGGCAAGGGCGCCGGCGGTTGCCCCGCCGAGGTGCCCGCCGATGGAGATGCCAGGGATGGACAACGTGAAGAACAGGTTGAACAGAAGCGTCGGCCCCCAACCTGAAGCTGCGAAGGGGATGTTGCGGGCGCGAGACCCGACGAAACCCGCGGCAAAAAGCCCGAACAGGCCGCCAGAGGCCCCTGCTGTGAAGGCGTTCGGGGTGAGCAGCAGCGCTCCCGCAGAGCCACCGAGCACCGAGACCAGGAACAGGCCGACGAACCGCCAGCGGCCAAGACCACGTTCGAGCGCTTGCCCCACGTTCCACATCGCCCAGCCGTTGAACAGCAGATGGATGAGACCGAAGTGCAGGAATCCGCAGGTGACGAGACGCCACCACTCGCCGTTGCGGACATCAAGTGCGTTGAGAGCGAAGCGCCGGTGCAGGTCTGAAATGTCGCCTGACATCCCCTTGGGACCGCTGAGGACGAAGACCGCCAGAAAGCTGGCGAGCAGGACCTGGGTCACCAGCGTGGGTTGACGCAGGTTGGCCTTCATCTGCTGAGTCGTACTGGGCCGAGCGGCCCGGACACACGAACGGCACTGTGCGCCGACCGGTGCGTCGATCAGGCAGTCATGGCAGGCAGGGTTGCCGCAGCGGCTGCACGAACGGTAGGTTTCACGGTCAGGGTGGTAGGTGCACATCGCCATGGGTCACCACTATTGCGCGTGGCGGCGACCGGCTGGAACCGCCAGACAGCGATGGCCCGCGCCAACATTGCCGACGACACCTGCGAAGGTGCTATTTGGTTTTCAGTTTTCCGCTGGTCGCGGCCAAACCACTTGTTGCGTTTCCGGCGTTGCTGTTCCCGCTGTTGCCCGACCCTGCGTTGCCATTGCCAGTGCCACTGGCATTGCCCCTGCCGCTGTTGCTGACAGCCGTTGTGGCGATGATCGGCGGGGTGGTGTCTACTGCGACCAGCGTCGTCGGAGGCAGCGTCGTTCGAGGCAACGCCGTCTGAGGCAACGTCGTCAGTAACACCGTTGTCGCTGCAAGCGTCGTCGGGGGAACGGTTGTCTGGGGAACGATCGTCGTCGGTGGCACAGTGGTCGGCTTGACCCCGGTCTGATCCACGGTCGTCGTCGACCGGCTCGTTGCGGCCGTCGTTGGGCCGGTCGTCGTTGCGGCGGTCGTGGTCTGGCCAGGACCAGCAACGGTGGTCGAAGAGCCAAGCGGCTGTTTGGCGGTCGCGGTGATGGTCGTACTGCTTTCACCTGGGCCGAACGTCGTCACCGTGCCGCCGTCGGCCGTCATCGAATCGCCCCCTGCCCCGAGTTCTTGGTGGGCGCGTGAACCGTCAGCTGCGGCGATGGCGCGCAGCGCCGGCAGCGCTGAACCGACGAGCGATCCATCCTTTCGCCCGACGCTGCGATTGACTGCACTCACCGATGTCGAAGGAGCGATCACCGGAACCCGTCGCTGTGCCCCGTCGACGAGGGCCAGTTCCATCGGCTGGGCAGACACGTCCTCGGAAATGGAAGTTGCGAATTCGACAACAGCGCGCTGCGAAGGCGGGATCGGCTGGTCGAACACCCAGCTGGCAGCCGGTGTCGGCACAACCATGCTCGCTGTGAGCGCAGCCATTGCCGCACCCGAACTCACGATGGTCGGTGCAGCAGTTGGAGCCGTTGCGGAGATGATCGAACCGACGAACGGCAGGTTGGCCAACGAGGACAGCGTGCCGGCAACTTTCGACGTCTTGCCGATCGACACGCTCAGCATCGCTCGGACAACAACCGGGTCGAACTGGGTTCCCGCATTCTTCGTCAGTTCCTCACGAGCGACGGCCAGGGAAAGCGGCTTCTTGTACGACCGTGCCGCGGTCATCACAGCGAACGCGTCGGCAACGGCGACAATACGGGCGCTGAGCGAGATATCCTCTCCGGCAAGCCCATACGGGTAGCCCTTGCCGTCCCACCGTTCATGGTGCTGCGAAGCAGCATTGACGGCATCGCCCAGCCAGTCGGCCAGCGGCGCAAGGATGCGGCCACCTTCCGCAGGGTGTCGTTGCAGGACAGCCCATTCGTCAGCGGTCGGCCGACCTGGCTTGTTGAGAATTTCGGCCGGCACCACGAGCTTGCCCATGTCGTGCAGCAATGCACCCCAGCGAAGCTTGTCCCGGAACTTCTGATCGAGTTGCATCTCCTCGGCAAGCATTTCCGTGAACGCGCGCACTCGTTCGGAATGCCCGCGAGTTCCACGGTCGTGATCGTTCAGCGATGCAATCATCTGCAGCGCCGTGATTGCCGCTTCGTTGAGATCGAGCGGAAGTCCTGCCTGTGCAGTGGCTTCCATCTCCCGACGCATCTTCTCCACGTTGCCGCTGCGCAGCGCCGTGGCGAATCGCTTCGGCGCCTTGTCCGGGAACACAAGACTGAAACGCAGTAATGCTGTCAGCGGCACGAAACGGCGAACGGACCGCTCTGTCAACCTCAACGCCAATTGAGCCACCACCACAACGGCAAAGGCCCACGGGATCCAGGACCAACCGCTGGGCCGAGGCAGCGCCCGCGCCGCCAGAAGACCTGCCACCGTCGAGAGCACCATCGGCCCGCCCCGCACCACCAGCGTGAGGGCGCGCGCCACCCACGGGCGGGGCTTCCATGCCGACGTGCGGGTGTAATCCCCCTGCGTCGGTCCCGACGAAATGGCCATCTCCTTCATTTCGCCAGATGCACCTCACCGCCGAACCACACGTCCTGACCAACAAGCGACGAGTCACCGTTCAGGTGAACCCCGGCTCGGATCGGGTTCATCAATCGGTGGTCAGCGCGCGGCGCTTTTGGCTCCGAATGAAACACTCACATTCGGAAGGCGGGCTGCCGTCACCGGACGCACTAGACAGTTCGGGTGACCGAATCAGAGGTATCAGGACGCCGTCGGAGTAGAGCCGAAGGTCGGGGTGAACCTCGCAGCCGCCTTCCGCAGCAGCGGCCCAGCACCCAGCCGCGGCTTCGTTACGCGCCGACCCAGGTGGTGTCGGCCGATGAACTGGAACACATCCACACGTCGTCGTTGAAAGTGTTGGAAGACATCGGCATGGACGTGCTCAACCCCGAGGCACGGGCGCTGTTCGCAGCTGCCGGAGCAAGCGTCGACGGTGAACGGGTCCGCATCGGCGGCGATGCAATCGCGGCGGCGATGGCCTCTGCTCCGGCGGAATTCACCCTGCATTCAACCAACCCAGAGCGAGCGCTGCGGATCGGCGGCGACTGGATCGCATACGGGTCCGTGGCCAGCGCGCCCAACGTCCACGACCGCGACGGTGGCCGCCGCATCGGCAACAGGGCCGATTATCGAAACCTCCTCAGGCTCGGCCAGATGCTGAACTCGGTCCACTTCTTCGGCGGCTACCCCGTCGAACCGATTGATCTGCACGCATCCATTCGCCATCTCGACGCCACCTACGACGCGCTGACGCTGGCGGACAAACCGATCCACGCGTATTCACTCGGGGCAGAACGCAACCGCGATGTGATCGAGATGGTCCGCATCGCCCGCGGCGTCAGCCACGAGCAGTTCGAGCGGGAACCGTCGCTGTTCACCATCATCAACACGTCGTCGCCGCTGCGGCTGGACCTGCCCATGGCAACCGGCATCATCGAGATGTCGCAGCGCAACCAGGTGGTGTGCGTCACGCCGTTCACGTTGGCCGGGGCGATGGCACCGGTTACCGTTGCCGGAGCGGTGGTGCAACAGAACGCCGAGGCGCTGCTCGGTATGAGCCTCACGCAGTTGGTAAGGCCCGGCAGCCCCGTGGTCTACGGCGGGTTCACGTCGAATGTGGACATGCAGTCCGGAGCCCCTGCGTTCGGAACGCCCGAGTTCATGAAGGCGGCCATGATCGGCGGCCAGCTTGCACGGCGCTACTCCGTCCCCTACCGCTCTTCCAACGTGTGCGCGGCCAACACACTCGATGCTCAGTCCGCTTATGAATCCGTGTTCTCGCTGTGGGGCGCAATCATGGGCGGCGTCAACATGCTCATGCACGGTGCTGGCTGGATGGAAGGTGGGCTGCACGCCAGCTTCGAGAAGATGATTCTCGACGCCGATCTGCTTGGCATGATCGCCGCCTTCCTTGAACCACCTGTGGTCAACGATGCAGAGATCGGCATCGATGCAATGCTCGACGTCGGCCCGGGCGGCCACTTCTTCGGCACGGCACACACGCAATCGCGGTATCGCACTGCGTTCCACAAACCGATTCTGTCGGACTGGCGCAACTGGGAGACGTGGGTCGAAGCTGGTTCACCCACCGCATACGACAAGGCCAACCGCACCTACAAGGAGTTGCTCGCAGCCTATGAACCGCCCGCCCTGGACGAGTCGCGCCGCGCTGAACTCGAAGCGTTCGTAGCCCGCCGCCACGCCGAGGGCGGCGTGGAAACCGACTTCTAGGCTCGCCCACGCTCGCCTCGTAACAACAGCAGCACGGCTGCTCCCGTGCAGCCACACACGAACGCCAGCAGCGTGCTCGCCGTGTATCCGCCGGTGCGGTCGACCAACCATGAGCACACCGTGGGACCGGACAGAGCACCGAGGCCGGCGGCGGTGTAGTTGACCCCGGCCAAGCCGCCGAGTTGCTCGGGCCCGAACAGTTCGGCCAACGCGATAGGACCCAGTGCGATCAGGCCACCGTACGCAACCCCGAAGACGGCGACGAACAGCGCAAGCACCCAATACCGTCCATCGGCGACAAGCCACAGCAACTGTGTGACGCCCATGACGGCGACCGAGCCCGTAAACGTTGCGACGGCTCCTCGCCGGTGGGCGACCCATGCGAGCGCGTTGCGTCCCAGTACCGATGCACCGCCGAGGATGCTGAGCAGTGTCGCTGCACGCACCTTGGCAATGCCTGACTCTTCTGCATACGGAACTACGTTCACGAAGAGGTTGAACAAGGCCACCGACACCAGCAGCAGCGCCACGTACATCACGGCGAACGTACGTGTACGTACTGCCTGTCCCAGCGTGAGGGGGCCAGCAGTTCCGAACGAAGGTGGTTTGCGAATCAACACCGCGGCGATGACCATCAGCACGGCCGTCGCTATAGCCAGATTGCGGTATGCCTCGCGCCATCCGTACGCCTTGATAAGACGCGCGGCGAGCGGCGCGCCGATCAAGCTGGACATGCCGATGCCCGAAACTGCGATCCCGATTGCCAGGGCCCGTCGCTTCTGGAACCATGCGCCGACGACAGCTACCATCGGCACATATCCGCACGCAACACCGATGCCGACGCCGATGCCATAGGACAGATACGCCTGCCAAAGCGCGTTAGCTCGCGAGGTCAGCAGCATGCCGATCACCTGCACAGTCGCTCCGAACAGGATCATCGGACGAGGGCCGGTGCGCTGCACGAGCGGCCCGGTGATCGCCCCCAATCCGAAGTACAGGAACGCAGTGACTGCGAACACGATCGACGTGGCGCCCCGCCCTGAATGGAACTCCGCTGCCATCGGGCGCACGAACGTTCCGAACGAATACGCTGTTGCGAACACCGTGAACATCGACAGCCCGGCAAGCGCCATATCCAGCCACGCCCGGCCGTGATCGATCACCTCGTCGTTCCAACGGACCTTGGTTTCGCTCACCGCCCGAACCGTATCGGAAGCTTCGCTCAGGTTCGCAGTTGGGCGCGGACTCTCTCTGCTGCTGCGACGACCTGCGAACCGAGGCCGGCCGGTTGGCGGATCACTCGGCCAGCGCTGACCACCGGTGAGCCCCCGACCAAGACCGTATGGACCTCTGCCCGAGTGGTTGCGTAGGCCAAGGTGGCGAGCGGGTCGAACGAAGGCATCGAGAACGGGGACTGGGTATCCAACATCACGATATCTGCGCGCTTACCAACCTCGAGCGAACCAAGCTGCGCATCGACACCCAATGCACGGGCACCGTTGATGGTTGCCATCCGAATGAGTTCACGAGCGGAGATGCTGGTGGAGTTGTCGTGAGCGACGCCGGGCAAGAGCCCCGCGAGACGGATGGCGTTCCACAGGTCGATGTCGTTCGCCGACGCAGCACCATCCGTGCCAAGCGCAACGTTGACCCCTGCGTCAAGCAGGTGGCGCACCCGGCACAGCCCGCTGGCCAGCTTGGCGTTGGATGCCGGGTTGTGGCTGACATGCGCTCCTGCTTCAGCGATCAGCGAGATGTCTGCGTCGGTGAGATGCACCGCATGGGCAAGGACGGTGCGCGAGTGAAGCAGCCCGACGTCCGCCAGCACCTGTACGGGTGTACGGCCGTCGAACAGTTCAGCGACGTGGCGCACCTCGGCACGAGTTTCAGCAGCATGCACGTGCACGCGCACACCCGTATCGTCC
The DNA here is from genome assembly GCA_031385545.1 of Acidimicrobiia bacterium. Classification (GTDB taxonomy): domain Bacteria; phylum Actinomycetota; class Acidimicrobiia; order Acidimicrobiales; family JANYDT01; genus JANNBN01. The sequence goes on along the minus strand of JANNBN010000059.1, from coordinate 43,022 downwards.
ACGAGTGCAGCGAGCTCGCGCAGCTGCGATTCGGTGACCAGGTAGGTAGAGTGTGGCTGTGCCCACCGGGTGGAACCCAGGCTGTGCGGCGGGCGAAGGAACCAGTCGTGTGCCCACCGCATTCGTTCTGGCCACGGCCGTGCGTCGGCTCCTGGGAACTGGACGAAGACGGGCCCGGCGTGGAGACGCAGTCCAAGGGTCTCACTTGCCTCGAGCGCTGCCTCGGGGAAGAAATACATGTCAAGCGCAGAGGTGATACCGGACCGGAGACACTCTGCCGCGGCGAGCATCGTGCCGACGCTGACAAAATCGGAGTCGAGCAGCGCCGCTTCGATGGGCAGCACGATGTCGAGGAAGCCCTGCAGGTCGACGCCATCCGCAACCCCTCGCAACAACGACATAGCAAGATGCGCATGCGCATTGATCAACCCGGGCATGACGATTGCCCCGCCGGCGTCGATCGTGAGGCCGGCCCCCGCAATGTCGCCTGCGTTCGGATCGTCTCTGCTCGCGGTCGGTGTGATGGCCGTGATGACGCCGTGCTCGATTCGCAGTTCCCCATGTATCACCCGGTCGCCGGGATCGACGGTGACAACGGTTGCGTTGGTGATGGTGGTCAGCGCCGGGGCAGCTTCAGGTCCGGCCGTCGCCTGACTCATGCGGTTGCGCCAGGTTCGCCATTTTGGCCAGATTTGCCGGGTTCACCCAGGTGGCCGAGCTCGCCCAACCGGTCGATCGTCGATGCGAGCAGGACACCAAGATCTGCCGCCGCTGCACGACCCGCGGCGATCACGTCGGCGGCGTCCAGCTTGACCGGGCTGAACCCGGCTGCGGGGTTCGTTGCCAGCGACACACCAAGCACCCTCATGCCCATGTGGCGGGCGGCGATCGCTTCGAGCACGGTCGACATGCCGACCAGTTCAGCGCCCATGCCATGGAAGGCGCGGATCTCGGCCGGAGTCTCGAAGTGCGGGCCTGGCAAGCCCACATACGTTCCCTCGGCAACGTGCGGACGTAGCTCCCTGACTACAGCACGCAACTCGGACTCGTACAGATCCGTGAGGTCGCAGAATCGCGAGGCGTAGGGCGCAGGCGGGTTGGCACCGGTGAGCGGAGACCGCGCGGTGAGGTTGATGTGATCACTGATCAGCACCGGATCGCCGACCGACCATGACCGGTTCATGTAACCGGCGCCGTTGGTGAGCAGGGCGACCTTGCACCCGGCGATGGCTGCGGCGCGCACCCCGTGAACCACCGCGTTCGGTTCGTGCCCTTCGTAAAGATGCACACGCCCCAGGAACGCGAGCACGCTGAACCCGTTGCGATTGATGCTGCGGATGGTTGCCTGGTGGCCGAGAGCCGATGGGGTGGCGAATCCGGGCACGTCCGACGCGGAGAACGATTCTGTTGGCACTCCGAGGGCATCGGCCGCATCACCCCACCCGCTGCCCAGCACCACCATGAGGTGGTGTCGTGCCACTCCGGTTCGCGTCGCAATATTTGCAGCGGCGGCCTCCGCAAGGTCGAAGGGGCCCGGGCCTGACGCGTCCATCACCGCTCGATCATCTCAGACCACACCACCATCGCGTCCCCCACGAGCCTTCGCGTCCCCTCAGTGTCGACCCTTCCGGGACGCGAGGGCTCACCCAGGACGCGATGGACCACCGGGGAGGCGACCGTCCGAGCTTTCCGCTGACACAACTTGGTGCCTACAGGCCAGCGCGGGAGCGCAACAGTGCTGTGACTGCTTTGCCGTCGGCTTTACCACCACTTGCCTTCATGGCAGCGCCGACGAAGAACCCTGCCACCTTGGCATCGCCGCTGCGCATCCGCTCGAACTCGGCCGGGTGGGCTGCGATGAGCTGATCGACCAGCCCCTCGATGACATCGGCATCGACCGCCTCGAAACCCCGGGCGGCGGCGATGGTTGCGGGGTCGCCTCCGGTGTCCATCATCTCGGCCAGCACCTGCTTGGCCTGCGTGCCCGTGAGGGCACCACTCGATTCCATGCTTAGCAGCGCAGCGAACGATTGGTCCGTCAGCTTCGCAGCGTTCTCGGGAGTGGCGATTTCGTTGGCGGTGCGGTTGATCGCCTTGCGGGCGTCTCCTCCGGCGGCAATGGTCGCCAGCACGAACGCATCGAGGCCCTGGTCGACGATGGTGATGATCGGGTCTGCCCCGGGGGTCAACTCCCCGCCGGTCGCCGCTGACAGCGCAGCACGACGATCAGCCGGCATGGGTGGCAGCGCGTCGTGTACCGACTGCACCCATTCGGCCGATGGTTCCAAGGGCACAAGATCGGGCTCCGGGAAGTAGCGATAGTCCATCGCCTCCTCCTTGGAACGCATCGACGACGTGCGGCCATCGGCCTCGTTCCAGTGGCGGGTCTCCTGCACGATGCGCTCGCCGTTGCCGATGGCATCGACCTGCCGGTCGGCTTCGTACTCGATGGCACGAACCAGCGAGCGCAGCGAGTTGACGTTCTTGATCTCACAGCGGGTGCCGAGCGCGTCGCCGGGCCGGCGCACGCTCACGTTGGCATCGACCCGCATGGACCCTTCTTCCAGCTTGCCATCGGCACCACCGGTTGCCACCACGATGGCCCGCATCTCAGACACATACGCCTTGGCATGTTCGGCCGAGCGGATGTCGGGCCGGCTGACGATCTCCAGCAACGGCACGCCGGCACGGTTGTAGTCGACCAGCGAATAGTCGGCACCGTGGATGCGGCCGCTGGTGCCCATGTGCTGCGTCTTGCCGGTGTCTTCTTCGAGATGCGCGCGCTCGATGCCGATGCGGGTGCCGTCGGGCAGGTCCAGGAAGCCGTCGGTATTGATGGGCAGGTCGTACTGGCTGACCTGATAGTCCTTCGGCATGTCGGGGTAGAAGTAGTTCTTCCGGTGGAAGATCGACGGTTGCACGGTGCAGTGCAACGCCTGGCCGATACGCATGGCGTACTCGACGGCTTGGCGGTTGAGCACAGGCAGGCTGCCGGGCAGGCCAAGGCAAACCGGGCACACGTTGGTGTTCGGTTCGTCGCCGAAGGAGTTGGCACAGCTGCAGAAGATCTTGGTCGCCGTCGCCAGTTCGCAGTGAACCTCGAGGCCCACCACCAGCTCCCAACCCTCGGGGATTGCCATCTCAGTTGCCCTTCTCGATAACGGCCGCGGCCCTGAACAGTGTCGCCTCGGAGAGAACCGGGCCGAGCAGCTGCACGCCGATCGGCATGCCGTCGATGCCGGAACCGCACGGCACGCTGATAGCGGGTTCACCCGACAGGTTCGACGGGATGGTGCACACGTCGTTGTAGTACATGGTCATCGGGTCGGCCGTCTTGTCACCGAAGCGGAACGCCGTGGTCGGCGAGGTAGGGCTGAGCAGCACGTCGAACTGCTGATAGGCCGCAGCGAAATCGCGGATGGTCAGTGTACGGAGCTTCTGGGCCTGGCCGTAGTAAGCGTCGTAATACCCGGCAGAAAGCGCATACGTGCCCAGCATGATGCGCCGCTTCACCTCAGGCCCGAACCCGGCGGCACGCGTGGCCGCCATCATCTCGGCCACGTTGGCAGTGCCCTCGGTAACGCGCAACCCATAACGGATGCCGTCGTAGCGGGCCAAGTTCGAAGAAGCTTCGGCCGGTGCGATGAGGTAGTAAGCGGACAGACCGTATTGAGCAGCCGGTACGGAAGCAGTTCCCACCGTGGCTCCGGCGGCCTCAAGGCGGCGAGCCGCTTCTTCGACACGCTGTTTCACGTCGTCGGCGATGCCCTCGCCGAGCAGTTCCGAGACGATTCCCACCCGCAGCCCGGCGACACCGTCGGCGCGCCCGGCACGAGCGGCGTCGAGCAGGCCAAGGCTCAGGCCGTTGATCAGCGAGGTGGAGTCCAGCGGGTCGTGCCCGGCGATGACCTCGGTGAGCAGCGCTGCATCTTCCACCGTGTGCGAGAACGGCCCGATCTGATCGAGCGACGACGCGAAGGCAATAAGCCCGTACCGGGACACGGCCCCGTACGTCGGTTTCAGCCCGACCAACCCACACAGCGAGGCAGGCTGGCGGATGGAGCCACCTGTGTCGGATCCCAGCGCCACGGCTGCGAACCCTGCAGCGACCGACGCCGCGGAACCACCGGAAGAACCACCGGGGACGCGTTCAAGGTCGTGTGGGTTGCGGGTCGGCCCGAACGCCGAGTTCTCGGTGGAGGAACCCATGGCGAACTCGTCGAGGTTGGTCTTGCCGACAATGACCGCTCCGGCGGAAGCGAGACGTGAGACCACCGTGGCGGTATAGGGCGGCTTCCAGCCTTCGAGAATGCGTGACGAACAGGTAGTTGGCACACCCTGTGTACACATATTGTCTTTCAGCGCGAGCGGCACACCGGCCAGCGGGCCTGGATCATGGCCTGCAGCCACCAGCGCATCGACAGCGGCAGCAGCGGCGATGGCCTGCTGACGGGTGACGATGTTGAACGCATGAACCGCTGCCTCTGACGAGTCGATGCGGGCGAGGTGCTCGTCGAGGACCTGGCGGGCACTGCGGCGTCCGGAACGCACGTCTGCGGAGATGGCCGACGCGGTGTCTTGGTGCCCGTGCGGCAACGGGCGTGCATGAGGAGACATGTGGACTATTCCTCGCCCAAGATCTTCGGAACACGAAAGCGATTGTCCTGCGCAGACGGAGCACAGGCCAAGACCTCGGCACGGTCGACACCAGGCCGCACCACGTCGTCTCGCAGCACGTTGACCAAGGCCAGAGGGTGCGCAGTCGGCTGCACCCCGGCCATGTCGAGCGCCGCAATGGCGTCGAAGGTGCCAATGATGGCCCGCAGCTCGGTGGTCATGGTGTCGAGCTCGGCTTCGGTCAGCGCAAGGCGGGCCAACTTGGCCACATGCACGACCTGGGCCCGGGTGAGGCTGTCAGACATAGGGGTAGATGCTACGGGTACCGGGCTCGCCCCCGTAACCGCCCTGAAGCTCGTCGACACCACTTTGCGCCAAACCGTCGCTACGCTCTGCGCCGTGGCTGCCAAGCAATACCCATTTCTCTCCGACCAGTGGATCGCCGCTGCACGACGCATCCGCGACACCCACCTCGGCGAGGCCGAATCGATTGCATCATCGGTGCTGCCCGGTGGAACGTCGGTGCGAATGAATCAGATCATCACCGACGTCCCGTTCGGCGACGGGGTCATCGATGCTCACATCGATTCGTCTTCCGGCAGCCTGAGCCTCGACCTTGGTCATATCGACTCACCGGACGTCACCATCACGGTGGACTACCCGACGGCCAAGGCAATATTCGTCGACCAGGACATGGCCCTTGCGATGCAGGCGTTCATGACAGGTCGCATCCGCGTCGACGGCGACCTCACCAAGCTGCTTGCCCTCCAGTCGTTCGCCCCTGAGCAGCTTCCTGACGGTGCGAAAACCCGTGCATACGACGTTGCTGCGGAGTTGAAAGCGATCACCGCAGAGTAGGCCTTTCGACCTGTTTCGCGCCGTTCCGAGGCATGTTGCTGCTTTCCGCCGACAAATCGCTCAAGCGGTTCATCAGCAATGACGATGACGTGTGTGACTTCGGAGCACGACCGCTCCAACCGCACAAAGGACCCCGTCATGGCGGCTGAATACACGCTCAACGATCGACAGACATCCACCCTGGACAAGCCGGTTTCCGGAACCCAGAACGCCTTCCGCGCTGCGGCTCCCGAGATTGCTGCGCCGCTCAACGTCGCAGTGCTCACGGGTCGTCCGCTGATTGTCGAACTGATCTTCGAGGGTCTCAACGCCCAAGGGGTACGGGTCAATCGCTGCGGCCGCAACGAGGAGCTGGCACTTGCTCTGCGCACCGCTGCGAACGGCGGCGTCATCATTCTCGACGGTGCTTCGAACCCTGACCTCCACGACCGCCTCAACCTCGTGTCACGTTGTCGTGAGCTGGGTGGCGAGGTGTTGGTCGTCATGGTGGAGGACAACAGCGTCTCAGCCGGCGAGTGGGTCGAAGCCGGTGCCAGCGGCGTGCTGCTGAACACTGCTTCGATGCACGACCTGCACGAAACGGTGCTGCGACTGTCGCGCCATGAGATTGTGCTCGGCGTCGCCGTGCGTGAAGGCATCCTGTCCAAGCTGCGCGCGCATCGCCAAGCCACCTCGGAGCGTCAGGCGGCATTCATGCAGCTCACCCGCCGCGAGGCCCAGGTCCTGCGCGAGCTGGCCACCGGTGCCAATCCCGAAGAGGTCGCACGCATCAGTTTCGTGTCGCTCAACACCGTCCGCAGCCAGATCCGCTCGGTGCTGGCAAAGCTGGGAGTGAACTCGGTCGTGGCCGCTGTCGCATTGGCGTACCGCTCGGGCTGGCTTGACACCGACCCCGGTCGCAACGGCCGCTGACACGCTTCGCCGAATCGAACATCTGACCGGCTAGGTCGATCGCCCCACCAGGCTTTCGCCGAGTGGTCCGGTCGGATCATTCCTCCGGCGGGTCCGTGCGTTTCCATCAGATCTGACGAACCATCTCCCACGCTCAGTGAAGAGAGTGGTCTCAGAAAACAAAAGCCTTCCTTCTCCACACTTCCCCCACAACGCTGGACACCATCCCGGACCGAGGACCCCCGACCATGCAGACAAAATCCGACCGACCAGGCCGACTCAGTCGCATCGCAGCGTCCGCCGAGGACGCCGCTCTTACCATTGCCGCATCTGTTCAGGTTGCGTTGTGCGATCGTCGCGAGCGTGGCGCGACCGCCGTTGAATACGCCCTCCTCCTCGGCCTGATGACCATCGCCATCATCGGCGGCGTGTCGGTGTTCCGGACCAAGCTGTCGACGTCGTTCAACATCTACAGCAACACCATTCCGTAGCCCTTCCGTCAAATCCGGACGCTGTCAGCCATACGAACAAAGCAAGGACCGCTCCGGCGGTCCTTTTCGCGTTCATGCTCACGATCTGGTCAAGAAATGGTTCCGGAAGTTGACCTTGCCACTCAAGCGCTGGCACGCGGCGGTCGAAGAGACACCAACAAGCTTTCGGCCCAAACCCTCTGCCCAACCCCAGAGCCGGGCCGCGATCTCCTCAAGGAGCACCCGTGAACCGCAAGAAGTCCACCGGCATCATTGCCTCAGCCGCCCTCGCCGTCTTCGGCATGCTCCTGCTCTTCATGTTCGCGAAAGGCCGCGGCGACAACGCCGAACAGGCTGCACAAGCAGCGGCCGCTCCCTCGGAACCGCTGATCAATGTGTTCGTCGCCTCCGTGGACATTCCCAAGGGTGTGCCCGGCGAGACCGTGGAGACGCAGCTCAAGAAGATCCAGGTGCCTCAGTCGCAGCTGGTCGTCGGAGCCAACGCAGACCTGGACTTCAAGGTCGAGACGATCCGCGGCAAGCTGACAGCGGAACCGATCAGCGCGAACGAGCAGATCACCAACGTGATGTTCGAGTCGACCGAGACCGCAGCCTCTGCAGCACTGCCGCCCGGCAAGGTCGCCGTGACGTTGATCGTTCCCGGCGAGCGGGTTGCCGGCATCGGCCGGTTGAACAACGAGACCGTCGGCGTGGTTGCGTCGTTCGCCGGAGCAGAAGGTGGTTCGGTCACGCACTTCGCATTGCACAAGGTGCAGATCGTCGGCCGTCCAATGCCATACGGCGGCGCCCCGGCACCGACCACCGTCGCTGGACAGCCAGATGTTGGAGCCACCTCCTACATCGGTCAGGTGCAGGTCACCTTGGCCGTCAATTCCCCCGACGCCGAGCGACTGATCTTCATGAACCAGTTCGGAACCATCCACTTCGTGAGCGAGCCGTTGACCGCCAAAGAAGGCAACGAGAAGATCGTGAACCAGGAGAACATCTACCAGCCAGCTGGAAGCTCCTCGGCAGCCGAAGTGAAGGCAACCACCACGGTTCCGAACGCTGAACCCACCACGAAGCCGGCCCCTGCTGCAGCTCCTGCCTCCGTTGCCGGCGCAGCAGCTCCGACGACTGCCGCTGGCATCCCGACAGCCCCGACGACGGTCAAGAAGTAGTCCCGTCGTGGGCTGTCCCGCCGCCCTGATCCAGACCCTTCTTCTCACGGTCTGCATCCAACCAAGCCTGACCCGCACAAGCCTGACCCGCACCGCCCGCAGACGACCAGCCACCCCGAGGCACCCGTGACCGACATCCAACTCGACCAAGCAACCCGGCCGACGACACTCCTTCGTGGGGTCGGAGACGTGGCCGTCATCGCCGGTACACCGGACTTCGAGATGCGGGTTCGTCGGGCGCTGTCCGGCGGCCAGGGTCCTCGCATGGTGCGGTGGCCGTTGACCGGGGCCCGGCCGGACGCGCACAACGTTGCGGTCGTGCTGATCGGCCCTGAGCTGACTGCAGACGCCATGGTCGCGACCGCCAAAGAGGTCGACCAGGCACACCCAGGGACCTACGTCGCTCTCGTGGCCGAGTCCGTTCCGGGACTCCTCGAAAAGGCGCTCCGTGCCGGCGTGCGTGACGTGGTTGCGCCGAGCGCCGAGATCAGCGTCATCTACGAACTGCTCTCTCGCGGCCTGGAAAGCGCACAGGCACGCCGCCTCGCTGCACCGGTGATGGACATCCCGTCCAGCCCTGCTCCGGTGCAAGAGGCCCCGACCGACCGGCGGATCATCACCGTGATGGCGCCGAAGGGCGGCGTGGGTAAGACGCTCATGTCTGTCAACCTTGCATGCGCGCTTGCCAGCGTGCACCGAAACGAAGTTGCGCTGGTCGACATGGACCTGCAGTTCGGTGACGTCGCCTCGTCCATGCACATCGCTGCCGAGCACTCAGCTGTCGATGCAGCACGAGGAATCAGCCGCGGCGAGAGCGGGCTCATCAAGGTGTTCCTTACGAATCACGACTCCGGTGTCTTCGTCCTTGCCGCACCTGATGACCCAGCCGCTGCAGAAGACATCAGCTACGACGCATCCGTTGCGATCGTGAAGCAATTGTCGATGGCCTTCCCGTTCGTCGTGATCGATACCGCAGCCGGCCTCGACGCACACGCATTGTCGGTCGCAGAGATCTCGACGGACCTCGTGTTCATCGCCTCCGTCGACGTGGCCAGCGTGCGCAGCCTCCGCCGTACCCTGGACGCGCTCGACAAGCTGGGCATGCGGTCGCAGCGACGCCATCTGGTGATCAACCGGGCCGATACGACCGGAGGCGCTCGCGTCGAAGACGTCGAGACGGCACTCGGACTGCACGCCATCACATCGATCCCCGTCAACACGACGATCCTCACCCAGGTCAACCAAGGCAGCCCGATCGTTTACTCCGATCCCAAGTCGCCGATGAGCCGAAAATTCATGCAGGTGGCCGAAGCGTTCAGCGACGCAGTCGCCCCCGTCGCAGCATCCCCCAAACCCGCTATCGCACTCCCCTGGAAGAGGTCCAAGTGAAGCTCGGTCAACGCCTTCGCGCCGCAAACGAGCCCGAGACCGATGGAACTGCACCGGCACCCGCGCCTGCTGCGGTTGCTCCACCAGCACCTGCGCATGCCCCCATGCCCGGGCCGTCTGCTCCAGTACCCGTGACGCCTGCTCCTACCCCGGTGGCACAGAGCCATGCCGCGCCTCCCACGTTCACCCACAGCGCTCCTCCGCCGAAGGACGAGCCAAGCTTCGATCCGCTGCTGCAGGTCAAAGAACGCATCCACGAACAGCTCATTGCCCGCCTGGGTGTGAAACTGTTCGATCAGAACCAGAGCGACGCACAGCTGCGCGCCACCGTTGTGGAGCTCATCACGCAGCTCATCCAGGCGGAAGGCATTCCGCTCAACGGTGACGAGAAGCACCAGCTGGTCAGCGACCTGTCCGACAACGTGCTGGGACACGGTCCCATCGACCGGTTCCTGAAAGACCCTGCCGTTTCGGAGATCATGGTGCAGGGCACCACGCCGATCTTCGTGGAACGCAGCGGCAAGATCATCCGCACCAAGGACCGCTTCTATTCCAACGATCAGTTGCGCCGAGTGATCGAGCGCATCGTGTCGAACGTTGGCCGCCGAATCGACGAGTCATCGCCGATGGTCGACGCACGTCTTGCAGACGGCTCACGTGTCAACGCGGTGATTCCGCCGCTTGCGGTGGACGGGCCGTCGCTCACCATTCGTAAGTTCAGCCGTGACCCGCTGCAGGTGCACCATCTGATCGAGAAGGGTTCGCTGACCCCTGAAGGTGCGCAGCTCCTTGCGGCATGTGTTGCCGGTGCGCTGAACATCATCGTGTCCGGTGGTACCGGTACCGGAAAGACGACGATGCTCAACATCTTGTCGTCGTTCATCCCGCCCGATGAGCGCATCGTCACCATCGAAGACGCAGTCGAACTGCAGCTGCGCCAGCCCCACATCGTGCGTCTGGAGACCCGACCACCGAACATCGAAGGCAAGGGCGCCGTCACCATCCGTGACCTGGTGAAGAACTCACTTCGTATGCGTCCAGATCGTGTGGTCATCGGCGAGTGTCGTGGTGGCGAAGCGCTTGACATGCTCCAGGCAATGAACACCGGCCACGACGGCTCCCTGACCACCTTGCACGCGAATACCCCACGAGACGCCCTGTCCCGTCTGGAGACGCTGGTGCTGATGGCCGGTTACGAACTGCCGACCCTCGCCATTCGCCAACAGATCGCCAGCGCCGTCGACCTGATCGTGCAGATCGCCCGCTTCCGCGACGGTTCACGCCGTGTGGTTGCAATCACCGAGGTCGAAGGCATGGAAGGCAACACCATCACCCTGTCGGACATCTTCGCGTTCGACTACGGCGCAGGTGTCGATGCCAACGGCCGCCATCAGGGCATCATCAAGCCGACCGGCATCCGGCCGAAGTTCTCCGAGAAATTGCTCGACCACGGCATCTCGCTGCCGTCTGGCATGTTCGGCGCTGTCGACCTCTCCTCGTTCGGACGAAAGGGATGAGATCCTGATGATCCGTTTCAACAGACTGCGTCGAGCGGCCTGCGGGCTGCTGGGCGCCTCGGCAGCTGCTGCGGCCCTCGTGGTCGTTCCGGGGGGTTCGGCAGCGTTCGCTGCAGCCGAGCCTGCCGCGACCACCGTTGCGGCCGGCCCGTCGGGCCATGTCGTCATCGCCATCGACACTGCACCGCGCTTTTCCAATCAGCGCTTCGAATCGTCCAAGACGGCCGCACGGTCGATCATCAACGCGCTCCCGAACGCACAGGTGTCCATCATCTCCTTCGGTGGGCAGGCCACCATGGTCTATCCGCCCGGGCCCGGCGCCGCTTCGGTCGCCGCGCTCGACGCACTTTCGCAGAACTCGGGAGACCTCGACGCCGGCACCGCACAGTCGCAGATGACCCAAGGCTTGGCTCTGGGCGTCGACACGCTGCAGGGCGCATCCGGGCAGCGGGCCATCGTGCTCGTCACGGACGGCACCAACAACGGGAGCGCCGTCTCGCTGGAGAGCTCACGGCAGAGTGCGCTCAAGAGTGGAATCCGAATCGCAGTCGTCGACACCCGCCAAGCAGGCGACGTCGAACCGACGAAGCAGTCCCTGCTCAACGAACTGCAGGGAGTCAAGGGAGTTGTGGTTCCGCTCGACAAACCCGAGCGGCTCGCAGAGCTCACCACGGTGCTCTTCTCCGTCGACGCACCAAAGGAACTCGCGCTGTACGACGGCCCAGGCCTTTCCAGCCGCCTACTGGCGAGCAACTTGACGCTGCTGATCGGGGCGCTCCTCATGGGCGGCGCGATCTACTTCGGCGCAATGCAGATCCTCGGTCCGAAGGAGCTGAAGGTCAACCTGACCGGTGTGCCGACACGCAAGACCGCTGCCAAGGACGTGAAGACGCCGATGGCCGGGCTGGCGACGAAACTCACCGAGCTGGCGGACAAGAAGCTGGAAGATTCCGGCCGCAGCCGAGGCATGCAGTCGTGGCTGGAACGTGCATCGATCAACCTTCGTTCCGGCGAGTTCGTGGTTGTCGTCATGGTGTCGACCATTGCCCTGACCGTGTTCATGTGGCAGTGGAAGAGCCTCACCTGGGGTCTGTTGATGTTGATCGTCGGGCCGTTCGGCGCTCGCTTCTACGTCAACCGCAAAGCGAAGAAGCGATCGAAGCGATTTGCTGACCAGCTCAGCGACACGTTGCAGCTCATCAGCTCTTCCATGCGTGCCGGTCAGGGGTTCATGCAGGCACTCGACGCAGTGGCCCGAGAGTCCGAGACTCCGACCTCTGAAGAGTTCCAGCGCGTCGTCGTCGAGGCCCGCCTCGGCCGTGACCTCGTGGATTCCATGAAGGCCCTCGCCGTTCGCATTCGCTGCGAGGACCTCGAGTGGGTCATCCCAGCGGTCGAGATCAACCGCGAGGTCGGTGGCGATCTAGCCGAGGTGCTTGAGCAGGTCGGTTCAACGATTCGTGACCGTGCAGACCTTCGCCGTCAGGTGAAGACACTGTCCGCAGAAGGCCGCCTATCCGCGGTTGTCCTGATCGGTCTGCCGCTGTGCATCGGCGGCTTCATCAAGATGTCGAACCCGACGTACATGCAGCCGCTCTTCGAGGGCACCGGCCTGTTCCTGCTCGGCGGCGCTGCACTGATGATGCTGGTCGGCAGCATCTGGCTCTTCAACATCTGCAAGATCGAGTTCTAGGACCACACATGCAACTCATGCTCATTCTCGGCGTCGTCCTGATCCCTGCGGCTGGTGCCATTGCGTTCATCAGCCTGAAAGAGAAAGCACCGGCGGTCACGACCGACGATCTGGTGGGCGCGAACCGTCCGACCGATCTGCGCGACGCGGTGCTGCAGCAGTCGACGCTTGAACGCGCCATCAAGCCAGCCGTCGAACGCATGGTTGCGCTGGTTCGCAAGCTGACCCCGATGGGTTGGAGCGACACCATTCAGCAGCGGCTGATGTTGGCTGACTCGAAGGGCAAGCCAGAAGTCATCATCGTGCAGAAGATCCTGTACTGCATCTTGTTCTTCTTCCTCTTCAACGTCTGGAAGAACCTCGGTATCGGTCCGGACGTGTTCCGCAAGCTGCTGTTCGTGGGAAAGCCTGCGCTCGGCTTCTTCCTGCCCGACATCCTGCTGAAGAACAAGGCCTCGAAGCGCCAGAAGCTCATCCAGGCAGCGCTCCCCGACTTCTTGGATCAGATCACCGTGGGCGTGGAAGCCGGCCTCGGCTTCGACTCCGCGATGTCTCGTACGGCCAAGTCCAACGAAGGCCCCTTGGCGCAGGAGTTCATGCGCACGCTGCAGCACGTCTCTGCCGGCCTGTCGCGCGCCGAAGCGATGCGCGGCCTCGCAAACCGCAACAAGGTCGCCGAGCTCCGTCAGTTCGTGGGTGCCATTCTGCAGGCCGAACAGTACGGTGTGCCGATGGCGCAGGTGCTGCGTGTGCAGGCTGCCGAACAGCGCCGCAAGCGCCGTCAGCGGGCGGAAGAGAAAGCCATGAAGCTCCCGGTCAAGGTGCTGTTCCCGTTGGTGCTCTGCATTCTGCCGACGCTGTTCATCGTGCTCATCGGCCCAGCCGGTATCTCCATCGCCAAGAGCTTCTCCGGCAAGTAGTCCCTTCAACGTGCTGGCACCCGATCGCTCACAGTGCCAAGGTGTGTCAGGGCCGAAAGGGCCAAAGAAGCGGCAAAAGGTGAGGGCTGCTGAGCCGTGCTCCCGGGATCACGAGCGCCGGATCGGTCCTGTCGCCCGACGCGCTGGAACGCGGTCGACGCGAATTCGAGACCAACGTGTTCGGAACCCTCGCAGCGGCTTCGGTGTTTGCGCCTGTTCTCGCAGCGAACATGGCAATGACTGAGCACTCCTAGAGCATGGCTCCGCGACCTGTACGGTACGAAACATTTGCTCACGGTCGCGCCACCTTTTGGTTGTACGGTACGGTTAGTTTTCCTCTGCCGTACACAGGAGCAACATGGCTGGTCGACCATCGCGTGGTGACATCTACCGTCGACTCGAAGAAGCGAGTGCGGAACTTCGTGATCGCCTTGGCGGTCTGCCGAGCCCGGCTGAGGCCGATGCGATCTGGACAACGATCTGGTTCGCGGAAGCACACAATTCGACGGCCCTGGAAGGCAACACGCTCGTGTTACGCCAGGTTGAGCGACTCCTGGCAGACGGCTTGGCCGTCGGCAACAAGGAACTCAAGGACTACATGGAGGTGCGCGGCTATGCCGACGCCGCGAAGTGGGTCTACGGCCAAGCACTCGAACCGGGCGCTTGGACGGACGGGAATCTGCTGACGCTGACCGAGGTCCGTCAGGTTCACACCACGGCGATGGCGCCCGTGTGGGGTGTCGCTCCGCATCCGCACGCATCCGACAGGGAGGGGCCGGGTAACTTCCGTGAGCACGACATCGCCCCGTTTCCGGGCGGGATGACTCCGCCGTCGTGGCCGGACGTTCCCGCTGCGTTGCATGACTGGGTTCGGGTCGTCGAGACAATCGGGCGCGCCCCGAATGTGATCGAAGCCATCGCGGAGGCTCACAATCGCTTTGAGCGCGTCCATCCGTTCCTCGACGGCAACGGACGAACCGGGCGCCTGGTGATGAACCTGCTACTCGTCCGGCTCGGCTACGCGCCCGCGATCATTTTCAAACGCGATCGAGCAAGATACCTTCGTGGATTGCGAGCTGCAGACCAGGGTGAGCCAGGGCTGCTCGGGGAGCTGATCGCACGCGCTGTTATCGACAACCTCTATCGGTTTGTGGTGCCCGCAGTCGCGGGGCCGAACCGGCTGGTGCCCTTGGCAGCGCTCACGTCGAAGTCGGTGTCAGAAGGATCACTTCGCGTAGCAGCGAATCGCGGACGACTGAAAGCGAACAAAGGGCCTGACGGGCAATGGCGAAGCTCGCGTGCGTGGGTAGACGACTACGTGGAATCACGTCAGCGCCAATCTTGACCTGAGTTACACCAGCTTGAGCCGCGCGGGTACGGATTTACTCCACGGGGTCCCGGCCCATGGGTCGCGGTCTTCGCTCGCCGTGAACTCGTTCGTGGGGACACGGGCGTGAGGGATCCCGTGGCTGATCCAAGGGTTCTTGCCGGGGAAGAACGCCACCTCGCACTGCTCGAAGTCACCCCGCAGCGGAGTGCCGAACATCTTGCCAATCACCAACATCTCACGGGTCTTTTCCTGCGCAATCGCATTCGACCGGAACCGGACCCCGAGCGCTCCCCGCGTCGCCGAGCCATACGTGCCACCAAGATGGTTGCCCTGGCCACCACCGCCGTAATAGACGATGGCTTCGCCACCGTAGGTGTCTCGCACCGCAGCAAAACGAGCAGCAACCTCACGAATGGCGGTGTCCCAATCGATCGCCTCGTACGTTCCGTCGGGCCGTCGACGCTGCGGGCTCGTGAGCCGCTCGCCGCGCCCGTTCTGGTAAAAGTCGAGACGCAACGCTTTCTCGCACGTGTACCCCTTCGACGCCGGATGCGAAGGATGTCGTCCAGCACATCGGGCGCGCCGTTCATGTGTTGATGCCAGCGGGCGATGGTGTCGTGGATCACCGTGTGTCTTTCGTTCTTCGGGATCGACTTTAAGGAATGGGACGGTAGACCCACTGAGTTCCATTTTGCAACCCAATGCCGTTAGACTGCGTCGGTGAAGCGAGTCGACACGTCAGAGTGGCCATGCACTATTGCCCGTAGCGCAGCGGTGCTGGGCGACCACTGGAACCTGCTCCTCATTCGGCAGGCCTGCCTGGGGATGCGCCGATTCGACGACTTCCAAGGCGAGCTCGGTATCGGGCGCAATATGCTCACGATCCGACTGAACGGCCTCGTCGACGAAGGCGTGTTCCGGCGAGTCGAGTATCAGAACAACCCACCCCGACACGAGTACCGCCTCACCGACAAGGGCCGCGCCGTGTACCCGGTGCTCGCTGCCATGGCCGCGTGGGGCGAACAGTGGCTCTCCGGCCCCGAAGGCACACCGATCGTCCTTCACCACACAGCCTGCGACCACGACATGCGTGCCGTGGTGGTGTGCAGCGAATGCGCCGAACCGCTGAACGTGCACAACGTGCTGGCCATTGCCGGCCCGGGACAACGCAAGTAGCGCCAGTAACGCCGTCTCATCGGAAGATTGGAGCTCCCGACGGTCGACCCACACCCCGTCAGTCGCCGTTGTACAGGCGGTGAAGGTCGATGAGTTGGATGTCGCTGCGGGTGGCGGCCAGTCGCTGGAGACTCAGAGTGAAGCCGTTTCGAGAGACCAGAAGGCGTTGAACGTCTGGAGCGGAGCGCTTGCCGAGCTTGGCGACGATCTCGTCGAGTCGGGCGACTTGAGCAACACCTACGGGTTCCTTGCCCGCTTTCACCTCGCCGATCGCGTGGATTCGGTCGCCACCGGCGGGTGCCCGTTCTACGGCTACGAGGTCGATAGGATGCTTACCGTTCGATTGAAGAACCCCGGGCGCAACGAGTCTCGGAGATCCGCCCATGGTCGTTTCTGACGCGAACCTCAATGCCCACTCGGCTGCCATCCATTCGAGGTGCGGACCGTAGATCTGCCGAGCGATGATCGAACGCGCGTCACGCGCGACACGCACGGCTTCACCCCGTGTCAGTCTGCGTTGCTCCGGTTCGATCACAAGTCGATAGAACCGGATGATTGGATCGTTGATGTGGAGCGTCGTCCGGTTCGGATGAAACGGATCGGGCTGCTCGTCTACCCAACCGCCGTCGGTAAGCACCTTGGTCGGAAATCCAATCGACGTGGGCGTGCGTCCAAGTGCTTCGGCGAGGTCGGCCCGCCGGCCCTTGCCTTCGGCGAGTGCGGCAAGGATGCCCCAGTACAGGGAACGGTCAGCGAGCGTCCGATCTTCTGTCACAACGATACGACCCTCACGAAACAGTGGCGATGCGGGGTCGAGGAGGTGTTCGATCATCCACTTCTCTACGTTGCCGGCCTTCGGAGGGACCCGAGCCAGCGCAAGGTAGGCGGGCGTACCGCCGAGTAGCGCGTGGAGTTGGAAGGCGGCATCAACGTTTCCGTCGAGCTTCCAGTAGGTCGCGGCGGTGCGAAAGTCGAACGGCTGGATGACAAGTTCCAGTTCTGCGCGACCTCGCAGTGGGGCCCCGCCGCTCAGGAGGCCCCGCATCTGCGAGAACGCTGACCCGCACAACACGATCTTTGTTCGACCGTCGCGTTGTGCGCGAGGTGTCAGTCGCGCCTGAAGAAGCGACGGCACTTCTGGAGCGACATCGAGGAGGTAGCCGAACTCGTCGAGGATCACCAGCGTGTCGGATTGAAGACCGAACAGCGACGCGATCGCCGATGACCAGGAAGGGAATTCCTGGCCCTCATTCGTCCCGCGAAATGCGTTCCAGGCTTCGGAGAAGTCGCGAAGATTCTGAGCTGATGTCTCCTCCAACGCCTGCCAGTAGAACCCGCCGGTGACTTCGGCGAACGCTTCGAGCAGCGCTGTCTTGCCCTGCCGGCGTCGGCCGTAGACGATCCCGAGCCGGGCACCGGGACGTTCGAGGTCCCAGAAGCGCTCCAACAGGGCCCATTCACGGTCACGGTCAAACAGGCGACCTGGTCGATCTACTCTCATTTGACTTATAATAACTCCACTAAGAGTAGATATTCTCCGACCCAAGCGACGTTCGGGTCGGTCGCGTCGTCGTTGGTCTATGTCTCGGCGTTGACTTCGCCAACTAGGTCGAGAAGGCGGCCGAGATCGTCGATTTGGGTTTGCAGATCGTTTGCGACGTCGCCTTGAAGTCCGGCGCGTAGGGTTGTGATGCCTGCGTTGCGGTAGAGGCGGAGCCGTTCGCGGATGAGGTCGTCGGTGCCGACGAGATTGGTCCCCAGCCCGAACGTCGTCGCCGTAGCCCTGGCGGGCGAATGCTTCGTTGTAGTAGTTCGTCGTCGCTGAACCCATCGCGCCGAATGTGAAGGCGTAACCTTCAGCGTGGCGACGTCCGGCCTCCCCGACGTCGTCGTGAACTCGATACCGACCGATACGGTGAGATCGAGATCCGCAAGCGTGCGACCGGCGCTGACCGCACCGTCTCGGATCGGATTGAGGAACGCGTCTGCGGTCTCGGGAAAGAACGAGTTCCCGATCCATCCGTCGGCCAACTCTCCGGTGAGGCGCAGGTTGGCTGGTCCGAGTGACGCGACGTAAATAGGAACGTGTGTCGGTGTCATCAACGAGCGAATCGCACGACCCTCGCCGTCGGGGAGTGGTAGTTGGTAGATCTAGCCCGCGTATTCGAGTCGGTGACCGGCGGTGACGGTGCGGATGATCTCGATGGTCTCGCGGGTCCGGAGCACGGGCTTATCGAAGCTTATCCGCGGCTGACGAAGACGGCGTCCGAGCCCGTAGGGATGTCGGTCATTCGTCCTTGTAGATTCCATGATGGAACGTTGGAGGGAATCGTGTGTGGCCGCAACTACGCCGCGGACCTGACGCCAGCGAACGATTCGGCGATCAGCTGATCCTTTACTGAGGGCCGGTGATCACCATCACGGTGGTGCCGCGCTTGACCTGTTGGTTGGCTGCCGGACGTGACCCGAGGACTGGCTGATCGGGGGAACCTTCCACGCCTTCGACCACCAGGCCGGCGTCTCGGAGCACCTGCGATGCAGCAAGGACGTCGAGGCCCTTCGTGGCTGGCACGGTCATGAGCGGCGGTCCAGTGCTCACGATGATCTTGACCGTTGAACCCTTGGGAAGTTTCGTCGTCGGCTTGTAGTTCGCAGCGATGACGATTCCCGCGGCCACGGTGTCGGATGGCTGCTGGACGATGACGCCGAGCAGACCATCGGGAAGGGCGGCCATTGCCTGCTCGGGAGTCATGCCGGACATGTTGGGCACCTGACGTGGCGCGGGCCCGGCACTGACATCGACCTCGACGGCCGAGCCCCGGGGCAGTTCACCGGACTCGGGGCTGGAATTGATGACCTGCCCTTCAGGAACCTGCTCGTCGAACGGCCGCTCACGCACATGGACGGTGAGCTGCACCGCTTGCGCAGCAGCGGCGGCATCGGCTTCGGTCAGCCCCACCAAGGCCGGAACGGGGCGCGGCTGCGGACCGCTTGACACCACGCCCCTGACGCCCGAAGCACGCAGCACGCGCTGCCCGGCCGACGGTGTCTGCGAGATGACCTGGCCCGATGGAACGGTTTCATCGGGCGCGGTGGTCTGCGACCATACGAGCTGCGTATCTTCCACCGCGGTACGAGCCACACCGAGGTCAAGGCCGACCACAATCGGTACAACCCGGTAGACAGGACGCCCGTCGAGGTATCGCTTCACTCCGAACGCAGTGCCGCCACCGGCAGCAAGCAGCGCAATCCCGCCGACCACCACGGTTCGGCGGCTACTACGGCCATCGCCGGGCAGGTCATCGCCGGTTGCCGGGTCATCGTCGGCGAGAGAGACATCGTACGCGCGCGGAGATTCGTCGGTCGGCAAGGGGTCTACCGCACGAGACGTGGGTTCGTCAGCGCGCAGATCACTGTCGGCAACGTCGCGGAGTTGCGGCCCCCTCGAATCGATGATTGGTTCGCCGACCGCCGCAGGAGCCCCGCGGCCGACATCCGGATGATCTTCGAGGATCGAAGCTGTGTCGGACAAGACGCCAGCAGGCCGGGGTCCCGACGAGCGGTGAATCGTGGGGTCGTCATCGACGAAGGATCGCAGACCCTTGGTGGTTACGAGCGGCAACCGCTCGGGACGGGGAAGACTGCGCGTGCAGCGCTCAAGACGGCGCAGCAGTTCGGCGGCATCGATGCGGTCGTCGGGTGAAACCGTTCCGGCCGGCAAGAGCGCTTCCGCCAGCACACCCATGGATTCAGGTGGAACCAGCGGTTCGGCTTGACGGGCCATCAGCACGCCGATGGGTGTGTCTGCTCGGAACGGTGCTTCACCGGTCGCCGCTTCGATGAGGGTGACCGCCAGCGCATAGACGTCAGCTCGTCCGTCGAGCGTCGCCCCGGTGGCCTGCTCCGGCGCCGAGTAGCGGGCCGTGCCGACCAGCGACCCGTTCGGCTCGGTGAGGGCAGCTTCGGCAATGGCCCGGGCCAGGCCGAAGTCGCCGATCCGCAGCGAACCATCGGCAGCGAACAGCAGGTTGGCCGGCTTGATGTCTCGGTGCACGATGCCCTGGCCGTGCGCGTACGCCAGGGCCCGAGCCGCTTCTATGCCGACCAGCGCAACCTGGGAAAGCGACAGGCGGCGATGGTCGTCGAGCATGGCCCGCAAACTGCCACCGTCAAGGAATTCCGTAATGAGGTAGGCCGGTTCGTCGACTTTCGCGCCATCCGCACGTTCGTCGGCAGTGCCGTCGTGCCAGTCGTGGATGACCAAGATGTTGGGATGCGTGAGACGGCTGGCGAGCTGCGCCTCGCTGCGGAACCGCCGCACGAACTGGGGGTCACCGGCCATACCGGGATGCAGCACCTTGACCGCGACCCTCCGGCGCAACCGGGTGTCGACAGCGAGATAGACCTCGGCCGTGGCCCCGCGGCCGACCAGCGCCTCGAGGCGGAAACGGCCGCCGACGACGCGTCCGATCTGTTCACCGGCGACGAAACTCACACATCGAGGGTAGTCCGTAGCCTCTCGATTCCGGGGTTGGGCACGAACGCGGCCATGATTGAACCGTGACCAGCCCCGATTCACCCACCGTTGCCGGCACCCGTCGCAAGGACCGGAACAAGAACCGGAACCCAGCAGTTCCGTCCACCGACCTGGCCTCAGACCTTTTCTCAGACCTCGCGCCAGACACATCCGTGGATACATCCGTGGCCGCGTTCAAACCAGCCCCACGTCTGGTGCGACTGGCCGTCATCCTTGCAGCGCTGGGGTGTCTGGTCGGCATGGGTTGGGCGCTGACGCTGCATCAAGAAGCCAAGGCCCCGGACGACATCGCCATCGAGCGGGTCACACCGCCTCCGGCTTCCGAAGCCGTTCCGGGGCAGACACCGGTGATCATCGACCTGGCGTTCGGCTTCAACCTCGAGCTCGCCATCGACGGCGAACCTGTCCCACCGGCACAGATCGTCGAGGTCGAGTCGCTCGGCCAGTTCACGTTCGCCCCCGGCCCCGGCAAATTCACGGAGCGGTTCACCAACGGCCAGCACATCGCCCAGATCGTCTACTGGCCGAAGACCGGCGACCGCACGACCGGCGCATCGATCTACCAGTGGACGTTCCGCGTCGTATGAACCCGCCGCGGGCTGGGAATCCGCGGGCTGGGAATCCGCGGGCTGGGATTCAGCCCGACATCGAAACGTTCACCCAGGCCGCACACGCATGGATTGCCGAACACGTGCACCTCGCTCCGCCTGACTACGGCGCCATCTTGCCGCCCCACCTCGTGGAGGAGGGTCTTGCCTGGCAGCGGCTGCTTCACGCAGAAGGGTGGGCGGGTATCGACTGGCCGGTTGAACACGGCGGGCGAGGCCTCACACCGGAGCATCGCGGCGCATGGGTACGCCAATGCGCTCTTGCAGGCGTGCCGCCATTCATCAACATGGTCGGAATCGTGTTGGCCGGCGGTTCCACCATGCTCTTCGGAACGGAGGAGCAGAAGTCTGCACACTTACGAAAGACGCTCTCGGCCGAGCACGTGTGGTGTCAGCTGTTCAGCGAGCCGGGTGCCGGCAGCGACCTGGCCGCGCTCGCCACGAAGGCCATACGCGATGGCGACGAGTTCATGGTCAACGGCCAGAAGGTGTGGTGTTCAGGAGGCCGATACTCCAACTGGGGAATCCTGGTAGCCCGCACCGATTCCGATGCGCCACGCCACAAGGGGCTGTCGTTCTTCCTGTTCGACATGTCGCTCCCCGGCGTCACGGTACGTCCGCTGAGGCAGATGACCGGCGAGGCCGAGTTCGACGAGGTGTTCTTCGACGATGTCCGCATGCCGGCATCGGCACTGCTGGGGCCGCTCAACGAGGGCTGGCGCGTGGCCATGGCGACGCTCACCAACGAACGCGGGTCCATCGGCACGGCAGCCATCGGGCTGGGGCGTCGGGTCGACCGGCTGATCGACGAACTGCGAGACGCAGGCGACGTCGGCCCGACCGAACGTGACGCGTTGGCCACGCTGGTCACACGGGGGCGGGTACTTGCCATGCTCGGATCGCGCCAGGGCCCCGTTGCGTCCACGGCTGCATCGCTGCTGAAACTGGGCATCACCGAATTGAGCTTCGACACGGCCGACTTGCGGGCATCGCTGAACGGCGCGCACGCCATGCTGGAAACCGACGATGTCACACGGTCGTTGCTGGCTGCCCCCGGTGGCCGGATCGCCGGTGGCACCAGCCAGATCCAGCGCAACCTGATCGGCGAACGGCTGCTCGGTCTTCCGGCCGAGCCCCGCTGATTCGGCTTGCAGCCGGTGGACTGAACCGCCGCTCAAGTAGTTGCCCGACGAGGCCGATACCTGTTGGGTGAGTACCAGCGACCGGCGCGCCGTTGAGTCCTCCGAGCAAACTGGCGAGCCCACCGAACTCGGCGAGCACCTCGATGCCAACGACGGAGGGCAACCGTTGTGGCTCACGCACCACGCTGCTGAACACCATGAACGGTGCGCGCTGATCGGCGGCCACCTGGTGTGTCGGCGGTGCCTGGTGAGCTATCCGATTGCGATCGTCGCAATGGTCGCGGGTTTGGCCGGGCTGCACTGGCCGACGTCGGTCGACCCGGTTCTGCTGTGGGCGCTCCCTGCGCCTGCGATCCTCGACTTCGTGGCCGAGCACCTGGTGCGATCACCGTACA
The DNA here is from genome assembly GCA_031385545.1 of Acidimicrobiia bacterium. GTDB lineage: Bacteria > Actinomycetota > Acidimicrobiia > Acidimicrobiales > JANYDT01 > JANNBN01. Next base: position 20,298 of record JANNBN010000059.1, on the reverse strand, counting down.
ACGCAAAACGCCAGAGCATCCTGTCTGCCATTGCCGCAGTGGCGTTCGGACGCGGCCTGTCGCGTTACCTGCTGGAGCCGGGCGACTCGCTGTTCTGGTCCGTCGCCATCACATACTCGCTTGTCATGGCGCTCAGCTCCATCGGTCGGTTCGTGTTCGATCGCAACGCCACCCACCGACGGGCGCAACAGGACACCGACGACTGGTGGACCGAGTTACAGGCCAGTCTCAAGGAGTAGAACGAACGCCGCCTCGTCGAGCACCGGTATGCCCAGCTCGATCGCCTTGTTGAGCTTCGACGCTCCAGGCTCTTCGCCGACGACGACTGCGGTGGTCTTCTTCGACACGCTGCTGGGGCACTTTCCGCCCCGGCTGGTGATTGCCTCTTCGGCACCTTCGCGGGTGAAACCTGCCAGCGTGCCCGTGACCACGATCGACACGCCGACCAACGTCTGCGGGTTGGCGGGAGCAGCTGGGCCGACGAAGTTCACGCCGGCCGACCGCAGGCGCTCGATGAGTTCCCGGTTGTCCTCGTCGGCGAACCATGCAGCAACGCTTTGCGCAATGGTGGAGCCGACGCCCTCCACGGCTGCGATGTCGTCTGCTGATGCCGCAGCGAGCGCGTCGAGGCTACTGAATGCTCGGGCGAGAACCTGCCCCATGGTGGAACCGACGTGGCGGATGTTGAGACCGACGAGCAAGTTGCCCAGCGGCCGGGACTTCGAGCCTTCGATCGCCGCAAGCAAGTTCGCAATGCTCGTCTCGCCGTAGCGGTCGAGTGCTCGTAATTCATCTGCGCGCTGAGCAAGTGTGTAGACGTCGCCGACATCGTTGAGCAGACCCTGCTCGATGAACAGCCCGGCAGACTTCTCGCCCAGTCCTTCGATGTCCATCGCACCGCGCGAACCGAAATGCACGATGCGCGCAAACGCCTGTGCAGGGCATGCGATGTTGCGGCAGCGATGGTCGCTCTCGTTTTCCGGGCGCTCCAACCGCTGACCGCAGACGGGGCAGTCCTCGGGGAAATGCCACTCGGGCGCGTCGGCCGGGCGCAGCGACAGCACCGGGCCAAGCACCTCGGGGATGACGTCGCCTGCCTTGCGCACAATCACTGTGTCGCCAGGCCGCACGTCTTTGATTCTGACCTGGTCCTGGTTATGCAGCGTGGCCATGGCCACCGTGGAACCGCCGACGAATACCGGCTGCAACACGGCGAACGGCGTGGCCCGGCCGGTGCGGCCGATGGACACCTGGATGTCCGTGAGCAGCGTGGTGCGTTCTTCAGGAGGCAGTTTGTATGCGGTGGCCCAACGGGGGGCTTTGGACGTGGAGCCCAGTTCGTTGCGGTGGGTGAGGTCGTCGAGCTTGATGACGATGCCGTCGATGTCGTAGGGCAGGTCATGGCGGTGCTCCTGCCAGTGACGGCACCGTTCATACACCGCGTCGAGCGAATCGACGACCACCGTCTCGGGGTTCACGGGCAGCCCGCATTCGGACAGGAACTCAAGCGTGTCCGAGTGACGGGCAAACGCCGGGCCGCCGTCCAGCGCGCCTAACTGATAGCACCAGAAGCTCAGCTCCCGGCTCGCCGTGACGCGGGGGTCCTTCTGGCGCAGACTTCCAGCAGCCGAATTGCGCGGGTTCGCGAACCGCGGTTCGCCTGCCTGCGTGCGGCGGTCGTTCAGCTCGACGAACGCCTGACGAGGCATGTAGACCTCGCCCCGAACCTCCATCAGCCGCGGCGGGGTGTCGGTGGTGAGCCGCTTCGGAACCGCCGCGATGGTCGACACGTTGGCCGACACGTCTTCGCCGACGCGGCCATCGCCGCGGGTGGCTGACCGGGTGTACTCGCCATCGCGGTAGACGATGCTCATCGCCAGCCCGTCGATCTTGAGTTCGACGACGTAACGGAACGCTGCGTCGACACCCATGATCTTGCGGTTGCGCCCGTCCCACTGCTGCAGTTCCTCCCACCCGAACACGTTGTCCAGGCTCATCATCGGCTGCAGGTGCTCGACGGCCGAGAACTGGGCGGCGGCCGGCGCGCCGACAGACCGGGTTGGGCTGCTGTCGTCGTCGGCCTCGGGGAAGGAAGCCTCGATGAGCCGCAGCTCGCGGGTGAGCGCGTCGTAGTCCGCGTCGGAGATCTCGGGGTCGTCGAGTTGGTGGTAACGCCGGTCGTGGTACTCGATGCGCGCCCGCAGGTGGGTTGCGCGGGTGAACGGGTCCGTCTCCGACGCAGGTGCCGGTGCAGACGCGGACGCGCCTCGTTGCCCGGTTGGTGTACGGGTTGATGTTCGGGTTGGTGTTCCTGGTTCTGATCCTGGTTCTGATCGGCCCGCTGCGGTCACGCCGACGAAGCTATCCGCTTTCCGTAGGATGGTCACCGTGCCTCACAGCCCATCTGCACGGACGCAAGCCGACCAGTACAGGCCATGGGTCAACCGAATCGTGTGGGCCGTTCAGGTTGTGGCTGTCGGGTCGGCACTCGGTGCTGCGCTCGGCTCGCACTCCAGACCGGTCCAGATCGTCGGCACGCTCACGGCGTGGGTGGTATGGACGGTGGGCCTTGCTGCAGTTGCGCTGGCGCATCCGCTTGGGCTCACGGCGATCCGGCTGTGTCTCACCGCTCTGGCCGGAGCAACCGGGTGGGTTGCCTTCGCCGGCGGTCCCGCGCCGTGGCAGCGAGGAGCAGCGCTGGTCGGGGCGCTCGTCGCTGTTGCCGCACTCGGTTCCGCCGAGACGGCCACATGGTGTGTCGACGGGCCGGCGTATCCGAACGAAAGCCGCCATGCGCTCAAGACACCGATCGGCCTCGTCCCCATCACATTGATCGTCTGCGCGCTGACGGTCTGCTCGGTCATCGGAGCCGTGTTGCTCATCGCAGCCAGAGCATGGGTCCCCGGTGCCGCGGTTGCGATTGCCGCGTGCGGTGCGGCGTGGGTCGGCACGCGTTCGCTGCACCAGCTCAGCCAGCGGTTCGTGGTGTTCGTGCCCGCCGGGTTCGTGGTTCACGACCACTTGGCTCTGTTCGACCCCGTGCTGTTCCGCCGCAACGTGGTGGAGCACATGGGCCCGGCGATCGCGGGGACCGACTCGCTGGACCTCACCCTTGGTGCCACGGGTATGCCGCTCGAAGTTCACCTGACAGAAAAGGTAGAACTCACCAAGCTCAGCAACGACCGCCGCACCGGCGAGGCCGGACGCACCGCACGGTTTCTGGTCAGCCCCATGCGCCCCGGTGCAGTCCTACGCGAGGCTGCAGCGCGCAAATACGCAATGACAAAGATTCACTGACCCGATCCCCCAAGGTCAGGTCGGCAGACCATTCACGTCATAGCCGAGCACGTCGTCCGGGGTTCGGGCATCAAACACCGGAAGGTTTCCGCAACGCTCAGCTACCTCGGCGATGTCGACAACCAGTCTCCGTTTGGCGGTGCCGCCACCGAGGACAACGTCGCCGTCGTAAAGGACCACGGACTGACCCGGAGCGACGCGGCGGGCCGGCTCGGCGAACCGGATGAGCGCGCCCGCATCGTGCGAAGTCGCTGCAAGCGGTTCGCCATGGGCGCTGCACTGCACCAGCACCGACGCTCCTTCAGGCGGCGCAGATGCCGCCCAGGTCAGCCCTGTCAGCGTCACCGAGTCCGTCAGCAGATCCTCGGGGCCGCCGATCACAACCCGCTGGCCTGGCACATCGACGTCGACCACGTAGCGCCGCTCCCCCGCCGCAACGTTGAGGCCGCGACGCTGACCGATGGTGAGCAACTCAACGGCGTCGACCGAGCCGACGGTGTTACCCGATATGTCGACCACCGTCGCCGTGCGCAACGGAATACGCGATCCGAGGAACGTGAGGCGGCCACCCTGTGACTTCGCGATGAAGCAAACATCCTGCGAGTCGGGCTTGTCGGCCGTGCGCATGTCCATCACGGTTGCGTATGCGCGAACCTGTGCCTTGGTGATGTCGCCGATGGGGAATAGGCAGCGGGCCAGCACATCGGACCCCAACATGTGCACCACATAGCTCTGGTCCTTCGCCAAATCGACGGCGCGTGCCAGCGAGAACCCCTGCGACGTGGTGACCCGCCGCACGTGGTGCCCGGTGGCGATGTACTCGAACCCCAACTGCCGGGCGCGGTGCAACAGGCGGTCGAACTTCACGTGCCGGTTGCACTCGACGCACGGGTTGGGGGTGATGCCCTGCTGGTGTGCCGCCACGTACGGGTCCACCACGTGCGTGTCGAAGTCGGCGCCGAAGTTGAACACATGGTGGCGGATGCCCAGCTTCTGCGCGACGCGCCGCGCATCGTCGACGTCGGCCACCGAACAGCACCCTGAGTCGCCGTCGCCACCCCACAGCTTGAGCGTCGCTCCCTCGCACAAATAACCCTGCTCGATGAGCATCGCCGCCGCCACGGACGAGTCGACCCCGCCGGACATGGCGACCAGCACCCGCGTCCCAGCCGGCGGCGCGGACGGCGTCCGGTGCGGCTGAAGGGGGTGAGTGGACTCCACGTTACCAATTCTCCCACCACTCACTTCCCCTCAGGGTCGCGTCCCCGCAGTGTCGTTCGCGTCCCCGCAGTGTCGACAATCCCAGGACGCGAGTGACCGCCTGGGACGCGAAGTCGGGTTGTCTTGCGGTCAATCCGACACGTGACGGTTGCAAGAAGTGTTTGAAATAGGCCGAGACCGGGAAAAGGTCACTACCGGCGTTCGCGTCAGGAGGCCAACCCGGCCGCAAACTGAAACGAGAAACCACGTGTCCACCATCCAGACGAAACCAGTGCGGGAAGCAAGTACGCAGCCGGGAACCGGCAGCGACGGAACACTCTTTAAGGCTGTTCGAGGCAAGCCCAGCCGCATCCTCGGTGGGCTCGTTGCGGTGACCCTCCTCTGTGGCATCGGGACCAGCCAGGCCGCGACCAGCCACCTCGCCAGCAAGAAGGTCACCAAAAAGGCGACGGCGTCGTTCAGCGTCAAGATGCTGACGTCGTCGGCAACGGTTACCGCCGGCAACGAGACAACCCTCCGCTTCGTCGTCCAGCGAACCGGTTCGTTCAAGAAGCAGATCACGTTCGACGTGCCCGACCTGCCCGCCGGTTCGACGGTAGCAGTCACCGCGCAGTCCACCTCGGTGTACCAGTTGCGGATCAGGCTTGCCACTCAGTCACTGGCCGGCTCGTCGTCGTACGTACTGAGGGCCCGCTCAGGTTCGATCGAACGTATCGCCATCTTCAGCCTCTCCGTCATTGCGGCACCCACCACGGTGGCGGCGTCACCCACGACTGCGCCGCCGACCCCGAAGGTCGGCGACTTCTCGCTCAGCACCGACGTGCAGACGAGAACCGTCGTGCCCGGTGAAGTTGCTTCCTACACAATCAATGTTGCCCGCAAGGACTTCCCCGGCCCGGTCACGTTCCGCATGGAAGGTGCACCAGCCGGTGCTCGCGCCGACGCTGCACCGAACCCAACCGTCCTCGGTACAACGCTGTACATCACCACGTCGACATCAACACCGTCTGGCACCTACCTCGTGGTCATCACGGGCTCCGGTGGTGGGATTTCGCACTCCATCGCAACACGCCTCGTCGTGCGTCGGACCGGGCCGTTCGTCCTCTCGATCAGCCCATCGTCGGCAACGGTGAACGCCGGTAACGATGCATCGACGCTTGTCACAGTCGGACGCACGGCGGGGTCGACGGTCCTCCCCGAGGTTGACCTGGCGCTCGTCGATGCACCGGCCGGTGTGCAGATCCGCACTGCGGCTACCCAGGGAGCACAGACACAGCTCGTGATCTCGACAGCCGCCACAACTGCTGCGGGCACATACAAAATCACTGTGTCGGGAACCAGCGGTTCGTTCAGGCAGGGCATCACGTTCACACTGACCGTCACCAGAGATCTACCTGGCTTCGGTATCTCGGCATCGCCTGTCACCGCAACCGTGCAACAGGGTGCTGTGACGGCATACGACCTGCGCATCAACCCGGTCGGCGGGTTCGCCGATCAGGTGACCGTCTCGGTCTCGGGTCTTCCGCCTACCGCCACCTCGACGCTTGAGACTGTTCAGGGTGGAGTCACCGTCAAGGTGACCACCACCAAGGCTACTCCGGCCACCACCTACACCGTGGTGCTCTCCGCCCAGAGTGGTGCCAAGGTCGCCACCATCGAAGTGAAACTGGTCGTGGTGGCCCCGGCGGTCTGAGGTCGCTGGTTCCATCGTTACCCCGATGTGGAACCGCCGAGGTCGCGTACACGAGACAATGTGGCAATGAGCATCAGCTACTTGGATCACGCGGCCTCGGCACCCATGTCCGACGCCTGTCGCGAGGCGATGCTGCCGTGGCTCGGCAGCCACTACGGCAATCCGTCCGGGTCGCATTCCATCGCCCGTGCGGCCCGTGAGGCGATCGAAGACGCACGGGACCAGATCGCTGCAATCCTTGGTGCAGCTGCACGGGAAATCGTGTTCACGGGCGGCGGCACCGAGGCCATCAACCTGGCCGTTGTCGGCACCGCACGTTCGGACGTTCCGGGCACGATCATCACGTCGGCCATCGAGCACGACGCCGTTCGTGAAGCAGCAGCGGCACGCATGCAGGCGGGCGAAAGCCACGTCGAAGCACCGGTCGACCGCAACGGTGTGCTCGACCTCGACACGTTCGCCACGCTGCTCTCGCCCGGCAGCCCACCCGGTAGCTCGGCGGGCGTGCGGCCGGACGTGAGGATGGTTGCGGTGATGGCGGTCAACAACGAAATCGGCACCATCCAGCCGATCGGCGACGTGATTTCAATGACCCGCTCGACGGTCCCGCGGGCGCTGATGCTTGTCGATGCCGTGCAGGGTGCTGCCTGGCTGGACCCGGTGATGTTCAGCGCGGCAGACCTCGTTGTCATCTCGGCCCACAAGTTCGGTGGGCCCCAAGGAGTCGGGGCGTTGCGAGTGCGCGAAGGAACCGCAATCAGCCCAATCCTGCATGGCGGCGGGCAGGAGCGCGAGCGGCGATCCGGAACCCAGAACGTCGCCGGCATCGTTGGGATGGCGGCCGCTCTTGGGCACACCCACTCGACACGCGTCGGGGCGGCGGCAGGTATCGCCGAGAAGCGCAACCGGTTGCTGGACGGACTGCTCGCGACCATCCCGGATTCGCTCGAGACGTCGCCGCGAGACGTCAAAGTGGTCGGTAACGCGCATCTGTGCATTGCGGGGGTGGAGAGCGAGTCGCTGCTGGTGCTGCTCGACGATGGTGGCGTGTGCGCATCGGCCGGGTCCGCATGTGCCAGCGGGGCCATCCACACCTCTCCTGTGCTTGCTGCGATGGGCGTGCCTCAGACGTTCGCAGGCGGTGCGCTGCGGCTCACCCTCGGGCCGTCGAGCACCGATGCCGACATCGATCTGGCGCTGGCCGTCATCGCGCCGGCGGTGGCAGCGTTGCGAGGCTGAACGCCCGTAAGGCACGGTCCGTGGATTACAGGCTGTACGCTCCAATGGCAGGATTCCTGGTACACAGCAGTACCAAGCAGAACTCACCGTCAGGTCACCTCACACCGCACATGGGCATATGAGCCAACTCCGACTCGATCCGCTTACCGGCCGCTGGGTGGCAATCAACGCCGAACGACGCCAGCGGCCCAACGAGTTCAACATTCGTTCGCTCGAAGTTGAAACCGACACCGGGCGACCCTGCCCCTTCTGCCCGGGCCGGGCCGAGACCGAGCCTCCGATGCTCGTCACCCCAGGCCCCGACGGCTCGTGGGCCGTTCGTGTGGTGCCCAACCTGTACCCAGCGTTCGAAGGCCGCGAACCCATGGTGGTCGAACACCTCGGGCCGATCTTCACGCAGGCCGATGCCAGCGGCGCCCACGAGGTGCTGGTGGTCCATCCCGATCACAATGCGTCCTGGGCAGATCTGTCGGAGTCACAGTGCGAGATGGTCATGGCCGCCATTGCCGCTCGCATCGATTCGCACAGTCAGCTCCCCGAGCTGCGCTACAGCCAGGCCATCGTGAACTACGGGCGCGAGGCGGGCGCGTCGCTTGTGCATCCCCACGGCCAGTTGCTGGGCCTGCCGTTCGTACCGGGTGAAATCCTCAACGAGCAGGCCGGTTTCGATCGGTTCAGCGGCAATTGCCTGCTGTGCACCACCATCGAGGCTGAACTCGACGACGGCTCGCGCATCATCTACACCGACGACAACGTGGTCATCATCAACCCGTTCTGGAGCGGCACGCCCTACGAGATGCTGGCCATCCCGCGTACGCACGGCGCACACATCCACACCGCGGCCACGGCGGATCTCACCGCAGTCGGCATCGGGCTGCGCAACGGGTTGGCGGCATTGCGCGCCACGCTCGGCGACGTTGCGTACAACGTGGTGTTCCACTCGGCGCCGTACCGTGCACAAGGCCCGTTCCACTGGCATGCGCACGTGTACCCCAAGGTCACCACGCGGGCGGGCTTCGAGCTGGGCACCGGCGTGATGATCAACGTGGTCCCACCGGAACTGGCTGCCCAACAGCTTTCCGGCGTACTGCAAGCCGCACACAGCGCATAACGCTTTAGCGCCTCGACGGTCACCCGCAGCTCGTGCACGAGATCGGTCTGGGACCGGTCGTTTGAACGAGTAGCTTCGCAACAAGCGCTTCCCCCGCGTCGAATTGGTTGCAGCTGGTCTGCACTACCGCGGGAGGGTCCATGCGCAAGCGGGCTTCGTCAGAGATCGATCACGTCCTCCGGGGCATTGCGGAGAAACAATTGGGGCTGGTCAGTGCCGCGCAGGCTGCGGCTCTGGGGGTCGGGGCGGATGCGCTGGTTCATAGGCGTTCCGTCGGCATGCTGGTGCCGGTGTTCCCCCACGTGATGAGGATGGGCGGGGTCGAGCCACCTCCGCATCAGCGACTCCTTGCGGCGGCCCTGGCCGTACCGGGTTCTTGCATCGCCGGCCCGACCGCCGGCTCGATCCTGGGTCTCCCGGTCGGTAAGCCCTTCGTCGGAGGACCGCCCGCCGCTCCCGTGGTTCTGACTGTGCACGCTGCCGTGGTCGTTCGGATACCTGGAATCGTGGCGGTCAGGCTGACTCACCCGCTGCCCAGCCGACCGTGGACGGGTGCACGCATCGCAACGCCCGCAGCGGCCCTCACACTCCTCCCCAGGTATCTCGATGCTTCGAACGTGGAGCGCTGTCTCGACCACTGCCTGGCACACCGGCTGGTCACGGTGGCAACCGTTCGGGCACTGATCGAGTCGAAGCCACGCCGGTCGGTGATGGGTCGGGCGTTGCTCCTCGATCTGCTTGCGTCACGCGCCGGTGGTATCGGTCACCGCAGCAAGAAGGAGCAGGGCGTTGGGCGTTGGCTGGACGGAGCTGGGCTGGCTGGTTGGCGACGCAACTATGTGGTGGTCACCACCGATGGGACGCGGATCGAGGTCGACTTTGCGTGGGTCGAATTCAAGATCGTGTTGGAGGTGAGTCCCTTCTTCACGCACGGTTCGCAGGCCACCCAAGAGCGAGACGTCATCCGCCGCGGGTTGCTCATCGAAATGGGATGGAAAGTGATCGAGGCGACCGACTCCGACCTGACGGGCCGCGTCGCCTTCGAGCGGGTGGTTCGGTTGTTGCGCCAGCTCGTGCACTAGATCGGTCTGGAACCGATCGCTTGCACGAGCTCGGCTAGCTGGCGGCCGTCCGGCGGTTTGCGCGTTCTTGGAAGTACTCGGGGACAAGGATGAGTGATGACACCACGATCAGCGAGGCACAGATCCAGCCCATGCCGGGGATCGACACCCGCTCGATGAGATAGAAGCCGACGAACGGTGCGCTGATGGCGCGCACGCCCGTGAAGAACATGTGCAGCGCCATGTAGTCGGCCACCCGACCTGGCGGAGCGAACTTGATGGTCCACAGATTCCACAGCACATCGCCACCGGCGACACCCAAGCCATACGCGAGAGACCCGAACACCAGCCCGCGCATGTCCTTGCCAAGGAAGAACGACACGATCGACATTGCGAACACCACGTTCACGATGATGCGGAGGGCGAAGAACGAGAGCTTGTCGAACGCCCACCCGAAGGGCACGGTCATCACCAGCCGTACCGCTGCGGGGATGATGATCGTGAGCAGCGTGATGCTGCGCGGGCCGAGGGACAACCCGTAGCGGGGGTTGCTGGTGTACTCGACACGCAGCGGCAGCATCATCAGGTTGGCGAAGCCCATGAACATCCATGCAGCAAGCACGTTGCGCAGCAGCTTGTCCGTGCGCATCAGTTGTATGCGTACTTTCCATGCTTGGCGCTCGTTCTGCGGCTCGTCGGGCCGCAACCGCAGTGGAGCGGCCGGGAAACGCCGCACCACAACCGCCTCCAGCAGGTATGCCACAACAGCGGCCAGCGGAACGATGCGCCACGTGCCGGGATGGGCCTGCAGCCGCCGCTCCAGAACTTCGGCGACCACGATGGCGCTGGCTGCCATCCAGAACACACGTATCCATATGCCGACACTCACGTAGCGCCCGCGTCGGCCATCGGCATAGTTGCGGTTGAAGATGGCGGTCGTGAATGGCACGACACAGCCGTGCAGTGCGAGGCCCAGCGATGCGCCGATCACGAACAGGACCTGGTTCGCAAGCACAGCCGATGCAAGGCTGACAGCGGCCGCCGCGATCAGCAACTGCGTAGCTGGAATGGTGACGACACGACCACTGCGGCGCACTCGCTGCACGGCAAGTGGCGAGAAGAGGAACCCGAAACCAGCTGCGCCGGCGAGGATCGACTTGGACACCCAGTTGCCGTGCAGCACGGTGATGGCGATCAGCAGGAAGAAGGTCCGCTCGCATGCATCGATGAAACCGGCCACGCCGTTGCGCGCCAGGTCGAGGCGGAACGTGCGCTGCTCGTCGCCAGGGCCTGGCCCTGGGCCGACCGGACCGACCGGACCGATCCCGACTGCACCTGTCCCGACTGCGCCCACCCGCTGGGCCGGTGGGCCGGTGGTCATTCGCTCTGATGCGCCAGCCACACCACGCCGAGCGGGGGCAGCGTGACCGACGCGCGGCCCAGCGAATCCGCGCTGACCCAGCCACCGTTGCCGACCCCTGATCCGCCGAACTCGAGTGCGTCGCTGTTGACAACTTCCCGCCATGACCCGCCAGCAGGAAGCGTGAGACCGTGCTCGTGGCGTGGCACCGGCGACAGGTTAGCAATGCACACGACAGGTTCTGTGTGTGCAGACGATCCCCAGCGGCCGAACGCGAACACGTTGTTGGCAGCGTCGTCGGCAACGATCCACCCGAAGCCCTCAGGCTCGAAATCGCGTTCCCACAGCGCAGGATGAGCGCGTTGTTGCTCGTGCAAGGCACGGACCAGCTCCATCACACCGGCATGGGACGGATCGTCAAGCAGCCACCAATCCAGCTGGCCCTCGGAATTCCACTCCGACCACTGCGCGAACTCGCCACCCATGAACAGCAGCTGCTTGCCCGGGTGGGCGAACATCCAAGTATAAAGCGCGCGTACGTTTGCGCGCCGCTGCCACGGATCGCCCGGCATGCGCGTCAGGATGCTGCCCTTGCCGTGGACCACCTCGTCGTGGCTGAGCGGCAGCACGAAGTTTTCCGTGAACGCGTACAGCAACCCGAAGGTGAGCTCGGAATGGTGGTGCTGGCGGTGGACGGGTTCACGTGCGAAGTACTGCAGCGTGTCGTGCATCCAGCCCATGTTCCACTTGAACCCGAACCCGAGGCCACCGCTGTCGACAGGGCGCGAAACCGACGGCCACGCCGTTGACTCCTCGGCGATCATCAGGACCCCGGGGTGTTGGGCGTGGACCTCGGTGTTGAGTTCCTTCATGAACGAGACCGCTTCGAGGTTCTCGCGGCCGCCGTACTGGTTGGGGATCCACTCGCCGTCTTTGCGCGAGTAGTCGAGGTAGAGCATCGACGCGACTGCATCGACACGCAGGCCATCGACGTGGAACTCTTCGAACCAGTACAACGCGTTGGCGATGAGGAAGTTGCGCACCTCGGTGCGGCCGAAGTTGAAGACGAGCGTGCCCCAGTCCGGCTGCTCACCCTGCCGCGGGTCGGCATGCTCGTACAGCGCGGTGCCGTCGAACTTGGCCAGCGCCCAGCTGTCCTTCGGGAAATGCGCCGGCACCCAGTCCACGATGACGCCGATTCCCTCTGCGTGCAGATGATCGACCAGGTAGCGGAAGTCGTCCGGCGTCCCGAAGCGCGACGTGGGCGCGAAGTACGAGGTGACCTGATAGCCCCATGACGGGCCGTATGGATGCTCGGCCACGGGGAGCAGTTCGACGTGCGTAAAGCCGAGGTACTTCACGTGCCCGGCCAGTTCGTGTGCGAACTCTCGGTAGGTCTTGGGGCCGCGCCAGCTTGGCAGGTGCACCTCGTAGATCGACATCTGCTGCGACCACGGGCTGGAGGCAGGTCGTGCGGCCATCCACTCTGCGTCGGCCCACTGGTGGGCACTGGCGTTGATCACGCTTGCCGTGTGCGGCGGCACCTCGGTGGCGCGGGCCATGGGGTCGGCCTTCTCGGACACGGCACCGTTCTGCGCGGTGACGGCGAACTTGTAGCACTGGCCGGCCGTGGCCCCAACCACGAAGCCCGACCACACTCCGGTGCTGCCGACCGGTTGCAGGGGCGCAGCACCTCGGTCGAACCCGTTGAAGTCACCAACCACGCTGACCCGGGAGGCGCTGGGTGCCCAGACGGCGAACCACACGCCAGCCACACCGTCTCGTTCGCCGACGTGGGCGCCGAGGTGCTCCCACAGCCGCAGATGGCGACCCTCGCTGAACAGGTAGCGGTCGAGGTCGGCCCAGCGCGGATCGTCGGTCACCGCCGCAGTCTAGGAGTGCCAGCCCGACCTGTCCGGGTCAGAATGAAATCGACTGCAAAGACACCAAACTCGGCCACCGTGTTGGATACATTTCCAACATTTTGTTGGAAACTATTCCACTATCCAACATCGCCACGGTCGCAGGCGACGTCCGGACACCGGGCAGGCGACGGCATGGCGACGGGCATGGGGACGGAGCGAACGCACTGCGTGGCCGAACTCACGTTGTTTGCTGTAAGCGCTTACAGGGGGGTTGCGCCGGGGGGTAAACTGTCGGGATGAAGGCGCACCGCTCGTTCACTGTCCGGACCCATCTGCCAGAGAACCTCGGCAAGCTCCAGACCATCGCCACCAACCTCCGCTGGTCGTGGGACGACCGCACCCGGCGGCTGTTTCGCTGGGTCGATCCCGAGCGTTGGGAAGCAAGCGACCACGACCCGGTGGCGATGCTCGCAGCCGTGCCGGCCACCCGCCTTGCCGAGTTGCAGGCCGATCCCAACTTCATGGCGTTCCTCGACGAGACGCACGACGACCTCACCCGCTACCTGGACTCGCCCGGTTGGCAGCAGCTGAAGGGTGCCAGCCCGCTCAGCAGCGTGGCGTACTTCTCGCCCGAGTTCGGCATCTCCGAAGCACTCCCCCAGTACTCGGGCGGCCTCGGCGTGCTGGCAGGCGACCACCTCAAGGCAGCAAGCGGCCTCAACATCCCGCTCACCGGTGTCGGCCTGTTCTACCGCCAGGGTTACTTCCGCCAGCGGTTCAACTCCGAAGGCCTGCAGATCGAGCAGTACCCCGTCTTGGACCCTGCGTTCATGGCAATGGCGCCAGCTGTTCCGAAAGGTGCAGCGCCGGGTAGCGAGCAGGCACGCATCACCATCGACCTGTCAGGGTCCATCGTCACCGCACGGATCTGGCGCGCCCTGGTCGGCCGTATCTCGCTGTACCTGATGGACACCGACATAGACGACAACGACCCGGACGGCCGTGCCGTGACGGACCGTCTTTACGGCGGCGGTGAAGAGCATCGCATCCGCCAAGAGATCCTGCTCGGCATCGGTGGCGTGCGCGCACTGCAAACCATCGGTGTGCCACTGCAGGTGTTCCACACCAACGAAGGTCACGCAGGCTTCCTCGGTCTCGAGCGCATCCGCCAGTTCGTGACGCAGCAGGGCCTGTCGTTCGACGAGGCCATCGAGGCGACTCGCGCCGGCACGCTGTTCACCACCCACACCCCGGTGCCTGCCGGCATCGACCGGTTCCCACGGCCGCTGATGGAGAAGTACTTCGCCCGCTGGGCCGAAGAGGTCGGCGTCACGTTCGACCGCTTCATGGACCTGGGCCACGAGCCAGGCGACGGTGCCGATGCGCCGTTCAACATGGCTGTGATGGGGCTGCGCCTGGCCGGCCAGGCCAACGGCGTGTCCAAGCTGCATGGCGACGTGAGCCGCTCGATGTTCTCCAACCTGTGGCCAGGCGTGCCGCAGGAAGAGGTGCCAATCCGCGCGGTCACCAACGGCGTGCACGCACGCACGTGGACAGCGTTGTCCATGGGTGAGCTGTTCGAGCGCTATGTGCTGCCCGAGTGGCCCGAGGCCTCGCTGGAACGCTGGGCACGCATCTTTGACTGCCCCGACGCCACACTGTGGAAGGTCAAGGAAGACAACCGGGCGCGCATGGTGTCGTTCATCCGCAACGAGCTGCGCCGCAGTTTCGAGGCCCGAGGCGACGGCGATGTCAGCTGGACGGACCGTGCGCTTGATCCAAGTGTGCTGACCATCGGGTTCGCCCGCCGTTTTGCTACTTATAAGCGCGCAAACCTTCTGCTGTCAGACCCCGACCGGCTTCGTCGTCTGCTGCTGAACGCCGACCGGCCGGTGCAGTTCGTCTTTGCAGGCAAGGCCCACCCAGCAGATTCGCCGGGCAAAGAAATCATGCGCACCATCATCAATGCGTCGCTGAACCAAGACATCCGCCACCGGGTTGCGTTCATCGAGGACTACGACATTGGCGTTGCGCGCATGATGTACCAAGGCTGCGACGTCTGGCTGAACAACCCCATCCGCCCGTTGGAAGCGTGCGGCACATCGGGTGAGAAGGCGACGCTCAACGGCTCGCTGAACCTGTCCATCTCCGACGGGTGGTGGGACGAGCTGTATCAGTCCGGCAGCAACGGCCAGCCGGCCAACGGGTGGGTCATCCCATCGGCGGAGTCCGAGCACGACTCGGCCGCGCGTGACCGCATCGAGGCCAACGCGCTGTTCGACCTGTTGGAGCGCGAGGTGGTGCCGTTGTTCTACGACCGGCCCGATTCGTCGATGCCGCGGCGCTGGATCTACCGGGTGAAAACGTCGCTCGCCACCCTTGGCCACGACGTGAGCGCAAGTCGCATGGTGAAGGACTACACCACCGGGTTCTACGAGCCTGCTGCGGTGCGTGCTGCTGCGGTTGCCGGTGCCGATGGTTCGCTTGCACCGGCACGAGAACTGTTCGCGTGGAAGCAGCGGGTACGTGACAACTGGGGCGGCGTCACCGTCTCGGCGGTCACCGTCTCTGGCGGCGAGACAGGCGATGCCAGCGAACAACGCCAGGCGATTGCATCGGTGTCACTCGGGTCGTTGTCGCCAGCCGATGTGCAGGTGCAGTTCGTGCACGGGCCAGTTGGGCTGAACGACGAGATCGACAACCCCACCGTTGTGCCGATGACGCAGGGGACTGCCGGTAGCTGGTCGGCAACGTTTGTGCCCACCCAAGCTGGCCGCAACGGCTACACGGTGCGCGTAGTACCAACCCACCCTGCGCTGTCCAGCTGGGCCGAGGTTGGCGTGCACACCACGGCGTAGCCGCCGCTGCCAGGACGGTGCCTGAGGACGGTGTGCACACACTCGGTCTGGAACCGAGTTCGTGCACACGCTGAGTTCTATTTGCTGACGACCAACGGAACGGTGACGGACACGGAGATGGCCAGACCGTTCTCGTAGCGCACCCAGTCAGCGGTGATCGAGGTCGCAAACGTCCAGGCAGCGACGTTGGCCGTGATCGAGCCGGTGCCGTCAACCAGGAAACTGCCGGCCGTCTGGGACCCGATGCGGATGTCGACCCGCCCGGTGGGTGGGTTGGCACCGGTTACTCGGACCGTGAAGGTGCTGCCGATACGCACCGAGCTCGGGGCTGCAATCTTCAGGCCGGCCGTCGGCGGAGCAGTGGTCGGCGGAGCAGTGGTTGGCGGTGCAGTGGTTGGCGGTGCAGTGGTCGGCGGAGCAGTGGTCGGCGGAGCAGTCGTGGCTGGCCCGCTGGATGCGACCAACAACGCAACCGTTGCTTTGGTGGATTGCGCAACCCCATTGACGTAGGTCACCCAGTCCGCCAAGACGGTGGTGCTCCCCAGCACCCAGGCGGCAACCGTGAAGGTTGTCGAGCCAGTGGCATCGACGTACTGACTGCCGACCGACCCGCCGCCGATGCTGAGATCGATACGCCCCGAACCCGGAGTTGCGCCCGAGACCACCACGGTGAATGGCTGCCCCACCACCGCTGTTGACGCAGCGACGATACGGATGGATCCGATTGGAACAGTGGTGGGAGGGACGGTTGAGGTGGGCAGCGTCGTGGTGGAGGGCTGTACATCGAGCCGATATGTGGTTCCGCCTGCAGCATCGCCCAGTTGATAGGTGAGGTTGAACAGCTGATCGACCCCGGGGTTGTACACAACGTTGGTGCCCGAGATGGTGCACGTGGCGCCAAAACACGGCTGGCCGTTCAGGAACACGAACGTTGCGGCACCCGGCGCATTCAGCACTACCGGCCGTCCTGCGATCGCTGGTACCGGCATCAGCCCTGCGGCGCTCACCCAGCGAACAGTCCGGGCCGGGTACTGGCCCAGCTTGTCGGTGACGGTTATCGTATGTATGCCTACCGTTGCCGCACCGCAAGCCTGGTTGCCGCCGGGGATGGCGGACAGGTTGACCACCGTTACGGTTGGCTGCCCCTCGCAGCTGATCAGAAAGTCAGCGTACGTACGATTCGGCGCAGTCGGTACCACCACGTAGAACAGGCCAAGTGGCGCGTTGTAGGTGTTGCCACCACTTCGCACCACGTCGCCACTGAAGAACTGGTTCGACACGTCGATTGCGCCGGGCAGCGTGGAGGTGGTGGAAGGAACTGTTGTCGGCGGAAGCGATGTTGTTGTGGTGCTTGTGGTCGTAGCAGCTGGCAACTGGGGCGGGCCACTGAAGACCGGTCTGACCGATGAACCCCACCAGTCGACCACTCCTCCAGTAATGGTGAAGGGTCCGGCGGCCTTGAGCAGGATCACCAGTTTGGTTGCGCCTGCAGGCGCGGCGAACGGTGAGTTGACACACGGCAGGCCAACGCAGTGCGCGGCGCCGACCACAGCACCCGAGGCGTCTTGGTAATCCACTTCGGCGTCGAACCCGGGCGGATTGACCTCGACCGACAGCGAAATATCGGCCTGCGATGACTGCACGAAGAACTCGGCACGCAGTCCATACGATGTGTTGGTCGGCGATCCGTAGGTGACGATGTCAGTTCTTGCTGTCACCACCGCATCGCCGAAGGCCGTGGCAAACACTGGGTTGGCCGATGTGCCAGGCGTGATGGTGAGCTGAATCGGAGCATCGGCGCGCAGCGCAATTGGCCACGCCACGCTGTTGGGGCCGGGACCAGTGAACGGTGAATACGTGCCGGTGAAGGCTGTGGTGAAGCTACAAGTCCGGCCGGGCGAGGTGAAGTAGGCCGTGTTGCCGTTGGCGTCGGACGGTTGAGCCCCACAGAACGGCGACCCCCCGTTGCCAAGTGGCCCGCCGCTGCCGAAGAGTGCGACACCCTGCAACGGTTGGCCTGCAGGGTTTGTGATCCGGTAGTTGCGCGTCATGATGCCGCGGGCGAAGACCGGGCTGGTCTGGGTGACCACGATCTGCTGTTCGACTGCCGAGGCACCACGTGGCGCAAGCACCATTGCGCCGCCGATGACTGCCGATCCGAGCGCCAGCGACACGACTGTTCCCGTGAACCGGTTGAGCTGTGCCTGCAGGATCATGTCGGGTCTCGTTTCGCCGTGGGTGTCACGAGGTTTCTAACACTGAACAGGTGGTTCAGAGATAGAAAGATTCACCACGTAGAGCGAGAATCCTCACGTTGTCCGCTCGGCAAGTTGAGCACGGATTCGGGCCTAAAGGCTCGTTCCGAGGATCAGCAAGGAGATCGCCGCTAGAAGCTCCGCCTTCACACGGAACGGGCCATATAGACGAGTGGAATTCCATAGGGCCGCCGCAACACGTCGGGAGTGACGTGTCTGATGTCCTCCAAACGCCCCAACTTGCTTGTCCATTCGCCATCCGGAAGTTGCCGGGCTGCGTGAGTAACGTTACCGTCGTAGCCAACATAGAACACGATCTTTTCCAAACTCGGATCGTGATTGCCATTGGAACAAAGTCCAAAACCCAAAGTCTCGAAAGCTGCGACAAAACTATCCGTTGACGGCAGGAGGGCACAACCGGCAGGCCAATAGGCCGGTGAACGAGTCGTGGGCCACCACCACCGGAGCACATCGCCTGCTGCCCACGCAATGCAATTGTATGCAGGCGTTTCTTCGCTCGTCACGTGAGAGTTGGACGGCCGCAGGTCAGGAAAGTTTTGGACCAAGTGCTTCACTGGAATCAGTCAATGAGCCCTTGATCTTGTCCCCAACGCACCCACGCTAGGCTTTGTTCTGCAGTTGACTTGCCGCCAGCATCAAGATCGACCCCGGTCAATTTGAAGAGAGCCTCGTGCCAAAGCTCGGTCCCATGCTGCACCAAGTCCTGCAAAATGAGCGGCACCATTTGCGGGCCCTGGCCCACGATCCACCCATAGAAACGATTGTCAAGCACTTCGTCGAGGTCAGAACTGGTGGCCGTTTCGGTGATCCATCGGTTTTTGAAAATTGCAAAGATGGCGGACAGCGCGACCTGATCTGGATCTCCCTTCTCGCGGCTGCTGGGACGATGCGGACGTTTTACCTGCCAGTTGGTGACTCCATCGAAACCGGCCCGGAAGGCACGGACTTCCCGACCTTGCGAAGCCTCGGCAGGTATCCACGCCGTCGTTGCCTCCAAAAGCGACATCATGCTCCCTCGTCGATGAACACCAACATGGTCGAGTCTGACCGTTCCACAAATTGGCGTAGTGAGTCTGCTTTAACCATCGCGCGATCTATTGCTAGACGCAATCTGCCAAGGTCTTCCTCATCAAGACTAACGAACAGGCACCGAAACGCGTTGCGCTCTTCGTCCCGATACTCGAGCTTGAGGGTGTGGGTGGCGATGAATCCTCCGATGACCGATGGATCGGTTCTGCCGAATACCGGCCGGAGGTCAGTAAGAACCCTGGCGTCAGCGAACACCGCAGAGTGCTCTTGGGTCAAACCGGCACCTCGAGCTAGACGTTGCAGACCCTCGCTCCCTAGGGCTGCCGACAACCGAGCCCGGAGAGTCGACCGCTCCGATTCGCTCAGGGACAGCAAGTCCATGGCAACAATCGCGTCGACTACTTCTGCATCAGTCCAGTCGGAACCTTCCACCATGCCGGACGCCGCGAACAGAGCCGAACCCACGTTGTCACTTTCCCCGTCGACTCCGCCCAGCACGGCCTGGACTTGGCGGCGAAACTCACTGATGGAGGAAAGCGGAGCGCGCAGCAGTTCTATGAACCTGTCCGCAGATTCGTCGGAAAGGCGTGCCAAGGTCTGCAAACCAGTCACGTGCTGTGGAGGAACGCTGAAATTTGGGCCAGCCACGCTACCGATTCCTTCGTCAAGCCGGGTATCCAAAGCTAGTCCTCTCTCATGGCGTTCGATTTCAAACAACGTCAGTGTTGTTCATCTCAGTGTCATCGGGGTGGATTTTCTTCGCATCGGCCTGGGTGTGCACACATTCGGTTCCAGACCGATCTCGTGCACACGCTTGAGACCTCAGGTCAGCAGGGTGTACGCGGCCATAGCCAGCCCAGCCACAACCAAACCCGCAGCGGCTTCGATGAGCGGGTAGACAGCCGGCACCGGCGCCGCACAGGTGCGGCATCGACCGCGTTGGATGAGCCACGACACCACCGGGATGTTCTCAACCACGCGGAGCGGGCGCAGGCAGGCGTCGCAGTGCGACCCGGGCTGCGAGAGTGATTGGCCACGGGGCACGCGGTAGCGCACGACGGTAAGAAACGAGCCGATCGACGCGCCGACGGCGAAACCGAACAGCAGCACCACGGCGACCATGTCAACGGCCTACTTGTGCTGAGGCGGCGAACTGCCGAAGATGTTGGCGTGAATGCATACGACGGAATCGTGTCAGGGCTGTTGGGCCGCTTGTGGGATCAGGGGGGCAGCGATCTGCACATGTCGGTCGGCTCCGTCCCCCGGTTGCGGTTGCGGGGGTTGCTCC
>JANNBN010000082.1:0-2692 GCA_031385545.1 Acidimicrobiia bacterium | reverse complement strand
ACATCGACCCGCAAGCGGGGCGCATACGGTTCCAGGACTACGCCGAGCAGTGGCGCGCCGGACAGCTCCACCGGCGCTCAACCGCGACGCAAACGGAGACCTACCTCCGGCTGCACGCGTATCCGATCTTCGGGCACCTTCTGCTCGGCGCGGTGCGACGCAGCGACATCCAGTCCTGGGTCAAGGGACGAAGCGAAGTGCTGGCCCCTGGGTCGGTGGAACTCGTCTACCGATGGGTGGCGACAATCTTCAAGTCCGCCGTTGCCGACAGACTCATCCCGGCTTCTCCATGTCTCCGAATCACCCTGCCGAAGAAGACCCGGGCCGAGATCATTCCGCTCTCCGTCGAGCAGGTGACACTGCTCGCTGACTCGATGCCTCGTTGCTACCGGGCGCTCGTGCTTTTCTCAGCCGGGACCGGCATGCGGCAAGGCGAGTGCTTTGGCCTTACCGTCGACCGCATCGACTTCCTTCGTCGAACCGTGCGCGTCGACCGTCAGTTGATCGGAGCAGTCGGTGGCGTTCCCGAATTCGGGCCCCCGAAAAGCGAGGCCAGCCAGCGAACGGTCCCTCTGCCCACGACCGTCGTCGCCCTGCTCGCCGCACATCTCGCGGAGCACGGCGAAGGCCCGCAACGACTCGTCTTCACCAACACCGAGCAGCGCCCACTTCGGCGAAACACGTTCAACACGGCGTGGCATCGCGCCGCCGACGCCAAAGGGCTTCCGGAAACTGCGACCTTCCATGACCTGCGCCACTTCTACGCATCGCTGCTCATCGCGCGAGGTTGCTCGGTCAAGGCAGTGCAACACCGCCTCGGCCACAACTCGGCGATGGAAACGCTCGACACCTACGCGCACCTGTGGCCCGACAGCGACAACGAAACCCGCGAAGCAGTCGACGGGGCTTTCGCGAGCATTCGAATCGCGTAGCGAGCGAACGCTCGACCTTTCGTGGCAGCGAAAGAAGCACCCGTTCGGGCGGGCCGACTCAACGCGACCGGTCGGGGACAACCCGCACCGGAGGGGCGGGGCGTCAGCCCAACGACCGACCGGGGAGGGAGTCCTGTCTCACACGACCGTGACCGGTCGGAGCGACAGGACAGCGATCAAGGCTCTGGGTAGCCGCGACCCGCCATCGTGTCTCCCCTTCTAGCGGACTCCGATGGGCCATTCGTCGACGGCGACAACCATTGCGGGGCTTCCATCGGAAGCTCCCAATGTGTCTCGCGTTCCTTGCGGAGCGGCAGCAACCTTTCTCCGTCGCGGCATCAAGCATTCGCCGATGGTCGACGGGCACTTGCAGTGCAAGTGTGTGCAGCTTCTTGGTCTTCTTTGGTTGCTGCCGAGGTGAGTGGGCGGACATGGCCTTCAATCGAAGGCGAGCAGCGTCAGCTGCTCGGAGGGTCCGGTGGGCTGGGGACGAGGCGTCGAGGGTTCTGCTGGCTGCGGTGGCTTGACGTCGTGGGCTTGGATCGTCTGTGTACGTACGAGCTTGGGTGGCGCGTGGAGCCGGTAGCGGACGGTGCCGAAGCGGCCAATGCTCGGCACGAGTGGCGTCGACGTTGATGAGGCCGGCTGTGCGAAGTGTCCGAAGGGCTCGAGCACACGTGTCCTTGCTGAGACCAAGATCATTGGCAAGGGTGCGTGTCGACGCAGTCACGGATCGGGTGGATGCGGCCGGTGATCCGTAGACGTGGATGACTACCACCCAGGCGAGCGGGCCGACAGCACGGATCACGTCGGTGGTCTCCGGACCGACGACGACGGCTCACCCGCTGGTGGATACCTCAAGCACCCCAGAACCCCACCACCACAAGGGACGCTTACCACCCGAGCGCAACAAAATCTTCAGGCCTCCGGCGCCAGCCGGACCTTGGCTGCCCCTCCCGCAGACCGCAGCGACGGAGTCAAGACGGAGCTCCCGCAGCGCAGCGAAGAAGACCGGTCTTGACGCAGGGGCCAGGAGCAGCCAGGCCGACCGATCACCCGCAGGATCGCCGGATGCGAGCGGGTGGCCGTGATCGATCGCGCCGCACATATCGGGCACGATGCAGTGGGTTTGACCGCGGGAAGCGCTCGTTGTCGGGTGCGAGGGAAGGGCCGGAGTGCAGTGGGTGGGGTTCCCGCGAAAACGACCGGGCCCGAGGCTTCTGGGTAACGCGGGTCGTCGTGCAAAAGACTTTGCGACAGCTACTCTCTGGAGATGGTGCCGCGGAGTCGGAGAGTCAACGATGCCACTTGATGTCGGCAGGATGTCTGGGTATCTGCTTCTGGCGGACATCTCCGGATACACGAAGTTCTTGACGGGCACCGAACTCGAGCACTCGCACGCGATCGTCACCGAGCTGACCAAGCTAATCCGGTCACGGCTCGTGCCGCCGATGCGCTTCGTGAAGCTCGAAGGCGACGCGGTCTTCTGCTTCGCCGGGGCCGACGCATTCCCTGATGGCGAACAAGTCCTCGAGCTCGTGGAGTCGTGCTACTTCGACTTCACCAGTCGTCTCCTCGACATGACGAGGTCGACGACGTGCACCTGCGATGCGTGTCGCGCGATCGGTGGTCTCGGCCTGAAGTTCATCGTCCACTTCGGTGAGTTCATGGTCGACCGCGACGAGGACGGACGAGTCGACCTGGCTGGGCCCGAGGTGATCCTGGCGCACCGGTTGTTGAAGAACACGGTGATCGAATCG
>JANNBN010000058.1:0-37668 GCA_031385545.1 Acidimicrobiia bacterium | reverse complement strand
CCCGAGCAGGCGTTCCTCAACGTCGGTGGCCTCGACTCGGTGCTCGAAAAGGCAGCCAAGTTCGAGCGCGGCGAGCTCTGAGGATTCACTCATGGCTACCGGCGCCACAATGCGGGTAGAGCTTGTCTCTCCCGAAAAGATCCTCTACTCGGGCGATGCAACCATCGTCATCTGCCGCCCCGAGGGAGGCGACGCCGCGTTCCTGCCCGGCCACGCGCCCTATCTCGGGTTGTTGGGCGTCGGCCAGGTGCTCATCCGCACTGCGGAAGGCAAAGAGGTCAAGGCTGCGGTCCACGGCGGTTTCATCGAGGTGCGCAACAACAAGGTGACCATCCTGTCCGACGTTGCCGAGCTGGCATCGGAGATCAACCTCGAGCGGGCCCGCGAAGCGAAGTCCAAGGCCGAGTCGAGCGCGTCCGGCGCCGGTGCTGTCGGCTCTGCCAGCGAGGCTGCAGTCGCTCTCCGTCGGGCGAACGTCCGCCTGCAGGTCGCAACACCGTAAGTGCACAGTTGAAGTAACGACCGTCGGACTCTCGGCCCGACAGCCTGCTACTTCGCGGTCATGCTGGAGAGCAGGCCGGCGGCAATCATTCCGGCGAACATCAGCGTTGCACTGCCGAGCGATTTCTCGGCGGTCGCATGGAACGTTGAGATCAACCCGGCCGGGTTGGCTACCCGCGGCAGGTCGGACCAGCGGATCTTCGCAGCGGTGAGTTCGCCCAACGGACCGAAGTCCTTCGTTGCTGCGTGCCCCCAGAACGTTGCGAACGCAGTCAGGATCACGGCGAAGATGACGCGGGCGAAGTCCACCGACCGGGTCCCCAGACGCATGATCCCTCCAACCGCGACACCGATCAGGATTGGTGCCAGCGGAAGATGGCTTGTCAGCCGGATCGACGCTTGGAACCACAGGTAGGTGCTCGCTGCGGCCAACAGCATCGATGGCATCAGCGGGACAAGGAACGGCGAGTCCCCCTTGAAACTTCCAGGGACACGCATGTCCAGGATCTGGCTGGCCGAAGGTTTGCCGAATTGGCTGTGCGCTTCGTCTGGAGTGTTGTTTCGCCGGTCACGTGCGAACTTCTTCTGGCGGATCTGACCCGCGAACACCTCGCTCGGGGTGTGCACGTCGGGCACCGACCCAGCCACATGGAATCCCTTCCGCACGACAGGCGGAGGTAGGTGTCTGGGGTCTACCGCCGGGTCCGCTGCAACGTGGTCGACGTCCTCAGGCTCGTCGGACCAGGCAGGGCGACGGATCAGGCCCGGGCGTCCGTGCGGTTTGGGGTTGGCAAGCTTCTTGACGTTCGAGCGTTTCGTCGCCCATGGCCGCTGAGGTTCGGGCGGCGTGACCACCTCCGCCTCGGCACGGGCGGCGCGCAGCAACGACATCGCAGGTTGGCTGGGTTGGCCGTATGGGCCGTATTGGCCGGGCTGGCCGGGTGAGCCGGGTGAATGACCCTGTTCGCTGCGCATCAGTTGCGCGAGGCGGTCGGCTACCGCCTGTTCCCCTGGATCTGACGAAGCTGCCATGTCTGTTCATCGGCAAGCAGCCTCCGCGCCTTGACCATTGCTCGGCCTGCCTCACCCAGCAACCAACGCTGCCGCCCCAGCAACCAACGTTGGCACCGGAGCAACCAACGTTCGATTTCGCCCGCCCAAATCCGAGCAAAACTCAGACGTTGGTTGCGAAGCAACCCAACGTTGGTTGCTGTATAGGGTTCGCTTGCGGTTGCGCCGGCCGATTACCGGACAAGCAGGGGGACAGGCGTCACAATTTTTCGCGACTTCGGCCGTCGCACGGCGTCCTCATTCATACCTATGTCGAAGACCATGTCATCCGTGTCATCTCTGGACGCCGAATCTGCCCACGTCTCGTCACACCGGTCCGTCCTGGTCGTCGGCGCAGACCGGCTGGCAACCGAGGCGCTGGCTTCCGCCATCGACCCCATCGGGGTCCGGGCGTTGCCGGTGACGACCGTCGAGGCGGTCCCACGGATCGACGCGGGAGGCGTCGATGTCGTGGTGCTTCTTCCGCGCAATGTGGACCCGACGGTCCTCTTAGCTACCCTCCGGCGGAACCGTCGGACTCACCTGATCATCGCTTCATCGGGCGTGCAGACTCCGCCACCGGACTTCCCCGGTCTGCGGCCGGCAATTGCGAACACGCTGGAAGACATCAACAAGCAGGTCGATCAGTTCGTGTCGCTGACCACCGATCTTGCACTCACCAACCGTCACGTGGACATCCTGCAGCGGCTTGCGGTCGGCGACACGCCGACCGAGGCTGCCGTCAACCTTGGCATCACGGTGAAGACGCTCAACAACCACCTCGGTGTGATCTATCGCCGCCTGGGAACGCGCAACGTCACCCAGGCTGTCCTCACGGCCTTGCGCGGCGGGCTTGTGAGGCTCTGAAGCAGCCAGCACTACGGGTTCAGTTTCGGGTCCAGCTGCGGGCCAGCTACGGTCCAGCTACGGGTACAGCCTCCGGAGGACGAGACTCTGTTGGTGCAACTGCTTCATATGCGTCCCAATCCATGACCGGCCGACGCGGTGTCGCCGCAAGTACAGGCGCAAGATTTACGCAACCCGGTAACACGGCGCTCACGTTCGTTTCACATCGTGCCGATACAACTGATGTGATGACGCACAGACTCGCCCAGCACCGGGTCGCTCTCAGCGTCTTCACGGTCGCCGTTCTCGCGGCCGGGTTGTATCCCAACCGCACGCTGGTCTCGTCCGCGTTCGGCCAGATGCACCGCCTCTCCATCGCTTCGATGGTGGCCATTGTTCTCGCCATCGTCGTGCATCGGCTCACCCAGTCCGCCATGGTTGCCGTCATCACCGGCCGCATCCGCATGGGCCAAGCGCTCACCGCCAACGAAGCGCACTCCGGTTGCTCGCTGGCATTGGTCGGCGGCGGTGCGGTCGGCACCGGCGTCAAGGCAGCCATGCTCAGCGGGTGGGGAGTCGAAACTAGCCGCATTGCCTCTTCCATCACCGCAACGTCGGTGATCCCGATCATCACGCAGTGGGCCATGACCTCGGCTGCAGCGGCGTACTTCCTGCTCAGGGGAGACCACTCCCTTGCGAACCAAGCCGCCTTCGGTGCGGGCATCGCGCTGTCCGTCGGCCCCGCAGTGTTCTGGCTCACCCTGCTCGGCAAACCGGGTGCCGTTCGCTGGTTGGCTGACCGTTCGCATCCCGCGCTCCTGCTCGGTGCTCGTCTGCCGTTCCTCCCGGGTCGGGTTCGCGCCTCGTTCCGTATGGCCGATCCCAGGGCAACGGCTGAGTCGCTTCGCCGCTCGGCGCTTCCTCTGCGCGGACGCCGCGGTGTCGCCGCCTTGGGGCTTGCCCTCTTCAGCAACGTTGTGGTGGGGCTCATCCTCGTGCTCACACTGCACGGCCTCGACATCACCGGTGCGCACGGGCTCTACCCCATCGAAGCCATGGCTGCTCTGTCATTGGCGCGCACCCTCGGAAGCTTCGCCCCCTTGCCGGGCGGAATCGGGGTGCTCGATGCCGGCCTGCTCACAGCCCTCACCGGTCATGGCGTCGACGCCTCGTCAGCGGTCGCCGCGGTCGCTGTGTATCGCACGGCGACGTTCGTTGTGCCGATCGTGACCGGCGCGTGCTCCATCGTGTGGTGGCGTCGGTCCGTCCGACGTGCCGCTCTGCACGCTGGTGCGTTCGTTCCAGTTTCCTGAGTTTCCCGGATTCACGTCGCCGAAAGCCGATACCTGCGGGAACGCTGCGTTCCGCATCGCGGTACCGACGTGACGCAGAGCACGTGATGTGTGTAGTGTCGGCCGCGGGTCCACATGGACCGTCTGCCACCACAGGGGAACGTCACGCTGATGGACAACAACGACACCGAGAACACTGAGAACACTGGAATCACACGCCGCCAGCTCATCAAGGGCGTCGGGCTTGTCACCGTCTCGAGCGGGCTCATCGCGGGCCTGCCGCTCACGTCGGTCGGCGCAGCTACTGCGAAGGCCAAGAAGGGCGGCACGCTGCGCATCGGTGTCGTTGGGTCGACCAACGACATCATCGACGGTCAGGCCATCGTGGCAAAGGCCGATCAGGCCCGTTTGATGACCGGCTGGGAAACGCTTATGACCTTCGACGGCAACTTCGCCCCGCAGCTCGCTTACGGCCTCGCCGAGAGTGTCACGGTGCTCAGCACCACCAAAGCCGTCGTCAAGCTCCGCAAGGGCCTCAAGTTCTCCAACGGCAAGGCCGTCACGGCCGACGACGTGGTCTACTCCTGGCAGCGTCTGCTCGATCCCAAACTCGCCCTGCCGACGTACAAGGCCGCGACAGAATTCTACGACCCGGCGATGATCAAGAAGATTGCTCCGCTCACGGTCGAGTTCACCATGAAGAAGCCCACCATCGGGTTCGAGGCAACGCTTGCCGCCTATGTCAACTCAGTGGTGCCGGTCGGCTATACCCGCGAAGGGCCACAGGTTGGTACCGGCCCGTACAAGCTGAAGAGCTTCACACCAGGCCGTGAAAGTACGCACGTACGCAACCCGTACTACTGGAAGAAGGGCAAGCCTGTCTTCGACACCGTCATCATCCAGGACTTCGGCGACAAAACTGCGCTTGTCAATGCGCTTCTGTCAGGCCAGATCGATGCGGCCGTCGACGTTCCGCTGACGTCGATTCCGCAGATCCAATCCAATCCGGCCTTGACGATCAACGAGGTCAATGGCGGCGGCTGGTTGTGCATCACGATGCAGACCGATGTCAAACCCTTCGATGATCCCCGGGTTCGTCAGGCGTTGCGCCTCATCATCGACCGCCAGGAGATCCTCACACGAGCACTGGGCGGACACGGCGAAGTCGCGAACGATCTGTTCGGCAGAATTGACCCGCTGTACAACGTGAACAAGTTCCCGCAGCGCACGCAAGACATTGCCAAGGCTGTGGTGTTGCTCAACGCAGCGGGCTTCACCAAGGAAAAGCCACTCGAATTCGACCTTGCCGCCCCGGACGATACCGGCGGTCTTATTCCGCTGGCTCAGGCCTTCGCCGAGCACGCGAAGAAAACTGACGGTGTCGTGAAGGTGACCGCCAAGGCCATGGACGCTACGTATTGGGATACCACCTATGCCAAGGTCGGAATCTTTACGTCGTTCTGGTCACCGCGCAGCTATCTGGCGCAGATCGGTACTGCTGCTGGTTACGGTGAGACGAACCTCGAGAAGACCAACAAGGCCTACAACGACCTTTACGTCCAAGCGTCGGGTGAACCCGATCTTGCGAAGCGCACTGCGCTCATCAAACAGATGCAGAAGATCGAGTTCGAAGAGGGCGGGTTCATTATTCCGTGCTTCAACGCCTTCGCCGATGGATACGTGACGAAGCTCAAGGGTGTCGTCAAAGGGCGTGCTTCATCGTTGAACATGGACTTCTACGGCCGAGGATTCCAGGAGTTCTCCTTCTAGCCTCGTCGCTCCTGTCGCAAAAGGTGGGCAGTTGACCGAACCGGTCGACTGCCCACACTTGCGTCTGCTGTGTTCCTCCGTCCGCTCATCCGGACGCCTCGATCGAAAGCCGCGCCTCGTGAGACTGCCGCTTGTGAAGTTCGTTGCCCGGCGACTCCTTCTCGGAGTGGCTACTCTGTTCGTCGTCTCCGTGCTCATCTTCGTGCTCACGAAGGCAATGCGTGGCGACACCGCCTCGATCGTGCTGGGCCGTGAAGCCACGCCAGAGGCGCTGAAGGAGTTGCGCTCCCAGTTCGGGCTCGACCGACCGATCGTGACCCAATACACAAGTTGGATCTCAGGCGTGGTCACGGGCGACCTCGGCAAGTCCTTCACCACACGAGCCTCGGTCTGGTCTTCGTTGTCGTCGCGAGTCAGCTCGTCATTGTTCCTGTTGTTGTGCGCAGGCATCGTGTCCATCCCGCTCTCGCTCGCGTGCGGTTCGTATGCGGCACTGCACCGCGACAAGCGGTTCGACACATGGTCGTCGTTCGTGTTGCTTGCGGTGGCCGCCCTGCCCGAGTTCGTGGTCGGCGCCTTCCTCGTGATCGTGTTCGCGACCACCGTGACCAAGCTGCTACCAGCCACCTTCTACCTTTCACCCGACGAGCCACCGTGGGCGAATATGAAGGGCATCGTCCTGCCCGTGGTGACCTTGGCGATCTCGGTGCTTCCATACGTCGCGCGCGTCACTCGCGCTGCAGTGGTCGAGGTGCTGGAGAGCGACTATGTCGAGATGGCCCGCCTGAAGGGGATGCCGGAGCGAACAGTGCTGTGGCGTCACGCATTGCCCAACGCGGTCGGCCCCATTTTCCAGGTGATTGCGCTCAACCTGGCCTATCTGGCCGGCGGCGTGATCGTTGTCGAGTGGCTCTTCAACTACCCCGGTATCGGCAGTGCGCTCAACGACGCAGTGCGAGCGCGTGACCTTCCCGTTGTGCAGTTCCTGGCGCTGTCGATCGCTGCGGTGTACGTCGTCACCAACCTCCTGGCCGACATCGGCACGGTGCTTGCAACTCCTCGTCTGCGCACGAGGCTTACGTGAGCGGCATGAGCGGCATGAGCGGCATGAGCAGCGTTGAAGCAGTCTCGGCAGCGCAGCCCGTGCAACCCGTGCAGCAGCCGGCATCGGTGCTCCGCCAGGCGTTGCGCCTGCGTCGCACGCAGTTCGGCCTGGCCATCATGGCTCTTCTCATGCTGGTTGCAGTGTTCGGGCGATACTTCGCGCCGTTCGGTGAAGTGCAAGTGGTGGGGGATGGGCTGCCCAATGAGCGCCATGCGGCTGGCACCCTGTTCGGCAGTGATTACTTCGGGTCAGACGTGTGGAGCCGCTTCCTGTACGGCGGTCGGCCCATCCTCATCCAAGCGTTCTTCGCCACGCTTCTCGGTGTCGGGCTTGGCAGCACACTGGGCATGCTGGCGGCGTATCGCCGGGGGCGATTCGACGAGATCCTGATGCGGTCTCTGGATGTCCTGCTGTCGTTCCCGCAGTTGCTGCTCTCGCTGGTGGTCATCGCAATGTTCAGCCCGTCGGCTCTGGTGGTCATCTTTACCGTTGGGTTGACCACCATGCCCCGTGTCGCCCGCGTGATTCGCGGCGCGGCGTTGCAGGTCACCGAGCGAGACTTCGTGGCCGCAGCCGATGCGCTCGGCGAGTCCCGGCTTCGTGTGCTGTTCTCCGAAATCCTTCCGAACGTCAGCGCGGCGCTGCTGGTCGAGGCCAACCTGCGACTGACCTACTCCATCGGGCTCATTGCCTCGCTCGGGTTCCTCGGTTTTACCCCTGACCTCAGCGCAGCAAGCTGGGGTGTCATGATTCAACAAAACAGAAGCGCGCTTACCTTTCAACCGTGGGGTGTACTGCTCCCGGTGTTCGCCATCGCGCTGCTCACCATCGGCACCGGCTTCTTCGCCGATGGCATCGGGCGAACCGTTGCCGGCATCGACCGTGGAAAGGCCGACGCATGAGCGCTCTTGTCGCCGACGGTCTGCAAGGCAGCGATCTGCAAGGCAGCGATCTGCAAGGCAAAGGCCTGCGGATCAACGGCCTGCGGCTTGAGGTCGAGGTGTCCGGCCACGACATCGTCGACGAGGTCAACCTGTACGTCGCACCCGGCAGCATTCTCGGGTTGGTCGGCGAGTCCGGGTCGGGGAAGACCACGGTTGGCCTCGCAGTGCTCGCTCACACGCGCCGGGGCGTCCGCATCGCTGCGGGCGACGTGACGTGCGCCGACACTGCGATGATGTCGCTGGGTACCGAGGCGTTGCGGGCCGTCCGTGGTGGCACGGTTTCCTACGTGCCGCAAGACCCTGCATCGTCGCTCAACCCGGCGCTCACCATCGGCAAGCAGCTGCGCGAGGTACTCGATGTGCACGGGTTCGGCGTATCCGATTCGGCTCGCACGGCGCGCATCACCGAGATGATGGAAGAGGTACTGCTCCCGACCGATGCAGACTTCCTGCGTCGCTACCCGCATCAGCTCTCGGGCGGCCAGCAGCAGCGCGTCGGTCTGGCCATGGCATTTGCATGTCGCCCGTCGGTCATTGTGCTCGACGAGCCGACCACCGGCCTCGACGTATCGACGCAGGCACATGTACTTGCAACGGTCCGCGCGCTTGCGAAGCTGCACGGTGTCGCGGCGCTGTACATCACCCACGACCTTGCAGTGGTTGCCGATCTGGCGGACGAGGTCGCCGTCATGTACGCAGGCCGCATCGTGGAGCACGGCCCGGTGCGAGAGATCTTCGCCAGCCCCGTGCATCCGTACACTCGTCACCTGGTGGCGGCTGCGCCGGACATTGCCGGTGTCAATGCGATGCAGGGGCTGCCCGGTCGGGCACCTGCGCCCGGCAAGCGGCCGGTGGGATGCGCGTTCGCGCTGCGTTGCGAGCTGGTCACCGACGAGTGTCGGGTTGCGATGCCTGCTGTCACCCAGGTGTCACTCGGTCATACGGTGCGCTGTGTGCGGGCCTACGAGGCTGAGGCTGCGCCGCTGCGGCCGCGCGTGCTGGCGGGTGCTGTCACTACGCCCGTTGTGCTCAGTCTGTCCCGGGTCAACGCCGGCTACCAGGGCCATCTCGTGGTGCACGATGTGTCGTTGGAACTCCATCAGGGCGAATGCCTTGCCCTGGTCGGCGAATCAGGGTCTGGAAAGACCACCGTGTCACGGTCCATCGGCGGTCTGCACCGCGAGTGGACCGGCGAGATGCAGTTGGGCGGCCAAACGTTGGCGCGTCATTCCCGGGCCCGCACCATGGAACAGCGGATGAAGATGCAGTACGTGTTTCAGAACCCGTACTCGTCGCTCAACCCGCGGCGCACGGTCGGCGAGTCCGTCCTGCGCCCGCTGCTGCTGGCCGGCGGCAACCGGGCCGACGGTGAACGCAAGGTTGCCAGCATGCTCGAGCAGGTCGCGCTGACAGCCGGCTATGCCAACCAGTATCCCAACCAGCTGTCGGGTGGCGAGCGACAGCGCGTGGCAATTGCCCGCGCGCTGATCTGCGAACCCGACGTGATGATCTGCGACGAGATCACGTCGGCCCTCGACGTGCTGGTGCAGGCTGCCATCGTGGAGTTGCTCGGCGAGCTCCGCAAAGAGCTGGGCCTGTCGTTGCTGTTCGTCACTCACAACCTGCCGCTTGTGCGTTCGATCGCCGATACCGTGGCGGTGATGAATCAAGGATTGATCGTGGAGCTTGGCCCGACCGAGTCGGTGATCGGCTCGCCGCAGCAGGAGTACACGCAGCGGCTCATCGCCGACACGCCAAGCATTGAGGCAAGCCGGTCAGGGAGCCATCGATGAACGCACCCGATACAGGATTGCCGGGTTCGTTGGCGGAACCGTTGCCCGTTCCGATGCGGCCCGTGATGCAGATGACGGGGCGTATCAGGCCCGATGGACAGCCCAAGGTCACCGGGTCCGGGCGGTACGTCGCAGATCTCACCGTGGCAGGCATGCTGCACGGTGCGTTCCGGTTCGCCGGGGTTCCTCATGCGCGCATACGAAGTATCGACACCGCCACGGCCCGGGCGCTGCCGGGAGTGTTCGCGGTCATCACATCGGCTGACGTCGGCGTTGAACGCCATGGCCTGTTCGTGGTGGACCGCACGCTGTTCGCACACGAGGTGGTGCGCTGGGAGGGTGAAGTGGTGGCCGCAGTTGCAGCCCGGACGGTTGCGCTGGCCCGGCAGGCTGCTGCGCTGATCGATATCGAGTACGAACCGCTGCCAGCAGTCGTCGACCTGGAAGCGGCGTTAACTGCCGATGCACCGCTGGTGCACGAAGAGTGGGCCTCCTATGCGGTCAACGGCGATGTGGTGCGAGACCGCAACGAAGCAACGCGCTGCGCCATTGTCAAAGGTGACGTCGGTGCAGCGCTAGCCGGCGCAGCACATGTCGTGCGTAGCCGCTATGTGGCAGACGGGTCACAGCCCACCCCGATGGAGCCGCGGGCCATCCTCGCCGAGTGGTCAGGTGCCGAGGTCACCATCCATTCCTCCACGCAGGTGCCGTTCCCGGCGCGGTCGCACGTGGC
Source organism: Acidimicrobiia bacterium (assembly GCA_031385545.1). Taxonomy (GTDB): domain Bacteria; phylum Actinomycetota; class Acidimicrobiia; order Acidimicrobiales; family JANYDT01; genus JANNBN01. Next base: position 27,634 of record JANNBN010000058.1, on the reverse strand, counting down.
CAAGGCGTTGGGTATGCCCGAGGCTGCGGTGCGGGTCATCGTCCCGTTGCTCGGTGGTGGCTTCGGCGGCAAGTGCGAGCCGCATTTCGAGCCCCATGTCGCTGCGCTGGCGCGTGCAGCCGGCCGCCCGGTGAAGCTGGTCTTCAACCGCCACGAAGAGTTCGTGGCACCTGATCATCGGCGCGAACGGATGGTGCTGGAGTTCGAGACCGGCGTTGCCGCAGATGGCACGTTGCTCGCACGGCGGGCGAAGGTCCTCATCGAGAACGGGGCGTATTCGGCCGACGAGCCGGTGTCCGCCCAGTTCGCAGCGCACTTCGCCGTCGGCCCGTACCGTCTTGCCAACGTCGACGTGTGGACTCACCTCGTGTACACCAACACGCAACCCACCGGTTCGGTGCGTGCCCCGTCTGCGCCCACGGTGTGCTGGGCTTTGGAGCAGCACATGGACGAGATCGCAGCTGCTGTGGGGTTGGACCCGGTCGAGTTGCGCCGCCGCAACCTGGTGCATGCCGGCGACACCACGTCCACACATCAGGTGTTCGAGCGGATCGGTGCCATCGAGTGCCTGGACCGGGCTGCCGAGCTGATCGGTTATGGGCAGGCATTGCCCGACGACGAGGCCATCGGTGTGTCGTGTGGTTTCTGGCCGTCGTTCCCGATGCCGTCCGGCGCGTACATGAAGCTCAACGGCGACGGGTCCGGCACCATCATCACCGGCGCGCAGGAGAATGGTTCCGGGTCCGTCATGGCGTTGCCGTTGTTAGCTGCTCGCGTGCTTGGTATGCGCGCAGAAGACTTTTCGCTGGTGCATCAAGACACCGGCGTGGCGCCGTGGGACTTCGGTTCTGCGGGTAGCCAGACGATCTTCAACAACGGCCGTGCCGTGGTTGCTGCTGCCGAAGAAATCGCCACGCAGCTCCGGTCGCTCGCCGCCGACCGGTTGGAGGCAGCGCCCGAGGATCTGGAGTTGGTAGCCGGCACGGTGCGGGTCAAGGGTACGCCCACCAGGTTCGTGTCGGTCGTCGACCTTGCCGGGGTTGCTCAGGGCGGCAACCTGCTGCTTGCCCGCGGCTCGGGTGATCCACCCCCGATGCCGGCCAGCGAGGCCGGCGGATGTATCGGCCGCCTGGGTGGCGAGTCGTTCGCTGCACCCACGTTCGCCACGCACGCGGTTCGGGTCAAGGTGGATCGCGACACGGGTGTGGTGCGTGTGCTGGAAGTGGCCGCGGTGCAGGAGTCCGGTCACATCCTTGACCCCGATGGTGCCATTGGCCAGGTGCGTGGTGGTGTGCTGATGGGCATCGGGCAGGCCATTTCCGAAGGCCAGGCCGACGGAGCCGATGGTGTGCGCCGCAACGCGCATCTGCTTGATTACAAGCTGCAGACCGCAAGCGACGCGCCCATCATCCACTGTGACTTCGTCGACCTGCCGACCGACGATGCCGGGCCATTCGGGTCCAAAGGCGTCGGCGAGCCGTGCACCGTACCAACGCCAGGTGCGGTAGCCAATGCCATCGCCCGCGTGCTGGGTCGGCGTGTGCACCTGCTGCCAGCCACGCCCGAACGTGTGTGGTCCGTCATGCAAGGGTCTGTTGTGCAAGGGTCTGTTGCGCAGGAGGACGGTTCATGAGCACGGCATTCGTGGCACCGTCCTCGCTGGCCGACGTGCTGGCCGCGCTTGCGGCTGGTGCGGTGCCACTTGCGGGCGGAACCGACCTGGTCGTCGGCCACCGGCAGGGCAAGCGGCTGCTGCCGGAGTCGATCGTCAACCTCGACCGGCTCATCGAGTTGCGGGGTCTCGCGTCGTCTGCGGACGGTGGGCTCATCATGGGCGCGCTGACCAGTCACGATGCTCTGGTTGATGACACCACGGTTCGCGCCCGGTTCACCGGTGTCGCGGATGCCAGCTCCATCGTCGGATCTGCCGCCACACGTTGCACGGGCACCATCGGCGGCAACGTCATGAACGCGTCGCCCGCTGCCGACACCACGGCACCGCTGCTGTGCCTCGGAGCAGTTGCGGTGCTGCGTTCCACGGCAGGTGAACGGCGGGTGCCGCTCTCGGAATTGTTCGTCGGTCCTGGCCGCACGTCCGCCATGGTGGGCGAGCTGCTTGTCCGCATCGAGCTGCCTGCCCCTGGAACTGTTTCCGGTAGCTCATATGTGCGCTTAGAGTATCGGCGACATATGGAGATTGCAGTGGTTGGAGCTGCCGCGTATTTGCGATTCGGTGACCATGGCGAAGTTGTCGAGGCCCGAGTGGCAATGACGGCGTTGGCACCCACCGTTCGCCTGGTTCCAGAGGCGGCGATTGCGTTGGTCGGCACCGATGCAGGCGCTGCGGCGGTGGCCACGGCTGCCGAGGCCGTGGCTGCGGCATCTACCCCCATCAGCGATGTGCGCGGCTCGGCGGACTACCGGCGGGCCATGGCTGCTGTCATCGCCCGCCGCGCCATCGAGACCGCAGTCGCCCGGGCCCGTGGTGCCGTCGTGCGCATCCCGGCGAGCGATTCCACGTTCGGCACATCCGGAGCGGGGGCAACGCTATGAGTATGCAGCACTCGATCGAAATCTCGTTCACGGTCAACGGCGTGGCCGAGGCCCTGTCGGTTCATCCGCATCGCAACCTGGTTTCGGTGCTGCGCGAGGAATGTGGGCTGACGGGAACCAAGGAGGGTTGCGACGACTGCGAGTGCGGTGCCTGCATGGTGCTGGTCGACGGTCGGCCGGTCAACTCATGCTCGTATCTCGCAGCGCAGGCCGACGGCAAGGCAGTCACCACGGTGGAAGGTCTCGCTGCACCCGACGGCACCTTGTCGCCGTTGCAGCAGGCGTTCCTGTCGTGCGGCGGTGTGCAGTGTGGCTTCTGCACGCCGGGCATGCTCATCTCCGCCACCGCGCTGCTGGACCGGGTGCCCAACCCGACGGATGAGGAGATCCGCACAGCGGTCAGCGGCAATCTGTGCCGCTGTACCGGCTACACCGGCATCTTCGACGCGATCCGCTCCTGCTAGCGAGAACAGGTTGTTCGGGTGTCCGTGCCGATCTGCGGGGCATTCCGCGAGGCGATCTGGTTCGCGATCTGCCTGGCTATGTTTGATCGATGTCGAACACAGGGAACTCGCTCACGTCGCAATCGAGTGTGGTCCCGAGTGCGGCGATGGTTGCGATGGGCCGCCGGCTGGCCGAAGTTCGCCTGCGTCCCGACGGGGAAGCCGTTGGCTGGGTGCAGCGCAGCGGCGGTCCGGCGGAACTGGTGGTCGCATCACTGTCGACGTCGCTTCCCGGCGGCTCGGAGCTAACCGTAGGTCCACATACGGTTGTCGCGATGCTTCCTCCGATCGTGGCACCTCATCCCAGCGGTGGCGGCGCGTGGTGTTGGCTTCCCGATGGCAGCGCGGTGGTCTACGCCGGCCGGACCAGCCTGTGCCTCGCCTTGGCCGATGGTGGCCCCATCCGCACAATCGTGCGTGCTGGTGAGGGCCGTCAACTGTGGTCGCCTGTCGTCGATCCCAACGGAACGCTGCTCGCCTACGTCGACGAAGGCGAGTCCGACGCGTTCGTAGCGGTCACCGCACTCTCCTCACTCGCCGCCGGGGCGGACGGGGCTGCATCCACCGGCCCGCTGCGGGTGTCGCTCCCCGAGGATCGTGCATTCGTCCTTGACCCTGAGTGGGGCGCCGATGGGCTGCTCGCCTGGCACGCGTGGGCCGTGCCGGCCATGCCGTGGGATCACAGTCGCGTCGACATGGCCCATATCGTATGTGTACCTCGTGAAGACACACATGGCAGTACCGGCTTGGCCGTCACCGCCCGCGGCGCCATCACCGGTGGTCGGTTGGGTCAGCCGAGGTGGTGCGGTTCCCGCCTGTCGTGGATCGACGACGCGTCCGGTTTTGCGGTAGTTGCCACCGGCCACGTGCGGATCGATGGAGACACGCTCGTGGTCGACGGCGTGTGCTCGATCACCGACACCGCTGAACACAGCGGGCCTACCTGGGGTCCTGGGCAGCGCACCACTGCATGGAGCCCCGATGGTTCGTCCGTCGCGTTCGAACGCAACGAGGCAGGGTTCGGCCGACTGTGTGTCGCGGTGCCCGGTGCGGTGCAGACAGGCGATGCCTTCTCCGGTCGGCCCATCGGGCGGGGTGTGCACGGGTCGCTCAGTTGGGCGGTCACTGCTGACGGCGACGAACGGCTGGCAGCGGTGCGCCAAGGTGCCACCACACCGGGGCAGGTGGTCGTGTACGACCGACCCGGCAACCTCAGCAGCCTGGCGAACGAAGGCGGCGGTGAAAACCCGTGGCGTCGCACGATTGTCGCCCGGTCTGCGGTGGCCGGTTGGGAGCGCGTGGCGCTGGTCGAACCGATCGAGGTGGCTGCTCCCGCAGCCGATGGGACGATGATTCCCGGTCGTCTGTACCGGCCCGAAGTCGCCGGAGGCGACCGCATCACCGGGCCGCTTCCGACCATCGTTGCGATTCACGGTGGACCGACGGACCAGACCCGCGTCGAGTGGAATCCGCGGTTCGCGGCGTATCTCGCTGCGGGGTGGCAGGTGTTGGTCGTCGATCATCGTGGGTCAACGGGGTGGGGTCGTGCGCATCAGCAGGCGATGAACGAGCAATGGGGAGTCCTGGACGTTTCCGACACCGTTGCGCTCCTGCTGTCGTTGATTGTCAGCGGCCGTGTCGACCCGGCGACGGTGGTGGCGTCTGGCGGCTCTGCCGGTGGGTTCACCGTTTTGTCGCTGTTGATCGCGCACCCCGATCTGTTCGCCGGTGGGATTGCGCTGTACCCCGTGACCGATCTGATCGCGCTGGACGCATCGACGCACCGGTTCGAAGCGCATTATCAGCGCATCCTCATCGGCGCTCGTCCGCAGCACGAACGTCGGTACACCGACCGGTCGCCGTTGCACGCCGCTGCCCGTATCCGCGTGCCGTTGCTGCTGTTCCACGGCACCGACGACAAGGTGGTCGACGTGGCGCAGAGCGACGCCTTGGCTGCGCTGCTGGCTGGGAATGGTGAGTACGTGCGGTTCGAGGGCGAAGGCCACGGCTGGAACAAGCCGGAAACCACCGCAGCCGAACACGAAAAGGTGATGGAGTTCCTCGGGTCAATCCGTTTCTAGAACGTCTGAATAGTTCTGTGTTAGGGCAAAAGCGTAAACCGTCCTCCGCCGATAGGACGCACAACGCTGAAATGACGGTGATCGAGCGACAGCAACTGTTTCGTGTTGTACCGATTTGCGAGTAAGACAATCGATGCGTCCGTGACTCCGATGTCGTGATCGCGGTATTTCTCGACGATTGCGGCTGCGCCGGACAAATCATCCGCGGTCATGTGGGGAAGTTCATACGCGCCCCCAGCTAGTTCGCGAAGGATCGCTAATTCCGCGTCGATCCCGGATCGAGTTGCTACGAGGTAGTCAAGTTCGGCAACGACAAACGGCGAAACCACCACGCCGCTGGCGGACCGAAGCGCGCGTTGAGCCGAAGCGTGACTCGGCTCCGCTGTGTTGAAGGCGGCGAGAAGCCCACTGGTGTCGGCGATGATCATCGGCGGAAGTTAACGGTCGCCAAAGCCGGACAACAGCTCATCTGCCCGCTCTGCGAACGGTGTTGCGGAAAAGAGCCCGGCGCTCGGCTCGGGGCGGGTCAGCGCGGACGCAATGGCCTCGCGAATGACTTGGGCTTCGGAGATCCCGCGGCGTACGGCTTCTCGTTCGATCCCAACCTTGAGCTCATCAGGAAGGTACACAGTGGTCTTTTGTGTCATTCCTATATGGTACCAGCGGTGGCACAATACACCTCATGTGTCAATAGCCCTCAAAAATCAGACGACCGACGCCTGGGCGGTGCCGAGACCAAATGAGCTTGGCGATCCGAATGAGGCCGACAATGAGGCTGAGAATGAGAGCGTTTGTCGATACGGTTCGCCGGACGCCTAGCCTTTGGGTTCCATGTTGCTGGCCGAAGTCGAGATCAGGCACTCACGGCCCGTTGCCCCCACACGCCGGGTGGCGCTGGGCCTGACCGTCCTGCCGACCGAGCCGGACAACTGGGGTGCAGTCCTGTTGGGCGCCATGGTTGCGGTCAACGCCCCAGACCTTGACGCCGACGAAATGATCGAGCTGCTGGATCTCCTTGATCGGCTTGAACGCTATGAACGTGTCCCCCAACCGCGGTTGCGTCACCGGTTTCAGAAGGATGTCATCGGCCTTGACCGCAGCGTGCACTCACTCCATGCCGACGGGGACCGCATCACCTTCGACATCGACGATCATGCGCTCCCCGAGGTCAGCATCCTCGGCGCCGTGTACGCGGCCGCCGGTCTGCCGATGACCTCGCGCCCGTTCGCGTTCAAGTGCCTCAGGCGTGCTTTGCTGTGGAACACGGCGGTCGATGCGGCCTTCGTCGCCTATCTGGTCGGCAGCGATGCGGCGATGCACCGCTGGTTCTCGATGGCGCCCGATACCCAGCGTGCGATGCGCCTGTTGGGATACGGGCCCGACGACCGCCCGTCTGACTTCGACATCAAGGAGCGTTTCCGCGAGCGGGTGTGGGCTGCGCATCCTGACCGTGGCGGAGACGCCGAGGAGATGATGGAACTCACCCGTGCCAAGACCACCCTGTTGGAACTCTGAGGCAGCGTGAGCCGTTCACCCGCCGACATTCTGCTCACCCCCGGTGCGGGGTCCGACCGTCACCAGGCCACGCTGGTCGCCATCGACGAACAGCTGCCGGGTCGGGTCAACCGGGTCGACTTTCCGTATCGCATCGCCGGCCGCAAGGTTCCCGACAAGGCCCCCGTGCTCCTCGCGGCGCTGGAATCAGCAGCGGCAACCATGGCCGATACGGCGCTCGTGATGGGCGGCCGTTCCATGGGTGGCCGCATGTGTTCCATGGCAGCGGCGCAGGGGCTGATCCCCACCCGGGCTCTGGTGCTGATCTGCTACCCGTTGCACCCGCCGGGCAAACCAGATCGTCTGCGTACAGAGCATTTCCCCGACATCACCGTTCCGTGCCTGTTCATCAGCGGAACCAAGGACCAGTTCGGTTCTCCAGACGAGCTCACCACTGCGACGGCGCAGATCGCAGGGCCGGTGCAGCACGTGTGGATCGACGGTGCGGATCACAGCCTGCGTCGCAAGGACGCGCACATCGCGGCGATCGCGGCAGAGTGGATCGGCCAGCTGCCGGGGTAATCGTTCACTCAGTCGCTCCTGGAGCGATTCAGTGCACTACCTCGCGCGGGTGCGGTCGCCAGGGTTGAGGGTTTCCAGTTCCCTTCCAGCCGGTTCCGGAACGGCGAACATCACGATCAGTGCACCCACAATGACGCTGGCCGACATGACCGCAAGCGTGGGGCCGACGGAGAATCGGTCGGCGACGAAGCCAGCGGTGAACAGTCCAATGGCGCTGCCGATGCGGTTGAACCCGGTCGACATGCCAGACGCCTGCGAACGAAGCGACGTAGGGAACAGCTCCGGCACGAGGATGGCCAACCCAGGTAGCGCGATCGCCCCGAACAGCGACCCCGCCATGGCGGCGGCCCACAGCAGCGAACCGTGGGACAGGTACATCAGGCCGGACGCGGTTCCGTAGCCGAGCAGGCCGATGCCAACGATTCGCCTGCGGCCGCGCCGGTCCGACAGTGCTCCGCCGAGCAGCACCCCGAGCATGCCTGGAATGTTGGTCAGCACGCCGAACGCTGACACCTGCTGAGACGTGAACGACCGCTCCTCGCGCAGGAAGTCGTTCATGTACTGGCGGGCCGGGGTGGTGAACACGCCCATGAGGATCAGCCATGCACCGATGACCGCAAGGCGACTGCGGAAGTCGCGGAACGAGTCGTCTGACCCGCCAGCATGTCGTCGTGCTTCGAGCGCTTTGAACCGGGTCGTCTCGTGGATGTGGCGGAACGCAATCAATGCCGCGCCGATGCCGATCAGTGGTGGAAGGAACATCACCCGCCAGAAGCTGGGGCTGGAGTCTGCGAAGTAGACCGGAATGAATAGCAGCGACGAGCCGATTGCCGCAGCCGCAACCAACACAGACGATGCCCACCCGCGGTTGCGGGCTGCCATCTGTTCCACGCCCATCACGCTGACCAGGACCGCAGTCGCCGTGACGAATGCCCGCGCGATGATCTGTGTACATGCAAATACGGTCAGCGATGGCGCTGCTGCGGTGCACGCGGTCAGCAGTGGTGCTGCGACCGCGCACACCAGCAACATGCGGCGGCGGCCGACCCGGTCGGCCAATCGAACGAGTACCAGCGTGATGATCACATCGGCACGGATCGCAGCCAGCGCTCGACCCTGCTGGGCCTTGCTGGATCCGAAGTCATCGACCACGAACGAGATGGCCTGGGTGACGATGGACCCTTGATACCCGGCGACCAGACCCACCACCATCAAGGACAGGAGCAGCTGGCGATGTGCCCGGGACAGCGGCTCGGGTGGCCAGAGGAACGATCTGATCCGGCAACGATACCGGCGCGGGCGCAGCGCGCTTTCGGCGCCGGGTCGGTTACGGTCGGGCTGGTGAACGAGGGTGGATCAACCCGGCAGACCGGGCAGACCGGGCAGACCGGGCGGGTTGGGCAGGTTGGGCAGGTTGGGCGTCGCGGAAATCCGCAGTCGCTGGTGTCGGCAGCGACGGGTGGGGATCGTGTGGCGTTGGGCCGATTGCTCTCCTTGGTCGAAGAAGCGGGTGAAGCCGCCGAGGTCATCGACCGGCTGGTGGTCACCGCATGGCCCGGGGCTGTGGTCGGCATCACCGGATCGCCGGGAGTCGGCAAGAGCACGCTGACCGATGGTCTCGTGTCGGTCCTGCGGGGCCGCGGGCGGCGGGTTGCGGTCTTGGCCATCGACCCCACGTCGCCGGTCAGCGGTGGTGCCATCCTGGGGGACCGAGTGCGTATGACCGGTCATGGCGCGGATCACGACGTGTTCATCCGTTCCGTTGCAACGCGTGGAGCGTCGGGTGGCCTCACCACTACGGTTCCCGGCCTCCTGCGGGTTATCGGCGCTGCAGGTTTCGACACGGTGATCTTGGAGACCGTGGGAGTGGGCCAGATCGAGCTGGATGTTGCCGGCGTGGCTGAGACGGTTGTGCTGGTGGTGACGCCGGGTGCCGGCGACGAGGTGCAGGCTGTCAAGGCTGGGGTGCTGGAGATCGCATCGCTGTTCGTGCTGAACAAGGCCGACCTCGATGGCGCAGCACAGACCGAAGCCGATCTGTTGGCGGCGATGTCGTTAGGTGCACATATGAACCTCGAAGGAGCTCAGCCCGCGTGGCCGGTCCCCGTTGTCCGCACGGTCGCGCGCAGGGGCGAGGGGGTTGAGGCTGTCGTCAACGCGATCGACGCCCATGTCGACTGGCTCGGCCGCAGCGGGTATGGCGACAACCATCGGCGTGCACGTCAACGTCAAGAGCTGGCCAGCCGCTTGGAGCAGGCATACCTCGCCGCCGCGCAACACCGCATCGAGTCCGAAGAATTTGCAGAGTTGGCGTCCCGGGTGGCTGCTGGCGTGGCGACGGTCGGCGACGCCGTTCAGTCGTTGCAGCCTCCGCTGTTCCAAGGGGAATCCCGACGCAACTCGGCCAATACGCGCCGCTGACACGCGTCGTGAAAGGTCAAGTTGTGCGTATCCGGGTCACCGGCACTGACAGAAACCTTGATGAGCACCGACAGAACCTCCGGATTGGGCCGATTTTCAGGAGAAAAGGCGGGTTCTGACGGTGGAGTGAAGGGATTCTGTCGGTGTGTTGCGCGTACGCTCGCTCTCATGACCGACCCAGCCGCTCACGCCGACCACCTCTCCAACGCCGATCGCCTGGTGCGCCTCGAATTGCACGACGGGGGAGTTGCGGTCATCCGGCTCAACCGGCCCAAGGTCAATGCCATTAACCCCGAACTCACCGCAGAGCTGCAGGAGGTGGTCGATCACCTGCATGCCAACCTGCCGGGCGCGGTCGTGGTCTACGGCGGCGAGCGGGTGTTCGCGGCGGGCGCCGACATCGCCCGCTTCGGTGGTCCAGACGATGCCCGCCTCATCGGCGGCCGGCTGCGCAGCGCATTCGACGCGCTGGCCGCACTTCCCCGCATGACCATCGCAGCCGTCACCGGCTACGCACTGGGAGGGGGATGTGAGCTGGCCATGTCGTGCGACCTGCGCGTTGCGGCCGAAACCGCGAAGTTCGGGCAGCCCGAAATCCTGCTGGGCATCATTCCCGGCGGCGGTGGCACGCAGCGTCTCGCACGTCTGGTCGGCCCCAGCCGGGCGAAGGAGATCTGCCTGTCGGGTCGCCAGGTCGAGGCCGACGAAGCCCTGCGCATCGGTCTGGCCGACCGTGTGGTGCCGGCCGATCAGGTGCTGACCGCAGCACTTGCATGGGCAGGGGAGTTTGCCGGCGGACCGCTGGCCGTGCAGGGATTGGCAAAGGCCGCGATCGACGGTGGGCTTGACGGATCGCTGGCGGCCGGCTTGACGCTGGAACAGGATTTGTTCGTCGCCTCGTTCGGCACGGAAGATTCGCAGATCGGGGTCAAGTCGTTCCTGGAGAACGGTCCCGGAAAAGCGGCCTTCACCGGCCGCTGATCGACTCGATGCCGGTAGTGGATTCTACCAGATTGTCCTCACGTCGTACTTGGCGATCTCGCTGTCACTGGTGACGAGCGTGAGGTTCTCTACCCGCGCCTGCGCGATGAGGAGCCGGTCGAATGGATCTCGATGCTGCAAGGGAAGCGACGCCAGATCAACGAGATGACGACGGGCGATCGGCAACTCGCGAAAACGCGATCGGGTTGTGTGGTGCTCGAACCACTCTGCCGACGATGGGTCGAGCTGGATCTTTCCGACGCTCGCCTTGACGGTGAGTTCCCAGAGCGACACGTCGCTCGCGACGACGTGCGCAGCCGTCGAGATGGCCGACCGAGCCCCCGAAGACAGCCGATCGTCATCCGACACCCACCACAGCAACGTGTGCGTGTCGAGCAAGAGGTCGCTCACGCGTCCATCTCTGCATGAAACATGTGGTCGATCTCGGCGTCGGTGAACTCGAACGGTTCGTCGGTGTAGTGCACGGTTCCGATTCCGGACCCCGGGTGGCGAGTGGTTGACGACGCACCTGTCACGACTGCGATGACTTTCCCGTGCCGAGTGATTTCGACCTGCTCGCCGGACTCGGCAAGCGAAAGGAGCCTGGACAACTGGCTCTTTGCCTCGTGCACGCTGAAGGTGATAGCCATACAACGATTGTATCAGGCTGACCTAAAATTATGGTCAGAAAAACCGACACGTGGATCGTGGCACCCGTCGCGCGTACGCTGGCAGCAGCTCGCAGTCGCCCAACCAGCATCAGGAGAAATTAATATGCCAGCTTATGTTGTGTTCATGAACGACATCCAAGACAAGGACGGTTACAAGGAGTACATGAAGGGCGCGACGCCATGGCTGCACGGTGGCACGCCGAAGATCTTCGCCGACTCGGTCACCGTCCTCGAAGGCAACCCCAACTACGGCCGGGTCATCGCCATCGAGTTCCCAACGCGTGAGCAGGCCGAGGCCTGGTACAACTCTCCCGAGTATCAAGCCGTCATTCCGCAGCGTCAGGCGGCAGCCCCTGGCTGGTGCCTCATCGTCGACGGGCTCTAGCGCCAGCTCGTCCCAGCCCATCCCAAGCCTGCGTCGGCGGGCGTTGGCCCTATTGAATGGCGGGAACGCTCGCTGCCTCTGGCGGCGTCACCGGAATGGTGGGTGAAACCGATGCCGGTGCGGTTGGTGCCGCACCGGTGCCCACTGGCGTCGGCGTCGGAGGAAGTGTCGGGGGAAGCGTCGCCGTCGGCGGTGGCGGTGGCGGTGACGCGGAAGTCGAGCCGGTCGTCGCCCTCGCTGCGGGCCCCCCGGGTCGAGTTGTGGGCACCGATCCAGTCAGCGAAGTGGAAGTGACCGACGACGGGAGCGTCGAGGTTGACGAGGTCGATGACGTCGTCGTGCTGGTGGTGGATGTCGTGGATGTCGTCGAAGTGGTGCTGGTACTTGTGGTGGTCGACGTACCGGGTGGCAGCTTCGGGCCGGTCACACGAGCTGTGCCGATGTATTCGAAGTGCATGCCATCGGCGATGGGGAAGGTGCCGCCCCAGGCGAACCCGTGCCGGCGGAACACGTCGACCACCCGCTCGTCCATCAACGGCGTGGCCCCGTACGCGTTGGAGCTGGGATTGATGTCCAACGCTGCGCCCCAACTGTGCCGGGAGATGTTGCGCCCGCTGGTGCCGTTCGCGGACCTGATCAGGCGCGGGTTCCAACAGCCACCGGCGCGCCGGGTATCGGCCACGTTGATGAGTGCAGCGATGCCGGCTTGTTCGATCTCGGCGAACACCGCCTGCAACGGCTTGATCAAGGTGCGGTGGCAGTTGATCGGCCCGATGATGGGGATCTCGGCGCGCACGATGTTGCGAGCCACCCACGCCGGGTCGCTGTCGATGGAGGCACCGTTCGCTGCAGGATCTTCGCCACGGCGCCGGAGTACGGCGAACTCGCCCAGCTCGGCCTTCAACCGCGCCGGTGTCAGCACGCTGTCGACGCTCTTCGGCGTCCACGACCTGTCGATGTACTTCGCCCCCACGGTGGAAGCTGCGTCGCGGGCCACGGCCTTGGCGTCGCCTCCCCACACCACCACCCGCCACGTGCGGGTGAGACCCAGTGACTCCGCAGTCTTGAGCGACAGCAGCATCTCGGCGTCGGCTGTGCGCTGGTCGTCCACCACGGCACCAACCGGAGCACTGAGTGACTTGATGGGGTCGTCCCATCCGGCCAGCGTCAGCGATGTGGCGGTGGTTGCCTTGCGCTGTTTCGCCGCCGTGCGGTTGAGCACCAGCTCGCCCCGCTGCAATGCGTTGCCAACGTCCGGGCCCAGCAGTTCGGCCGCGGCAGCGGGGTCCAGCGCGATGGCCCACACGGGGTAGGCCCAACTGGGGTCGATCTCACGGTCGAACAGTTCAACGGTGCCCTGCACCGCAACGGTGGACTTCGACCCGTAGTGGCGCGCCAGCCCGGCGATGAACTCGATCCGGTCCGCCAACAGTGGAGTCTGCTGTCCGATGAACGCGGTGAGGGGCCGGCCTTCCCAGTCGTCGACGGACCCGAACGTCACCTCGACGGTTGGCGCGACGCGGATCTCCATCGTGGGGACGGGCCTGGTGTCGCTGCTGCGTGAGCCGGGGGACCGCCCGGTCTGTGGCGTGATCTGCGACGCCTCGCCAGTTTCGCGCCCAGGCGTGTTGCCACGCGTCAGTGCAGTCGCGCCGAGCAAGGCCGCAATCGCGCAGAAGGAAATTGCAACACCGAACAGGCGCCTGGACCGGAACCGGTGACGCGCAGCTGGCTGATCCGGGGGAACGGACTCCACTTAAGTCAGTCTGGTCGCTGCGGTCGGGTCCACGATGCAGCAGCGTTGACCGCCACATCGATGGCGTTGTCGACCGCCGCGGCCTTCAAAGTCAGGTCTGGGTTCTCGGCCTCGTGGCGTGCGGCGATGATGGCCAGCACGCACCCGGTGGAGATGCCGTACACACCGCCCATCTTGAACAGCGTGCCGGCCTCCATCTCGTAGTTCAGGACGCCAAGGTTGACGTACTCCTCCATCGAACCCTGCAGCCGGCGCAGCAGGTGTGGGTTGGCCGACGTTGCCGTGCGCTCCTGACCCTCGAAGAACGTGTCGACGCTTGCGGTCACGCCCACGTGATGCGTGATGCCGGCGGTGCGGGCTGCGTCAGCCAGCGCAACGGTGAGGAACGGATCGGCTGCGGCAGGGTATTCGGCGGGGGCGATGTCATCTGCTGCACCCTGACGGCACAGCGCTGCGTGGGGGATGACGACCGACCCGATGCCGACGTGGCGCTGGATGGACCCCGAGGTACCGATGCGGATGATGGTGGTGATGCCGATCTGCACCAGCTCGTTGATGACGATCGATGCTGACGGTGCCCCCATGCCACTGGTGGCACACACCACCGGCCGCCCGCCGGGAAGTATGCCCGCATAACTGTCAAGGCCGCGCTCGTCGGAAAGGAGCCGCCCGCCGGTCAGCTTTGCCTCGGCGATGTGGCGCGACCGGCCCGGATCGCCTGAGAGCAATGCAATGGTGGTGCCGGGTGCGAGATCCGCTGCCCCGAACCCGATGTGATACGGCCTGATCGTGGACACGCAATCAGGCTAACCCTCGGGTGCCTGACGAGGTGTCTGACGAGGTTCTGCTGGCCCATCGAGGACCCAACCGTGTTTCAGCGCGAGTGTCACGGCCTCCAACTGCGTATGCACGTTCAACTTGGCCAGAATCGACCTGATGTGGGTCCTTACCGTAAGTAATGAGATATCGAGATCCCTGGAAATTCGACCGGCGGCATTTCCGTCTATGAGCAAGCCAAGCACCCGGCGTTCCCTGCTTGTCAGCGCACTTACCAACTGGGCATCCGCTGGAAACCCCCGAGCGGGGCGGTGAGCGATGATCATGGCCGTCGCAGCCGCACGGTCCATAGGCGTAAGCAGGGGCTGACCGGCCAGCGCCGTTTCGACACCAGACACAAGCATTTCTATGGTGCTCGCTTTGCTGATCACCCCCCACGCCCCCGCTTCGATGCACTCGGCGTGCACGAAAGGGTCGATTACTGCGGTGACGACGACGACCCTGGCCCCACGGGCAACGAGTTGACGGGTGGTGGTCAGACCAGCCTTGTCCGATGATCCGAGCATCAGATCCATGAGGACAAGTTCAAAGCCTGAATGGAGTTGATCGACCAAGTCATTCTCGCGATGATCGAACGCCGCTGCGGACATCCCGCGCGAACGGAGCGTGAGAACCACGCTTTGCGCAAGCAGGACGTGGTCGTCCACCACTGCGACCTGGGTTTTTCGAACGCCGGGAAATCCCAGCTTTTCAGGGTGTTGGTCCAAAATCGCCTATATCGCCACTGACTGCGACGACGAAGGAGCCGCCTGGAGTTCGATTCTGAAGGTCGCTCCGCGATGCGATGGTTGCAGTTCGAGCGTGCCACCCATCTGTTCGATCGAAGCCCTTGCATTGGCGAGCCCATGACCGCCGCGGTGGCTACCGACCCCGCGTTGGAAAACGGCCGCTCGAAGGTGATCTGGGATTCCTGGGCCTTGATCGCCCACGATGACCTCGTAGCCGGTGTAGGTGGCCCCGGCGCTTACCGTGATCGCCCTGCCACGACCGTGTTCAATTGCGTTGAAAATGAGGTTGCGGACCGCATCGACCAGCGCGTCGCCATCGGCGAGTACCCGCATGTTAGGGCGAATGTTGATGTCGAGGTTCCCAACATGTACCGCCATGAGTCGAACCGGTGCCTCGAGAAGCTGCCTCAGGTCGTGAGGTTCGATGGCGAGGGGGGTGGCGGTGACAAGGCGCCGTGCCCTCGCGACCTCGTTTCGCGCCGCACTGAGCAGTTCTTCGCGGGCGGACTCGGACAGGGGCACCATGACGCTCCCAGTACGGCCGAACGAGTCGGCTGGCCTGCGCTGCAGCAAGTTCATGACCGACTCGACGGTGAACAATGCAGCAGTCTGATCGTGGATTCGCGCCTCGTTTTCCTGGTCTCGTTGGAAGATTCGAATGGCCTCAAGTTCGGCGTGCAGTTGCAGCCGCGACAACTCGGACTGTTCCTGGAGGTGTGCTCTGCGTTGCTCGGTGACCCTTCCAATAAGCAGTCCCACACCGACGCAGGCGCAGTAGAGCGCCGCAGGGCCGCCGTTGCGGGCACCGGCCGCGTACACAACCACCGGAGCACTTGCCAAGCTCAGCTGCGTTACGCCGGTCCAGGTGCGCATTGGTTGCCCCTCGAGTTGCCCCATCGCAAGCTCGGCCAATGCCATGAGCGTCCACGTCACGGTGATAGCAGCGATCGATCGAAGCGGGTCGATGTTGGACCGCAGTGCGATGGCACCTCCCAAACAGAACATGGCGAACACCAGCGCAGCTCGAATAAGCAATTGCAGCCGAGCTGAAAGCTGCGCTCCGATCTGCTCCCAGGTGAGCCATGCCAGAAGTGCAGTGATCGATACCGGCACCGCCCACATGCCTGAGGCTGTTCGGCTGAGAAGGGGAGCGGTGGCAGCGGAGCCGCCCATTGCGACAGAGCGGAGCAGGACCAGTCCTCTCGGCTCGTCGCTGCCGCCGAAGAACAACGTGCTGATCACGACAGCACCCCAAATTCCGACTGCAGCGAGCAATGGGAGGGAGTGGCCGCTGAAATGACTTGGTCCGATCCAACTCGATCCACCGATCAGAAGTGCTGGCAGTGCTGCTGTCGTCGCACCAGCGAAGATTTGTGCCGCGCTGAACCAGGGGTACTCGCGGTCGCTCTCTGCAACCGACTGGTGGGGGAACACCGTCACTCGTTCCGCTGTGTACTGCACCATCAGCCCTTTCGAACCTGGCGATACCGTCGTGGGCATCCTGGCTTGTGAGTTGCCTAACTGTCAATCACGTTCATCAATTGTTCACACAGAGTGAGTACCTAACGTTGGCGAGTGACGTCGAAACTGAACTCTGGTTCAGTGGAGTGCAGACGGAGGGACGTGACCTCCGCACAAACCTGGAGGTTTGATTCATGTCCGACAATCCACTTGTGGTCTGGTTTCAGGCCCGTCTGAACGTGCAGTCCGATCGAGGGGCAGCGGCAGTTGAGTACGCCCTCTTGGTAGCCCTGATCGCGTTGGCAATCATTGCTGCGGTGACCTTGCTCGGCACAAAGCTGGCCACGGTGTTCACCAACGTCAAGAACGCCTTGCCGTAATGCTCACCGTGTACCTCTGGATGACGGGGGTCCTCGACCGTCGGCAACGAAACGCCGAGGGCGGCGCCGCCGCTGTCGAGTACGCGTTGTTGGTCGCGTTGATCGCTTTGGCGATCATTGCGGCGGTGACCCTGCTTGGCACCAAGATGGCAGCGGTGTTCGATGCGATTCGGACGGCGTTGCCCTAACGGCCCACTAACGGCCACAGCCGCACACGAGCGGTCGGCGATGCGACAAGCAGCGCCGACCGTGTCGTCGCAGGTACGACCCAAAAGTACGACTCACAGTCCGACGGAGGACAAGGTGATACGACGCACGAGACGAAACTTACCACCAGGTTTCGCACACGCCTTTGGGCGTCGTGTCGAAAACGAGCATGGTGCCGCAGCCGTTGAGCTGGCAATTGTCCTTCCAATTCTTGTGACGCTTGTTCTCGGAACAATCGAGGGAGCACGGATGTATCAAGCGTGGGAGACGTTGACCCATGCAGCCCGTGAAGCTGCTCGGCCCCTTGCGCTCAGCTCTGGCGATCCGGTCACTACTGCGCGAAGCAATGTCCCGGGTTTGGTAGCTGCCAACGTCGGTGTCGTCCGGACTCCAGCCAGCGGAAACTGCGCTGTTGGAAGCAATGTCAGCATCGTGCTGACGTATCCATTGCAGTATTCAATTCCCTTCGTGTCGTCGGGGACGAAGACGATCACTGGCAGGGCAACCATGAGGTGCGGCGGATGACTAGCTACCGACGTTCGGTTGCCTGTCACGACGCATCGTCTGAAAGTGGCATATCAGCGGTTCTCATTGCCGTCTGTCTAACGATGCTGATCGGCTTTGCGGCGTTCGTGCTTGACACCGGTGCGCTGTATACGGAACGACGAGAACTGCAGGTCGGTGCCGATGCCGGTGCCCTTGCTCTCGCGCAGGATTGCGCCCGCTCTAACTGTACGAATTTGTCTTCCAAGGCTGACGAGTTGGCCGATTTGAACTCAGCCGATGGTCAGTCCACAGCTACGGCGCAACTTCAAGGCGCCGCGTCGGTTGAAGTGGTGAACCGGACGAGAGATGCCGGCGCCAACATTGATGGCGACGCTTCAACGGTCGATTTCCACTTCGCCAGGATCTTCGGGCTGAACGGAGACCCCGTTTCTGCGAGAGCGGTTGCGACGTGGTTCAATCCCTCCGGTGGGACAACTCTTCCTTTGACGTTCTCGCTGTGCGAATGGAACCTGACGGGCGGGTTGAATGGGCTTACTCCTGGTCCGCCCTATTCGGGCCCGGTCGATGTGATCTTCTTCCATGACCCCACCGTGAGTAACGGCGCTGGCGTCTGTCCTGCTGGTCCAGCGGGCCAAGATATCCCAGGTGGATTCGGGTGGCTCAGCCCGACGACGGGTTGTTCCGTGACGATCAACGCGCTCGGGTGGGTTGCCGGTTCAACCGGTACTCCGGCCCCGAACGGATGCAACAGCCCGGCTGACCTGATCGGCCGTGAGGTGATGCTGCCGATCTTTGACAATGTGGTCAAAGCGCCGGCTGCCAACGGTGTGTGCGGCGCGAATCGGTGCTACCACGTCTACGGGTTCGCGGGCTTCTATATCACCGGCATGCAGCTCGGTGGCAACGGAAATCAATGGACCGTGAATCCCCCGCCGAGTTGCAGCGCGAGCAAACGGTGCATAGGTGGCTACTTCATCCGGTTCGTGCAAGGAGCATCGGCCGGAGGTGGTGGCGGACCAAATCTCGGGGCCGCCGTCGTGAAGTTGACGGAGTAGGCACGTGTTCTTGCAAGGCGGAAGAATCGAATGGAAACGACGGAACTGATGGAAACCATGTACTTCGGAAGGCAGTGTTCATGAAACGACAACAGCAGCGACTAGCGGGCCTCGCAGGCGGGGTTGCCCTCGCACTCATCGGTACGTTCGGGTTGGTTAAGTATGTCCAGAGTGCCCGAGACCGGGTCGTTGCGGCCGAGGCTTCCAGCAAGGTGTACGTCGCAAACGGCACAATAAAACCGGGAACCTCGGTCGAAGAGTTGACGGCCAAGGTCGAAGCCGTGGTGGTGCCGGCCCGCCTCCAAGCGTCGGACTCGATCACTGACCTGAAGCAGATCGACGGTCTCGTGAACCTCATCGAACTGCGCAAAGGTGACCAGTTGGTGAAGTCCAGGTTCGACAGTGCAGCGTCGTCACAAAGCCCGGAGATCGCGCTGGCCGGGCTCACACCGGGCAGCAACGAGATGACGTTGCGGCTTGCCCCCGAGCGCGCGTTAGGCGGCGCGTTGCGCCCTGGCGACGCAGTCACGGTCGTTGCGTCGTTCGAAAGTGATGACGACACGATCGTCGGCCGGTCGGTCACGCTGTTCAATCGAGTGGTCGTCGTTCGAGTGCAGTCGGCCGACTCATCTCGAGATGCTTCCAACCAACTGAGCAGGACCGAGGTGGAACGCAAGGTGGTGTCCGCGCCAACGGAAGAACTACTCGTCACCGTTGCGATCGATCAAACCAATTTGCCAAAGCTTGCCTTCGCTGCAGAGTTCGGGGAGATTTGGCTGAGCTTCGAACCCGTTTCCCCGAGCGGCTCGAACCCAGGCCCCGTCAACCTCGACTCGTTGCTCAATGGTGCCGGCGGAGAAGCGGCGTCGTCGTTGAGCGTGGCCGAGGTCAGCAAAAGCAAAGGGGCGCCGTGATGGCAAGCGTGGTAGTCGCTCATGCTGGTGGCGTTGGTGCGGCGCTCGCCGAACGCATCGTCGATTCCGTGCAGGCCGACGCTCCAGCTTCCGGGCCGTTCGACCCGGCCAGGAGTGCATCGTCGCTGCTCCACGGTCGGCCCGAAGTGTTGCTGCTCGGCCCCGAGCTGGACGATGTATCGCTTGTTTCGCTGACCGAGTACCTGGACCTGAATCATCCTGAAGTTGCGGTGGTCTGGGTTCGTGAACCCACACCATTGGCATGGCAGCTCGCGCTCCGCTCAGGGGCCCGGGATGTCATCAGCCCGGATGCCGATTCACGTGCGATCACCGAGACCCTGGATCGTGCTCGGCTCCGGTTGCTCAGCCGTCAACAGTTGGCCAAAGCACCGGCACCGGTCGCGCGACGCGGGGTGATCATCGTGGTCGCGTCCCCAAAAGGCGGCTGTGGCAAAACGATGGTGTCGACCAATGTGGCCGTCACGATTGCAGCCTCTTTGCCCAACGAGGTGCTGCTCATCGACCTTGACGCACAGTTCGGTGACGTCGCCTCGCACCTCCGGCTCAATCCGACATACGGGATTCATTCCGCAGCGGTTGCTCAGGTCGGTAGTGACCCTCGCCGTGGGGCGGGCCTGAGCGAAGCGGGGGAGTTGAAGGCCTTCCTCACGCCATACGAAGGCACTCTGATGACGTTGTGCGCGCCGATCGATCCCTCGGCGGCGGAAGATGTGACGGCTGATTCCGTCTCGTCGCTGCTTCGTGTCGCAAGCGAAGCGTTCAAGTTGGTCGTCGTAGACACCGGCGCCGGGCTCGACGATCTCACACTCGCGGCGATCGATATGGCTGATCACCTGGTGCTTGTGTCGTCGACCGAGGTTCCGTCGGTACGCGCCATCCGAACCGAACTTGCCTTGCTGGATCGGATGGGTTCGACAGCGCTGCGATATCTCGTACTCAACCGGAGCGACGCAAAAGTTGGGCTCACACTCGATGACATCGAGCGGGCATTGGAAATGAAGTTCTCGGCCAAGATCCCCAGCACCATTGAGGTCCCCGAGTCCATCAACGCCGGGACACCTGTCGCACTGCTTCGACCTCGCAGCCCAGTCACCAAAGAGCTTGCTGCGCTCAGTCGTCAGCTGCTTATGCGTAGTGGCCTGGAGACCGTCTTGCCGTTCGGAGCCGCTCCGCAGAGTGAACCAATGCGAGATCGCGTTCGGACTTGGAAGCCTGGGAAGGGACGACAATGAGCTTGAGGGAACGATTGGGTCAGCCGAACGATTCGGGTCGGCCAGCGGAGTTCGGGACGATGGATGTCATTGGCGTCGGTGCGAACCGCGAAATAGCTGCTCTCCCAGATGCAGTTGCTGAACTCAGGCGCAAGGCTCACGACGCCTTGTTTGCCCGTATCGGCAACCGACTCTACGACCCGTCGGTGACCCTGGACCAACTGCGCACGTTGGTGATCTCGGAGCTCACCGAGATCATTGCTGGGAACGAGATTGGGTTGTCCGACGATGAACGAAAGGTCTTCGTCGCCGCGGTCGCCGAAGATGTCCTGGGATACGGACCGATCCAGGAGTATCTCGATGACCCGACCGTGAGCGAGATCATGGTCAATACCACCGAGACCATCTATATCGAACGCGCTGGCAAGCTGATCGAGACACCCAAACGGTTCTATTCGGCTGAGCATCTCCGGCGACTCATAGAACGGATGGCGAGCCAGGTCGGGCGGCGGATCGACGAATCTTCACCGATGGTCGATGCACGACTACCCGACGGGTCCCGCATAAACGCGATCATTCCGCCGTTGTCGGTAGACGGGCCGATGTTGACGGTTCGGAAATTCTCCAGGCGATCACTGTCTGGTGCTGACTTGGTGGATCTCGGGTCGATGTCAGTGGCATGCAGTTCGTTTCTGGCGGCGTGTGTCGAGACCCGGATCTCGATACTTGTGAGCGGTGGCACCGGGTCTGGAAAAACGACGCTGCTCAACGCGCTGAGCGGCCATATCGGTGACCACGAGCGCATTGTCACCATCGAAGATGCGGTCGAATTGCAGGTTCAGCAACGCCATCGGGTTCGCCTCGAAAGCCGTCCGTCCAACATCGAGGGCAAAGGTCTTGTCACCATCCGAGATCTTGTCCGCAACGCCCTGCGTATGCGTCCGGATCGGATCATCATCGGAGAGGTCCGGGGCGCTGAAGCGCTCGACATGCTTCAAGCGATGAACACCGGTCATGAAGGCAGCCTCACCACGCTGCACGCCAATTCACCACGTGATGCTCTGGCCCGTCTCGAGACCATGGTCCTTATGGCGGGGATGGATCTGCCGCTGCAAGCGATTCGGGAACAGATTTCCTCGGCGATTGACGTGATCGTGCATATAGGCCGGATGGGTGATGGCTCCAGGAAGGTCATGCACGTCGTGGAAGTCACCGGCATGGAGTCGTCCGTGATCCAGCTCAACGACTTGTTCTTGCTTGAACTTGATTCCCCTGATGGGTCCACTCGCCAGGTCATCTCGACCGGCATTCGCCCGACGTTCGAGGCTCGTCTGCGCCGTCATGGAGTTGAACTGGGGTCAGATCTCACGCCATCAACAGGCCGTCCCAGGGAATCGTTGCGCGTCGTCAGAGGGACACGGTGATCATGCGGGTAGGTCGAATTGCGCTCGCTGGTGCGATTGTCGCGATCGGCGCCGTCCTTGCTGGCGGTTTTGTCCGTGTCGCAGCGGTTCCGAGGCCCTCAACGACAACGTCGGTCCCGGGAGGCCCGGGGTCAGCCGACTCGCTCACGGTCGCCGCACCAGCTACAGATGGTGTCGTCATCGTTGGAGTTCCTCCTTCGTTCGATCAGGTCGGAGAGGAAGCTGCCCCCATCGACGTCGACGTGATTCAGGGTTCAGCCATTGTCCGTGTAGCGGTGACCCGCAGATCCTCTCCACTGGCAGTGGCATTAGTTCTCGATACGTCAGGGAGCATGCGCGGCGAACCGCTGAAAGCTGCCAAAGCGGCTGCGTTGCAGTTCCTCGGCGCACTCCCGCCTGACGCCCAGGTCTCTGTCAGTTCGTTCGGTGCGACAGTGCGACGGGGCACCGCTTTCAGTACTGATCGCCTTGTTGCTGTTCAACGGATTGAGAGCCTGAGCGCCCGCGGTGAAACCGCCTTGCGCGATGCAGTTCTCGCGGCCGTTGCATCGCTGGAGCCGTTCGAAGGACGCAGGTCGATCGTCGTCTTGTCCGATGGAGCGGATACTGTGAGCCGCCTCGACCGGGCCTCCGCATTGGCTGACGTGTCTCGGGCTGGTCCCAGTATCTACCCGATCGTTCTCGCCAGCCCGCGGGCGATCACTGACGCGGGAACCGAAGATCCGGCTGCCGAACTTTCGGCGTTCGCTACCGCGACGGATGGGTTCGTGGTGCGCACGACGACACCGACCGATCTTAAGGTTGCGTTCGCACGGGTTGCCGGTGTCGTCGGGAGTCCGCTCGTGTTCACCTTGCAACCACCGCTGGATCGATCGATCCCGTTTTCCGTTTTGGTGACCCGCCGCTTCACCTCGGGATCACGCCAATGGCAGGGAAGCTTCGGAGACGTTTCTGGTGTGGTTGTCCCCACTGATCCGGCGTTCGTCGCCCCAGCGCGGACAACTCCCAGCGTCACGGGTCCGGCGGCAGTCCCAGCACCAGCGGAGGTTGCACCCGTTGCCGTCGCGTCGGATAGGGGTTGGCTGTACCTCGGGATCGGGAGCTTCCTCGGATTGGTGGCACTCGTCGCGTGGTTCATCGCCACGGTTCGTCCCCGTCGCAAACTCGCTGTGGAGTACGGCGTGGCATCAGCGCCGCTGTTGACCACACTGTCGGTAGCCGTCGAGGGTGTGGCGGATCGGTTGGTTGCACGCCACGATGAGCGCGGACGGATTCGTAATCTGTTGGAAGGCACGGGGTGGTCGATCGAGCCGGGGGCGTTCCTTGCGGCGGTCATGTTGTCGGCTGCAGCTGCTGCGCTCCTGTCGCTCGGGCTTGTCGGCCCGCTGTACTGTCTGCTTTCGCTGGTACTTGTGCTGGCCGTTGCATACCTCGTGGTGCGTGTTGCTGCCGACCGGCGTCGTGACCGGTTCCAGGATCAGTTCGAGGGCACCCTGCAACTGATGTCGAACAGCTTGCGTGCCGGATATGGCGTCAACCAGGCGATGGACACCGTTTCGCGTGAGGCGCCATCGCCCACCTCCGACGAGTTCCTCCGGGCACTGCAAGAGGCACGGCTCGGCCAAGATCAGATCGTGGCACTCCGCTCTATGGCGCAACGGGTGCGCTGTGCAGACCTGGACTGGGTGATCGACGCGATCGAAGTGAACCGCGAAGTTGGCGGCAGTCTCACCGAACTGTTCGCGTCGGTAGCTGACACGGTGAGGGCACGTGGCCGACTCGCTCGACAGGTTAAGGCCCTGAGTGCCGAAGGCCGGTTGTCTGCCGTCGTGCTGGTGGTGCTGCCGTTCGTGATGATGGGTCTGTTGGCCCTCATCAACCCGGAGTACATCGGTGCACTCACCGGGAGCGGGACCGGGCGAATATTCATGGCCGTTGCGGCAGCGCTCATGGCGATCGGTGTGTTGTGGCTCAAAAAGATCGTCAAAGTGACGCTGTAAGGGGAAATGATGGAACTGCTGCTTGTGCTTCCTGCGACGCTGGTCGTCGCCGGGCTCTTCTTGGGGAGATGGGCTCTATCCGGTGGAAGCGGCCGTGCCGACATCCGCACCAATCTGGCGCGGCCATCCATTGACCTCGGCAGGACCGTCGGCATTCCCAATCGTGATGATCGCCGCGCATTCGGCACGCTTCTCACCGCCGTGACGCACGGAGCGGGTGGACAGGTGATGCCGAAACTGGGCATCAAAATGGCACAGGCCGGTTTGGGTGGGCGATGGACGGTCGAACGAATGGTCGGGCTGAAAGTCGGCCTCGGGATCGGCAGTGTGCTGATCGGAATGTTCCTGTTCGTGACCACTGCGAACATCTGGTTCGCCATCGGTTCACTCTTTACCGGTTTCCTCCTGTATCTGTACCCGAACGTTCGCTTGGTCTCGATGGCAAAGAACAGGCTGATAGAAGTCGAACGCCAGCTCCCCGACATCCTCGATCGGCTGACCATCTCAATGGATGCCGGTCTTGGTTTTGAAACTGCGTTGGCAAAGGTGGTCGATGGACGACAGGGCGCTGGGTATGCAGAATTCAGGCGGGTTCAACAGGACCTGCAACTCGGATTCCCTCGTGATCTTGCGCTGTCCGCGATGGCGGAACGTCTTCCGATCGCCGATCTCCGCCTGGTGCTCGATGCGGTGCTGCAGTCTGGCAAGTACGGCCTTGCACTGACCAACGTGTTGCGCACCCAGGCCGACGAACTACGCGACAGTCGAAAGTCGAGAGCGCAGGAACGAGCCATGAAGGTCCCGGTGAAGATCCTGCTTCCACTGATCTTCTGCATCCTTCCTGCGTTGTTCGTGGTGCTCGTCGGCCCGGCAATTGTCAAGCTCAGTCAGGCGGTCTTCCTGTGACAACGCAGTCGTTCCCAGAGACGCAGGTCATCATCGACGCGACCATGCCAGGGTCCCTCACGGCAAGCGAGCAGCGAGGCGGTGCGGTCACGGTCGCGAAGCTGCTCGACGAAATCGACGACGGACGTCATGAGATTTCGGCCTCGGCGTGGCCGACGGGGTTCGACATCATCGATCGAACCATCGGGGGCGGATTCTTCGCTGGCGATTTGGCCGTTCTTGCCGGACGGCCGGGGGTAGGCAAGACGGTTCTGTCGTTGCAGATGGCGAGGAACTTGGCGCGGGCGGGGACCCCGGTCACCTATTTCTGTTTCGAGCACGAGACTATTGACCTGTTGCGCCGCTTATTGGTTCTCGAGGCGCGCGAGTCAGTGCTGTCTGCGCCGAAATCGGTTGGCGGCTCGTGGTACCGCGCTGAAGCGGTGCCTGACGTGTTGCGCCGTCCCGGTGCGGTCCGAACGCTGACCATGTTGCAGGAGGATCCGGCCCTGGGAGTTGCTCGGTCGAGAATGGACTCGTACGCAGATCGTTTCACGTTGGTCGCCGCCCGCCCGGGCACAGGAAGCCTTGAACACATCGCCGCTCTGGGCGAAGCGATGGGCGCGGCCAGCCATGGCGTGCTCTTCATCGATTACCTGCAGAAGATCGAGGTCAATTGGGAGTCCGAGATCGGGTCCGTCTCGGCTGCGCTCAAGCACTTGGCCATGCGTTACGGGTTGGGTGTGGTGGCAGTGGCTGCCATCGACGGATCTGAGATGGGCCACAAACGACAGCAGATCATCCACCTGTCTGACCGAGGCACAGTCGCTTACGACGCCGACACCGTGTTGCTGATGAACGACAAGATTCGTATCGTCCACCCGTCGAACCGCCCCGAAACCACGTCGGCCATCCAGCAGATGCATGCAACGGTGGTTGTGACCGTCGAGAAGTGCCGTCGGGCACCGGCTCCGGTTGACGTGCAGCTGGTGAAGGACTTCGGGTCGTTCCGGTTCGAGTCGGACGGCTCGTACGTCCAAGAGCAACTCATTACCGATGATTAGCTTCGCTGGCTAGGTAGGGATTGAGTACCAGCCCCGGCGGGGGATTGGGTGACCAAGACTACTCTCGGTCGCCAAATTTGGCCATTGTGCCCGTGTAACGTTGCGGAACTGAATCAAGCTTCACTATGGTTCGCACACGGAGAGTGACGGCTCTCCAGGGATACGAGGTCTCGACGGTGTTTGGGAAGAGAAATCGCAGCGACGAAGGCGACGAGACGGTCCCCGCGATCGTTCAGCCCGCCCTGCACGACGTCGCTCTGGCAGGCAAACCCGAGATTGGCGAGATCCTTCGCCGCAACGGTGCGTTGTCCCCGCAGCAGCTCACAGCTGCGCTGGATCAGCAGGAACGAGACGGCCGCCCGCTCGGAGAAATTCTCGTGTCGTCAGGCGTACCGGCCGCTGCCATCACCGCAGCACTGGCCGAACAGACCGACATGGACATCATCGACCTTCGTACGGTCGAGACCGAATCCGCTGCGCTGGCGCTGGTGCCTGCTGGGGTCGCCCGCAGACGCAATGTTCTTCCGCTCGGCATTCACGACGGTGTCCTGGACATCGCAATTGCGGACCCGTTCGACACCAAGCTGCTCGACGACCTTGCGCAGATCCGTGTCGAGCGCATCAACCTGGTGTTGGCCGACCGGCAGCCGCTGGCCGACCTGATCAACCTCCGCTACAGCGACCTCGACTCGGTGGGTGGGCTGGTCGACGCATACGCCGACGCTGGTTCGTTCGTCGAGGTGCAGAAGCGCCGCATCGAGGTCGACGAGGCAGCTCCGGTTGCGCAGGTCCTCAACAAAATCGTTGGCCAGGCACTGCGTGACCGTGCATCAGATGTGCACATAGAACCGCTCGACGTCCGCCTGCGGGTGCGGTTCCGCATCGACGGTGCGCTGAACGAGGTGCTGTCACTGCCGCCCGAGATGGCGGCCCCGCTCATCAGCCGGCTCAAGATCTTGGCCGAAATGAACATCGTCGAGCGGCGCCGTCCGCAGGACGGCCAGTTCACAACCAACGTCGACGGCCGCGAACTTGACGTGCGTGTTGCCACCACCGCAACCATCTTCGGCGAAAAGGCCGTGCTGCGGCTGCTGGACAAGAGCCGCTCCATGCGCACCATCACGGACCTTGGCATGCCGCAAGAGGCCTACAAGCGTTACGACGAGGCAACCCGCGCCCCGTACGGCATGGTGCTGGTCACCGGGCCGACCGGCAGCGGCAAAACCACCACGCTGTATGCCACGCTGCGCCAGCTCAACAGCGGCGAGACCAACATCATGACCATCGAAGACCCGGTGGAATATGTGTTCCCCGGCGTCAACCAGATCGAGATCAACGCCCAGGCCGACGTCACGTTCGCCACCGGGCTGAAGTCCATCCTGCGTCAAGACCCGGACATCATCCTGGTCGGCGAGGTGCGTGATCAGGAGACGGCCCGCATCGCCATCCAGTCGGCGCTTACCGGTCACCTGGTGCTGTCGTCGCTGCACGCCATCGACTGCACGTCGTCGCT
>JANNBN010000035.1:0-3587 GCA_031385545.1 Acidimicrobiia bacterium | reverse complement strand
CGTTGTCCGATACGGTCGATGCGACCGCCGAGGTCTACGTCATGCAGGCCCTTTCAGGAGGATGAATCCAGTGAGCACCCGTCAACTCATGGTCGGCACCAGAAAAGGGCTGTTCACACTCGGCCGAGCCGACGGTCGGTGGGAGATCACCAACGTCGAATTTCTTGGCGATCCGGTCACCGCTGGATTCGCGAACGAACGCGCCCGATGGGTGGCGCTCGGTACTGGTCACTTCGGCACCCACGTGTGGCGGAATCGGGGCGACGGGTGGACCGAGGTCGCAGCGCCGGCGTATCCGACAAAGCCGGCCGACTGTGGCGACGTGTCGCCCATGACGCAGCAGTCGTGGCCGTGGACCCTGCAGGTTGCCTGGACGCTGGAAGCCGGCGACCCGACGGGTGCCGACGACTCGCTGTGGTGCGGCACCATCCCGGGCGGTCTGTTCCACTCGCCCGACGGTGGCGAGACGTGGGCGATCAACCGGCCGCTGTGGGACATGCCGGAGCGTCAGGAGTGGGGCGGCGGCGGATACGACTGGCCTGGCATCCATTCGGTTTCGGTAGACCCGGCCAATCGTTCGACGGTCCTGGTCGGTGTGTCGTGCGGTGGTGCATGGCTCACCGAAGACGGCGGGGTCACGTGGACCGTCACCACCGGCATGCGTAACGAGTACATGCCCCCTGGCCTTGAATACGCGCCCAACGCGCAGGACCCGCACCGGTTGGTGAGGTGCCCCGCTCGACCCGACGTCGTGTGGAACCAGCACCACAACGGATGCTTCCGTTCTGCCGACGGTGGCCGCACGTGGGACGAGATCGAGGAACGGCCACCGTCTCGGTTCGGGTTCGCGGTGGCCGTGCATCCGACCGATCCCGACACCGCCTGGTTCGTGCCGGCGGTCAAGGACGAACTGCGCATTCCCGTCGACGGAAAGATGGTCGTCACTCGCACTACCGACGGAGGCAAGTCGTTCCAGTCTTTCGGCGCCGGGCTACCTGATACGCACGCATATGATCTGGTCTATCGGCATGCTTTCGACGTCGACTCGACCGGCGAGCACCTGGCCATGGCATCCACCACAGGTTCGCTCTGGTGCAGCGGATCCGCCGGCGAAAGCTGGGATCTCGTTTCGGCCAACCTGCCACCGGTGTACTTCGTACGTTTCGTGTGAGCGATCCGGCGGCGCGTTCGCTGCTTGCCACCCGTGCAGCGAGGGGCGTGGCCGACGGTTTGGTCGCAGCCTCGTTCGCTGCGCTGCTGCGTGCGCGGGGGATGGACGAACGCGCACTCGGGCTGTTGGTCACCGCCACACTTCTCGGCTCGGCATCTGTCCTGTTGACCGTCACCCGGTGGCCGGCGGTCCTCACGCCGTTCCGAGTTCTCGCATTATGTGGACTGCTGATGGCCATCACGGGAGTCGCCTTCGCGTTCACGGGGAACGTGGTGGTGCTTGTCGCTCTCGCCATCGTTGGCCCGCTGAACCCGACCGGAGGAGACGTCTCTGCGTTTCTCTCCTCGGAACAGGCGATTCTCACGGGTCGCACGTCTGCGACGCAACGTTCGGCGATGTTCGCCAGGTACTCACTTGCGGGTGCCGCTGGTGCAACGATCGGCGGTCTGTCGGCAGGAGCGGTTGCATCAGTGGGACGCACGGTGGGATTTGCCTCGACAGGCGGAGTCGCGCTTGCGCCGCTGATCTATGCGTGCATAGGGGCTGGGGTCACGGTGGGCTACCTGCGGATGCGTGACAACCAGGTTGACCGCAAATCCGTGCCGGCTTCACGGCTGGTCGAATCCCGATCCACGGTGCGCCAACTCGCGTTGCTGTTCGCGTTGGATGCATCGGGTGGCGGGTTTGTGGGGACTGCACTGCTCGCAGCGTGGCTTGCGCGGCGGTTCGATTTCGCGTTGAGCCAAGTGGGTCTGGTGTTAGGCCTGGCCTCTGCTGCAAGTGCCTTGTCCATGTTGGCAGCTCCACGATTGTCGCGGCGGTTCGGGCTGGTGGAAACGATGGTGTTCACACACCTTCCGGCCAACGTGCTGTGCATCGCCGCTGGCCTTGCTCCCAGTGCCCCGATCGCCGTGGCGCTGCTGATCACGAGGGCGTTGATCTCCAACCTCGACGTGCCGGCGAGGCAGACGTTCGTGATGTCCGTCGTACCGCCGCAGGAGCGTGCTGCCGCAGCTGCGTTCACCAACGTGCCGCGCAGTTTGGCCGCTGCCAGCACACCTGCGCTTGCCGGATGGATGTTGCACGGCTCGGCCTTCGGTTGGCCGCTGATTGCCGGCGGTAGCTTGAAGATTGTCTATGACCTGCTTCTGTTTTCTCGTTTTCGTCACCTCAGCACGCGTGCCTGACCGGGGCTTCGACGGTGCGTACCGCAATATCTAGTGTGGCCGGATGAGTCCCGAACCCGTTTCGCCTCGCCCCAACGTGGTGCTGATCAACTGCGACGATCTGGGCTGGGGTGACCTCGGCTGCTACGGCTCGACCCGCAACAAGACGCCGGCCATCGATGCCCTTGCCGCGGAGGGGATGCGGTTCGAAGCCTTCTATGCGGCGAGCCCGGTCTGTTCACCGGCACGCGGCGCGCTGCTTACAGGGTGTTATCCGCCACGGATCGGGTTCGGGTCTTTCGCCGGGCGCCCGGTGCTGTTTCCCGGCCAAGGGATCGGTCTCCCGCCGACGGAGATCTCTATCGCACGTGTGCTGGGTCGTGCCGGGTATCGCACGCAGATGATCGGCAAATGGCATTGCGGAGACCAACCTGATTTCTTGCCGACCAACCATGGGTTCGAGCATTACTTCGGGCTGCCGTACAGCAACGACATGGGCCGCCAGGCTGACCCGCCGACGATTCTGCGCAACATGGAGATGCCGCCGCTCCCGCTCCTGCTTGATGGTGATGTCATCGAGCAGCAGCCCGACCAGTCGTCGCTCACAGAGCGCTACGTCATCGAGGCTGTGCGGTTCATCCGATCAGTGAGGGATCAACCGTTCTTCCTCTATATCGCTCATATGTATGTGCACGTACCGATCTATGTGCAGGAGCGATTCCTCAAGCAATCGACCAACGGGCCCTACGGCGCTGCCGTTGAATCGATCGACTGGGCCACAGCGGTGATCATGCACGAACTGCGATCGCTCGGCCTGGACGAGAACACCGTCGTCATCTTTACGAGCGACAACGGGTCATTGGGCGACAACCCGGCACCCCACAGTTCGAACGGGTTGCCTTTGGGTGGCAGCAACGGCCCGTTCCGCGGTACGAAGGGAACGACGTGGGAGGGCGGACAGCGCGTGCCGGGAATCGTGCGGTGGCCAGCGTTGATTGCCCCCGGAACGGTGAGCGGCGAGTTGGTCACGGCGATGGACCTGTACCCCACCCTCGCGGGGGTGTGCGGCGCGACGGTTCCAGACGATCGCACGATCGACGGCAGGGACATCTCGGGTCTTTGGAGCGGCGCTGCCCCCAAGTCGCCGCACGACGCGTTCTTCTACTACTGGATGAACCAGTTGGAAGCAGTACGTGACGATCGCTGGAAGCTGCACTTCGCGAAGCGAAAGGAGCCGTTCGTTGCGTTGT